>JBFLXM010000035.1:0-73542 GCA_040757175.1 Thermodesulfobacteriota bacterium
GGTGAGAAGAAATTGCCAATCCTCCGCCTCTTCTGGAAAAATCAACTTTTTCATCGTCACCTCCTTGGGTGACGATTATAATGGGTTAAATAAATATATCAAGCACTAAGTTAGCGCTTATGCCCCGGCGGGGGGAGAGGGCTGGGGTGAGGGGGGAGTTTTTCGTAGTTTAGGGGTGAGCCGCAGTCTTAGGTATAACTGATTACCGCTGACTGCTCACTAATCTACCGGCCCCTAAAAAAACCGCAAAGGAGACCTTATGCCCTTAATGGCGCGCGCCCAGGAAGCGGTGGCGGAGACGATCCGCCTGCAGCAGCAATTTTGGCAGGAGGAAGGGGCCGCAGTGGTGGCCGCGGCCCGCATGTTGGCCGAGTCCCTGCGGGCCGGGGCGCGCATATTTATCTTCGGCAATGGGGGCAGCGCCGCTGATGCCCAGCACCTGGCCGCGGAGTTCGTCAACCGTTTCCAGGTGGAGCGGCCGCCTTTGGGGGCCCTGGCCCTGACCACGGACACTTCCATACTCACCGCGGTGGCCAACGATTACGACTTCAACGAGGTGTTCACCAAGCAGCTCCGGGCTTGGGGGAGGCCGGGAGACGTGGCCTGGGGCATCAGCACCAGCGGCGGCTCCCCCAATGTGGTACGCGGGCTGCAAACGGCCCGGGAGTTGGGTTTGCAAACCCTGGCCTTGTGCGGCCGGGAGGGAGGGGAGGTGGCCCGGGCCGCGGACCTGGCCCTGATTGTCCGCTCCCGGAATACCCCCCGGGTCCAGGAAGTGCATATCACCATCGGCCATATACTCTGCGATCTGGTGGACTTTCAGTTGTATCCGGAGAAATTCGGCCCCCAGGGGGGTGGATGAAGAAACTGGACCCTCTGGACCTTAAGGGTATCAAAACCTATAGTTTGAAAGACCGTCCCTCCAAGGTCAGCCACCAGGATTTTGCCCGGGCCTGGCAGGCCGGGGGCAGCCTCCGGGAGTTTGTGGCGGGCCTGCCCCGTATTCTCGCGGGCGCGGACCTGCGGGAGGTGGCCGGGGCCTGGGTCCGGGCCCGCCGGGAGGGCTGCCAGGCGCTCCTGGGTATGGGCGCCCACCCCTTCAAAGTAGGACTCAGCCCCATCCTCATCGACCTGTTGCGCCGGGGCCTGATCACCGGTGTGGCCTTGAACGGCGCGGGCATTGTCCATGACGCGGAGATCGCCATGGTGGGGCGCACCTCCGAAGACGTGGACCAGGTTTTGGGGTGCGGCCAGTTCGGCATGGCCCGGGAGACCGGAGAATTCCTCAACGCCGCCATCTCCTGGGGGGCCGGGGAAAACCTGGGCCTGGGGGAGGCCGTGGGCCGGCGCCTGCTGGAGGCCAATTTTCCTTATAAACACCTGAGCCTCCTGGCCGCGGCCGCAGAACTGGGAGTGCCGCTGACAGTGCACGTGGCCGTGGGCACGGACATCATCCACCTCCACCCCTCGGTGGACCCGGAGGCCCTGGGCGCGGCCACCCACCTGGATTTTCGCCTCTTCGCGGCCCTGGTCAGCCACCTGGCCGGGGGCTTATATATCAACCTGGGCTCCGCGGTGATTATGCCCGAGGTCTTCCTGAAGGCCGTGACCCTGGCCCGCAATTTGGGCCATAAGGTGGAGCCCCTGACCACCGTCAACCTGGATTTCGTCCAGCATTACCGCCCCTTGACCAACGTAGTGCGGCGGCCCACCGCCGGGGTGGGCCAGGGCTACGCCTTGACCGGGCACCATGAACTCCTCTTGCCACTGTTGGCCGCGCTGGTGGTGGAGGAACTGGAGGGACCCCATGCCCACTGAGATCATCATTAGCGCTGGCGGACAGCGCCTGGAAGGCATTTTGACAGACACCCCCACGGCCCTGGCCCTGGCCGCGGCCCTGCCCATCAACGGCCAGGCTCAGCTCTGGGGGGAGGAAATCTACTTCCCGGTCCCCCAGGTGGTGGCGGACCTGGACGACACCGCAGCGGTGGTGGTGAACGTGGGGGACCTGGGCTACTGGCCCACGGGCAAGGCTTTTTGTATTTTCTTCGGGATGACTCCCGCCAGCGTGCCGGGAGAAATCCGCCCGGCCAGCGCCGTCAACCTGGTGGGCCGCGTCCATGGCGACCCCTGCTGCCTGAAACTGGTGCCGGCAGGGGCCACGGTGCGCATCGAGAAGAAATAGTGTAGAATAAATAAGCGATACCCGAATCTTCTGGTTCCCAAGTTGGACTTGGGAACCTATTTTTGCCCCAAGTTTAACTTGGAGAGATAAAGCCCAAATGGTGCGGGAGACGCACCCTACATTAATTTTCAGAGGTTGTTCCATGCCGATTTTTGAGTTCCGTTGTCAGGCTTGTGGTCATGAGTTCGAGAAGCTGGTATTCGGCAGTGACGAAGTGGATTGCCCCTCCTGCCATGAGAAACAGGTGGAGAAGCTGATGAGCGCCTGTGCCGCCAAGGTGGGTTACAAGTTCACGGCCGCGTCCAATCCCAAGGGCGCTTCCTGCACCGGGTGTTCTGCCACTTCCTGTAGCACCTGCGGCTAAGGACTTCTTGGGGAAAAAGGGGAAAAGGAAAAGACTTTGAATTGCCAAGGTATTTTTCCTTTTCCCCTCTTCCCCTTTTAACCTTTTCACCCCAAAATTACTGTCATGAACCGAAAACCGAAAACCGAAAACCGGAAACCGTCTTCACTCCGCATCGGCACCCGGGGGAGCAAGCTGGCCTTGGCCCAGGCCAACTGGGTCAAGGATAGGCTGGAAGAGCGTTATCCCGACTTGGCGGTGGAACTGGTGATCATCAAGACCACCGGGGACAAGTTGCAGGACGTGCCCCTGGCCCAGGTGGGGGGCAAGGGCCTGTTCATCAAGGAGATTGAAGAGGCCCTGTTGGCCGGCCAGGTGGACCTGGCGGTGCACAGCTTGAAAGACATGCCCGCGCTGGTGCCGGAGAGGCTGGTGATCGCCGCGGTGCCGCCCCGGGAGGACTGGCGGGACGCCTTTATCTCCCACAATTACGCCACCCTGGCCGCTATCCCCCCCGGGGGCCGGGTGGGCACCGGCAGCCTGCGGCGCCGGGTGCAGGTTCTCCACCAACGGCCCGACCTGGAAGTCGTACCCCTCCGGGGGAACGTGGACACCCGGTTGCGGAAGATGGCGGAACAGGGCCTGGAGGCCATCATCCTGGCGGCCGCGGGGCTGGCCCGCCTGGGTCTGACTCAGGTCAGCCGGAGCTTTTTATCCGATAAGGAGATGCTGCCGGCCGTGAGCCAGGGGGCCCTGGGATTGGAGACCCGGGCCGATGATACCCGGGTCATGGACCTCATCGCCTTCCTGGATGATCCGGTGACCCACACTGCGGTGCGAGCGGAGCGGGGTTTCCTGGCCCGCCTGGAGGGAGGCTGCGTGGTGCCGGTGGCGGGCCTGGCCCAGGTTCAAGGCCACTCCCTCACCTTTGAGGCCCTGATCGGCGACCTGGAGGGCCGGCGCCTCATCCGGGGCAGTATCAGCGGTCCCCGGGAAGAAGCCGCTAGCCTGGGCCGCACCCTGGCGGAACGCCTCCTGGACCAGGGCGGCCGGGAAATCCTGGCCCAGATTTATGGGCGGGTGATCTAGACGCCTTTATGGAAAAAATCCCCGCAGACTTCCACCCCGGTACCTACCCAAATTTTGATAGTGTATCATTTTGAATATAGACCTACCTCTTGCAATTGAGTCGCAATTGCGATATAATAAAATTAAAGTGAACTTTATAATGAACCGATGTATAGAAACCAGGCGATTGGCCTCAAAGGATAGCTTTTCTGGAATGTTTTGTTCTGGACTTTTGGGGTAAATTTATGATATGGGTACAAATACTTACCTATAATTTTAGTCAGGAGAATTGACTGTCGCATCTGGACTCCTTAAATTAAGGGAAAAGACTCTTGGCTGAAGACCTTATTTTTCACAAGATCGGCGCAGAAGAACGCCAGGGTCCTGAAACAAGACAGGTCTATTATAATGAGCTTGAAAAAGAACTTGGGGCTCCTGTTATTTCAATGTTCACAAGTTTTGTATATCGGGTTATTATTGACGATAGTGATGCTGATATGTTGGAGGGAGTTCTTCAAAAGACAGATTTATCTAAAGGGTTTTATTTATTATTAAGTTCTCCAGGTGGTGATGCTTTAGCTGCAGAAAGAATAATCAATATTTGTCGAGCATATAGCGGTACAGGCAAATATAGTGTTATAGTGCCAAGCAAAGCCAAATCTGCAGCCACTATGATTTGCCTTGGATCATCAGAAATATTGATGGGAGAGACATCAGAACTAGGTGCAGTAGATCCACAGTTTTATATAGGAAATCGGTTATTTTCTGTTTATAATATTATTAAAAGTTATGAAGATTTATTTAATGCGGCAATTAAAGAAGATGGAAATATGGAACCATATTTACAACAACTTGCAAATTATGATGCGAGAGAAATTGAAGAGCTTAGATCAGCGCTTGAATTATCGAAAGATATTTCAAAAAAAGTATTAGGAAGTGGTATGTTTGCAGGAAAGACGGAGCGAACGATAGAAAGCAAAATTAAGTTATTTTTAACTCCTAAAGATGTGAAGGTACATGCAAGGCCAATTTATTCAAGCGATGCTAAGTCCTGTGGTCTAAATATTAATATACAAGATATAAAAAGTTATTTATGGAATAATGTTTATGAACTTTATGTAAGACTCAATCACTATGTATCAACTAGATCACGAGGCAAATGTGTAGAAAGCAAAGATTATTCTTTCTACGCTCCGGCACCTTTGGAGGAATAATGACCATGAAGACACTAAAAGGCATTAAAATCACGCCTGCAGCAAAAAAACGATTGAAAACCGCCGAAGAGAATTATAAAAAAATACTGCAAGAAATTATGCCTTATATTAAAAAGAGAAAATTTAAATCATATTCTACTTATGGTAAATGGGTTTCTTCGCGTATAGAGGGGGCTTAATCTGAAAAAAAGGGATCGGAAGAGCGTCTATAAACCTCTACCGCTCTAAAGAGCTTAATTCTTAAAGAGGCTATAGGAATATGTTTGCGTATCGAGCCTAAAAAAATGTTAGGAGATTAAAATAACCAGCCTTATTGCTTATTATTTGAGTTAATCCGCTAAACCAGCAATTTCCTCCAAACTCCACACATGATCTAAAATTCCAGCCTCCATCGCCGGGGTCACTCTCAGGGTTTTATGAATCCGGACAAAATTATTATACATAAAATGCAGACTGACCTCATAGGCCAGGTTCTCCACCTTCTTTGAAAAGGCATTGGTTAAGCGGGTTAAACGGTGCATAGAGATTCTCATGGCGAGGTTCTGGCGCTCGACATAGCTGGGAGAAATGTGCTTTTCATCAGGATTATCAGCAATCCGCTTAACTTCGCTCCTGGTATATTTGGCTGGACTATACCGCTTTTGCATTTTGGCTTCCGTACTTTCTCCATACATTTTTACCAACATGGCATAATCTATGTCACCACCGCAAATTCCGGTCTTCTTGACATTGTGCCGATGAAGATATAAATTATAAGGGTCAGAGATGCAGGGGGAGTAGAGTCATGCAGGGATGCAGGGGGATGGCCCGGCTGGCCGCAATTGCTTGGCTGGCGTTGATTATATGCCTCCCGGGACAGGCGGCGGCGGCATACGCCGATTTCTGGAGAGGTAATCCCGGACCTTCGCCGGTTCTCTCGGTGGCCGCCCCCTCCCCCTTGGATGCCCAGATGCTGGGCGAACAGCCGGCCCCTCCTTCCTCCAAGCTGAATCTGCTGCACCGCGACCTGGGATTGACCGCCGATCCCCAAAGCCGCGCCACCCTCAACCTTACCCATAACCTGCAGATGAACGTATCTTTCCGCTATAACCCCACCAGCGCCTTGCCGGACCCCGGGCGGAGGAGCGACGCCCTGCCCTTATTTAAATACTCCATGGATTATCACCTTCTCCCCAACTTCAAGGTGGGCCTGAGCGGCTATCTCTATTATCCTTCCGGCGACCAGAGATTCACCTTCAACCGGTCCTTCGGCGATCGAGTGATGGGCGTGGGCCCGGGGATTAAATACGATCTGGGCCAGTGGAGTTTTATCATCAAGAGCCAGATGGAAACCGGCAATCGGGACCGGGGTGATGACCTGCAGAACTGGCTGCGAGTGTGGTACGCGTTTTAATACAGTTTTTAGTTTTTAGTTTTCAGTTTTTAGTTTTTGGGTAAAGTCACTAACCTTCTTAAAGCCCTGCAACGTGCGCTTTTCCTCCCCCATGATTCCCGGCCGTTTTTTGCGCCGCCAGCAACGTTTTCTGGCCGAAGTGGAACTGGCCGGCGGCGAACGGGTCTGGGCCCATGTGCCCAATACCGGGGCGCTCCGGGGCTGCGCCCGGCCGGGCCAGGAGGTCTTGCTGACCCAAGACGGCCGCCCCGGGCGGAAGACTCAATACACCTGGCGCTTTGTTAAGGGGCCGGAAGGCTGGATCTGCATCGACACCCTGGCTCCTAACCGGCTGGTGGCCGACGCCCTGGCCGGTTCCGGCCTCCCCGGCATCCCCCAACCCCTGCAGGTGCGGCCGGAAGTATCCCTCCCCCAGGGCGGCCGCCTGGATTTTGCCCTGGATTTGGGTGGGAAATTTGCCTTTTTGGAGGTAAAAAGCGTCACCTGGGTGGAAGAGGGCGTGGCCCTTTTTCCCGATGGGGTCACGGCCCGGGGGCGCCGCCATCTGCAAGAGCTGGCGAACCTGGTGCGCCAGGGCCATCAGGCCTGGCAAGTTTTCGTGGTGCAGCGGGAAGACGCCCGGGTCCTTAAGCCCGCGGCCCAGTTGGACCCGGCTTATGCCCGGGAACTGGCCCTGGCGGCCCAAAACGGGGTAGAAATTTTGGTTATCCAAGAAAAGGTGGCGCCCCCGGAAATTAATCTTGCCTCCACCCTGCCCTTTGATTTAACATAAGCACCCGGAAACCGCGCTATCAAATCCGTGCTTCTGAAAGCCAAATCCCCTTTGAGTCAGAAACGATGAATGCTGCCGCCATTAACAATAGTATCCGGATATTTACGGGCAACGCCAACCCGGAGTTGGCCCGGAAAATTTGCGACCAACTGGGCATGACCCTGGGCCAGGCCCTGGTCACCACCTTCAGCGACGGCGAAATCCGGGTGGAGATCGGCGAAAACGTCCGGGGCCGGGACGTCTTTCTGATCCAGCCCACCTGCCCCCCGGCCAACCACAACATCATGGAGCTCCTGGTCATGATCGACGCGGTGAAAAGGGCCTCGGCCCGGCGCATCACCGCGGTTATCCCCTATTTCGGCTATGCCCGGCAGGACCGGAAGGTGGCTCCCCGGGTGCCCATCACCGCCAAGCTGGTGGCGGACCTCATCTCCACCGCCGGCGCCCACCGGGTTCTGACCATGGACCTGCACGTGGGCCAGATCCAGGGTTTCTTCAACATCCCGGTGGACAACCTTTACGGCTCCCCCATCATGATCCCCTATATCCGGGAGAACTTTCAGGATGACCTGGCCATCGTCTCTCCGGACGCGGGCGGCGTGCCCCGGGCCCGGGCCTATGCCAAGAGGCTGGCCGCGTCCCTGGGCTTGATCGACAAACGCCGGGACGCACCGGGGAAGGCCCAGGCCCTGCACCTCATCGGCGAGGTCCTGGGCAAGGAAGTGGTCATCATGGATGATATCATCGACACCGGTGGCACGTTGTCGGAGGCCGCCAAGGTGATCATGAGCCGAGGCGCGCTCAGCGTCAACGCCTGTTGCACCCACGCGGTCCTCTCCGGCCCGGCGGTGGACCGGGTCACGGAATCCCCCTTGAAACGCCTGGTGGTCACCGACACCATCCCCTTAAGCGACCGGGCCAAGGAGTGCAGCAAGATTGTGCAGCTCTCCGTGGCCCATATCTTCGCCCGGGCCCTCCTCAGCATCCACCGGGAAGACTCCATCAGTTCTTTGTTTGAGATTCATTTTTAGGGAAGATTTTGTAGGAAGAAGGGTTGCAGGGGCGAACCTGGTGTTCGCCCTGGACGTTGGGGCCGGGGCGAATACAAGATTCGCCCCTACATCATGATACCTTTTTGGTTGTTAATTAGTAAGTTATGGTGCGTAGAACGCACCCTACACTAGGGGCAAAACCCCGCCTTGCCGCTTCTGCTCCCAGGCCCGGCGGATCACCCGGGCCGTGAACGCGGGCAGGGCGAGCCGGTCCAATTCCGAAAGCGGCGCAAACCTGGCCGCGGTGACATCCGAACCGGGGCGCAGGTCCCCGTCCCCGTAGTCGCAGAGAAAATCCACCAGCACGTAGTGATAAGGAACGCCGCCCTGGGGGTCCCGGTAAATCCGGTCCAAAACCGCGGTGATCCCCAGGACCTCCACGGTAATCCCCACTTCTTCGGCTAATTCCCTGGCTAAAGCTACCTCCAGGGTCTCCCCCAACTCCACCAGCCCCCCGGGGAGACTCCAGGAGCCCAGGGCCGGTTCTTGGCCGCGCAGCACCAGGAGGACCTCCTCCCCCCGGAAGATGACTGCGCCTACGCCTATCAGGGGTTGGTCTGGGTAATGGCGTTTCATGAGAGTGAGCAGTAAGCAGTGAGCAGTGAGCAGTAAATATGAAGAAGATTCATCTAGTTAACGCTTAACCTTGCTGGCGATGGACTTTCTCAGGCCATACGTCAGGGCAAGGCATTCGTCCAGCAATTTACTGATGTGATTATATTTATTTTCTGGAAGATAACCTAACCGGAAGGATAATTCCATTTGGGTATCAAGTTCATTGAGAGAGCCGAGGGCATTGGATAGGAATAGCGAAAACTGTGAAGGGGTGCGGTTGGCAGCCCCTTCGGCAATATTGGAGGGCACTGAAATAGCAGCGCGTCGTAATTGAGAACTGAGTCCGTAAAGCTCTCTACCTGGGAAACCCTGGGTTAACTTGTACACTTCGATAACTAAATCCATCCCCTTTTGCCAGGCAACCAGATTCCGATGGGGCTTTTGGTCTTTTCCGCCCATATCCTTCACCCCCTCTACTGCTCACTGCTCACTGCTCACTGCTTACTTTTTTCATATTTCAACGCGCAATGACCGCTTCACCCGAATCGCTGCGGCCCCCCCCACGGGACAGACGTGCTCGCAGTGGCCGCAGCCGATGCAGCGGTCCTGGTGGACCACCGGGAGTTTTACCTTGACCCGTTCTCCCTGGAGGTTGGTGACTTCCTGCTCAAGGTAGCCGATGGCCTTGGGAGAGACCGGGCAGTGTTCTTCGCAAACCAGGCAGTCGGTCCCTTCGGTGTACGGGATGCAACGGCCGCGGTTGATGAACGCAGTCCCCAGGACCAGGGCCTGCTTTGCCGCCAGGGGCAAGGCAGGGATGGCGCCGGTGGGGCAGACCTGGCCGCAGAGGTTGCAGGAATAAGCGCAATAGCCCATACGCGGTATGAGGCGCGGGGTATAAAGCCCTTCCAGGCCGGCTTCCCAGAGCACGGGTTGCAGGCCGTTGGTGAGGCAGACCTTCAGGCACTCCCCGCAGCGGATGCAGCGGGTGAGGAGCGCGGCCTCCTCCTGGGCGCCCGGGGGCCGGATCAGGTATTCATCGGCACGCCGGGCCAAAGAGCCCAGGCGGAGCAGGGGCACCGCCGCCACCCCGGTGGCCAAAGAGGTGATCACCTGGCGGCGGCCCAGGTCCAGGGGAGCCCGGGGGGCCTTAGAGCGCCAGGTGAAGACCACCCGCTCCTCCTTCTGGCACTGGTCCAGGCAGCGGAGGCAGAGCTGGCATTCGGAGTTCAGATGGCGGCCCGGTTTGCCCGGCGCGAAGGCCGCCATTTTGCAGATCTGGGTGCAATCGCCGCAATCGGGGCAGAGCGCGGTAGGCCGCCGCCTGAGGAGAGAGAAGCGGGCCAGCAGGCCGTAAAGGGCCCCCAGGGGACACAAAGCCCGGCACCAGAAGCGCCGGTCCACCCGTTCCCCGGCCACTACCAGGGCAAAGAGAACCAGGGTGAAAAAGGGCAGCAGATACACCAAGGGTTTGAAGGGCAGCAGGGTGGCCTTCACGGCCTGGTAAACCGGCTCACTCACATAAGTGAAAGGCTCGCCCAGGCGATACATGGCAAGGGCCGCCTTTTCCACCCCGTAGCCGAACGCGGGATAAAAGACGATGGCCAGGGAGCGATACAGCAGGGAGAGGGGATCAAACAGTCCCACCAGGTTCAGGGAGAAGGGCGCGCTCACCAGCAGGGCCAGGAGCAGATAGTATTTGCCCCGGCGCCAGCGCGCGGCCACGCCCCGATCCTCCCGGGGCCGGAAGAGCAGCCGGCGGCAGCCGTCCAGGGCGGTGCCCAGGGGACAGACCCAGCCGCAGAAAAAGCGGCCCAAGACCAGGGTCAGGGCCACGAACACCAGGGACCAGGCGAGCCCGGCCACCCAGGGGCTGAAGGCCAGGAGATGGGCCGTAAAAATCAGGGGATCAAAGCGGAAGAAGAGGTCCACCGGCCAGGCCAAAACCTCCTGGCCCACGTATTCGGCCTTGAGAAAGAGAAACAGGAAAAGGGCGAAAAAAAAGAGTTGGGAGACGCGCCGCAGGTTAATCCAGCGGCGTAAAAAAGATCGTTTGGGTTCCATGGTTTTGTTAGTTCAAAGTTTTGTGAGATTAAAAAAAACGTTCCTTCAAGTTCGAAGTTAATCTGCGCACTGCGGGCCGGATAACGCTCTCCTCCTCACATGAGCAGCATTTCCAGCCATGGCAGGGCTTTATGGGGCGAGACGGCCCTATCGTAACCATAGGTCCAATAGCCGAACAGCGTGGTGCCGGTCAACTCGCTGTAGGCGATCAGGAAATATCCGGCAGTTCCCCAGGTGGTGTTCCAGCTATTCTTGACGATGAAGGCGCTCTGCCTATCGTCCCAGCCCGTCGCCAGGACAAAGTGGTTCCCCTCAAACTTGCCATAGGAATAAGTATAAACCCCCGAGCTATAGGAATAAAAATCGGTATAGACCTTAAACCAGACGACCACCGGGCCGTTGTTATAAATGGCGTTTTTGATGGTGGCGGCGGTGGCGCTGCCCGAGATGGAGACATATTGCCAGGAGGCGATCTTATAGGCCCTTTTCTGCCAGTTGGCACAGGCATTGCTGCAGACGCCGTTGGAGTTGGTGTAGGGGTAACAACTCTCCAGGGTGGTCCCCGTGCTTTTAAGGTAGTCGGAGGCGGTGGAAGCATAGCCGCCGCTGCAGTTGCCGCCGCCGCTGCAGGACAATACTATCTGCTCCGAGAGGTCCAAATTCGTTCCCGGCCAATTGAAGGTGATCAGGCACTTCGACTCCAGGGCGGCGGTGGTGCTGAAGGCCCAGCAACTGCCGCAGGTCTGTTGATCCCGGACCGGGGTGACGAAATTGCCGCCGGCAGCGCTTCGCCAGTCGAAACTCGACGGCAGGGCCGCCGCTTCTGCGCCGTAAGGCTCCATCAACGGCGCCCCGGTGTCCATTTCCTGATCCGGTGCGCCCAGCAGCTTTTTTCTGACCTCGGGGGGAAGCTGGGAGATGGGGTTCTCCTTGGCCACCCAATTGGCCTTCTTGGCCTTGATCGCCTGTTGGATGAGGTCAATCTCGGCGGCATCAGCCCGGAAGCCCATCAGCAGAAAGACGCTGACAAAAACCAGTACCCAGACCCATTTATTTCCGGGTTTTTTCCGGCTTGGCATTTTAGTTTCCAGTTCTGTCGGAGCTATCTTTATAGAGTTTAAGGCACTGATTGGGCTCCGAGAGTTAACAAGTTTCCGGTAGAACCGGCTTTACGGCCAGTACTGGCGGACTTTTTCAGCAACTTCAGTCCATAAGGGCACACCGCTGAGCAGATGCCGCAGACATGCCCTCCATGGAGTTGGGAATAATTTTCTTTCTTCCAACGGTCGCAAGCCCTTACGTTCAGGATGTCTTCCCGGGGCAGACCCGGAGACCATAAGGCGCCGCTCAAGGCTCCCGCGGGGCAGGCCTCCACGCAGCGGCGGCAACGGCCGCAGAAGCTGCGCTGCGCCGGCTTGCCAGGGGGGAGGTCCAGATCGGTAAAAACGGTGCCCAGGCGCACCCAGGAGCCCCATTTATGGGTCACCAACTGGCAATGGCGGCCGATCCAGCCCAATCCCGCCCGGGTGGCCGCAGTTTTGTGGGGAAAGTCTCCCTTGATGTTTACCGGATCGCTGCGCACCGAAGCAGCCAAAGGCCGGGCGCGAAAACCCCGATCTCTGATTTCGGCTGCCAGCATCGAGGCCAGCTCATTAATCCGGTGGTTCACCCGGTCATATTCGTCTGCATAGGCTTGGGTGGGGCCTTGCTGGACCTGGGCCATCACCTGGGGGTTTACCGGGACCAACCAGGAAAGGGCAAAAGGGAATTCTCGTCCCTCTGCATCCTTGGGGGTAGAGAATCCGCGCAGGCCGGCCGCACCCCAATGGGCAATTTTTTGCATTTGCATCCACAGGGTCAGCCAAGAAGGAAAGGAGGTCAAGGAAGTCGGCAAAACTTAGGTTTTATCTCCCGCAAATTCTCCAGTGATCTTCTCATGATTATCAGGATTATACAGGATCAATTATTTAACATTCCTGATGGGGGAAACCGGCACGGTTTTACTTCCTTAAGAGGAAAGGACTTTAATTCTGTTCAGGTCCATCTCTCCCCGGCCTGCGGCATGGGCTTTGATGATATAACCGATGTCCCCGGGCTTCAGCCCAAAAAGGGTGGTACCCATGGCGTCCAGGGCCACGGGGTCGGTCCCCGCGAAGACCAGGTTTCTGACCTCCACGTCTTCCGGCCGCCCCCCGGAAGGGCCGTTCCGCACCAGGATGCGGGTGGCGTCCAGGACGTGCAAATCCGGGCGCAGGATCAGATTCATGTCGGCGATGTTCTGGTGCAGGCCCACGTGGATGCGGCCCCGCCAGCCGCCGATGGCCCCCATCATGTTCTTCAGGCACATGGTGAGGCGGGATTCGGAGTGGTTCTTGGCAATGGGTATATTAATGAAGCGGTCGGCCTCCAGGATGTCCTTATAAAAATACCATTTCTTCAGGGCCTTGGCCCCTTCCACTTTCAGCTCCACGAAGCGGCGCTCATCCACGAACTCCACCACCGCCCGGGGGTCCTTGAGGCCGGCCACCGCGTCCTGGATGCCGCTGTTTTTATAAGCCTTGCGGGCGTCATGGCAGGTGTGATCCAACACCTTCACCTTCTTGGCCCCCGCGTCCAGACAGAGTTCCACCACCCGGCGCACCACCAGGGGATGGGCGTTGGCCGCCAGCTCCGGGGCCCGGTCCCAGGCCATATTGGGCTTGACCACCACCACTTCTCCGGAGTTGACGAATTTCTTCATCCCCCCCAGGGCCTGGATGGCCTCCCCGGTGATCTGGGCGTAATTGGTCCCCTGGACTTTGGCCAGGAGAGGCTGGGGTTTATCCTTGGAGGCCATGGCCCACAGTTCCCGGGGCATGACCATGCCGGCCCCGGCCACCGCGCCCAGGGCCGCCAGTTGCTTGAGAAACTCCCGCCGTTGCATGGGACGCCTCCACTTGCTTTTGGATATAATCCAGTCTAAACAGCGTCAGGTGGGTTTGCAAGTTTTTCTTGACAAGGAGGGGGAATGCCATTATGACCGAAGGCCAGGAAGAGGCCGTCAAAGAGGCATTGCCGGTTCTGTTGACCTTGCTCTCTTCGGGACTGACCCCGAAATCCCCCAGCGCGGCAGAGGTGACCCCCCTATGATGTTCCGCAGTCTCCGGCGCCGGTTCCTTCTCGGATTATTGGTTTGGATCCTGTTGGCGGTTCCCGGCTTAGGCGCCGAAACCCCGGCCACTTTGACCCTGGAGGAGGCCCTGCGCCTGGCCTGGAAAGCCAACCCCAATATGCAGATCAGCCGCCTCCAGTCGCTCATCGCCGGCGAGGAGGTGGTGCGGGCCCGCTCCGGGTTCCTGCCCACCGTCAAATCAGAGGTGAGCCAGACCATTTATGATAATGAGGTCCAGGCGAAGATTCCGGCTAACGCCTTACCAGGATTGGGCGCAGCAGCAGGCGGGGGATACATTACTTTTCCCTCCACCAACCGCAACTTCTGGAGCAGCAAGGTCTACCTGGATCAGACCATCTTCGATTTCTGGGGCACCCCGGCCCGGTACCAGGCCGCGGTCCTGGGCAAATCGGCCAGCCTCCTGGATACCGCCAAGACCCGGGACGACCTCTTCCTCAATGTCTCCAAGGGTTATTTCACCACCCTGCGGGCCCAGAAGATGGAGATCGTGGCCCGGCAGGAGGTGGTGGACCTCAAGGCCCACCTGAAGATCGCCCGGGACCAGTACGAGTTCGGGGTAGTCACTTACAATGACGTCCTCCAGGCCGAGGTCTCCCTGGCGGACGCGGAGCAGCGCCTCATCGTGGCCCAGACCGACACCATCAACATTCGCTCGGCCCTCAACAAGGTCCTGGCCCTGCCGGTGTCGGCCGAGACGGTGCTCAAAGACGAAAAGTTGGAAACCCGGCCCTGGGGCCTGGAGGAAGCCACCAACACTGCCCTGGGCCAGCGCAGCGACCTCAAGGCCTCCAACACGCGCATCTCCCAGCAGGAAAAAGTAGTGACCCAGACCAAGTCCCAGTTTTTCCCCCGGTTTTACACCCAGGCCGGCATGAATTGGCAGCAGAACGAATTCCAGTTGCATGACACCCTCTGGTTCGGCATCTTCGGCATGCAATGGACCTTATTTTCCGGGCTGGACACCAAGGCCCAGGTGGCCCAGGCCAAATTTAAGGTGAATCAGCTCCGGGAGCAGCACAAGGACCTCAACGACCAGGTGCGCCTGGACGTGCAGAATGCCTATCTGAAGGTCAGGGAAACTGCGGACCGCATCCGGGTGACGGAAAAGGCCGTGACCCAGGGGGAAGAAAATCTGCGCCTGAATGAGGAGAGGTATAAGGAGCAGGTGGGCACCGCCACCAACGTCATCGACGCCGAGACCCTGCTCACCAAGACCCGGGTCAACTACTGGACCGCGATCTACGACCACCAGATGGCCAAGGCCGAACTGCTCTGGGCCATGGGGGCCATCAACGCCCTCCTCCCCAAGGATAAATCCGGAAATGCTCCATAAAACCTCGGTCCGGTTAAGCCTGGCGGCGCTGCTGCTCCTGCTGGCAGGGGCCGGCCTGGGTTACTGGTACTATATCCACATCTTTGTCAGCACCGATGACGCCTATGTGAGCGGCCACGTGGGGGTGGTCTCGCCCCGGGTTCCGGGGCGGGTGGTGGCAGTGCCGGTGGATAACAACCAGCGGGTCACCCCCGGCCAGGTGCTCCTCACCCTGGACCCCGCGGACTACCAGGTAGCCGAGGATCAGGCCGCGGCCAATCTGGCCCGCCTGCGCCAAGACCTGGCCCAACTCTATGTCAAGGTCTCCACGGCCCAGGCCAGGGTGGCCCAGACCGAAGCCAATTTCCGCCAGGCCGGGGTCGACCGGCAACGCTATGCCGGCCTCTATGAGCGCCGCACCGTGCCCAAACAGACCTTGGACAAGGTGAACACCAAATTCCAGGTGACCAAAGCGGAGGTGGACCAGTCCCGGCAAGAACTCCGGGAGGCCCTGGCCGCCATCGGCGGCTCCACCGGCATTCCCCTGGAGGAGCAGCCGGCCGTCAAGGAGGCCCAGGCGAAACTGGAGCAGGCCCGTCTCAACCTGGGCTACACCCGGGTCAAGGCGGATATCGAGGGATATGTCACCAAGCGGCAGGTGAACACGGGCAACTGGGTCCAGCCGGGACAGCCCCTGATGATGCTGGTGCCATTGACTACCTCGAAATTGTGGATCCAGGCCAACTATAAAGAGACCCAGCTTACCCACGTCTATCTGGGCCAGCCCGCCACGGTCCAGATGGACCTCTATCCCGGGGTGGAATTTAAAGGCAGGGTGGAATCCATTATGGCCGGGACCGGCTCGGCTTTCTCTCTCCTGCCGCCGGAAAACGCCACCGGCAACTGGGTGAAGGTGGTGCAGCGCATTCCGGTGAAAATCGCGCTCCTCCCGCCCTTTCCCGGGGACCGGCCCCTGCGTCTGGGGATGTCCAGCGAGGTCACCATCGATACCCGGAACCGCAGCGGCCCGCGGTTGCTGGCGGGAGGGGGGCAGTGATTTTGGTGGGGGGGACGTAGGGGCGGGTTTAAAACCCGCCCCTACGGCCGCGGCCATCCCCTCAAAATATCCCGACCATGAATAATACCCCGGCCAACGGTCCTCCCCCGGTGAACAAGTGGCTCATCACCATGGCGGTGATGGCCGGCACCTTCATGGAAATCGTGGACACCACGGTGGTCAACGTGGCCCTGCCCCAAATGGCGGGCAGCCTTTCCGCAGGGGTGGATGAGGCCACCTGGGTCCTCACCTCTTATCTCATCTCCAACGCCATAGTCCTGCCCATCACCGGTTGGCTTTCGGCCCTCTTCGGCCGCAAGCGCTTCCTGATGATCTGCCTGGCTCTGTTCACCTTCAGTTCCATGCTCTGCGGCTCCGCACCCAACCTGGGGAGCCTCATTTTCTTCCGCATTTTCCAGGGGGTGGGGGGCGGGGCCTTGCAGCCCATCTCCCAGGCCATCCTCCTGGAAACCTTTCCGGTGCGGGAACGGGGCATGGCCATGGCCATTTGGGGCCTGGGAGTGGTCATCGCCCCCATCATCGGCCCCATGATGGGAGGCTGGATCACTGACAACTTGAGCTGGCGTTGGGCCTTTTATATCAACCTGCCCATCGGTTTGATCTCTTTGGTGATGACCGCTCTCTTCATTTTCGATCCCGAATACGTCAAGAAGCAACGAGCCGGCAGCATCGATTACTGGGGCCTGGGCCTGCTCATCGTGGCCCTGGGCGCTCTCCAGGTGGTCCTGGACAAAGGGGAAAGGGAGGACTGGTTTTCCTCGGCCTTTATCGTCCGTCTGGCGGTAATCTCCGCGGTGGCTTTTGTTTTTCTGATCTACCGGGAGTTGAAGACCGAGCATCCGGTGGCGGACCTGCGGCTCTTTAAAGAGCGGAATTACGCGGCCGGGGTCACCATTATGTTCTTCTTCGGTTTTGTGCTCTATGGCAGCATCATGCTGCTGCCCCTGTTTTTGCAGACCCTGATGGGCTATAACGCCACCCTGGCCGGCACCTCCCTGGCCTGGGGGGGAGTGGGGTCTTTGATCATCATGCCCATTGTCGGGCGGCTGACCACCGTGGTGGACAGCCGCTGGCTGGTGGGCCTCGGCCTGTTAATCAACGCGGTGGCTGTTTATATGATGAGTATTTTCAATACCAACATTGATTTCGCCACCGCCACCTGGCCCCGTTTTATCCAGGGCTTCGGGTTGGGGACCACTTTCGTGTCTTTGACCACGCTTACCATGTCCCGCATCTCCCAGGAAAAGATGGGGAACGCCACCGGCATCTTCAACCTGATGCGCAATCTAGGGGGAAGTTTCGGCATTGCCACCGCCACCACCCTGCTGGCTCGCCGCAGCCAGTTCCACCAGAGCCACCTGGTGGAACATCTCACCCCCTTTTCCTTGCCTTTCAGCGAATGGCAGCACCGCATGTCCCAGGCCCTGCCCGAGCTGGGGAGCAACTGGCAGTGGTGGAACGCGCCCCAGGCCCTGGGTGGGCTTTATCATGAAGTTTTGCGCCAGGCGCAGATGTTGGCCTTTTGCGACGACTACTGGTTTTTTACCATTGTCTTTTTTTGCCTGCTGCCCCTGGTCTTCCTCATGCGCCGCCTGCCCCGGCATGGGGAAGTAAAAGGCGTGGAAGGCCTTCACTGATCGCCTCCCTTCTGCTATCTTAAAAAAATTCTCTTTATTCCACTTCTGATAGAAGGATAATTTTTTGCGCCGCCTCAACCTGATTCTCCTGGCCATCGCCGTGGTCTTCATTTTTTGGCTTCTCCAGCAAGTGGGTTGGCACATCCTGGGAGAGTATTTGCGGCGGATAGGCTGGTATTGGCCCTTGCTGCTTCTCCCCTATGGCCTGGTGAACCTGTTGGAAGCCGTCTCCTGGAAGTTTCTCCTGGTAAGCCGGGAACACCAGCCATCCATAATCCGTCTATTTTGGCTGCGCCTGGGAGGCGAGGCCCTGAACCAGCTCACCCCCACCGCCAGTCTGGGGGGCGAGCCCTTTAAGGCCGCGGCCTTACACTCCCGTGGGGTTCCCTGGGATGAAGCCACGGCCTCGGTAGTGATCCACAAAGGGATTCTGGTGCTGAGCCTGGCCCTGTACATCTTTCTGGGCCTGGCCCTGGCCCCTTTCCTGCTGCCCGGGGCCTCCTCCCACCTGATTATCTTGAGTCTGGCCGCTCTGGGTCTGGCCGCGGCCGGAGGAGCTTTTGTGTTTGCCCAGCGCCAGGCCCCCTGCGCCACCGGCATCCGCCTGCTGGACCGGCTGGGTTTCTGTCCCGCCGCCTTGAAAGAGAAGGAAGAGACCTTCAATAACCTGGACGCCCGCCTGGCCGAATTTTACCGGGAACACCCCGGCCGCTGCCTCCTGGCCTTTACCTTATTTTTCCTGAGTTGGCTGTTGCATGGCGTGGAGGTCTACCTGATGTTCCGGCTGTTGGGGCACCCCATCGGCTGGGACCTGGCCATCTGCCTGGATGCCCTGGCCATGCTCTTCACCGCCTTGGGATTTTTTATCCCCGCGGCCGCGGGGGTGCAGGAGGGGGGGAATATTCTTCTATCCCTGGGATTTGACCTGGGCATGGTCCTGGGAGTGGCCTTCAGCATCCTCAGACGGATCAGGGAAGCCTTCTGGCTGGCCCTGGGACTGGTGGTGGTGTCCCGGGAGAAATAAATAAAGCTATCAGCGGTCAGCTTTCAGCTTTCAGCAAAAACAGAAAAGCCTTCAACTTTTGTAAGCTGACTGCTGATGGCTGACCGCTGACAGCTATTTATCCCAAGATACGGAACGCGGTCTGTTTCAGGCGGCGGATCTCTTCTTCGGCCCGGCGCAGGTTTTTCTGGTGAATGGCGTCCCGGATTTTGCGGACGATCTCGTCCAGGCTCAAGGGTTTGCACACGTAATCCGCGTGTTCCAGGTAGACCGTGCGGGGGGTCTGACTCCACTTTTGCAGCATGAAGATGAAACGCATGGTGGGGTCGCGGTCCCGGAAACTCTCCAGGAGCCGCTGCTGCTGGGCCAGCTTGAGGTCGGCGATCAGAAGATCGAAAGTGGACTCTTCCAGGGCTTGCAGGGCTTCGGCAGCCGAAGCCACCATTTTAAACTCCTCAAGCCCGCACAAGCGCATGACGGAAGTAAGGAAATCCCGGCACCAGTCCTCAGGATCCATTACCAGGATCCGTATCCGGCGTTCGACGACCTTAGCCCTCATCCCGGAGTCTCCTTGCAGGGGGTTCCCCAATAATTTACCAATATAAGGGGCCTTTGGCAAGAGGCGGGGGGATTTTTCCCCGGTTGCAGCCCCGGGGCTTGCCTGGGGGAGTCTGACCGCGGCGGTTCAGGGGATGAAGATTTCTTCTCCGGGATTAATGGGGCAAAGGACGATGCCGTCCTTGACTTTGGGGTAAAAGTAAGTGGATTTCCGGGGCATAATCAGGCCCGCGGAGGCCACCTGCTGGACCTGCTCCACCTTAGTAGGGTTCAGCAAAAAGGCCAGTTTGGCTTCCCCCCGTCTCAGAATCTCTATTACCTCCGGGATCTTGCTGGTGAACTTGCAGGTCTGCTGATCATCCAGGGCCTGGGCGTCAAGTCCTAAAACTTTCTCAAAAATCAGGTAGTTCAACACCACTACGTCCAGTTGGGCCAGGGCCGGGTGCATCTCCCGGGCCAGGAGTCTTTGCCGCACCCCCTCCCGCAACTGCAGCCGCCAGGCCTGCAGGCCGAAACCCAAGAGAATGAAGGATGTCTCCTGTTGGGGGGCCGTGGCCAGGCTCTCCTGCAGGAACTCCGGGCTGGGGCCGCCTCCGCCGCCCGGGTAAGCCAACGGGGTCACTTCGAAATATTCCGCCAGCCGCCGCAACAGAAAGCCTTCTTCCACCTGCTTCACCCGGGGGCCCGCCAGGAGGCGGTGAGCCATGAGGATGACCAGTTCCGGATCATAAATATTGGACAGATACACTAAGGTATAATTAAAGGCAGCATTCGCCGGGACCTGGGGATACCTGCCCTTCAGCCACTTCTGGTAGTTCAGGGCGGTCTCATAGCGGTGATGCCCATCCGCGATGAACAGGGTCATGGGCTCGAAAGCCCGGTGGACCGCGGCCAGGCAAGAGGGGTCCGTTACCCGGAAGACCCTCTGGAAGTACCCCTCCGAGTCCTCAAAGGCCAGCATCGGTTCCCCGGGCAGACTGCGGCGCAATGTTCTTATTACCACGTCTTCAGGATCAGGGTAAATGGCAAAGATGGGAGAGAAATGGGCCTGGGTCTGTTTGAGGAGTTCCAGGCGGTCCGCCTTGGGCGCGGAAAAGGTCTGTTCATGGGGGCGGATCACCCCGCTGCTGAAAGGCTCCAGGCGCACCAGGGCCACCAGGCCCTTCCGGGTGAATTGGCGCCCGTTCACCAAAAACTCGGTTTCCCAATAATAATAAGCCGGGTCCGGATCCCGCACCAGCACCCCTGCCTGCCGCCATTGGCGGAAAGTGGCGGCCGCCCGGGTGTAGCGGTTCTGCAGAAGGTCGTCTCCCGGCTGTACTTGGGGCAAAATCAAGCGCACCATGTTATAGGGATTGAGCGCGGCAAAGGCCTCCCGTTCGTCGGCACGGATCACATCATAAGGGGGGGTGACCACCTCTTGCGGATGCGGGATTTTGTCGAAATTATAATGTAACGCCCTAAAGGGGGCGACTTGGGCCACTGCTTGCTCCTCCTGGTCTTGGATCAACCGCTTAAATTTACCATTGATGCCGCAGAGGTCAATAGATAAAAAGACCTGGAAGTCCGATGACAACCTCCTAAAGGGCTTAAAAAAATCTTGACCAGGGAGAACTCACAAGTTATATAAATCTGAATAATCTTGCTTGGCAAAGGTGGGTTATGCGGATTAACCCCTGCCCCCACGGGGGGAGGGGTTAACAAGGTTTCGGGGCAAAAAAAGTTAAGGTAGCGTTCCCCTCCTCGTGCTCTCCGAAAGGGGCCGGGGCCCAATACCTTATTCCCCGGAGCCGGTGAAATTCCGGGGCCACGCCAGCCCAAGCGGTTGATTTTGCCGGGCGTACCCGGTGAGCTTAAACCTGGTGCGAGGAGGATGGGAATTTGAAAAAACCCGCGATTGGTTTCGGACTGCATCTCACTTTGGACGGTTATGGGGGCGGTCAGGAACAATTGTCTAACCTGGACCTTATATATGAGTTCTTGGAGCACTGCCCGGACCTGATCCACATGACCAAAATCATGCCCCCTTACGTGTTTAAATACCACGGTAAGGTGCCGGAAGATTGGGGGGTTTCGGGATTCGTGCTCATTGCTGAAAGCCACATCAGTATCCACACCTTCCCGGAACGGGGCTATCTCAGCCTGGATATCTTTTCCTGCAAAGACTTTGATTACCAACAAGCCGTGGACTACGTCACCGAATTGTTCGGGATCACCCGCCATGAGCTCAATCTCCTGGACCGGGGTCTGGAATTCCCCAAAAACGCCAGGGCGGTGGAGCACTTCATGCGGCAGGAACGGAAGCAGATGCGAGGCTGAGCATGGATGAGGCCGAAAGTAGTTCTTCCGGCTTCCTTAAGCGGCTCCGGCAACGCTTCTCCCGCAGGGCCATAACGCAGCCGGAAGACCTCGAACGCGAAATCCAAAGCATCATTGATGTCGGTGAAGAACGAGGCCTGATCAGCCGCCGGGAAGGCGAGCTCATCGAGAGTATCTTTGAATTCAAGGATACCCTCGTCCGGGAGGTGATGGTCCCCCGCCTGGAAATTCTCGGGGTGGAGCGCCAGACACCCCTGGACCAGATCATCGGCCTCATCCTGGAAAAGGGCCACTCCCGCCTGCCGGTCTTTGACGGCGACATCGATCACATCAAAGGCATTCTCCTGGCCAAAGACCTCCTGGTGTTCTGGCAGACCCCCGAAGAGACCTGGGATCTGGGCCGGGTCCTGCGCCCCGCCTACTTTATCCCGGAAAGTAAAAAAATCAGCGATCTCCTCCGGGACCTGGTGGAACGCAAAACCCAGATCGCCATCGTCATCGATGAATACGGGGGCACCGCCGGCCTCATCACCCTGGAGGACATCCTGGAAGAGATCGTCGGGGAAATCTATGATGAATACGACCACATGGAACCCCGCCTGCTTCCCGAAGCGGACGGCTCCGTCCTGGTGGACGCCAGGCTGGACGTGGAAGAGCTGATGGATCATTTCCATCTGCCCCGTCCGGAAGGCAAATTCGAATCAGTGGGCGGCCTGCTCATCCACCTCCTGAACCGGGTCCCCCAGATCAATGACCAGGTGGCCGTGAAGAACCTGGAACTCACCGTGGTGGCCGCGGACGAACGCCGGGCCAAGCAGGTCCGGGCCCGGCTCCTGCCGCTTGCGGAAGAAAATACTTAACCACAGAGGCACAGAGGACACAGAGATGCACAGAGAAAAGGATTTTTTATTTTTGGCGCTGGAAGCGCCAAAAATAAAATGACTTCTTTACCTCTGTGGTCCTCTGTGCTCTCTGTGTCTCTGTGGTAAATCTTTTCTATTTTTTTATGCGTATCGGCATCCAACATTGGGCGGCGGCAGTGTTCTCCGGGCTGCTGCTGGCCGCGGCCTTCCCCAAGTGGGACCAGAATTATCTCCTGGCCGTGGCCCTGGTGCCCCTGTTCTGGGCCCTCCGAGGGCAGTCCCGAAAAGCTGCGTTTTGGCTGGGGCTGGTCTCCGGGTTGACCTACTTTGCCGGGCTCCTCTACTGGATCGTCTATGTCACCCATGTCTTCGGCGGCCTGCCTCTGGCGGTCTGCCTCGGCGTTCTTTTGTCACTGGCCGGTTATTTATGTCTTTATCGCGCTTTTTGGGCCCTGGCGGTCAACTGGGGCGAGGCCCGGGGCCTCAATCTCCTCTGGTGGGCCCCGGTGGTTTGGGTGGCCCTGGAATACGGGCAGACCTACATTATCAGCGGCTTCCCCTGGGAACTTTTAGGCACCGGCCTGTACCGCTTTCCGGTTTTCCTGCAAGCAGCCGACCTGGCCGGGGTTTACGGCCTCTCCTTCCTGTTGGTCCTGGTCAATGCCGGCATCTTTCTCCTCCTGTATCCTGGGAGAGGCCGGGAGCGCCGCCGCTTTTACCTGCTGCCGGCGCTCATCCTGATCCTGGCCGCCTGGGTGGGTTACGGCTACTACCGCCTGGGAGCCCTGGATAAATTAGCCGCAGCCAGCCCCCGGATCAAGGTGGCGGTGGTCCAGGGCAACATCAAGCAGGGGGAAAAGTGGAAAAAGGAGATGGTCCAGGCCACCCTGGACCGTTACGGGGAGTTGACCGCGCAGGTTAAAGGCTCGGATTTGATTATCTGGCCCGAGACCGCGGCCCCCTTCTTTTTTCTCCGCACCCCGGACCTGACGGCCCGGGTCCAGGAGATCGCCCGGGCCGCGGGCGGCTATCTCCTCTTCGGCGCGCCCGCGTACGAACTCACCCCCCAGCAGGAAGTCTATTATAACCGGGCCTATCTCCTCTCCCCCGAAGGCAATGTGTCGGGGTATTATGACAAGGCCCACCTGGTGCCTTTTGGAGAATATGTGCCCCTGAAACGCCTTTTCTCCTTCCTGGGCATCGGCAAGATGGTGGCCATGGTGGGGGATTTTGCCGAAGGCCAGGTGGGGGGGGTGGTGAGCCTGCCCCAGGGGGAGGTGGGGCCGCTCATCTGCTTTGAGTCCATCTTTCCCGATCTTTCCCGGGCCCAGGTGCAAAACGGCGCCCGCCTCTTGGTGAACATGACCAACGACGCCTGGTACGGCACCACCAGCGCGCCCTATCAATCCCTGGCCATGGCCGTGCTCCGGTCCGTGGAGACCCACGTCTCCCAGGCCCGGGCCGCCAACACCGGCATCAGCGCCTGCATCGGCCCGGACGGCCGCATCCTCTGGCAATCCGGCCTCTTCGTTCCCGCAGCCCAAGCCCTGGAACTCCCCTGGCTCCCCGGGGGGAGCCTCTATACCAAATACGGGGACGTCTTGGCCTGGGGGTGCGTGATTATTGTCGGCTTGACATTTATTCTGGCCCGCCGCCGGCGGGCTGGAAGAAAATGATTCCTCTGTTATGAAAAGTTCCGGGCGGTGGCACAGGCTTTTCAGCCTGTGCGGATTACCGGGGGGGCGAGACGCCCGCCCTACGCCCTTTTCATAGTTTACGGGTGAGTCCAAAGGTTCATGAATGGCTCGTTCCCAAGCCAAGCTTGGGAACGAGTGAAAGCCTGGCTCATAACGCATGACCACCGAAAACCGAAAACCGAAAACCGAAAACGGTTTCAAATGCGGCCACGTCGCCCTCATCGGCCTGCCCAATGTGGGGAAGTCCACGTTGCTCAACAAGCTGGTGGGGGAAAAGCTGGCCATTACCTCGCCCAAGCCCCAGACCACCCGGCACCGGCTCCTGGGCATCGTTAATAAGCCCGGGGCCCAGTTGCTCTATCTCGATACTCCCGGAGTTCTGGACCCCAAAAGGCCGTTGGACCAGGGCCTGGTGCAGGCCGCGCTCAGCGCCCTGACCGCGGCCGAGGTGGTGGTCTGGCTGGTGGAGCACCGGCCCCCGGACCCCCGGGACCCGGTGTTGCTGCCCCATTTACAAAAACTGGCCCAGCCCCTGATCGTGGCCATCAACAAGATCGACCTGATATCCAAGCCTAAGCTCCTCCCCCTGATGGCCGCGTATCACCGCCTTTTTCCCCGGGCCCCGGTCATCCCCGTAAGCGCCCTGTTGGGGGAGGGACTGCTGGAGTTGGAAGCTGAAGTCATCAAATTGTTGCCCGCAGCTCCTCCCATCTACCCGGAAGAACAGATTACGGAAAAGACGGAGCGCTTCCTGGTGACGGAGTTGATCCGGGAGCGCCTCTTACACCACTTGGGGGAAGAGATGCCCTACGCGGTGGCCGTGCTCATCGAGGAGTTCGAGGAGAGCCGGCGGCCGGATTTGGTGTCCATCCGGGCCGTGATTTACGTGGAGCGGGAATCCCAGAAAGGCATCGTCATCGGCAAGAAGGGGCATTTGCTCAAAACCATCGGCCAGGAGGCCCGGGGGGAGATCGAGACCCTGCTGGGCTGCCGCGTCTATCTGGATCTCTGGGTCAAGGTGTGGAAAAACTGGCGTAAGGATGCCCGGGCCCTACGCTTGTTGGGTTACCAAACCTGAAGTTCAAACCACATTGACATTTGCCCGGGTGATGCCGATAATAAATTTATGAGGCGCAGCCGATGACACGCCGCCTGCTTCCCATTCTCTCCGGGATTTTTCTTCTTCTCCTCATATCTCCCAGGTATGTCCTGGCCCAGGGCTGGCTCGAGTGGGGCACGGAAGGCTCTTACGTCCACCAGACGGCCCACCTGCTCTTTGCCGGGGCCATGATCTTTTTCATTTACGAGATTCACCGGGAGAGGTTGCAGAAATATCAGGGATTCCGTTGCCTGATGTGGGCTTGCGGCATCCTGGCCTGGTGGAACCTGGATGCGGTAGTGGGCCATACCCTGGAATGGGGCCAGACCAACCCCGTCATCCTGGGCCGCGGCCTTTACAAACGCCTGCTCATGGAGAACCCGGAATCCTGGTTCTTTTACCTCACCCAATTTGATCACTTTGCCTTGCTGATTCCGGCTATTTATCTTTTCTACCGGGGGCTCAGGGCCTTTGCCCAGGAGTCCCGGATCGACCAGTGATGATCGCCCTGCCCCTTCTCCCCATTTGGATTGTTCAGGTCCTGGGCTCCCTCGCGGTCATTGTTTTCTCCTGGCTGTCCCTGAGGATCACCCGGCGCCTGATGGCCCGGGACCCGGAAAACGCCCTCTGGCTCTTTCTGGACTGGCTGGCGGTCTGCTTTGTCATCTTTTCCACCACCCACACCGTTTCCCATTGCCTCCAGGTAATCATCAAACATTATGGGGAGAGTCAGTCCCTGTGGGTTCTCCGGAGGATTTTCGGGGGGTTCGACAGCTCCATCTATGTGGTCATTGCCGCCATCACCCTCTTTTTCCACCGGGTGCAGCGCCTGTATCACCGCATGGAGGAGGACCACCACCATCTGGAAGAAACCAGCCATGAGATCCTGGCCCTCAACCGGGAGATGGAGGCCCTGGTGATGGAGCGCACCATGGCGGAAATGGCCTTGGGCATGGCCCACGGCATCCGCAATCCCCTCCATATCATCGGCGGCTTCAGCCATCGCCTCTTGCGGAAGACCGACCCGGATGACCCCACCCGCACCTGGCTATCGGCCATCGCCGAGGAGGCCCGGCGCATCGAGCAGATGGTGGCCCGCTTTGAATCCCTGGCCCAGAGGAAGGAGTCCTTTTTCAACCAGGAGGACCTGAACGATATCGTCGGGGAATCCTTGGAATTGCTGCGGCCGGAGATCAAAGCCAAAAATATCACTCTGATCACGGATTTTTACCCCCAGCCCCTGATGGGCCGTTTCAACCGCCACCTCCTCAAAGTCGCCCTCTCCCATCTGGTGCGCAACGCCATCGAAGCCACCCGGCCCCACGGCCGGATCATGGTGCGCTCCTCAGTGGAAAAAAACCACGCCATTTTGCGGATCCAGGATACCGGCCGGGGTATGCCCCAGGAGGTGGTGGATAAGGTATTTGTGCCCTTCTATACCACCAAAATCGGCGGCACCGGCTTAGGGATGGTCTTTGTGCGGCAGATTGTGGACGAGCACCGGGGGGAAATCACTTTGAACAGCACGGTGGGCCGGGGGACTACGGTGAATATCCGGCTGCCCCACCGTTTTGTGGACCGTCCGGAAGTGGGGGAGGAGTCCGAAGCTCCGCCAACGCCACAGACTCCGATAGAGTCCAGCGGCACTCCGCCATCGCCTTCTTAACTTTTCCTGCTTTCAGTCCGGGATACCAGCCAATAGATCGCCCCCAGGATGAGGATGCCCGCCAGATAAAGGATCTCCACCTGTAGGGACTCATGGGCCAGGGAGGCCACCAGCACCTTGCGGATAAAGGCCACCAGGGCCACGCCCACAAACAGGGAGAGTTGAAACCCCCCGCCCTGGAGCCGGTCAACCTCCGCGTCCAACAGTTCGATCATCAGCCAGAGGATCAATAAGGAACCCAGGGCCGAGACCAGGCCTTTTTCCGGATGGCCCCGGAAGATCAGGCTGATGTCGTGGCCCAACACCGCCACCACTCCCAGGGATAAGGCAATGAGGCCCGCCAGCAGCAGCATGTTGAGGCCGAAGGTGAAGCGGTGGGCAAAGCGGATCAGGGCATTGTCCAGGCGGTAAGACAAAAAAACCCGGCGCATCTCTTCTTCGTGGTAGGTGCGGGCAATAACATCCAGGTTGAGATCCACGATCTTCTCCATGGCCCGCAGGGACACCTCCCGGAGACGGGGCTCCACCTCGGTGTCAATGATCTTCTGCAGTTGCAGGCGGAGAAAATTCATGCCCACATAGACGAAGTGGGCCGACAGGCCGATGCGCACGTGGGTGTGGCCGATCCGCTGCAGACGCTGGTAGTAGCGCTCATCAAAGGACCCTTGAAACAGGGTCAACAGCCAGGCGCGGTGCATGGTGGTGAGCCGGGCCAGGCGGGTCTCATCCTGGAGAAACCTGGCCGCGTCCGGCATCTGCTGGAAAAGGTTGTAGAAGTCGCTAACCAGGCGGTCGGCGTGGGGTTCGACCACCGGCAGCAGGCCCCTCAGGGTCTCCACTTCTCCTTCAGTGAACCGGTAGTTGTCTTTGATCTCCTGGAAAGTGCGCATGCTTGCGCCTCCATAGGAAAAATGTCTTATTGCCGATGGGGGTGCGAAGGGAAAGCTGTCCGCGGTCAGCTTTGAGCAAAATGCCGTTGATTTTTTCAAGCCGGCTGCTGCCACCTGACCGGGGACAGCAATTTCCCAGGTCTTCTCCTCTTTCTCCCTAAGCCTTTTTCAGGGCAATGGCGTCTATCTCGATGGCCACGCCCCGGGGCAGGGCCGCGGCCTGGATGGTGGTGCGGGCCGGGGGGTGATCCAGGAAAAACTCGGCGTAAGTGCGGTTCATTTCTTTGAAATCCGCCAGGTCCGCCAAGTAGACGGTGGTCTTGACCACGTCCTTGAGAGTGAGATTGGCCGCGGCTAAGATGGCCTTCAGGTTCTGAATCACCTGGACGGTTTGGACCACGATGTCCCCTGCCACCAGGTTGCCGGCGGCGTCCAGGGGAATCTGGCCGGAAATGAAGACGAAGGGGCCGGCCGCCAGGGCCTGGGTGTAAGGACCCACGGGAGGCGGGGCCTGATCTGTAGTAATCACTATCTTTTTCATGTCGGGTTCTTCCTTTTCACTGAAGTTAAATCTCTGTCTCCCGGAGCTGGGAGTCAATATCCGCAAGAAAAACCTTGAAGATTGGCCCGGGGTTTGTTAATTGTAACCAAAAACCCGGGAGGATGCTGATGGGGCTGTGGATGAAGTGCCCGAAATGCCAGACGGATAACCCCTTATTCTTAAAAGCTTGCGCCAATTGCGGGCTCCCCCTGGACAATCTGCCCCAGGAAAAACGGGTATATGTGCTCGGTCCCCCGGGCCCGGCCGCGGCGCCACCTTCCCGCCTTCTGAAAGCCACCTCGATCCCGGAATCTCCCTTGCCAGCCGCAACTTCAGAGACTCCGGCCGCTCCGAAGAGCGCCAAGGCCCCCAGAAAACCCCGGAAGAAAAAGAGCTAAGCCGGTACTGCGGCCGCAACCTGCTCCATAATTCCCAAAAGCAGTTGCACCAGCCGGGGTTCGGCCTGGGCCACGGTGGCCACAATTTCCTCCAGGGAGGTGGGGGCCATGGCGTCCGGGAGATTCAGGTTGCTGAGCACCGAAAAGCCCAAGACTTGCAGGCCGGCATGGACCGCACAGATGGCTTCGGGCACGGTGGACATCCCCACCGCGTCCGCGCCGATCAACCTGAGGAAGCGGGTCTCCGCCGGGGTCTCCAGATGGGGGCCCTTAACCGCCACGTAAACCCCTTGCCGCAGTACCAAACCCTGCTGCAGGGCCACCTCCTCCGCGGTCTGCATCAGGTTGCGGTCATAAACCCGGCTTAAATCAGGAAACCTGGGCCCCCAGGCGTCGATATTCTCCCCGGTCAAGGGGCTGTCACCCAGCAGATTGATGTGGTCCTTAATCAGCATCAATTCCCCGGTCCGGAAGAGGGGATTGAGACCCCCCGCGGCATTGGTGAGGATCAGTTTTTCGATGCCCAGAGCCGCCATGACCCGCACCGGAAAGGTCACCTGGCGCAGAGAATAACCTTCGTAAGCGTGAAGCCGCCCCTGCCAGAGGAGCGTCTGGCGGCCGCCAAGGCAGCCCCAACTTAGGCGGCCCCGGTGACCGGAGCTGGTGTCCCAGTGAAAGTGAGGCAGTTCTGGATAAGGCAGGCTCCCTGCCACCTCCATACTCTCCGCCAGAAGCCCCATGCCGGTTCCCAGGAGGATGCCCCATTCCGGGGCCGCGGCCCATTCCCGGGTTAGGAATCCGGCGCACTCCTCCACCTGGGTGTAATATTGCTTGGCAGTCACCATCTATCCCCGCTCGCGCACGTAATGTCTCAAGATATGATGCTTTCCGGCATTCGTCAATGGTTGATGCCTCCTCCCTCTCGTTTCCGGGTTTATTCCCTTGACAGAACCCTGCCTGACCTTTAAAAATATGACCATTATCGACTAGGGACCGGGAGTAATGGCCAGGCCTAAAAAGTGCCGTTGGGTAAAAATGGAACCGGGAGTGACTTTTTTTAAACCCCAAGGGGTTCCCCTGGCGGCCTTGGAGCAGACCGTGATCACCATCGACGAAATGGAGGCCATACGGCTGTCGGACTTTTTAGGCCTGAGCCAGGAAGAAGTAGCCAAGCAGATGCAAGTGTCCCGCCCCACAGTGACCCGCATGCTGGCCCGGGCGCACCGGGCGGTGGCCGATGCCCTGACCCACGGCAAAGCGATCCGCATCGAAGGGGGGGATTACCGCCTGGTGGGTCAGTTCCTGGAGTGCCGTTTCTGCGGCCATCATGAGGCCACAGTCACTACCGAGGGAGGGGCTCCGCAGGCCTGCTCCAAGTGCCAGAGCCAAAATTTCGGCCAGCTCTTCCTGGACAAGACCCGCAAATAATTCCAGGGGCACTAAAAGCCTTTTGGGGGGGACAAAAGGGCATGGATGCCACCACTTACCGAGATTCAGGGGTCGATATCGATAAGGCTGAGGCCTTTATCCAAAAGATCCGACCCCTGGTTAAATCCACTTTCCGTACGGGAGTCCTGGGGGAGATCGGCGGCTACGGCGGCCTCTTTCATCTGAACGTCCAGCAGTATCAAGACCCGGTGCTGGTTTCCGCCACCGACGGGGTGGGAACCAAGATCATGGTGGCCGTGCTGATGAACCGCCACCATACCATCGGCATCGACCTGGTGGCCATGTGCGTCAATGACATCATTGTCCACGGGGCCACTCCTTTGTTTTTTCTGGATTATCTGGCCATGGGGCAACTCTCCCCAGAGACCGGCACCCAGATCCTGGAAGGGATCACCAATGGTTGCCTCCAAGCCCGTTGCTCTCTGATCGGCGGGGAAACCGCGGAGATGCCTGGCCTCTATAAACCGGGAGATTACGATCTGGCCGGATTTGTGGTGGGGGTGGTGGCCCGGAGCCAGATCATCGACGGTTCGGACATCGCCGTGGGCCACCGCCTCATCGGCATTGCCTCCAGCGGCCTGCACGCCAATGGTTTTTCCCTGGTGCGCAAGGTCCTTTTCGACCTCCATGGCTATCAAGTGACTGATGAAATCCCGGAGCTAGGCGGACCTCTGGGTGATGCTCTCCTCCGACCCACCAGGATTTATGTGGAGCCGGTGCTCAACCTCCTCCGGGATTTTCCCTTAAGCGGCATCGCCCATATCACCGGCGGCGGCATAACCCAGAATCTGCCCCGCATTTTGCCCCGCCCCTGCCAGGCGGTGGTGCACCGGCAGACCTGGCCGGTGCCTGCCATCTTCCAATTTCTGCAAGAGAAGGGCAACATTCCCAACGAGGAGATGCTCCGCACCTTTAACAACGGCCTCGGCCTGGTGATGGTAGTGGCCGAGGAGCTGGTGGCGGACGTGCTGCTGCGCCTCCAGGGCCTTCAGGAACAAGCCTTTCTGATTGGGGAGATCGTGGCCCGGAAACCTGAGGACCCGCCTGTGGTCTTTGTTTAATCAGGCCTTACCGATAAATTTAATAAAACTCATGAAATAGTTCAGGTCAAAGGTCTTTTTCTCCTGGAGGGCGGCCATCTGCCGCAGGGCCTCTTTGGAGGACTTGGGGCGTTTCTGGGAGTTGTCGTTGGTCAGGGTCTCATAATGGTCCAGAATCCTGAGGACCCGGGCCCAGGGGTCAATGGCATTGATCTTCAAGCCCCCGGGATAACCCGAGCCGTCACCGTTCTCATGGTGCTGCAAGGCCATGTATCTCACTTCCCGCCGCAACCCGGACATGTTGGCGAGCATCTTGTATCCCAAGGCGGGATGGGAGTCCGTGGGTCTGTCCGCCGACCTCCGGGCCCCCTTGTGGACCAGCTCCGGCTTGAGGTGGATGAGGCCGATGTCATGGAGCATGGCTCCCACGCCGAAATCCTGGGCCTTCTTGGCGTCCCAGCCCATAAAGCTGACAAAGGCCAGCCCCAGGAAGCAGACATTGATGGAGTGGTTGTAAAGGGCGTGGCCATGGCGCCTGATATCCAGAATGGATCGATAGTAGTCAACCCCCCCGCCTTTCATCAGGTCAAAGAGGCTGTCAATCAGGCGCAGGGCTCTAAACATCTGGGGCGCGGAGCCGACCTGTTCAACGGAAGAAAAGAAGTTGCGCACCCAGATCAGGGTGGTGTCATAGAGGAGGGTGACCTTCTCCCCAGGGTCCCGGTTTTCGTCCGGCAAAACCTTTTCCAGGCAGCGGTCCAGGTATTCCAGGACCTTCTCCTCATCGTCCTGGGAGTAATAGAGCCACTGGATATCCAGGGACTGAAGCTTCCGGTGCCATTCTTCCTTAAAAACTTCATCCTGGGGACAGGCCGGGATAAACCGGGGCTCCGCTTCCCCTTTGGCCTTGACCTTTAATAAAACCTCGAAGGAAATCACTTCGTCCGGCCTCAGGTTGCGCAAGGGCAAAGGGATAAATCCCCCCTTTTCTTCACCGATGGCCGGAGCGATGATTTTACTGCTCTTGAGATCGTGATCCAGAAACTGCTTCATAGATTTTGAATTGCGGGAACCAGGGGATTTTTGGACAAGCTACACCCGCTATAATTGATAATCGGAAACCCTGCCGATTTATTAAAATGTATTTCCCATAATTTTTAACAGAACCGGGAGAAAATTGTCATCCCAATTCACCATCAAAAAGCATTAAACCGTAGGGGCCAACCTGGTGTTCGCCCCAAAGCGGCGGGCGAACATAAAGGCGGCCCGCTCCGAAAGAAAAGACTCTTGATTGCATATTGAGACTTTCGCCCAGATCTCGAATCGGTATCAGCAAGGCGCTTGCAAGGAGGATAAAAAGGGCAGTTGTTCATGAGCCACTGGCTCACCCGTAAATCATGAAAAGTTATGCGGAGTTATGGTGGGCAGTGCCCACCCTACAGAAGACTTTTCGGAACAGCTCTCCATGGGCCGTATGGCCCACCCGCAAAGCATGAAAAGGGGAACGTAGGGGCGGGCGTCCCCACCCGCCCGGGTAACCGCTGGTAACCCTTCTTAGAGCTGAAAGCTGATAGCTGACAGCTATTTTCCTGTAGCCCCCACTCCCGGTTAGGACAACTGCCGCCAAACCCGGATGGTTGCCGGCAGGGGGGACGCGGTCTCCTGGGGGGCTTTAAGGGAGGCGAATACCGCCTGGGCCAGGGCCCGGCCTTTGTCCTCCTGGGTCTCCCGCCACTCCCCATAGGTCAGGGCTCCCACCTTGCAGGCCTCCACGCACGCGGGCGCCCGGCCCGCGGCCTCCCGGTCCGGGCACTGGTCGCACTTCAGGGCCACCGCGCCCTTTTCCGGGGCCAGATATAAGGGGGCGTAGGTAAGAACCCCAAAGGGGCAGGCCATGGCGCACATGGCGCAATTGATGCACCGCTCCGGGTCGATGTCCACCGTGCCCCGGGGCGTGCGCTTAATAGCCCCGGCAATGCACACCTGCTGGCAGGGCGCGGGCTCGCAGTGGCGGCACTTATTGGGAAAAGCCAGGTGCTGCCGGCCGGGATAGATGCGCAGCCGGGGGCGGGGCGTCACTTTTTCCCCAATGGCTGCGGCCAACTCCTTGGCCCGGGAATGCTCCACCGCACAGGCCAAACGGCACTGCAGACAACCGACGCAACGCTCCGGCTGGACAATCACGGTTTTCATACCAAACCCCTTATGGTGCGTTTTTGGAAGAGGGTCCCAAGGGCCCCGAAGCCCTACCCCCCCCAGGCAATACTGCCTTCTCCTTAATGCAGCCTGGCCATCAGGGGTTCTGGGCGATGAACTTTTCTATACTCTTCCCCAAAGGATCGGATTTTTTCCCTTCCATGCAGCCGTCCGCGTCCTTCTTTTCCAGGAAGACCGTGGTATCGGGACTAGGCATGGTTAGTTTGATGCCATAGCGGCCGTTTTCCTGGTCATAGATGACAAAGACATCGATGCCGTAATGCACGATCTCCGGATAAAGCTCCAGAATTTTGTATTTCAAATTCGTGGCTGAATAATCCATGGGGTCTTCCCTCATTCTTCAGGAAATGCCTTTGATTAATCGGGATGGGAGAGCACCCGGGAGGCTGCTCCGGGCCCGGTAGTGCTCAGGTCCGCGCCGTCTCCTGCATTTTTTTCACCCCCACAATCGCCCCGGATGAAAATCCGGGCCCCGGGGGTCCGCGGCCAGTTCTTTGACGGGCAATTGCTGGCCCATGAGCTGAAAATAAATCCCCGCGTCCGCGACCGCCCCCACGAAGGTCAATCCCACCAGGCGGCCTTCCCGGTAAACCAGGCGGCGGTAATGGCCCCGGGGCTTATCCAGTTCGGCCACCACCTCGCAGTCGCCGGTGTCCTGGGGTCCCAGACCGCCGGAGATGATCTTGAAACCGCGCAGCGACATGCTGTTTTGCGGCAGCAGACCGGGGTAGCAGCGGGTAGCGCCCGCCAGGTTGGCCCCGGCCACCCGGCCCTGGGCTACGGCTGCCGGCCAGATGTGATAAGGCCATTGCTCGCCGGTCAAGAGGTGATGCGGTTGGCAGCAATCCCCGGCAGCATAAATCCGGGGGTCCCGGCTGCGCAGGCAATGGTCCACCAGGACCCCGCCGGGGTCGCCCAGGCCCGTGCCCTCCAAAAACTCCACATTGGCCGTCACCCCCACGGAGAAGAGCACGGCCTGGGCCGGCAGTTCTAGCCCATTATTGAGGATGAGACTCTTGACCTTACCTGCGTCCCCCCCGAGGGCCACGGGCCAGGAATGGCACCGCAGATCAATCCCCATGGCCTTCACGGCGTCCATCAGCAGAGAAGTCGCGGTGGCATCCAGCAGGCGGGAGAGGGGCTGCCCCCCCCGGGCCAGCAGGGTTACCGCCAACCCTCGACGGGCCAAAGCGTCCGCGGTTTTGAGGCCCACGGCGCCGGCGCCCACCACCACTACTTCCCGAACGTCTTGAAGTCCTGACTCCAGGCGCTGCCAATCCGCCAGGGTGCGCAGGGTGAAGACCCCCTCCAGGTCTTCTCCGGGGATCCCCGGTAACCGGGGCCTGGCCCCCGAGGCAATGAGCAGCCGGTCATAAGGCAATGCCTGTCCTGATTGCAGGCGCACCTCCTGCTCCCCGGCAGCCACCCGGACCACCCGCTCTCCCAGCCGGGCCGCAAACCCCCATTCCTGAAAGTAGTCCGGGCCCTTGAGCCAGACCTTATCCGGCCGCACCTCCCCACTTAACAGATAGGTCAGCAAAGGCCGGCTGTAAGGAGGGTGAGGCTCGTCGCTGATCAGGGTAATGGAACCCCGGGGGTCCCACTGCCGCAAGATTTCGGCCGCGGCCAGGCCCGCGGCGCTGGCGCCGATGATTATGTAGCGCATGGTTTTATTTTACCGCGAAGCCCTGACATCAGGGAAGAAAAATAGCAACCTCTGAAAAAGGGGAAAAGGCGAAAAGGGGAAGAGGGGAAAAAAGATAATTCACTGCGACAACCTTACTTCTTTTCCCCTTTTTCCCTTTTTCCCCTTTCCCCTTTTCCCCCAGATATTCCCGTCTTGCATAACCGCCGATCCTGTAGTAGTGTCCTTGGCAAGTAATCCCTCAGGGCTTTGGGGACAGTAAAAAGCCTATTTCCCCCAGGGGGATGAATCCGAGATGACGGAGGAATCCGATGAAACCCATATCCCGGGCTTTGATGAGTGTTACCGACAAAGGCGGTTTATTGGAGTTTGCCCAGTTTCTGGCCAGATACCAGGTGGAAATCCTCTCCACCGGCGGCACCGCCAAGATGCTGCGGGAAGGCGGCGTCAAAGTGGTGGAGGTCTCCGATTTCACCGGCTTTCCGGAAATGCTGGATGGCCGGGTGAAGACCCTGCACCCGAAAATCCATGGGGGCATCCTGGGCCGCCGGGACCTCCCCAGCCATGTGGAGCAGATGGCGGCCCAAAAAATTCAGCCCATCGACCTGGTGGTGGTCAACCTCTATCAGTTCGAAAAGACGGTGGCCAAGCCCGGCTGCACTTTGGAAGACGCCATTGAAAACATCGACATCGGCGGCCCCACCCTGCTTAGGGCCGCGGCCAAAAACTACGCGGCGGTCACCGTGGTGGTGGACCCCGGTGACTATCGCCATCTCATGGACGAGATCAAGCTGAACAAAGGCGCCACCACCCTGGGCACCCGCTTTTTGCTGGCCCGAAAGGTCTTCAAAGTCACCAGCGCATACGACGGCGCCATTTCCCGCTACCTGGAAGAAAAACTGGCCTGCTGATGGGTCTGCCCTCTACCATTACCATGAGCCGGGGCCGCGTCCTGGATCTTAGCGGCCCCCATTATTACCAGGACATGCTCACCGGCATCGCCCAAGAGATCCTCAACGAGCTGGCCGAAATCGAAAAAGTGGACCTCCCCTCCCTGCCGGAGGAAGAGTTTGAGCAGGTGGTGGGCGTCACCCAGATTCGTCTGCTCAACGAGCTCTACTATTGCCTGGGACAGTTGCGGGCCGCGGGGATGGAACTGGAGGTGAAACCGGCCATCCAGGATTTAAGGGACATCTGGAATCGTTACATTGACGCCACTAACCGCCCGGAGGCCCTGAAGTTTCAAGAAGAACCCGGACAGGGGCAGGTGCAGTGATACCGTTTTTAGTTTTTAGTTTTTAGTTTTTGGTTTTCCGTTAACATCCAATTCTCAGACAAACAAGAGGCGGCCAGGGGCCGCCTTTTTGGTAAATCTGGGGTGATGCGCCCCTCAGCCCATTTTTCAAACGATGCCAATGATTATCTATAATACCATGTTCGCTCTGAAATGAACCCAAAAAACATGCTAACATATTGATATCACTTGTAGGGGCGGGTTTAAAACCCGCCCCTACAATGCGAAAATGGTATAAGATATTGATATTATAATGCTTTTCTAACGAAAACGAAAAGCCGAAAACAGAAAACGGTATTAAAAATGATAGGCCACGCCCAAGACAATACGGTGGCTGTCATAATCGAAGTGCGCGGTGCCCCGTTGTACCGTCCCCTGCACGGCGCGGTTCAGAGTAACCCGTTGCTCCCGCACATTATTGTGGGCATAATTGGTTTCGGCTTCCAGACCCAAGTAGGGAACGGACTTGAGAAAATAACCGAACTCGAGGCCCCCCACCACCGCGGGCTCAAACTTTTGTTTGGACGTGTTAACCGTCCCTCCGGCCGGAAAAATGCCGTCATTAAATTTGAGGTCGGTGCTGGGGACCAGGGAGGCGCCCAAATACCCCCCCCACATAAAATTCTCCCGGGAATAATCCGGGCTCTGGTTTTCCCTGTTGGGCAGGGCGATTCCGCCATAAGCCGTAGAGGATGGCGGAAGTGCCGATCACCCCGATGACCGAGGCGCCGATAGCCAGCGTGGTATCCCCTTGGCCCGCGCCTGCCGGTTTGCCTCCACCCGGCAGCCACAGTAAGCCCAGGATCACCAGTACGCCCACCACCCCTTTCCCCGGCATAGACCGCATCGATATCCCCCTTTTCGGTAAAATCGGTCAATCTTATGGACTTAATCGGAGCTTTGTCATTTTATTAATGGCGGCTCACCACTTCCCGGGAGGCACTAGGCGGCTAAAAGGGAGGGGAATCTGGGGGCGGACCGGCGCCTCACCGGGAAACCCCGCGCCGTTCAAAGACTTGGATGTAAGACTCTGACTCAATTTTATGGGTCCTGGCCGCATCTCCCCAGATGTACCTGGTATTCCCGGTTGAAATAATGTCTACCACTCCGGCCAACTGATAATTTCTCTGGGAGTAGGTATCAAACCAATTAAAAATAAGCCTCTCTGCTTCAGGGTCCTCCAACCAGGAGGTGGATATCTTAATAAAAATAAGATACTTGGGGCGGGAATGCTCTATCTCCGCAATCATTTCTTGCTGCATGGCCTGACGGTAATCCTGATTTTCCATCAGACCATAAGTATAAATATAGCCGGTGGCAGATTTTCTCTGGGAATAGAAGTATATCTCGGGTTCAGACCCTACTACGGCAATCGTTTCATCAGGTTTTGTGTTCGCGTGTAAGTATTCCGCAATCTTAATGGATTCAATAAGGGGATTATTCCCATAAATTTCCTTGGCCAAAACTTCTGGTTTTTTAAAGAAAAAATAATCTTTATACATATTTATGCCTATGGCTATTCCAGATAATAATATTAATAGAGGAACATATTGGAGATATTTATTAGAATATTCTCTAGATAAGAAAAATTGCAGATAATTTATGACTATAGCAATCAAGATAGCCAACGCTGGTAAGAAGACGATAAAATAATGGAAACGAAAATAAAAACCGGGACATACTGCCAAAAAAGAACATATCGTCAATATGCCGATGAACCACCTGATATTCTTAAGTCTTTTATCAAGCCAGAGGACTATCAGGCCGAGGGCCCCAGTGAACCACAGGAATTCAAACCCTTTGGTAACAGTCAGGAAGCTCTCTTGAAACACCTCGAATGCCTTCGAGGGAGCATAGATACGCACATATTTAGCCGCATATTTAAAAGTCCAGAACCAAAACTTATCAAAGCTGCCGCTCAGCCAGGCCAGCGCCAGGACCGCCATAAAAGGAATGGCCGCCCCGGCGCCGAAGGCCAAGAGACACTTAACCACTTTTTTCATTCTCACAGGCCTGGAACTCAGACCCGCTTGGAGAATGACACAAAATCCAAAAAAAATAAAAAAGATGCCTTGTTGTTTCATCAAGAACGCCAAGCCAAATAAGAAACCACTCGCCCAATAGAGTGACAACCTGCCGTTTTCCAAACAGAATAGTAGTAAAAAAGTTCCGGCTAAGGCAGGTAATATAATAAAATGGGTGGCATGGGCGGCAAAGCCCAGTACCGTGGGGCTGAGGGAGAGGAACGCAAAACTCAGGCAGGCGATCAACGCGGCTTCCGGATTTAGTAATCTTTTGACAATGAGAAATAAGAATATTATGGAAAGACAGTTAACGATAAGCAAACCCAAATGAATCGCGGCGATGGTTTGCCCCCCAAAAAGCATGATAAGAGAATAAACAAAACACGTGCCGGGAAGCTTAAGAGTATAAGCTGCTTTGAACGGAGGAATTAATTGCAGAACCAACTGGCCGCAATAGGCATATTCACCTTCATCTCTTTCCAAAGGAAATCCTAATAGTCTTATCCTCAATAAAATGACAAAAATAAGAATAAAACATAATAAAAACCAGTAAATAATACTGATGCTAATCTTGCTATTTACTTTCTCTTGGTTCATTACCGTTATAATTTTAAATAACTATAATAATATTATGGGCTGGAATTAAGCAGTAATTATATTACCTCGTTCCTGATAAAAGGTCAACAGCACATCAGTCATTGAAAAACAAGGTATATATTCACCTTGGAGGAAGGCCGTTCCCCGATCTCTCTATAGTATTCCCATAATTAATTATTTTTATTATATTTTTTCTCCAACTAGGGATGTTTCCCCAGAAAACCACCCTCGAGAGGAGGCTTCACTGCGGAAAGGAGCTTCAAGTTATTACTCGGAGCACATAATAAATTGCTTTTTTTCACCCTGAGCGAAGCGAAGGGTCTAGATTCTTTGGCCCCTTCGGGGCCTCAGAATGACAGAAAATGCAAATTATTACTTGCTCCGCGCAGTAAGAGAAGAAGGTGACTATTTTCTTCAATTTGATTAAATTAGGAGCGGAACGGGCTTAAGAAAGCTGGGAATGAAATAATCGGAAAGAATATTTATTGGCCCCCTATTTAGAGGCAGCAGAGGCACCGGTGCTGGTGGAGCGCCATCCCGGCATCTGGGAGCTGGTTCTCAACCGCGCCCGGGTCCTCAATACCCTCAATTTGTCCATGATCCGCGGTCTGCAGCAGGCCCTGCAGGCCGCGGAGACTGACGCCGGGTGCCGGCTGGTCTGCCTTAGAGGCGCGGGGGAGCGGGGCTTTTGCGCGGGCGGGGATCTGAAAGCCTTGGTACAACTGGTGCGGGAGAAATCCTGGGACCAGGCCGCCCGATTTTTCCAGGAAGAGTATGCCCTGGACCTGCACCTCCACCGTTTTTCCAAACCGGTGGTGGCCCTGGCCGCGGGCATCACCATGGGGGGCGGGCTGGGTCTGGCGGCCGGGGCCGATCTGGTGGTAGCCACGGAAGACAGCCGCCTGGCCATGCCGGAAACCGGCATCGGCTTTTTCCCGGACGTGGGGGCCACGGGTTGGCTCCATGCCAAATGTCCCCCGGGTTACCCGGAGTATCTGGCCCTGACCGGCCAGGAGATGGCGGGTGGAGAAGCCGTCAGGGTGGGGTTGGCCACCCACCTGGTCCGGGGGGCCAAGGCGCCGGAGCTTCTGGAGGCCCTCAGGGCCGCGGCGGCAAATCTCCCCCCGGCCAAAGAGGAAGGGGTGCGCCGGCTCGGGGAGATACTGGCCTCTTGGGGTGAACAAAAAATTCCGGCCCGGCCGGAGATGGACGCCTGGGTGGCCCGGCACTTCGGGGGGAAGGCCGCGGTGCGGGAGATTATGGACTCCCTGTCCCGCTGTCCCGACCACCGCCGGCTGGACGCCGAGGTCCGGGAGCGGCTCCAGGGCCGCTCACCCACGGCCCTGGTCTTGACTTTGCTCCTGCTGCGGCGCCATCTGGGCCGCCCTTTAGAGGAGGTATTGGCTGCGGAGGCCGGGGCCGCGGGGTTTATGATCGCCCATCCCGATTATCTGGAGGGGATCAGGGCCCGCCTGTTGGATCGGGACCAACGGCCCCGGTGGCAGCCGGCCACCCTGGAGGAGGTGCGTCTGCCGCGGGATTTATGGGGCCCGGTCCCGTCCGGGCGGACAACCTGAACGATGATCCTGGGAATTGAGACCTCTGCGAAAGTCTCATGTGGAACAGCCGCCCTCGGCTGTCCACCCTTCATTTAAAAGCAGGCGAGGGCGCCTACTCCACATTTTTATTAAAAAAAAGATCAATCGAGACTTTCGCAGAGGTCTCAAAGGGGAGGACGAGGTCATGGCGTACAAGACAATAATCTTCACTGTTGATGGTCCGGTGGCCACCATAAGTTTCAACCGCCCGGAGAAATTGAACGCCCTGAATCCGGAGTTGCTGGCCGAATTTTCCCAGGCCCTGGAGGAAGTCCGGGGCAACCCTGCTATCCGGGTGCTGCTCCTCACCGGCCAGGGGCGGGCCTTTATTGCCGGCGCGGACATCAAGCATTTCCTGGAGTTGGATCCCCTGGGCGCCCGCCAGCTGGCCGTCAAGGGCCAGGATGTGCTCTTTAAGCTGGAAGAGCTGCCCATTCCGGTGATCGCCTGCGTTCACGGCTTTGCCCTGGGAGGCGGCTGCGAAATCGCTTTGGCCTGTGATTTTATTTATGCCGCGGAAAAGTCCAAATTCGGCCAGCCGGAGATCAACCTGGGCTTCAATCCTTGCTGGGGGGGCACCCAACGCCTGGCCCGGATAGTGGGGAAAAGCCTGGCCAAAGAGCTGTGCCTCACCGGCCGCTTCCTCGACGCGGAGGAGGCCCGGGCCCTGGGCCTGGTGGCCCGGGTATTTCCGGAGGCCACCTTCCTGGAGGAGTGCCGCCAAGCGGCCCTGGCCCTGGCCGCCAAGGGCCGGGTGGCCCTGGAATCGGTGAAGCGGGTGATCGATTGGGGGGCGGACGTGGATTTAAAAACCGGCTGCGCCCTGGAAGCCGAGACCTTTGCCCTTTGCTTCACCACCCCGGACGTCAAGGAGGGAGTCAACGCCTTTCTGGAAAAGCGCCAGCCCCGGTTCCAGCCTTAAAAGGATTGGTGGGGGGAGGGCCAGGGACCTGAGGTCCCTGCCCTCCCCCAACTACCTTATCAACCCGGCGGCGGGGAAGCGATCTGCTCCAGGTTGCCGTCCAGGTCGGTGATGATCAGGCGGCCCGAAGGCAGGCGCCAGGCCCGGACATCGCCTTCACTCTGCCGGTATTCCGGGGGCACCTTTATCTCCGGAACATTCGCCTGCACCTCGATCATCCGCCAACTGGCGGTTCCCAATTCCCTGGTGGTCTTGGCCGGGCATTCCTGATAAGTGACCCCTTCTTGCACCAAGGCCTCCGTGAGTTCCTGGCGATCAGAGCCGGATTCAGTGACATAGACTATCATTTTCCCCTCCTGCAATGCCGAAATGCTTCAATAAAATTCTTTGTGGGGGTCCACCCGTGCGGATGCTCTCATTCCGGAGAACACCAGGGCGGCCACTGGCATAAAAAATAATCATTAAGACCTGAATTTCAATGATTTCAGACCAGGAAGGTGGGAGTGGCCGCTATCTCTGGGATCAAAGCCGGACTGGCAGGAAGAAAGGAAGAAGAGTGGAGAAAACCACGGCCCCGGGGCTCCCGGTCCCTTCTCCAATAAGTTGGGGCTTGCTACTGCAAGGCCCGGGCTTGGGTCTTCATCTTGTTCAGAAGGAACTGAAAGGAATTGGCTTTGATCACCTGGGCGAATTGGCGCTGATAATTATCCAGGATGCTGACCCCGTCCACAACGACGTCATAAAGGAGCCATCCCTGGCCCTGGGGCCGCATCAAGTAGTCCACGGGGATCGTCTCGTTGGTGCGGATCATGGTGGTGTTCACCCGGGCCACCTGTCCTTCCCGGCGTTCCCGATCATAATTGATGGTTTCTTTTTTCAGGAAATCCAGAACTAGGCGAGTATAAGAGTCCTGGAACAGGCGGCTGAAAGTGGACACGAATTCCTGGCGTTGGCTGGGGCTGAGGGCGCCATACACGGAGCCCAGGGAAGTCTGAGCCATCCGGGTAAAATCGAAGCTTTTCCGGATGATCTGGCGTATGGCCTGGGCTCGGGCCGGTCTGTGCTTCGGCCCGGCCAGGGCCGGATCGTTCTGAATGGTGATGACCTGACCCAGAATCCCTTTCACATAAGCGGTGGGGGTCTCGGCAAAAGCCGCAGAGGTACACAGGCAAAAAAACGTCAATACCAGGCTAATGAGGTGGAGCCGCTTTCTCATCGTGCTTCTTTCCATCCCAAGAGTTGATGAAGCCAGCGCCCCAAACCTTGAAAATCCAGAGAAGAGGACGCAGTTTTAGTGCCTCTTTTTTCCAGGAGCCGCAGGAAGGCGGGCAGAACGCTCAAAGAGGCCAGCAACACGCTGATGCTGCCCACGGTGGCCAACAGACCCAGGCTGAAGACCCCCCGGTGTCCGGAGATCATCAGACTGCCGAAGCCCAAGGTGGTGGTCAAGGCCGCCAGGGCCACACCCTTGGCGGTGCTGGCCGGCAAGGTGATGGCCCGGGCCGATTCCTCCATCTTCCAGCGCACCAGGATGATAATGCCAAACTCAATGGCTTCCCCCAAAATCAAAGGCAGGAAGAGGACATTGGCCTGGTTGAAGGGCAGACCCAGCAGCCACATCATGTTCAGGGTCCAGCCGGTCCCCACCCACAACGGCAGCAAGGCCAACAGCGTTAACTTCAGGCTGCGGAAGAGAAGGAGGAGCATCACGCTGATGGCGGCCAGGGCCGCACCCGCGGCCCAGAGGCAGGCATTACGGAAGGCCCGGTTAAAGTGGTAGAGCAGAACCGGGTCGCCCACTACCTGGGGGTCAACGGTTCTCAGGTCATGGACGAATTTTTCCAGGGGCTTTTGCTGCCAAATATCCTGGGAAGGAAAGACCCGGATAAGAAAATCCCCCTGGGAACTGACAAAACGGTTCTTCACCTGGGGAGGGAGAACCCCCATAGAAGGGGGAGTGGCGTATAAGTTCTCCCTAAGGAGGTCCCACATGTCTTTGAGGTCGTGAAAAAACCGTTTCTCAAAAGCCGCCAACCGGGCCGCGGCCTGGGGGTGCCGTTGGGGGTCCAGGAGGGGGATGAGCTGGTTCAGAAGGGAATCGGCCTCCAGGATCTGCACCTTCGTGGACGAGTCTTCTGTTCCTTCCAGGCCCTCTTTGGCCTGGGACAGTTTGAAATGGATCCGCCCCAGAACCGCGGCCAACTCCTGGGGGGAGGAGGGACTGGAAGGGGTGCCGGGAAATTTTATCTGGGAAAATATCGGCGCCAGTCCCTGGAGCAAATGGCGCTTCTCCTCCACCCCACTGGGCAGAAAGGAGAGGGCGGACTCCACGTGGGAGACCGTGGCCAGCTTTTTCAAGGCCTCGGATTTGGCCTCCAATTCCGGCAAGGAACTTGCGGTCATGGCCCCATAAGTGGTGGAATAACGGGAATCCTTGAGCAACTTCATTTCCCAGATCACCGATTCGGTATCCTGGTTTTGCAGGTGCAGGGGGTTCAGATCGAAGGGCACGTGGGTCAAGCTATAGCCTCCCAGGGCCATCAAACCCAACCCCAAGACCACGATTATTCCCGGACGCTTCCAGGATAAGGCCAGGAAAGGACGGGGGGGGCCGGATTCATGGGGCACCTGGGCGGGACGGCACCTTTCGGTGACTATGAGCAGGACCGGCAGCAACACCAGAGTGGCCACCAGCATCAGCAGCATACCCAAGGAGAGAATCTTCCCCATTTCCTCCAGCCCTTTGAAGCCGGTGAAGACCAGGGGAAAGAAGGAAACCGCGGCCGCCAGCGCCGCGTAGATGATGCCTGGAGCCGCCCGCCGCATCGTCAAGGCCAGAGCCTCCAGGGTGCAGTGTTTCTGACCCTGCTGCTCTTCTTCCAGGCGGCATAACCAATGCACCCCGTAATCGATGGTAATGCCCAACATCAAGGGCGCAAAGACCATGGAGAGGAGATTGAGATGGCCCACCACCAGGGTGGCCATCCCGAACGTCCAGCAAAGGCCGATGACCAATATCAGGCTTTCCACCAGGGGGCGTTTCAGGCTGCGTAAGAACAGGATGAGCAGGAGCATCTGGCCCAAAAGGGAGATCCAGGTGGCCAAGGAGACGTCTTTCATGGCCCCGGCCATCTCGTCGGCTTCCAGGGCCGTGGGGCCGGTCACCCCTGCCTGGAGATGGGGAAAGCGGGCCTTGACCCGGGCCACGCATTGCCGCAGCAAGGCCAACGTATGGGCAGAGGTGGTATAGCCGTCCTCTTCCGGGGTGATGAGAAAAAGCAGGTACTTGTCGTTGGCGGTAAAGAGGTATCCTTCTTGGGAAAGATCGGCCAGCTCTCCCGGGAATAAGCCCTTGAAGGGGGAGACGTAAGTCTGGTCCCCTGCCAGTTGCCGATTAATCTGCCGCAAGGAGGCGTTCAGGAAAGAGAGGTCCGGAAGCTTGTCCTCAGCCTTCTCCTCCTCCAAAAAATCGGTGAAGAGATGGCCGATCATGGACCGGGTGATGGCCTCATTAATTGCTTGAAAATACCCGGTGAGATTGGGTCTGGCGGCCAGTCTCTCCAAGACTTGCCGGTTATCCAGCAAGTTGGTCTTGAGCTGCGCCAGGTCCTTGGGGTCCATATAGAGCAGGGCCCACTGCTTGAATTTTTCCGGATCCATCCGGTAAAAAAGTTCCGGGAATTCCTGGGGATAACGCCGCAGTTCCGTAGCCAGGGCTTCGGCAAAGGCGATGGAATGACTGGGATGGTGATTCTCCGCCACCACCATCAGCCCGTCCCGGGAACCGAAGGCCTTGTCCAGTTGCTGGCTGCGGGCAATGAGTTTCTGGTCACTGGCTACCAGATCATTGCGGCTGGTGCGGAAGGTCAGGTGATTGAGGGTATAATAAACCGAAAGGGCGGCTAAAATTAAAGCTACCCCGATTATCGGCCAGGCGCACCGCTGCAGCCCCCGAATCACACTCTGACAAGCCCGCGGAAACTGAGAATTTTCTGACAAAACAATTCCCTTATCTCAACACGGGGGAGAAAAGAGAATATAGAGATGACGCACGGCCTTCCTTGCCGCACCGGGAATTCACCTTGCTTCTCCCCCTGCTTGGTTCCCGGGTTGGGTCCGCCTTTGCAAGTTTAGACGATTAATCTTTATTTTTATTATAAAATATCCTTAAGTCAAAGAGAATATTTCTCAAGTCAAAGATAATATTTCTCTCTACCTGCATCCGCATGTAACTATTTACTTCGGCTAAATTTGGAAAAAAGAAAAAATTTATTCTCTTAATCTCCCTAGCTTCCGGAAAAATGCTTGAGTTTAATTTTGAATTCTGCTATTTTTTTTCCAGAATAACGCATGGCCATCAAGAAAAAAGATCACGGCCGGGGCACTGCTCTGGCAGCCAGCTCAGCGGCTGCCGGGGTGCAAATCAAAGGCCGCCTCTGGCTGGAAAAAGACGGCGAAACTTACCTGAGTTGGGGGCGGGTGGTGCTCCTGGAGCGCATCCGCGACCTGGGGTCCATCGCCGCCGCGGCCCGGTCCATGGGTATGGCCTACAGCCATGCCTGGTCCATGGTGGCGGACATGAACCGTTTGGCCGGAGAAGACCTGGTGGCCCGCACCTTCGGGGGGAAGAACGGCGGCCGGGCCTGGCTCACCCCTGCGGGAGAAGCGGAAGTGGCCGATTTTTGGCGAATGGCGGATAAGTTTCAGGAATGGCTGAAAAATCAAAAAGTATGAGGTTGGGTTATTTATTTTTGCCATCGCTATTCTAAACATAGAATAGCGAATTGGAGGTTGGCATGGAGTTTCGCTCGGTTCTCACCACCTGTCCCTACTGCGCGGTGGGATGCAACATGCTCTTACAGGTGCTGGACGGCCAAATCATCGGCACCCTGCCCGCCAAAACCGGACCGTCCAATGAAGGCAGCCTCTGCATCAAAGGCTGGAACGTCCATGAATTTGTGCAGCATAAAGACCGCCTGACCAAGCCTCTCATCCGTCGGGGCGGTTCCCTGGTGGAAACCACCTGGGATGAGGCCCTAAATTACGCCGCATCGGAGCTGACCAGGCTCAAGGATACTTATGGCCCGGAAAGCGTGGCCTTTACCGGCTCGGCCCGCTGCACCAATGAAGAAACCTATATTTTTCAGAAATTTGCCCGGGCAGTGTTCGGTCACAATCACATCGACCACTGCGCCCGTCTCTGACACGCGCCTACGGTGGCCGGGCTGGCCGCCGCGTTTGGCAGCGGGGCGATGACCAACTCCTTTGCGGAATTGGAAAACGCCAATTGTATCCTGGCCATCGGCACCAACACTACGGTGGCCCACCCCATAGCCTCCATGCGCCTCATGCGGGCCCGGGCCAATGGGGCCAAACTCATTGTCGCCGATCCCCGGCGCACCCAGATCGCGTCCCTGGCTCATCTGCACTTGCAGCACCGGCTGGGAACCGACGTAGCCCTGATAAACGGCCTCATGCATATCATCTATAAGAACGGCTGGCATAACCAGGCCTTTATCGAAGAGCGGACGGAGAACTTCCCGGCCCTGGCGGAGATGATCGAACAATTTCCGCCGGCGCGTACCTCCGAAATAACCGGAGTGCCGGTTGACCATCTGCAGCAAGCCGCGGAATGGTACTCCCAAGCCGAGGCCAGCTCCATCTGCTACGTCTTGGGCATCACCCAGCATTCCACCGGCACCGACAACGTCAAGAGCCTGGCCAACCTATCCATGCTCTGCGGCCACATCGGCCGGCCCTCCACCGGGGTTAATCCCATCCGGGGCCAGAACAACGTCCAGGGGGCCTGCGACATGGGCGCCCTGCCCAATGTCTTCCCCGGTTATCAATACGTGACCGTACCGGAGAATGTGGCCAAATTCGAAAAGGCCTGGAACGTCAAGCTCTCCGGCACCCCGGGCCTTACCATGTACGAGCAGGTTGAGGCCCTCAAAGATGGCAAGGTCAAAGGCCTGGTGGTTTTTGGGGCCAATCCGGTGGTGAGCTATCCGGACGCCAACCGGGTGCAATCAGATTTGGAAGCCGCCGAATTTCTGCTGGTCATGGATATCTTTCCCACCCCCAGCACGGCCCTGGCCCACGTGGTGCTGCCGGCCGCGTCCTTTGCCGAATCCGACGGCACCTTCAGCAGTTCGGAACGCCGGGTGCAGCGGGTTCGTCCGGCTATTGACCCCATCCCCGGCAAGGCCAACTGGGAGACCATCCAGGAACTGTCCACCCGCATGGGTTATCCCATGAATTTCCAATGCGGCGAGGAAATCTTTGACGAGATGGCCAGTTTGACCCCGTCTTATGGGGGTATGAGTTTTGCCCGGTTAAATGCCAAGGGGCTCTGCTGGCCATGCCCCACCCCGGACCATCCGGGTACTCAATACTTGCATAAAGACAAATTTGCCCGGGGCAAGGGCAACTTTCAGGGCATCGATTACCGTCCGCCCGCGGAGGCCCCGGACCCGGAGTATCCTTTCTGGCTGACCACCGGCACCCTCTTTACCCAGTATCTCACCGGCACCATGACCCGGCGCTGTCCCACCCTGCACCATGAAAACCCGGTGGTGGAGGTGGAAATCAATCCCGCGGACGCCCGGCGCCTGCAGATCCAACCCGGGGAGGAGATTAAGGCCAGCACCCGCCGGGGCAGCATCGCGGTCAAGGCCTTGGTAACCGATAGAGTCAAACCGGGTGTGGTTTTTATCCCCTTGCACTACATGGAAAACGCCGCCAATCGCCTGACCAACGCGGCCCTGGACCCCGTGACTAAAACCCCGGAATATAAAGTCTGTGCGGTTAACTTGGCCAAATCGGCATAAACCCCCCTCTCACCCCCACCCGTTTCTCCCCCTGGGTGGGGGTGCCCCTTTTTCAGCCCCCGGCACTTCCCGGTGATCAAATGAGGAAAATCGGACCTTACTCTTTTGATGAATTTTTGGAATTGGTGAAATCCTTTCACGGCTATCCGGCGCCGGGAGTAGTTATCGGCGGGGTCATGGCGGACCTGGCCCGGAGGCATCTCCCTCCAGACGTCTTCTTCGATGCAGTGGTGGAGACCCGGAATTGCCTTCCCGATGCGGTGCAGCTCCTTACCCCCTGCACCACCGGCAACGGCTGGCTGAAAGTGGTCAATCTGGGCCGCTTCGCCCTTTCTCTTTACGATAAATACCAGGGGGAAGGGGTGCGGGTCTTCCTGGACCCGGCAAAGGTGGCTCCCTGGTCGGAGATAGGGGCCTGGTATCTCAAACTGCGGCCCAAGAAGGAGCAAGAGTCCGGCTTGCTTCTGGAGCAGATTCGGGAAGCCGGGACCGGGATTCTGGGATGGGGCCGGGTCAAGGTGCGCCCCCAGTTTCTCCAGAAGCGGCACCGGGGCCGCATCGTCATCTGCCCCTGGTGCCGGGAGGCCTATCCGGCCCAGGACGGCGGCATCTGCCGGGGCTGCCAGGGGGATGCCCCTTACCTGAATGAAGGGCGGGAAGAAGCGGGGGTCGCGGAGACCCCGCCTCTGAGAAGCTTGCCCTTGGCGGAGACCGTGGGCCGCCGGGCCTTGCACGATATGACCATGATCGTCCCCGGGGTCAGCAAAGGCCCGGCCTTTGAGAAGGGCCAGGTCATCGGCGTGGGGGACCTCTGCCGCTTGCAGCACATGGGGCGGCAGCACGTCTATCTCTGGGAAGACAATCAGATGGGCCCCGCATGGGTCCACGAAGACGAAGCCGCGCTGGCCTTCGCCCGGGCCCTGGCCGGAGAAGGGGTCACCTTTGCCACACCTCCCCGGGAGGGGAAGATCAATCTCCTGGCCGGACGAGACGGGCTCCTGGTGGTGGACGAGCAGCGTCTCGAGACCTTCAATCTGGTGCCCGGGGTGATGTGCGCCTGCCGCCAGGGCTTCGCGGTTGTCTCCCAGGGCCGGATGCTGGGGGGCACCCGGGCCATCCCCTTGTACCTGCCCCGGGCGGATTTTGAAAGGGCCCTGGCCGTTCTCAGCGACGGCCCGGTGTTCAAGGTGCTGCCGCTGTGCCGGCCCCGGGCCGGGATCCTGGTCACCGGCACCGAAGTTTTCATGGGGCTGGTGGAAGACAAATTTGTCCCCATTATCACCACCAAGATGGAGAAATTCGGGGGCCAGGTCATAAAATCCCTGATCGTGCCGGATGAGCGCCGGGCCATCAGTGAGGGAGTAAAGGAACTCCTGGATAGCGGCATCGATCTGCTGGTGACCACCGCGGGCCTGTCCGTGGACCCTGATGACGTCACCCGCCAGGGGCTGGTGGACGCGGGGGCCACTGATCTTCTCTACGGGGCGCCCATTCTGCCGGGGGCCATGACCCTGCTGGCCCGGATCGGCCCCGTACAGGTCATGGGGGTGCCCGCGTGCGCCCTCTATTTCAAGACCACCAGTTTCGACCTCCTGCTGCCCCGGCTGCTGGCCGGTCTGACCATCACCCGCCGGGACCTGGCGCGGTTGGGCCACGGCGCTTTCTGCCTCGATTGCAAGCTGTGCACCTTCCCCCAGAAATGCCCTTTCGGGAAATAGATTCCCGGAGGCTCTGGCGTCAGGGGGCCGCTACCCTTGACGATATAATATACAAAAATGAATAACAGTAAAGATGGTCCAACATTATTATTTACAATAACGTACTTTGCAACTTCTCTTTGCTCAGTCAAACAAACCCCAATTAAGCCTAAATAATCAGTTAATTCATTGAATTAATCAATTTCTAAAGCAATGGTATGAGACTTGCTTTTTCAGCCATTAACTATTTCATAGACGAATAAGGATGGCGTTGTGAATTTCGCCGTTAATCTAACCCCCCTCTGGCTGACCTTAAAGGTGGCCGGGGTGGCCACCCTGGTGAGCTTTCTGGTGGGGGTGGTCCTGGCCTTCCTGGTGGCCCGGAGCCGGTTCTGGGGCCGGGAGGGACTGGACTCGATCTGCACCCTGCCCCTGGTCATGCCGCCCACGGTACTGGGATATTACCTCATCGTCTGCATCGGCCGGCACGGCTGGTTGGGCCGCTGGCTCCAGGAGACCTGGGGAATTTCCTTGATTTTCACCTGGCAGGGCGCGGCCCTGGCCGCGGCCGTGGTCTCCCTGCCCCTGATCTACAAGTCGGCCCGGGCCGCGTTCGAGGGGGTGGACCCCAACCTGGAAAACGCCGCCCGCACCCTAGGCCTCTCCGAGGCCGGGGTCTTTCTGCGGGTGTCCTTGCCCCTGGCCTGGGGGGGTATCCTGGCCGGGACCATGATGTCTTTCGCCCGGGCCATGGGGGAGTTCGGCGCCACCCTGATGGTGGCGGGGAATCTTCCCGGCAAGACCCAAACCCTGTCCATCGCCGTCTATGACGCGGTCCTGGCCGGGAATGACCAGGCGGCCGCCGTCCTGGTGGCCGTTATCTCCATCGTCTGCCTCACCATTCTTCTGGTTTCCGGAAAAATGTTCAAGATCAAGTACCTGTGAAGGCAAAGGAGATCGGCTATGGTTAAATCAAGATTATTTTCCGTGCTGGGTTTAGCGGCCTTGATTCTCTGGGGCACCCCGGCCTCCGCCGCCCAGGAACTTATCGTCTCCGCCGCGGCCAGCCTCACCAACGCCATGAAGGAAGTTGCCACCGAATTTGAGAACACACATCCCGGCGTCAAGATCGTCTGTAATTTCGCGGCTTCCGGTCCCTTGCTCCAGCAAATCGCCCAGGGCGCGCCGGTGGATGTTTTTGCGTCCGCGGATCAAAAGACCATGAACCAGGCCCAGGAAAAAGGGCTCATCAACCCGGCCAGCCGGAAAAATTTTGTGAGCAACACCCTGGTGTTCATCGCCCCGGGAAAATCCGCTCTCCCCCTGGCGGGTCTTGGTGATCTGGCCTCGCCCGAAGTGAAACGAGTGGCCCTGGGCAATCCCGCCACGGTGCCGGTGGGGCGCTACACCCAGGAGGCTTTGGCCAAAGCGGGGTTATGGGAGACCCTAAAGCCCAAGTTTATTTACGGGGAATCGGTGCGCCAGGTGCTGGACTACGTGAGCCGGGGCGAAGTGGACGCCGGGTTTGTCTTCGCCACCGACGCCGCCATTGCCAAGGGGAAGGTGAAAACGGTGGCCGGGGTCCAGGGACACCAGCCCATCATTTATCCGCTGGCCCTGGTGGCGGCCAGCCCCCAAAAGGCCCTGGCCCAAGATTTTCTGGACTTTGTCTTGAGTCCGGCGGCTCAGGAGATTTTTAAAAAGTACGGCTTTGGCCCGGCCTAGGGCAGTGTCATAGCTCATAAAACAAGTTTAATCATGAAAATCTCGGTGGATATCAAAAAACGCTTGGGGTCCGGGAAACGGGTCTTTGGCCTGGAAGCGGCCTTTGCCGCGGATAAGGACGTGGTGGTCCTTTTCGGTCCCTCGGGGGCCGGGAAGACCCTGACCCTCAAAGCTATTGCCGGCCTGGTCACCCCGGATGCGGGGCGCATCGTGGTAGGAGGCAGGGTCCTTTTCGATTCCTACCAACATATCCGGGTGCCGGCCCGCGGCCGGGACGTGGGCTACGTCTTCCAGGATTACGCCCTTTTTCCCCACCTGACGGTGGCCCAAAACGTCTCCTTCGGCCTGCAACGGAGCTGGACCTGGCGCCTGCTCCCCCCGGAGCGGCTGCGCCTGGAGGAGGTGCTGGCGGTCTTTGAGCTGACTCCCGTCAAAGACTACCTGCCCCGGGACCTGTCCGGGGGCCAACGCCAGCGCGCGGCCCTGGCCCGGGCCTTGATCCGCCGCCCCAGCCTGCTGCTCCTGGATGAGCCTTTTTCGTCCCTGGACGCCCTGCTCCGGGCCAAGATGCGCCAGGAACTCTTAAAGATCAAAGAGCGTTTTACCATCCCGGTGATGCTCATCACCCATGATCCCGAGGACGTGGCAGTCCTGGCCGAAACCCTGGTGGTCTATGATCATGGCCGGGTGCGTCAAATAGTGGACGACCCCCAAGACCAGAGCCCGGAAAAGCTGCTGGCATCCTTATCCCCCTTATCCGCCGCCCCTTCTTACTAAATTCCTTCTTGCCCGCGGTTAAGAAAAACTGTTGCAAAAATCTCCCGGTTTATTTATTTTTGCGCTATTCTTTAGAATAAATATCGACCCGCTTTTAGGGGAGGAAAACATGGGAAACAGGCGTGGATTTTGCTTTTTGGCGGTGGCCGCCTGTCTGCCCTGGGGGGTTGCGGTCAAGGCCGCGGACCAGCCCAACGCGGTGTACGGCCGCGGCGCCCAGGAATTTTCCTTGGCCACCGGCAGCCCCGGGGAATTGGGGCTGCTAAAGGTCCTGGCCGAGACCTTCGGGAAGCAGAACGATGCGAAGATGGCCAATCAGGAAAAGGGTTACTTCATGGTGGACAGCAGCACCTTGGCCGCGGCCAAAAAGGAAGTCCCGGATCTGAAAGTTCTGTTCAAGGGCGATAAATTGCTGGTGAATACCTACCATGCCCTGTGCCAGCCGGGCGGCGCCACCCCCGGCGCGGCCACGGCCGCCAAGTTCATCGACTTCGTGGCTTCGCCCCAGGGGCAGAAGATCATCCAGGATTACGGCAAAGACCGCTATGGAGAAGGGCTGTACAACGACGCGGCCTACGCCCGGCAATATGACGACTGATTGAATCGCTCCGGTCTGACGCCAATAAATCTCAGAGGCACTGAAAAAAGGAGGGTGGGAAATGACAAAGAGCCTTTTCGCATTAGCAATGATAGGTGTGGTCTTTTTGGCGGCTGACGTCTCCGCAGAAACCCGGATCAAGTGCGCGTCCACCACCAGCACCCAGAATTCGGGGCTGTTCGATTACCTGCTGCCCCTCTTCGAAAAAAAGGCGGGCCTCAAGGTGGACGTGGTGGCCGTGGGCACCGGCGCGGCCATGGAGATCGGCAAGCGGGGCGACGCGGACGTGGTCATGGTTCATGCCAAGGAGCAGGAATTGAAGGCGGTTAAAGAAGGGGCCTTCGTCAACCGCCATGACCTCATGTATAATGACTTCGTGATCATCGGCCCGGCTAACGATCCCTTAAAGATTAAGGGCATGAAGTCCGCGGTGGAGGCCCTAAAGAAGATCGCGGCCGCGGCCACACCTTTTGTCTCCCGGGGGGATAAATCCGGCACCCATACCAAGGAGCTGGCCCTCTGGAAGGCCGCGGGCCTCGATCCCAAAGGGCAGAAATGGTATCTGGAAGTGGGCCAGGGCATGGAAAAGACCCAGCGCATCGCCAACGAGAAGCGGGGCTATACCCTCACCGACCGGGGCACCTGGCTGGCCACCAAGGACAAGGACAAGCTGGAAATGGTCATCGTCCTGGAAGGGGACCCGGTCCTGTTCAATCAATACGGAGTGATGGCCGTCAATCCCGAGAAGCATAAGCAGGCGAAGCATAAAGAGGCTATGGTCTTTATCAACTGGCTCATCTCCCCGGAAGGACAGAAGGCTATTGGGGCTTTCAAAGATAAACACGGGAATGAGCTTTTCATTCCCAACGCCAAAAAGCACTGAGCGGTGAGCAGGGAAAAAACTGCGGACCCTCTTGCAAAATTGTCATTCTGAGGGAGCGAAGCGACCGAAGATCTAAATCCTTCGCTCGCTCAGGATGACAAAATAATTATTTTGCAAGAGCCTCTTCAGACATCTTACTTTAACTGCTTACTGCTCACTGCTTACTGCTAACTTTTAAAACATGGATACCATATTCCAAGGATTTAGCAGCGCCTTCAAATTGATAGCCGCGCTGGATTCTACCTTACTGAACATCATCTGGCTGTCCTTGCAAGTCTCGGGAATGGCCCTGCTGCTGGCCGTCCTCCTGGGCCTGCCGGTGGGGGCCCTGTTGGCGTTAAAACGCCTGCCCCTCCGGGGGCTGATCCTCAGCGTCATCAATACCGGCATGGGCCTGCCGCCGGTGGTGGTGGGCCTCTTTGTCTATCTGCTCTTTTCCCGGAGCGGACCCCTGGGATTCATGGCCCTCCTTTATACCCCCAGCGCCATGATCATCGCCCAGTTCATCCTGGCCTTCCCCATCGTCACTTCCCTGTCCCATACCGCCATTGTCAACATCAATCCCATTATCCGGCAGGCGGCCCGGGTCCTGGGGGCCAACCCCCTGCAAGAGGCCCTGACCGTCATCAGGGAAGCCCGGTACGGGATCATGACCGGGGGCATCGCGGGCTTAGGCCGGGTGACCGCGGAAGTGGGCGCGGTGCTCATGGTGGGGGGGAACATTGCCGGCTATACCCGGGTGATGACCACCACCATCGCTTTAGAAACGGACAAGGGGAATTTCGACTTGGCCATTGCCCTGGGTATCATCCTTTTGGGCCTGTCCCTCATGATCAACCTGGCCCTCCGGGCCATCCAGAGGTTGGGCCGCACCGGCTCCGGGGTCATTTTATGGGATTAAGCCTGGAATTGGCCCAGGTCTCCAAAGTCTATAACGGCCAGGAGATTTTACGGGATTGTTCCTGGGTCTTCGAGGAGGGTCTGACCCAGGTGATCATGGGGCTCAACGGCACCGGCAAGTCCACCCTGTTAAGGATCTGCGCCCTGCTGGAGGCCCCGGACCGGGGCCAGGCCAGCTATCTGGCCGGCGGCCGGCCCCTGGCCCCGGATTTGGAGTTAAGGCGCCGCCTCACCCTGCTGCTGCCCAGCGTCGGGGTTTTCAACACCTCGGTCTTCCACAATGTGGCCTACGGCTTGAAAATCCGGGGCGTCCCGCGGCGGGAGATAGAGCAGAGGGTAATGGCGATTCTGGAGGTGGTGGGCCTGGCGGCCAAAAGGCGGCAGCGGGCCCTGGACCTCTCCACCGGCCAGGCCAAACGCCTGGGCCTGGCCCGGGCCATGGTCCTGGAGCCGGAGGTCATCCTGCTGGACGAACCCACCGCGTCCATTGATCAGGAAAATTCCCAGATCATCGAAGGCATTATCAAAGAGATGAAGGCGGAGCGAAAGGCCACCATCATCATGGTGACCCATGATCCGGCCCAGGCGGAGAGGCTGGGAGACCGCATCTTATTAATGCAGAACGGAAAGCTGGAACCCGCGGCTGCCGGTCCTTAATGCCATTCAATATAGGAGCGGTAGATTAATAAATTGATGAGCAGGTAGAGACCCACCGCCACCGCGGAGTAGCCGAAGATAAAATACATTACCCGGTACCACCGCGGCGGCCCCGCAACCATCACTTCTTCCAGCCTCCCCTCCTCCTGCAGGCGGGCGATCCACAAGGGCTTTTCCTTCTCTTCCTTTTCCAGCTCCACACTCCCCGCGAACATGCATTCATTCATGGGGAACATGCCCCGGCGGAAATGGCCGATGGTGAAGTGGATAATGAAAATATACAACATGGCCAACAGCGCCTCGGCCCGGTGGAGCAGAACGAAGACGTTGAGGACCCACCCCGGCAAAATTCTGCTGGCTGCCAGCGGATACATCAGCGGCAAGCCGGTTATGGCCAGCAGCGGCAACCCCCAAAAGACCGCCCAATAGTCAAACTTTTCCCAATAGGTCCAGCGGTCGAAGGACGGCGGCGGGCCCAGCCCAAAGAACCAGCGGATTTTTTGTCCCAAGTGCACCGCATCCGCCCGCCGCGGCACCAGCGAATCCGCATCAAACAGGCTGCGGCGCCAGGATTTCCATTCCACCTTGGCCAGGACATAGGCGAGGTGAATCACGAAACCGATGATCATCAGGATGCCCACCGTATTGTGGACGGCGGTGGCGCCGTCATAACCGCCGAAAAGGCTGACCACGGCTTTGCCCCAGGCGGTGTGGTAGAGCAGGCGTCCCATGCCGGTGACCGCCTGGATCAGGAAGGTCACCATGATGAAGACATGGAAGACGCGGTCAAAGACATTGAACCGGATTATTCGCACCTGGTCATTCATTTTCCGGCTCCTTGGGTTCCGGCTTCCCCGGGTGCGCCTCCGCCTCAGGCTCCGCCTTCATTTTCCGGCGCAGGGCCTGGTAAGATTCCTTGCCCACCCAGATGAAGGTATGGAGAAGGAAAAAGGCCATGGTGCCCACGATCAGCAGGTACATGAACCAGTTGGCGTAATAGAGGGAGGCAAAGGTCTTCCTGGTTTCAGGAGCCCCCGCCTTGGGTTCGTGCACCAGAAAGGTGGCAAAGGAAACGGTGGCCCCTTCGTGGCACTTGGCGCACACGTAAGCATGCCGGCGGATGGGGTTCAGGGGCGAGTAATAGTAGTTGATGCCGGCGATGGGCTCACCCCCGTGGCACTGGCGGCAGGTAAGATTACCCCGGGTGGTGTGGCTGTGGGCGGCCTCCTCCACGTGGCATTCTTCACAGCGCCGTAGTTCGTAGAACTGGATGCCCGCGTGGGAATCTTCCATCCGGGAGCGGATACCGGGTTCCACCGCAGACCGGGGCCGGTATTGGGTGACGGGCGCCGAGTACCGCCGCACCACATCCGGCTGCTGCACAAAGGGGCGGGCGCGGCGGGGTTTGACCTCATATTCCTCGTAGTAGCCGGTGCTCACCTCCCGGTCTTTATACCGGCGGATGGACGAGGTCACCTCCTCCTGGGCCGGCGCGGCCGGGGGCCACAGAACCAGGGCCCCCAGAAGCGCCAGGGCTGCCGGGAGAACGGCCTGCCGGAGCAGCCTCCGTAGGTCCATAGCCGTTCTCCTTATTTTTTACCCGCTTCTTTGGGAGGCGCTTTGGGAGCCTCAGGGGTGGTGGCCTTGGGGGCCTCCGCTTTTTTCTGCGCGGCCTTGGGTGCGGACGGCGGCATTTCCACTTTCATCGGCAGGCCCACGGGCTTGGGCAGCACGTTCAGGGCGTCGAACGCGGCCTGCAATTTCTTCAGATCCTGGCCCTTATGCTTGTGGCAGGTCTCGCAGGAATTGGGGATGACCGGGTTGGCCAGGGTGTCCTTGGGCAGCAAACACATGAAAACGTGGCTGTGTATGTCCCCGGATTCGGCGCTGCTGGCGATACGGGGCATATGGCAGCCCACACAATTGGCAAAGGAATGGATGGAGTGGGCCAGGTTGTTGTTCACCTCCACGTGGCAGGAGAGGCATTGCTTGGAGCCTGCGCCCACGGTTTGGGACCGGGTGGGCGGCATACCGATCTGGTGCACGTAATGGCAAGAGGTGCAGGTCACTCCTTCCTTGTAGTGAACAGACTGCTTCCAATCCAGGTATTGCTGATGATGGCCTTTGGCGAATTCGTTGGCATACACCATCTTCGTGTCGCCGGCCGCAAAGGTGGTCTCCTTGTAGGAAGTAGGGATGGCCTTGCCGGGTTCATAGCCCACTGGCCAGCCAGCTCCCTTCACCTTGGTTGATTCGCCCCGGGTGTGGCAGGAGCCGCAGATCTGCACCGCTACGCCCATGGTGAGCTTGGCCGGGTTGATGATGGTCTGGCGCTTTTCGAAGACTGCGGTCTTGGGCAGGGCCGCGTGCCAGGACCCCTTGCCATGGCAGGCCTCGCAGGCTACCCCGGGTTCCGCGAAGGTATTTTTCTCCAGGTCCGCGCCGGTGGCATGGCAGCCCCCGCAACCGATGATCCAGGGCTTTTTATCCCAACCCGGAATTCCGGGAAGGAAAGGCACCCAGCGGTGGGTTTCCAGGTTATATTGAATGGGAGCAACGTAGAGTTTCCCGCCCTTTTCCACCAAATAGCGCTGCTTCCACTGGCTGCCGATGGTATATTTGACTTCGCTTTCTTTGGGGATAAAGACCTGGTCCACCGGGACCTTGAGCTTTGCCTTGGCCAAATCCTCCCGGATTAATTTTTCATCAAAAGGAGAAATGATGGCATCCTTGTTCTTCTGGGCGTCCTGCATCATCCGGCTGTGCAGGGTCATCTTCCAGGAGTCGTAGTGCTCCAGGTGGCACATCTTGCAAGTATCCGAGCCCACATATTTTTTCGGTTCCTTTTTCAGGGCTTCCACGTCAATGGGCCGCTCGCCGCAGGCCATCAGACCCAGGACCGCCAACCCCGCCGGCAACCACCACCACCCGTATCCTTTCATGCCGTCCTCCCATTCCGGTCAATCAATCTAGGGAGCCCCGATCTCTGGCCCGAAAAAGTGAAGCGATTCGCGAGCGGATGCGCAGATTCGCAAATTATTTATAAATTAAGATCGATTACCGCTATTTCAATACAGACAATTCTTTAAATATTTTTTATTATAATCTCTATTAACCTTATATAGTATAGAAAAATTAATGTGTGAAAATTATTATTTTCATATAAAACCCATCAACTTCTCCTTTATCCCTTGGCCCTTCCCTGTTATTCTCATACATCAGGCGCTCCTCCATGGCTATCTTCGCAGTCTATACCACCAGGACCAAGCTTAAGGCCGGCGCGGTTCTCATTCTGGCCGCCATGCTCCTGGTCCTGGGTCTGGATCTTTCCGGGGTCTTTACCGTCTACCGCCTCAAGACTCTGGATCTGCTCTTCCGGCATGCCCCCCTCCCCAAGGCCACCCCCCAGGTGGTGGTGGTCACCATAGACCAGCCCGACCTGGATTTTTTTAAAACCAGGGGCATCACCTGGCCCTGGCCTCGCCAGCTCTACGCCCCGATAATCGATTACTGCCGCCGGAGCGGTGCCAAGGCGGTGATCTTCGACATCCTGTACACCGAAGCTTCCTCTTACGGCCCGGAGGACGACCGGCGCCTGGCCGGGGCCGCGGCCGCGGCCAAGAACGTTATCTTCCCCTTCTTTCTCTCCGTTGACGACAAACCTTCTTCGCCCGGGACCCCGGAGCTCCTGGATAAGGCGGCGATAACCATCTCCGGGGCGCCTCCCCCGGATGCCAGCAAGTATCTGTCCCTGCTGGCCCCCATCCCCCCCTTGGTGGCCGCGGCCCGGACCCTGGGTAATGTAGAGTGCCGCCCGGATACCGACGGCATCTACCGCCGCCTGCCCCTGGTCACGCTTTTCCAGGAACGTTGGCTGCCCATCCTGGCCTTCGCCGCGTTCCAATCCTTGCATCAGGACAGCCCGTGGCGCTTCCAGGACGGCGCCTTGGTCCAGGGCCAGCGGCGGATTCCCCTGGACGGCCAGGGGCGTTTTCTCCTCAAGTACCGGGGGCCCAGCCGCAGCCACCAGCGCTTCTCCGCGGTCAACCTGATCGAATCCGAGTATAGCAAACCTGGCCAAACGCCCCTGGTGCCCCCGGAGGCCCTGGCCGGCAAGTGGGTGTTCGTGGGCCTCACCGCGCCCGGTCTCCTGGACCTGAAGGCCAGCCCGGTGAGCGCGGTCTACGCGGGCGTGGAAATACACGCCACTTTGCTGGACAACCTGCTCCAGGGTGACTTCCTCCAGACCGTGCCGCTGTGGCTCCAGTGGGCCTGGACCCTGGTGCTGGTGGCGGCCATGATCCTGACGGTGCTCTTCGTCTCCGGGATGTCCGGTCTGGTGGCCAACCTGGGGGCCCTGGTCCTCTTTAACGCCTTGCATGTGGGCCTGTGCGTCTTGGCCTTTACCCGCAGTTGGTACGCCGATCCCTTGCTGCCGGACCTGGCCCTGAATCTGAGCTTCGCCCTGGCCGCGGTGTACAGCTACGCCACCGAAGGCCGGCAAAAACACGCCATCCGGGGCATGTTCGCCCAATACATGTCCGAGGTGGTGATCAGCCATCTCCTGGAGCATCCGGAAAAATTGAAGCTGGGGGGTGAACGCCGCCGGGTCACCCTGTTCTTCTCGGATCTGGCCGGGTTCACCACCCTCTCCGAGCGCCTGGACCCGGAAACCGTGGTGGGACTCCTCAATGACTATCTTTCCCGGATGACCGATATCATCCTGGAAGAAGAAGGCACGGTGGACAAATTCGAGGGCGACGCCATTATGGCCTTCTGGGGCGCGCCCCTGGACCAGGAAGACCAGGCGGTCCTGGCCTGCCGGGCCGCGCTGCGCCAGGCCGCGGCCCTGCAAGACCTGAACCGGCTGTTTGCCCAGCGGCACCTGCCCCTCCTGAATCTCCGCATGGGCCTCCATACCGGGGAGGCCATCGTCGGCAACCTGGGCTCCCAGAAACGGTTTGACTACACGGTGATCGGCGATACCGTGAATCTGGCGTCCCGGCTGGAGGGGCTGAACAAGTTCTACGGCACCGCCATCATGGCCAGCGAGGCCACCGTGCAGGAATGCCGGGACCTGTTAGAATTCCGGGAACTGGATTGGGTGGCCGTCAAAGGCCGGGCCGCGCCGGTGACCGTTTACGAAGTAATGGCCTTGAAGGGAGAACTGACCCCGGAACAGGCCGCGGCCCGGGAGAAGTTCGCCCAAGCCCTGCAACTCTTCCGGGAAAAAGCCTTTAGCCAGGCCGGGGCCGCGTTCGCCGCGGTCCTGGAACACCTCCCGGCAGACGGCCCGGCCCAGATATTCCGGGACCTTTGCCAAAAATTCCAGGAATCTCCTCCCCCCCCAGACTGGGACGGCGTCTTCCGGCCGGACAAGAAATAAAGGGGTCAGGGGCCAGGGACCAGGGGTCAGTATATTACCTCTCCTCATTTTTCCTGACCCCTGACCCCTGCCCCCTAATTATGGTTTGACATCCCCCGCTTCTTTGATATTTTCTAGCAGCAAAGGAGGGGGGATGCAGGCTCAGAAACGCTGTCTCATATCCCGGGAAGATATCGCCCGGCGGGTTACGGAATTAGCGGCGCAAATCAGCCGGGACTACGCGGGCCGGGACCTGGTGATGGTGGGGGTGCTTAAGGGCGCGTTCATCTTTCTGGCCGACCTGGTCAGGGCCCTGCCCTTCCCGGTGGTGGTGGACTTTGTCCGCCTCAAAAGTTACGGCGCGGGCACCACTTCTTCCGGGGAGATTCATATCACCAAGGATGTGGAAGAACCTCTGAAAGACCGGGACGTGTTGATCGTGGAAGACATCGTGGACCTGGGCCTGACCCTGGATTTCCTGCGCCAACACCTCCTGACCCACCAGCCCCGTTCCTTGAAGATCTGCTGTCTTATTGACAAAAAGGAACGCCGGCAAGTGGAGGTGCCCCTGGACTACGTGGGCTTCCCGGTGGCCAAGGGTTTCCTGGTGGGCTACGGCCTGGACTGCGGCGAACAAAACCGCACCTGGCCCGATGTTTTTGTCTTGGAACCGGATTCCGGGGGAGACGGCTAGGGGCGGGTTTTAAACCCGCCCCTGCCGCTCCCTGGCCCTTCCCCTATGCGACGCTTCGCGGCGGTGGATTTGGGGTCTCTGACGGTGCGCCTGGCCGTGGCCGAACTCACCGGGCCGGAGAAGTTTAAGATATTGGGGCATTACCGGGAAGTCACCGGCTTGGGCGCGGGGCTGGCCCAGGGCGACACATTGGCCCCGGAGGACATGGCTCGCACGTTTAAGGCCCTGGAGGGTTTTGTCCAGGTATTGCGGGCTCAAGGGGTGGAGGTCTCCCGGGTAGTGGCTACCCAGGCTCTGCGCCAGGCCCGGAACCGGGAGGTTTTGGTGCGGCGGGTCCAGGAGGATTTGCGGCTGCCGGTGCAGATCCTCTCCCCGGAGGAAGAGGCCCGGACGTCTCTTAAAGGCGTACTGTCCGCCTTGGCCCCGGAGGTGCTGGAGGCTCCGGAATTAGTGGTCTTTGACGTGGGCGGCGGCAGCTCGGAATGGGCCCTCATCCGCCGGGGCCAGGAGGCGAAATTCGCCAGTCTGCCTTTGGGGGTGCTGACCCTGAGCCGGAGCCGCCCCCTGGGAGATCCCCCCCGGCCGGAGGCGGTGGCGGCCCTGCAGGGGGAAATTGAGAGGCGGCTGGAGGAATTTTATCGGCAGACCCTGCAGCCCCACCTGACCACCACGCCCTGTCTGGTGGGCACCGCGGGCGCAGTCACCACCCTGGCGGCCCTGGCTTTGGTATTGAGCCCTTACGACGCCTCCCGGGTCAATAACCTGCTCCTCACCCGGGGGCAGGTGGCGGCCTTGGCGGAACTTCTCTGCCGCCTCTCGGCGGCGGACAGGGCCCGGCTCCCGGGCATGGAACCGGCCAAGGCCGGGGTCATGGTGGCCGGAGCCTTAATTATCTTGACCATCCTGCAAATCTTCCAGCAGGACTCCCTGGTGGTCATCGACGCCGGGCTGCTGGAGGGGGTGCTGGGGGAGATGGCGGCAGAATTTGGGAGGGGGGATAGAGGCCAATGAGGCACATCTTCCTCCTTCAGCTAACCTAATTGCGGAGACAACCGATGCCAGAGCCGATTCCTTATGCTTACACGTTTGACGATCTATTATTATTGCCCGGGGCGTCCGCAGTCCTGCCCAGCGAGGTGGACCTCTCCACCCGGCTCACCCCCCGCATCCGCCTGAACATCCCCCTGTTGAGCTCGGCCATGGACACGGTGACGGAGGCGGACACCGCCATCTCCCTGGCCCGGCAGGGGGGCATCGGCATCCTCCACCGCAACCTGACCATTGCCGCCCAGGCCCTGGAGGCGGAAAAAGTCAAGAAATCGGAAAGCGGGATGATCATCGATCCGGTGACCATCGGTCCGGAGGAGAGCATCGCCAAGGTTCTGGACCTGATGGAGCGTTACCGCATCTCCGGCATCCCGGTGGTGGAAGGCCCGCGCCTGGTGGGCATCGTCACCAACCGGGACCTCAGGTTTGAGACCAACCTGGACCAGAAGGTCAAGGAGGTGATGACCAAGGACCGCCTGGTGACCGCGCCCGTGGGCATCACCCTGGAAGAATCCAAGGCCCTGCTCCACAAGTTCCGCATTGAGAAGCTGCTGGTGGTGGATGATGACTACAATCTCAAGGGTTTGATCACCATCAAGGACATTGAAAAGATTCGCAAGTATCCCCAGTCCTGCAAAGACGAGTTCGGCCGCCTGCGGGTGGGCGCGGCGGTGGGGGTGGGGCCGGACCGGGCGGCCCGGGTGGAGGCCTTGCTTAATGCCGGCGTGGACGTAATTGTTATCGACACTGCGCATGGCCACTCCCAGCGGGTGATCCAGGCGGTGGAGGCCACCAAGAAGGAGTTTCCCCAGGTGGAGCTGATCGCCGGCAACGTGGCCACCGCAACCGGGGCCGAGGCCCTGATCAAGGCCGGAGTGGACGCGGTGAAACTGGGGGTGGGGCCCGGCTCCATCTGCACCACCCGGGTGATCGCCGGCGTGGGGGTGCCCCAATTATCCGCGATCATGGACTGCTCCAAGGCCACCCGCAAGGCGGACATCCCCCTTATCGCCGACGGGGGCATCAAATACTCCGGCGACATCACCAAGGCCCTGGCCGCGGGCGCAGACGTGGTGATGATCGGCAGCCTCTTTGCGGGCACGGACGAAAGCCCCGGAGAGACGGTGATCTTCCAGGGGCGGAGCTACAAGATCTACCGGGGCATGGGGTCCCTGGAGGCCATGAAGGCCGGCAGCCGGGACCGCTATTGCCAGGAGGATTTTGACCTGGAATGCAAGCTGGTGCCCGAAGGCATCGTCGGCCGGGTGCCCTCCCGGGGCAAACTCCCGGACGTCATCTACCAGCTCATGGGCGGCCTGCGCTCCGGCATGGGCTACGTGGGCTGCCGCACCATCCCGGAACTGCGGGAAAAAGCGAAGTTTGTGCGCATCAGCCCCGCGGGCCTCAAGGAATCCCATGTCCACGACGTGATCATCATGAAGGAAGCCCCGAATTATTGGGTGGAGTAAATAAACTAAAAATTTTCAAGAATTGTGTTGACAAACGTAATTAGTGTGGTAATTTGTTTACCATGTGGTTATTTTAATACCATTCAAGCCATTATGGAGAGAGCCGACGAGCGAGAGGGAGGTTATATGTTTGGAGACTTTATAAAAGAAAAGAGGAGGGAGAAAGGCTTAACCCTTAGAGAATTTTGCAAACTGCTTAAATTGGATGCCAGCAACTGGAGTAAAATTGAGAGGGGTATCTTATCTCCGCCTCAAAGTGAAAAGAAACTTGAGAAAATTGCAAATATATTAAATATACCAATGGGTTCAGAATTATGGAAAGAAATGAGAGATAAAGCAAGTATATCGGCGGGCAATATCCCCAAGGATATATTGTCAGATAAATCAATTTTAAATTCACTCCCAATGTTTTTTAGAACAGTAAGGAGTGAAAAGCCTTCTCCAGACGAATTGGATCAACTTATAAATCTAATTAAAAAGGAGAGAGAATAATTGGGCTTTAAGGGTTTTAAATGTGAATGGATAAAAAAATCATATTTATGGACGTTAGCTGACGAGAAGAGGTTAATATATTGGCCAGAAAATAAACCACCTATAAATATGGAAGACATTATTGATTTAAGATTAAAATTAGATATAGAGCCAATGCATGGTTTACTAAAATTGATTGATACTGATGCTTGGATAAAAATAGATTTAAGTGGTATCGTAGTTGATTATGATTGTTATATAAATGATAGATATACTAATAGACTAAGATTTTCTTTAGCTCATGAAATAGCTCATTTTTTCCTTCATAAAGATATTTATTCTGGATTGCAATTTAGCTCTCTAAATGAATGGAAAATTTTTATGAATGATGTATCAGAAGATGAATATCGTAATTTTGAATGGCAGGCAAATGAATTTGCCGGAAGATTCCTAGTGCCAAGGGAGGAATTGAAATCAAGAATCGATCAAGCAATTGAGTTAATAGAAAATGATAGTGAATTAATTGAATATTTAAAACTGGACCCAGATGCCGTATTATCAAGAATGTCACCATTCATTCGAAAGCCTTTTGGCGTTTCCGACCAAGTCATTTTATTTCGTGTCCAAAGTGAAAAATTATGGCCTCCAGAAATTTAGTAATATGAGCAAAAGGGAGGGCTTATAGCCCTCCCTTTTTATTTCAGAGATTGCTCGTTGAGCAGTGGGAAAAGGGGGTAAGGAGCCGTGCCCCTTATACCAAGTTGCCCTCAAACAGGTAATATTGGTCGTCCGGGTTGTAGGGGCGGGGTTCCCCCGCCCGCAATTCTCCGCCGCATCGCTACACGGGCGGGGAGACCCCGATCCTACCCGTTTGACGGCGACTTGGTATTAGCCCACCTCCCCACAATTAATCACCTAGATTCTAAGAAGCGGCTTTTTCTCCCGGGTGCTCCGCCAGCCAGGCGGCCCGGAGTTCCGGTTTTAACGGGCTGGGGCCCAGTTGATAAGCCCGCTCGGACATCTCCTTGGCAATGGCCGCGAACCTCGGGCCTTCCGAGGAGGAGAGGTTGAACATCTCCAGCCGTTCCGGCTCCAGGCCGAGCTGGGGAAAGTCCTTTTTCAGTTTGTTCACCCGTTTCTTGGCCCGGATGTTGCCCATCAGATAGTGGCATTCCCCCTCCAGGCAACCGGCCACGAAGACCGCGTCCGCGCCGCCTTCGAAGGCCTTGAGGAGGTGGAGGATGTCCACCCGGCCGGTGCAAGGCATGAGGATGATTTTGATCTCCGGGGGATATTGCAACCGCATCGAACCTGCCAGGTCCGCGGCGCTGTATGCTCAGTAACGGCAGCAGAAGCCGATGATTTTAGGAGTAAAGGGCACAGTCATATATCTCTCCTTTTTTATAAGGTGTCAGGGGGCAGGGGCCAGGGGCCAGAAAAAAACTGGTAAGGTACTGAGCCCTGATCCCTGACCCCTGTCTTTAACCCGCGGCCAGAGCCGTTTCCTGGGCGATGATCTGGGTATCGGTATAGTGTTTCAAGGTGATGGCCTTGGCCGGGCATTCGGAGACGCAGACGCCGCAGCCCTGGCACTTGGCCGGATCGATATAGGCCGCGTCGATCTGGTAGTCAATGACCGGCACGTTGTAGGGACAGGTGCGCACGCAAGTGAGGCAGACCGCGCACTTATCGGGATCCACCGTAGCCACCACGCCGCCCACGGAGACTTTCTCCAGGGCCAGGAAGGTGGCGGCCCGGCCCGCCGCGGCCTTGGCCTGGGCGATGGACTCGTCAATGGGCTTGGGATAGTGGGTCAACCCGGCCAGGAAGATGCCGTCCGTGGGGAAATCCACGGGCCGTAATTTGGCGTGGGCCTCGTTGAAGAAGCCTTCCGCGTTCCGGGGCAGCTTGAAGAGTTCGCCCAAGTCCTCGATGGGGTTGGGGAGTATGGCGCTGGCCAGGGTGAGGACATCCGGCTTGAGGACCACCGGCATGCCCAGGATGGGGTCGGTCACCGTCACCTGGAGGCCGCCGTCCCCGGTCTTTTCCACCTTGGGTTTGCTGGTCAGATCAAAACGGATGAACATCACGCCCATTTCCCGGGCTTCCTTGTAGAGCAGCTCCCGGACGCCGTAGGTGCGCAGATCCCGGTAGAGGATGAAGACGTCCAGGTCCGGGTTGAGCTTTTTCATCTCAATGGCGCTCTCCACGGAGTGGGTGCAGCAGAGACGGCTGCAATAAGGCCGCTCCGGTTCCCGGGAGCCGACGCACTGGATAAAGACCGCCTGCTTGGCCTGAGCGACTTTGGGGTCCTTCCCGGCGATGAGCTTATCAACTTCCAGGCCGGTGAAGACGCCGGGGTGTTCCCCGTAGAGATACTCTGTGGGGGACAAGGCCTGGCCGCCGGTGGCCATGACGGTGACTCCGTGTTCCAATTCCCGGTCGCCTTGAGGGGTGGCCACGACGGAGCGGTAATTACCGACAAAACCGGCGGTATCTTTAACCCCGGAATTGAACATGATCTCGATGTTGGGGTTATTATTGACGTCCGCGATCAGCTCTTCCAGGTAGGCCCGGTAGTTGTAGCCATGGGCGCTGACCACCAGGTTCCAGGCGTTGCCCCCCAGCTTGTCGGTTTTTTCCACCAGATAGGCCTTAAAGCCCATGTTGGCAATGGAGCGGGCGGATTCCATGCCGGCCACGCCGCCGCCGATGACCAAGGCGGCCTTAGTGACCGGAAAATCCATCTTATGGAGGGGCTCCAGGTTGGCCAGCCGGGCCACGACGCCTCGCACCAGGTCTTTGGCCTTCTCCAACGCTTTTTCCGGCTCGTGCATATGCACCCAGGAATCCTGGTCCCGGATGTTGGCCATCTCGAAGAGGTAGGGGTTGAGACCCGCCTCCCGGACGGTTTCCATGAACATGGGCGCGTGGGTACGGGGGCTGCACGAGGCCACCATTACCCGGTTCAGCTCATGCTCTTTGATGGCGTCGAGGATCTTGCCCTGGGTGTCCGCAGAGCAGGTGAAGAGATTCTCGTCCACGAAGGTCACGTTGGGCAGGGTCTTGGCGTATTCCACCAGCTTGGGAATGTTGATCACGCCGCCGATATTGATGCCGCAGTTGCAGACAAAGACGCCGATGCGCGGTTCCTGGCCGCTGACGTCCTTTTCCGGGGGCAGTACCTGCACCTTCAAGTCTTTGCCCCGGGCCGCGGCCAGTAATTCCCCGGCATCCGCAGCCGCAGCCGAAGCCTCCATGACCGACTGGGGAATATCCTTGGGGCTCTGGAAGACGCCGCAGACATAAACTCCAGGTTTGCTGGTGCTCAAGGGGGTGAAGGGAGAAGTCTCGGCAAAGCGGGTCTCCGGCTTGACCTCCACTCCCAGGGTTTTGGCTAGATTTAAGGCGTCCGGCGAAGACTCCAGCCCCACGGAGAGAACCACCATATTGAATTCTTCGTCCTTCACTTCCCCGTTTTCCGTGAGGTAGCGGATGCGGACATCGTCGGAGCCGGGCACCGGGTCGATGGTGTGGATCCGGGAGCGGAGGAAGCGAATGCCATGCTCCTCTTCACCCCGCCAGTAATATTTCTCGAAGTCCTTGCCGTGGGTGCGCATGTCCATGAAGAAGATGGCGGTGTCCAGGGGCTCCTTGCTGTGTTCCTTGGCGATCACCGCCTGCTTGATGGCGTACATGCAGCAGACCGCGGAGCAGTAGCTGTTGTCGCAGTGGTTCAGGTCCCTGGAGCCCACGCATTGGAGCCAGGCGATCTTCTTAGGCTCCAGATGGTCCGAAGGCCGGATGAGGTGGCCGGCAAAGGGGCCCGAGGCCGACAGAATCCGCTCGAACTCCAGGCTGGTCACCACCCCGGGGTAATTGGCGTAATGGTACGCCCCGTACTTGCTGGGATCGTAGGCCTGGAAGCCCGGGGCCATGACCACCGCGCCCACGTTCAGCACCTTCTTTTGCGGGCCCTGGTCGTGGGCGACCGCGCCGGCCTGGCAGGCCACCACGCACTGCAGGCACTCAGAACAAACCCCGCAGTTGATGCAGCGGGCCGCCTCGGCCACCGCCTCTTCTTCCGGGTAGCCCAGGTTGATTTCCTTGAAACTCTTGATCCACTCTTCCACCGGGACATGAGGCATCAGGGCCCGGTGCTTCTTTTCCATGTCTGCCTGGACTTCGCTCCAGTGGCCTTCCTCCTTGGGGATGGGCCGCAAGGGCGCTTCCCGGTCCGCCTTCAGGTCCTGGCCCTTAAGGTAGCGCTCCACGGAGAGGGCCGCTTCCCGGCCCGCGGCCACCGCGCCGATGGCGATCCAGGGGCCGGTGACCACGTCGCCGCCGGCAAAGACGCCTTCCCGGCTGGTGGCCAGGGTTTCGGAGTCGGACTTGATGAGGCCCCGGGGGGTCAGCTCAATTTTGTCCTCAGGAGTAAGGAACTGTAGATTGGCCTTTTGGCCGATGGACATGATGACCGCGTCCGCGTCCCGGGTGGTGGTCTGATCTTCAAAATAGGCGGGGGCAAAGCGGCCCTGCTCGTCAAAGACCCTTTCCACCGCCTTCATTTCCAGGCCGGTGACCTTGCCGCCCGGGGCGACAACCTGCTTCACGCCCCAACGGGTGACGATCTCAATGCCTTCATGCTCCGCTTCCTCCACTTCCCAGGGAGACGCGGGCATCTCCTCCCGGGACTCCAGGCAGACAATAGCCACCTGGGACGCGCCTTGGCGCCGGGCGGTGCGGGCCACGTCCATGGCCACGTTACCGCCGCCCACGACTATGACCTTTTTGCCCTTAACGGGATTGGCCCCGGTGGAGGACGCTTCTTTCAGGTATTCCACGCCCCAGAGGACGCCCTGGGCGTCGGCCCCGGGAATCGGCAGGCGCACGGAGTCCTGGCAGCCCACGCCCAGGAAGACCGCCCGGAAACCGTCCCGGGTGAGGAGGTCGTTGATGGTCAGTCCCGGGCCGATGGGGGTCTTAAACCGGAATTCCACCCCCAGGCGCTTCAGGTAGTCCACCTCTTGCTGGAGGACCTTCCGGGGCAGGCGGTATTCGGGGATGCCATAGCGCAGCCAGCCGCCGGCCTCCGCCGCGGCCTCGAAGATCACCGCCTTATACCCCTTTAGGGCCAGATGGTAGGCGCAGCTCAAACCCGACGGGCCGGCGCCCACAATGGCCACCGCGCCTTCCTGCTTTTCCACTTCCGGCACCGGCAGGGCGCTCCAGTCCACCTGGTCCGCCACGAAGCGTTTCAGGTTGCAGATGGCCACGGGTTCGTCGACTTCCTGGCGGCGGCAGTCGCTCTCACAGGGATGCGGGCAGATGCGGCCGATGGTGCCGGGGAGCGGCAGGCGGTCCATAATCAGGGCCAGGGCCTCCGGGTATTTTTTGGCCTTGATCAACTGCACGTAGCCCTGGGCGGTGAGGTTGGCCGGGCAGGCCCGGACGCAAGGAGCCCGGTCGTATTTCTTAATGGCAAAGGTGGCGGGAATGGCCTGGGGATAAAGACGATAAATGGCCTGAGCTTCGTTGAGGCCGATGTTGAATTCGTTGGGCACCCCCACCGGACAGGCTTCGGTGCACGCCCCGCAACCGGTGCACTTAGCCGGGTCGATGTAGCGGGGCTCCTGGTCCACGGTTACGGTAAAATTGCCGGGCTCACCACTGATGCCCGTAACCTCGGACAGGGTGCTGATCTCAATATTCAGATGGCGGCCGCATTCCACCAACTTGGGGGAGATGATGCACATGGAACAATCATTGGTGGGAAAGGTCTTGTCCAACTGGGCCATAACCCCGCCGATGGCCGACTTTTTTTCCACCAGGTGGACGTAGAAACCGGCATTCGCCAGGTCCAGGGCGGCCTGCACCCCGGCGATGCCCGCTCCCACCACCATTACCTTACCAACCGGATCTTTAGCCTGCGCCTTTTTGGCCATAGAAATTACCCTTCCTGATTTATGTATCTACATTATTTTGTATATATATTGTGAATTTACCCACTAGTCATATTAGAAAAAATTACCCTATAAGTCAAGAAAGAATCAGGCCGGAGATGGCGGCCGGGGCAGAGCTTTTATCTCCAGGAAACCTAGAACTGGCCTGGGAAATATTTAAGTCTTGCAGGTAGAGGAAGTAAATTTAGCCGCGGGGCAAAAGGTAACAACACCCGCTTCGTTGTTACTTTTTTCCCCATGGTTGCTTCCTTAACCAGGCCCAAGATGGAGTGGAAGATATGAACTCACCTCTCTGTTGCCAACAATTGCGTCTGGATAAGGTGGACACCCCCGCATGTTGGTCCTATATTCTCTAAAGAAAAGGGAAAGGGGTGAAAGAGATGGCCATCCAGGATAATTCACCGGAAGTCAGGGGCTTGTTGGAGGTTCTCGGTTTGCTGGAAGAGCCCCTGGGCGTCCATTACACGGAGTTGGAACCCCAAGGCGGCATATCCCCCCAGGCCTACCGCCTGCCCACCAAAGAGATGGAGGCCCGGGGAGAGGTGGACTGGGACGAAACCTTCGCCAATTTTTCCTGCGTCATCAGCCATATCTGGCGGGCCCGGAAAACCGGGGTGCCGGCCTTTTTCGACCAGGAGCGTTTCGGTTGCCTGGGGGCCGCTTTTTTCCTGGGATATTTGAAACCCCAACTGGAGACCATCGTCCATTACGTGTCCACCGGTATCCCCAACATCCTGGAAGGGGAGTGCTACCTGGAGTCCCCGGAAGTCACCCGCCATTTCTATGAAACCATCGACCCCCGGCCCGCGCCCGCCCGCTTTTGCGTCTTCAAACCCTTGAGCCAATTCGCCGGGGACGAGGAACCGGAGGTGGTGATCTTCTTCGCCCGGGCGGAGACCATCTCCGGCCTCAACCAATTGGCCACCTTTGTCACCAACGACTTTGAGGCGGTCTACTCCCCCTTCGGCGCGGGCTGCGCCAATATCGTCACCTGGCCCCTGAAATACGTGCAATGGGGCCTCCTCAAGGCCGTGCTGGGGGGCTGGGACCCGTCGGACCGCCGCTTCCTCAAGCCCGACGAAATAACCTTTGCCATGCCTAACGAGATGTTCCAACGCATGGCCGGGCGCTGGCAGGAATCCTTCCTCACCAAACCGACCTGGGCCACGGTGCGCAAAAAGATCGAACTGAGCCGCAAGAAGTGGGGGGAGTAGGGTGCGTTCAACGCACCCTTAAGAATGGTGCGTAAAACGCACCCTACCGAAGATATTTGGGGGAGGGGGCCGGGGCACTGCCTTCTCCCCCAAATTCCCTTCCCGGTACTGATAATAAAAAGTTGCAAAGTATCTCACATAGTGATAGATTTGTTTTAAATGAGGGTGTTCAAGAACAAATGGTTCGCCCGCTGGGCACGAACGGAAGACGTTTGGGATTCCGTCTTGCTACGAGTGGCGGCGGAGGTTATCGCGGGCCAGGTGGAAGCTGATCTCGGAGGTTGTTTATTCAAAAAGAGGTTAGCGCGGGAAGGGAGCGGGAAGCGTGGCGGCTATCGTGTCCTTATAGGATACAAAAAGCCAGATGCGGAACGAATTATCTTTCTTTATGCGTTCCCTAAAAATGCCAGGGCCACTATTTCAGATAAGGAAAAGGAAGCCTTAAGCTTGGTTGCCGAGGCATTTGTGGCGGCAACGGATGCACAAGTGGGCTTGCTTCTGAAGGAAGGTTCCATAATGGAGGTGCAGCAGCATGAGTGAGATTTTGGATATTGCCCATGATATGGCGCGCGACCTGTTGAAGGCCGGGGCCATGGACGAGATTACCATGCGCCAGGTTAAGGCGCTCTGTTTACCAACGAAACGGGCGTTTCGGCCCGAGGATATCCGGCGCATCCGTCTGGCGAACCATGTCAGCCAGGCCGCATTTGCAGCGATTCTGGGTATTGGCAAGACCACGGTGCAACAGTGGGAACAAGGGCAGAAAAGACCAAGCGGCCCGGCGCAAAGGCTTCTTGATCTTATTGATCGTAAGGGGTTGGCGGCTCTCGGCTAAACCGGGTTATTGGGGAGCCTCAAGCCATTAATGGAGTAAGCTATGCTGCCCCGAAACCGCCGTCCCACCCCACCGGGAGAAATCCTGCGGCATGAATTTTGGGAGCCTTTGGGACTTACCCAAAGGGAATTGGCGGCGGCCTTGGGCATCACCCGGGTGCGCCTGAGCGAGATCCTTCGGGGAAAGCGGGCCATTACTCCCGACACGGCCTGGCGTTTAGTCCGATTCTTCGATACTACCCCGGAGTTTTGGCTCGGCCTGCAAACGGATGTGAGTCTTTGGGACACCTTACAGACCCACAGAGCGGAATACCAAAAGATTAAGCCCTTGAAGACCGCGGCTTAATCATGCTTCACCTTTACTGAATGTTCTTGGCTGTCATTCATGGGCCTTGGCCCATCCGTAAATCATGCAAAGATGGTAGAACGGGCGTCTCGCCCGCCTCGGTAATCCGCACCGGCAAGATGCCGGTGCCACCAGGGCTTACCCAATTCTCCCCAAAATCCTTGCGGGAATTTTTTTTTAGGTATTAAATAAATAGATGGGGGTAATGGCCATTGGTTCATCCCCTTTCCTGCGTTTGCATACCAATTCGCCTTAAAGGTATTGGAATGTAGGGGCGAATCCAGCACTGTCCGGTTAGGAAATTGCATGACAACCGGTAAACATCATTTGAAAAAAATTCTCCCGGAGGCGTTTTTTTCCTTGACAAATTAGCTTGTGAACAAGTGCGGTTTTCGTAATATCCTAAA
>JBFLXM010000036.1:0-51770 GCA_040757175.1 Thermodesulfobacteriota bacterium
GTTGGAAAAAATGGCACCAAATCTCCCAGGATTTAAGAGAGCCCCCGCGTAAGAGGCTGTTACAATTAGATGTTTTAAAAAACCTGGCAGTTCATAACTGTCTCTTAAGTTAGCGCTTATGCCCCAGCGGGGGGAGAGGGTTAGGGTGAGGGGGGAGTAGGAAAAAACTTTTGGCAACGGGTATAAGTTGGGAACGAGGGAAAAACATCTTTCGTAGCCATAAACGGTGCGTAAGACGCACCCTACGGGAGACGCAGATAATTTTTTGCGCCCTCGTTCCCCAGTTCAACTTGGGAACGAGGGGGTTGGTGGCGCAGGCGGGGGAGACGACCGCCCTACGATTTTTCCAGACCGCGCCTCATGGGTCTGCGGCCCACCCATAAATTATGAAAAATTCAAGGAAGCCGGAGTCTTAACCTTGAACTTTGAACTTTGAACTTTGAACCTTGAACTTTTCAAGACAGTTGTTCATGAGCTACTGGCTCACCCGTAAATCATGAAAAGTTATGCGGAGTTATGGTGGGCAGTGCCCACCCCACAGAAAACTTGGTATAAAGCATGAACAGGCTGGTGGGGCGGGCCTCCGTGCAGTGGGGCGGGCGTCCCCGCCCGCCAACCTCTATGGCGGCCAGGGACGGCCGCCCCACCAACTTGGAACTTTTCAAGACATCTCCTCATGGGTCTGCGGCGCACCCGTAAAGAATGAAAAGTTGTTGCGATCCTCAATTTTGGCGGGCAATGCCCGCCCTACACCTTAACTTTGAACTTTGAACCTTGAGCTTTTCAAGATAGGGGGAAGGCATCCCTCACTGTCATTCCTGAGCACTACCCACATGTCGGGAAATGCTTGATTTAAGAGAGCAATAGTGGCCCAGGCTTTCCAGCCTGGGCGGGCTTTTCGGCACAGCCTGGAAAGGCTGTGCCACCGGTGAAAAAACTTGTGGGTAATGACAAGCTGTCATTCTGAACGGCGCGGAGCGACCGAAGAATCTTATTTTTGGCGGTCCGGCCTTTCCCGGCCGGGCTGCCATTCTTGCCCCAGCCCGGGCCACCGGGGCGCTGGCCCCCGCCCCCGGCCGCGGCCGGGGAACCGCGCCTCAGCGCTTACACACCGTATCGTCATCACTATTTGCCACCCAAATATTGGCCCCGTCAAAGGCTACGCCATAGGGTCCGATGCCGACGCTGTAAGTGCCCAGTTCCGTGCCGTCGCTGGCCCGCAGCTTGGTGACGTTGGCGCTGGAATAATTGGCCACCCAGATATTGGCCCCGTCAAAGGCAATGCCACGGGGTCCGCTGCCGACGCTGTAAGTGCCCAGGTCCGTGCCGTCGCTGGCCTGCAGCTTGGTGACGTTGTTGGTGCCATAAATCGCCACCCAGATGTTGGCCCCGTCAAAGGCAATGTTACAGGGACCGATGCCGACGCTGTAAGTGCCCAGGACCGTGCCGTCGCTGGCCCGCAGCTTGGTGACGTTGGCGCTGTAATAATTGGCCACCCAGATATTGGCCCCGTCAAAGGCAATGCCACGGGGATAGGCGCCGACGCCGTAAGTGCCCAGGTCCGTGCCGTCGCTGGCCCGCAGCTTGGTGACGCTGTTGCTGCCCCTATTCGCCACCCAGATGTTGGCCCCGTCACAGGCTACGCCATAGGGTTCATTGCCCACGGCAAAGGTCGGGCCGTTCTGGGAGCAATCATACCAGCGCAGGGTGGCGATCTGCAGGGGATTGAGGCTGGCTCCCGCCGGCCCCTGGGGGCCGGTGGCCCCGGTAGCCCCCGTAGCCCCGGTGGCGCCGGTATCGCCTTGCGGTCCTTGCGCCCCGGTGGCCCCGGTGGGGCCCTGCGGCCCTTGGGGACCAATAGCCCCGGTGGCCCCCGTATCGCCCTTGGGTCCCTGGGGGCCAGTAGCGCCGGTGGCCCCGGTGTCGCCTTGCGGTCCCTGGGGGCCGGTCAACCCCTGGGGCCCGGTATTACCCGTATCGCCTTTGGCTCCCTGCGGGCCTGCCGGTCCCATGGCGCCGGCGGCCCCCGTATCGCCTTTCGGTCCCTGGGGGCCCGGCGGCCCCGGCGGTCCCACCCGGCCACCAGGATCGCCCTTATCCCCCTTATCCCCTTTCTGGGCCACCATGGTCCATTTCTGGGGAGAGGTGCGGGCGTCGCCGGGGGCATTACCCCGGTTGTTGCCTGCCAGGCTGAACCAGCTCGAGCCGCCGTAGAACACCACATCCCGGGCCTTGTAAGTCTGGGACGCGTCCCAGTTCCCCTTAAAATACATGGATCCTACGGAAATCACATAGAAGCCGTCATCCCCCCAGGAATGCGTGGCCCCCACTAATAATGTCCCGGAGCAGAGCACCACGCCCGCCATTGCCAGCAACAGTAGTCTTTTGTTCACACTTTTGTCCATCTTTTAAAAAAAATGCTGAATTTAATGAATCAGGATGAGAGGAACCTCCTCCTGCCAAGTAAATAAAAGATTACAAAGTAACTTTAGCAAATAGCATTTCCTTTTCCCGGCGGGGATATATAAAGTAGCACGAAATTTCCCAAAAAAGCTATAAAATTACGACCCCTGCCAAAATATCGGGGAAAATCTTTACAGTCATTGCCTGCCTATCCCTCAGTTAATGCAGGCGGCTTTTACTCACATTGCTTTTGACTTGGGCCACTCCCTAGAAGCTATTTCAAAACCTCATTTTTCTGTCACCCTGAGCGCAGCGAATGGTCTAGGTATCTGAAAAGACTAGATTCTTCGCTTCGCTCAGAATGACAATGAGGTAAGAATAGAGGTTTTGAAATGGCTTCTAAACCCCAGCCGGGCGTGGCCGCGGCCTCGTTCTACTTCTCGTTCCCAAGCTGTGCTTGGGAACGCCATTTTTTCTCGTTCCCAAGTTGTACTTGGGAACGCTGCATGGGACCCAAGCTTTGCTTGGGGATTGGAGGCCATATCAAAAACTGTTTTTCTGTCATCCTGAACGCAGTGAAGGATCTCATCGCCTTGAAAATACGAGATTCGAAACGAAGCTTCGCTCCGTTCAGAATGACAGAAGGGCGGGACTTTTTTGGTTCTCCAAGCTGTGCCAGGGCAAGTTATCACCCCAGGCTGAGCTTGGCGTCCAAATCGTTCCCAAGTGCAACTTGGGAACGAGGGAAGGGCGGTATCTCTATTTTTCCAGCAAATATTTCACTTTCTCCACCACCACCGGCAACTCCCGGTTGGTGTTCACCCCCCAGATATCGGGGAGCGTCAGGTCCGCGGGGTCGAAATCTTTGGCCTGGGCCTCCAGGATTTCTTCCCGGCCGTCGGAGATGGATTCGGGGTCTTTGGCCCGGAGGCCCAGCCGCTCCTTGACCACCTCCAGGGGACAGGCGCAATACAAAAAAATCGCGGCTGCGCCGTTTTCCCGGGCCAGTATCCGTACCAGGTCCCGCTCCGCGTCCCGCTTATAGGAACCGTCCAGGATGACGCTTTTCCCCCCGGCCAGGTGGGAGGCCGCCTGGCGGCGCATCTCCTCATAGGTGCGCCGGGAGAAGTCCTCGTCATAAATCCCCTTACCGAACTCCGTGGGCGTGGGCGTAGTGGGAGTGAGGCCCGCCAGGGTTTTGCGCACCGCGTCGCTGTGCACCACCGGCCAGCCCATTTCCTTACCCAGGGCCTGGGCCAGAGTGGTCTTGCCGGTGCCCATCATGCCGAAGATGACTATTACCTTTTTCATGATTTAAATACCTTTACCACAGAGGCACAGAGAGCACAGAGAGCACAGAGATAATGTTTTATATTTTGGCGCAATGCGCCAAAACATAAGTCTTTTCCTCTGTGTAACTCTGTGTCCTCTGTGTCTCCGTGGTTAGTCATTATGCCGCGGCCTTGGCCCCTTCCCCGGCGTATTCCCCGGCCAGGGAGAAGTAAGCCCGGGCCGCGGCTCCGGCCTGCTCCCGGGCCTCTGCACTCTGAGCCGGGTCCTGGGCCACAAACGCGTTGATCTTGCCCCGCACGTAGGCCCGGTAACACTTGTAGAAATCCAGAATCTCCAGCAGTTCCCGGTCCCCGGAGGCCCGGGCGAAGCCCTGCACAAAGGAGCGGCTCAGTTCCCGGTAGCCGTGAAAATCCAGGTCCATGGCCAGAAAATCGATATCCGCGGCCACATCACCATAGCGGAAGCGGGGATTAAATTCAATGCAGTCGTAGATGTACACCCCGTCCGCCAGGCAGATGTTTTTCATGTGCAGGTCCCCGTGGCAGTCCCGGATGCGCCCCTCCCGGATGCGCCGCAAAAAAAGCTGCCGGTTCTTTTTCAAAAAATCCCAGGAAAACACCTTAATCCGGTCGAACAAATCAGGAGAGAGTATCTCCCCCGGCAGACCCGCGGTGCGGGAGAAATTCTCCTGGTGGTTGAAGTGGATGATGGCCGGCTCCCCGAATTTATTGATCCGGGGGCCGGTGGCGGCAGCCTCGTAGAAAGGCACCAGGCGGCCGATGATCCGCTCCAGGTGCTCCCGCCGCAGTTCCCCCCGGTCCGCCACCTCATCCATCATGGACTCCTGGGGCATCCGCACCATCTTCAGGGCGTACTCCACCGGCTGCCCCTGGCCGCCCAGGCGCAGCCCGCCCTGATGGGCCACGATGGGGAGCACTTCCAGATAAATCTCGGGACAGAGGCGGCGGTTGAGAACGAGTTCTTCCTGGAGATAATGGTGGCGCCGGCGCAGGGTGGTGAAGTTCAAGAACCCCAAATCCACCGGTTTCTTGACCTTGTAGGCGAAGTCGTCGGTGAGGAAGACCCAGGAAATGTGGGTCTGAACCAACTCCACCCGGGAGGTGGGCTCGGGATAAGCTGCGGGGTCCTGAAGACAGGCAATCAGATCCATGGCCTAAATATAAAGCATTCCCCGGTCCTGGGCCAGAGGCTAGGCTCCCCTCCTCTTGGCAAACATTCCCTGGCCTTGGGTTTCAGGTCCATTAAGTTCAAATTATCTTTTCCTTCGGGCCGCGGCAATGTCATAATACCGCCCATAGTCAAACCTGGACCCCAACAGCAGGAGACGCCAGCGCCCTGTTCCTTTTGGCGATCGGCACCCAGGTTAATCACTTTCCTGCAATCTCAAGGCGGTGTGACATGTCTTCCTATGTCGAGAGCTTGCTGCGGCCCGGGGAAAGGATCATCTATCAGCCCCGGTTATCCCGGTTGCTGCTCGCAGTTTCCAGCCTGGCAGTTTTGGTTTGTATTCCCCCCTTCCTCTATTTATCAACGCAACTGGTTGATTATCTTGGCCAAATTATCTGGAACTCCTTGAAGGTGTCGGGTCCCAGGGAGGACCCGCTGGCCGCGTCAATTGTCTTCCCAATCGTCCTTGGCATTCTTTATTTTGCGGTCAAATACCTCTATGCCTACATCTTTGTGGAACTGGCCCTCACCGATCAGAGGATTATCGGCAGAGTCTCCCGGCCGTTGGCCGCCTTTCCCCTGCAGCCGGTGGACCTGCCTTTGGCCGATATTGCCGGGGTCCACTATACCCTCAGTTCCAGTGGTTATGGCGGCGGCAGCAGTTTGTCCAGTCTGTTTTTCGCCCTTTTCTTCGGAATCATCGAATACCTGGCCAACTATGGCACGGTGGAGGTGGTGGACCAGGAGGGCCGTAAGACCAAGCTTCGGTCGATTGTCAGGCCCAAGGAATTGGCGCGGCAGATTAGGCAGGCTGCCGGGCTTGGGGAGTTTGCCGTCTCCCCGGCCGGTACCGTGGGACAAGTCCCGGGGTTGGCGGAGCAGACCTTGCAGCGAGACTTTGACTGGAAGTCCCTGGTGGCCTGGACATTTTTACTCCTGATTATGGGCGCGGCCGTTTATGCCTATTTCCGTATGAAATCTCCATGAAAGCTCTCCGGGAAAAAACCGCGGCCCCCTCCTACCCTACTCTTCTGGCCATCTGCTGCGGTATCGCCTTGGCCAGCTACGTGGGCTCCTATATGCGCATCCCGGTGGTGCCCCTGTTCGCCAGCTCCCTGGGGGCCAGCGCCTGGGAAGTGGGCCTGATCAACGCCGCTTTTCTGCTCATGTCCGGGGCCCTGTCCTTCCCCCTGGGGATCCTCTCCGACCGCTGGGGCCGGAAGCTGCTCATTATCGCGGGGTTGGCCATCTCCGCGGCCACATCCTTTCTCCTCTGCGCCAGTTCCACCCCTGGGCAGTTGATCGCCATTTACCTGCTCTTCGGCACCGGCCTGGCGGCCATCGGCCCCACGTTGATGTCCTACGTGGCGGATATTTCCCCTGCCACCCACCTGGGCCGCGGCTACGGCTGGTACACCACCGCCATTTACAGCGGCATGAGCCTGGGCCCGGCCCTGGGCGGTTTTGTGGCTCAATGGCTGGGGTTTCGCCCCCTCTTTCTTATTGCCGGGTTATTTGTCTTTCTTCTCATGGGGGCCACTGTCTACTTCCTGCCGGGCCAGGTCCCCCATCTCCGCCCGCGTCCCGCCAGCCCCCGCCCCCCGGGCCTCACGGGGGGCCTTCTCCGCAACCGCGGCCTGCTGGGCTGCTGGCTGTTGACCCTGGGGAGCTGCTTCGGCCAGGGCATGTTCGTCACCTTCTCTCCCCTCCTCCTCCACGATCAGGGCCTGAGCATGGGGCAGATCGGCCTGGTGTTCACCGCCCAGGCGGTCTTCAACGCCCTCTCCCGCCTGCCCTGCGGCCGCCTCAGCGACCGGGTCAAGAGCCGGGGGAAGCTGGCCGTGCTGGGCTTTATCCTTTTCAGCCTCTCCCTGGCGGTCTTCGGCTTCTGCCGCACTCTGCCTCAATTTCTCCTGGCGGCTGTGGCCCTGGGGGTGACTATGGGTCTGTCCTTCACGCCCCTGGGTGCCTTGATCGCTGAGTTGGCCCCGCCTGAGGCCCGGGGCCTGGCTATGGGCGGATACAACACCAGTATCTACCTGGGCATGATGCTCAGCTCCGCCTGCATGGGCGGGGTCATCGGCTGGGCGGGCTATGGCCTCAGTTTTCTCCTCAGCGGGGCCCTGGTCTTCCTGGTCACGGGCATTTTTTATCTCATGATCAAGGACTCTCCCGGCCGACAAACCTAGGGGTGCATCAAGTTTTTCCGCCCCCCGCAAACCTCTGATACCAAGTTGAGACCTCTGCGAAAGTCTCAATTAATACCCTGTTCGCTTAGAAATGAAACAAACTAACACGCTAACATATTGACATCACTCGTAGGGGCGGGTTTGAAACCCGCCCCTACAATGCGAACATGGTATAATCTCCTCTTTAATCAAAATGTGGAGCAGGCGTCCTCGCCTGCTGCAGGATGAAGGGTGGACAGCCGGGCGCGGCTGTCCCACCTGAGACTTTCGTAGAGGTGTCAAGCTACGCGGGCGGGGAGACCCCGCCTCTACCCGTTTGACGGCAACTTGGGAGGACCGCTCCCCAAGTTGAACTGGGAACCTCTTGGGAAATCCCAGCTTGGCTGGGGCCGTACTCACTGCCCATCAAACCTAGTGCCTGATTTCGTAAGTTGTGGGTAGTGGTTAGGGCAATGGAGGAGAGGGAGGGGAGGAGAGGGAATACTCTGGAGCGTGTCTATTAACAGATGTTAATTTAACGTTACTGCATACGTTAACTAATTCATGAATGGTGGCAGACAGCGGCCCCCTCCCACCCCAGGTCAGTATGGGGGATGGGAATAAAAAAATCACTTTTCCGGAGAAATCTTCAGAAAAACCTTGACAATTATGGTAGATTTTTTATATAAAAATAAGATTTGATGGATATTAAAAAGGCAGGGGGATTACGGCCATGCACTGCGTAAGCGTAAAACCGGGTGTGGATTGCGTTTTCATGAACAAGAAAGGCTGTTCGTTCAACGGCGGCAAGTGCCGCTCCATCGTGGAATCCTGTGAGGGTTGCGATCGCATCCTGACGTGGGAGGAGGCCAGCTACTGCGGTTCTTTCCCTGATCCCGCGGCCAAGTGGCGCCAGGGACATTGCAATCTGGCCACGCACGTGAAAAAGGAAAAGAAGGACAACGGCAACGGCAAGATCAACCCGCTCAAGGCTTCCAAACGCCAAGCCGCGGGTCGCTAAGCAGCGGCTCTGAACGGACAGCGCGGCCCCCAAATGGCAGGCCGCGCTTTTTTTTTCGTTTTTCGTTTTTCGTTTATTTCCCCAGTTTCTCCAAGGCCTCCTTAATCCTGGTCAAGCCGGTGGCGATGCGCTCCCGGGAGGTGGCATAGGAAAACCGGAGGCAGTTGTCTTCTCCGAATTCGTTCCCCGGCACCGCGGCCAGCCTGGCTTCCGTCAGCAGGTAATCCGCCAGGGCCTGGGATGGGGACTGCCCGGCCACGGGCTTCAACCTGTCATAGTATGTCGAAAAATTCGGGAACAGGTAAAAGGCCCCGCCGGGTTTGGGGCAAGTGACCCCGGGGATCTCCAGGCTCCGCCGCAGGATGTCGTCCCGGCGCCAGGCGAATTCCCGGACCATGGCCGCCACCGCGTCCTGGGGCCCGCTCAGGGCCTCGGCCGCGGCCTTCTGGGAGATGGAGGTGGGGTTGGAGGTGGATTGGCTCTGGAGATTGGTGGCCGCGGCGATGCCTTCCTGGGGGCCGGCCAGGTAGCCGATGCGCCAGCCGGTCATGGCGTAGGTCTTGGACACCCCGTTGAGAATGAACGTCCGGGCCTTCAGCTCCGGGGAGAGCATGGCGAGGTTGACGAACTTGGCCCCGTCGAAGAGGATCTTGTCATAGATGTCGTCGGAGACCACATAAAGCCCCTTTTCCAGCACCACTTCCCCCAGGGCCTCCAGTTCTTCCCGGGTATACACCATGCCCGTGGGGTTGGAGGGGCTGTTCAAAACCAGGGCCTTGGTCTTGGGGGTAAGGCGCTCCCGCAGTTCCCGGGCCGTGAGTTTGAAGCCGTTTTCCTGGCGGGTGGGCGCCACCACCGGGGTGGCGTCCGCCAGCATCACCATGGGGGGGTAAGACACCCAGAAGGGCGCGGGGATGATGACCTCATCCCCGGCCTCGAACAGCACCTGGAAGAGATTGTAGAGCCCGTGCTTCCCCCCGCAGGAGACCAATATCTCTCCGGGTTTATAGCTCAGGCCGTAGTCTTCCTGGAAACGGCGGATAATGGCTTCTTTCAGCTCCGGGGTGCCTCCCACCGGGGTGTAGCGGGTGTGGCCGTCCCGAATAGCCTTAATCCCTGCTTCCCGGATGTTGTCCGGAGTTTCGAAATCCGGCTCCCCCACTCCAAAATTGACGATATCCACTCCCTGGGCCTTCAACTGGTTGGCCTTGGCGTTCAGGGCCAGCGTGGCCGAGGGCGGAATCTGGCGAATGCGGCGGGCAAGTTGCACGTCTGAGTGCTCCTTCACTTGGAATTTTGCCTTGAGGGAAAGCAAAGAATTTACCACAAAGACACAAAGGACACAGAGTAGCACAGAGAACGATTGATGCTTTGGCGTGAAACGCCAAAGCATTAAAACTTTACTCTGTGTAACTTTGTGCTCTCTGTGTCTCTGTGGTGTATCTTTCCTCTGCCCCAAACCCTTTGATAATTACCCAAGATTATGGTAATTGTCAACTGCGGGAGGAGCGGGGTTGAAGAGACTGGCCATTATCAGCAAAAAGCACCAGCCCGATGCCTGGGACGCGGGACAGGCTTTGGCGGCCTGGTTTCAGGCCCAAGGCCTGGAAGCCGTGCACGTGATGAACGAGCCCGACTCCCAGGAGCTGCCTCTCCCTGCGGCAGTGGATTTCATGGTGGTTATGGGCGGGGACGGCACCCTCTTGAGCGTGGCCCGCCGCTACGCCCGGAAAGGCATTCCCATCCTGGGGGTGAACGTGGGGGGCCTGGGATTTCTCACGGAAGTCTCCCTGAGCGAACTCTATCCGGCCATGGAGCAGGTCCTGGCCGGGCAATACGAAGTGGAAGAGCGCATGATCCTGCATGCCGCCATCTTCCGCCAGGGACGGGCCTTCTGGGGGGAGAACGTCCTCAACGACGCGGTGATCAACAAAGGCGCCCTGGCCCGCATCGTCGAACTCACCGCCTGGATCGACGGGGAATACCTCACCACCTACCGGGCCGACGGCCTCATCCTCTCCACCCCCACCGGCTCCACCGCCTACACCCTGTCCGCGGGGGGACCCATCGTCTATCCCACCCTGCGCCACGTCATCCTGCTGCCCATCTGCCCCCACACCCTGAGCAACCGGCCCATCATCCTGCCGGAGACGGTGACCGTGGCCGTGACCCTGGATAAAAAGGCCGAGGATGTCTACCTGACCCTGGACGGCCAGGTGGGGCAGGCCCTCAACGCCGGAGACCGGGTGGAGGTGAAATGCGCGCCCCACCACCTGAAACTGATCAAACCCCCCCGGCGCAGCCACTTTGAGATTCTCAGGGCCAAACTGGGCTGGGGGGAAGTCCGGGCCCCTAATGTCTTCTCTAACAAAGAACCGGGATGAAAAACTTTCACCACAGAGACACAGAGAGCACAGAGAATCACAGAGGAGGAAACATCTTTATATTTTTGGCGCTGGCAGCGCAAAAAATATAAAATATCTTTTCTCTGTGTATCTCTGTGTTCTCTGTGACTCTGTGGTAAATCTTTTATGACTGAACCTATCCAGGAATTCCCCATCCGCCGCTATCGCCAGGGGCAGATAACCGAAGTCGCCGACCGGGTGGCCGTGGAAGAGCCCCTGGAGATCCGCCTGGCCGGCGAACCCTTCCAGGTGCTGATGCGCCTGCCCGGGATGGAAAAGGAACTGGCCGCCGGTTTTTTGTACACCGAAGGCATCATCCGCAACCTTGCCGACATCACCACCCTCCACTTCTGCGGCACGGCCACCGATCCCCTGCTGCCCCCCAACGTGGTGGACGTCATTCTCACCCCGGAGGCCCAGGCCCGCACCGGCAGGCGGCACCTGCAAGTGGCCTATTCCAGTTGCAGCCTCTGCGCCAAGGAGACGGTGGCGGAGATCAGCCGGGCCACGCCGCCGGTGAGCAGCGATCTGACCATTGCCCCCCCTACCCTTTTGGCCCTGATGGCGCGGCTGGCCGCCACCCAGACCGTCTTCCAGGAAACCGGCGGCACCCACGGCGTGGCCCTGTCTTCTCCGGACGGCCAGGTCTTTATTGCGGCGGAAGACATCGGCCGCCACAACGCCATGGACAAGGCCATCGGCCGGGCCTTGATGGAGCGCCGGGACCTGACCCGGATGGTGGCCCTTTTGAGCGGCCGCATCAGCTTCGAGATGGCCTTAAAGGCCGTCCGGGCCGGCATCCCCATCCTGGCCGCCATCTCCGCGGCCACCTCCATGGCCCTGACCCTGGCCCGGGAAATGAACCTCACCCTGGCGGGCTTCGTCCGGGGCAGCAGCATGAATGTTTATACGCACCCGCAGAGGATTAGGGGTTAAATAATTTTCACCACAGAGACACAGAGGACACAGAGGTGCACAGAGAATATTTTTGGGCCTTGGGTAAAACCCAAGGCCCAAATTTTTCCTCTGTGATTCTCTGTGCTCTCTGTGTCTCTGTGGTGAATCTTTTCTTTTACGCGGGTTGCTGGATCGCTGACAGTTGCCAGGGGTTGTTGCCCACCTGGCGGGTGAAGGTCCAGTATTCCTCGAATTTCACCGGATCGGTCTTGCTGCCGGAGAGCACCTGGCCGGAGGTTTCATCCACGGTGTAGTCCAACAGGTTGGCGTAAACCCTGACGGTGATGAAATCCTGGCCCGATTCCTGCCAGGCCTCGCTGATGTCCACGGACCTGACCGCGATGTTTTCCAGGCGGTTGATCTGGCGGTCGGCTTTCAGCTTGTCCGCGTCCCCCTGGAGAAGCTGGTACATTTCCCCGGTGAGGAGATTCCGCACCGTGGACATATCCCGGTTGGCATAGGCGCCCTGAACCTTGAAAAACGCGTCCATGCACTGGTCCTGGAACCGGACTTCATCGAAACCGGGGTCCATCTGCCGGATATAACCCAGGCCCTGCTCCAGGTCCAAGTCCCCCTGGTCCTGGATCTGCGGCTGGGGAGTGTCATAGACCGGGGGGTAGGTGGGCTGATAGGGCATCTGCACGGTCTGGGAGGTGCTCTGGTAAGGCCCCTCTGCCACCGCCTCCCGCCGCTTCTTCTTGATGTACCAATAGATCAGGTAGGCGATGCCCGCCAGCAAGAGGATATCAAAGAGGCCGATGCCCCCGCCGCCGCCGCCCATGCCCGCAGAAGCCCCGCGACCGCCGAACAGGTTCCCGAAGAGGAGTCCGCCGGCCAGGCCGCCCAGCATGCCGCCGCCGAAACTCCGCCAGAAGGAACTGGGCTGGGAGGGGGGAGGCGTCATCCCGGGCCGGGGAGTGGTGGCCCCGGGAGAAGGTTGGGTGGGCCTCGAGGTGCTGGGAGGGGTGTAAGCTCTGGGGGGAGAAGCGGACCGGGAACCCCGGCTGCCCACCGAAGAGCGGCCCCCTCCGGCCCGGGCCCAGGCGTCAGACTGAAAGGCCCAGGCGCATAACAGCACCAGACTCGCCAGTATCAGCGCGCCTTTTATCCATTTGCTTATGTACATGCGTACCTCCGTTGTTTTCTTGTTGGAGACTTTTTTCTAATTATACAGAAGGCCGGAACCCGGAGCTAACCAAAAATCGTCTTCTCAAAATTAAGGGCCAAGGATTTACCCTTTTGGGGACCCGAAGGAGACAGGAAGTGGCTTCCTGTCCGGAAGCATCGGCTGTATCCATAAGGCAATTCAAAACCCCAATTTCCCCTCAACTGTCATTCTGAGCGGAGCGAAGAATTTCGTATTTTCAATATGTTGAGATCTTTCACTGGGCTCAGGATGACAGGAAAACAGGCTTTTATTACTCGAAGCATAAAATAAATTGCTTTTTTGTCACCCTGAGCGAAGCGAAGGGTCCAGATTCTTCGGCCCCTTCGGGGCCTCAGAATGACAATAAATGCAAGTGACTTCTTGCTCCGAGTAATAAATAGGCTGAGCAAGGTAGCAGGGTCTTTGACATCTGCCTGCTCGTTCAGTAAACGAATTATTCAACAGCTCAGCCGGTTCAGAAGACCACGCCATTAAAGCGCAGCAGACAATAAGCACTGACTGCCACCGACCAATATACCCAAATCCCCCAATAATAAGTATAAAATGCCAGGGGACCGCATTTAGGGTACACATATTCCCGGTCAACAAACCAAAGAACAATACTGATATATATGGCTATGGAAGCTACGGCCATCCATAACAAATATCCCCAGGAACGGCCCAGCAATACTCCTATACTGCCGATTATTAGCGGGGGAAACTGCATTATCAGGTCAGCCCAACCGGTGCCGTAACAGAAGAGGAAGTGGGTTCTATCGACGTAATCTTCCCCTTTTCCTATTAAGAGGTCTTTAACTTTTTGACTATGGGGATTTCTTACCGCAAGTATCTGCATATATAACGGAAAAGCATAAATAATGAGGCCGATAATGACTAAAACCCAGGTTACTTTTGTTGGTTCAAGCAGATCAACCATTCTTGCTTCTCGTTCTCTTGTTAATCGAACTGCATAGAATCCGCTGGTTATTCCTTTATCGGCTTAATTCCCATCTTCTCCAATTCCTGGCAGCAAAGGGGGGACTCCAGACGGCAGCCTTTTTGAAAATCTGCCGCGGCTTTCTCCTTTTGGTGCAGGTGCTGCAAGTAGATCTGCCCCCGGCAGAAATAGAACAGCCCCCGGTCCGGGGCCAGCTTAATGGCTGTGCTGAAATCGGTCACTGCTTCGGGATATTGACCCTGGCAGAAATAGCCCATACCCCTCTTGAAAAAGACCCAGGGGTCCTTAGGAGCCAGGGCCGCGGCCTGGTCATAATCCTTTTGGGCCTCTGGGAAGCGCCCTTCCTGGGCCAGGTTGTCTCCCCGCTCCTTTAAAGCCTCCACGTTCTTGGGGTCTTGTCCCAGGATTTTGGAGAATACGGCGATGGCTTCTTCCCGCTGCTCCAGCCCCGCGAGGATACTGCCCTGGGTCAGAAGCAGGCCGGTATCCTGGGGACGGGATTCCAGGGCCCGGTTGATTTCCTCCAGGGCCTCGGTCTTGCGGCCCTGATCGTTCAGGGCCTGGGCAAGGGCGCGCCGGGCCGGGGCCGCGTCCTGATGATCTTTAAGGTATTGCCCCAACAGTTTCACGGCCTCTTCGTGTTTCCCCGCCTTTTGCGCGGCCAGTCCCTGTGAGAGCAAATCCACGCACCAGGCGCTGGAGGTCAGAAAAATCAGGCAGAGGGGGAGGAGCAGCTTTAGATGCTTCGCGATCATAATCAGCTTCCTTCTTAGGAATCAGCCGTAATTAGGATATTACCTTCTATATGGGTGCGGCTTGGGGAGGGGGGTGTGGGGGGACATTAAAGTGAGCAGTAAGCAGTGAGCAGTAAGAAGTTAAGAACAGAATCCCTGTAGTTCCTGTTTTTTCTGCTCACTGCTAACAGCTCACTGCTCACTATTCCCTGGCCCCTCCCCCCACAAGCTCCTTAATAGCTGCGCATGGCCCGGAGGCGGGCGATCCGCTCCTCGATGGGCGGGTGGGTGCTGAAGAGGTTGAGGATGGCCCCGCCGGTCAGGGGGTTGACGATGAACATGTGGGCGGTGGCCGGGCTGGCGGAGCCCATGGGCCTTTGCTCCACCCCCTGGGCCAGCTTGCCCAGGGCCGAGGCCAGGGATTGGGGATTGTGGGCCAGCCGGGCCCCGGTCTCATCCGCCAGGTATTCCCGGGACCGGGAGATGGCCATCTGGATGAGCATGGCCGCCAGGGGCGCGACAATGGACATGACGATCACCCCGAGGATGCCGCCTGCGCCTTCCTCGTCATCCCGGCCCCCGAAGATGGCCGCGAACCGGGCCATATCCGCCAGGATCATGATGGCCCCGGCCATAGTGGCGGCAATGGTGGAGATCAAAATGTCCCGGTTGCGCACATGGCCGATCTCGTGGGCCAACACCCCTTTCAACTCCGTGGGGGTGAGGATGCGCATGATCCCCTGGGTGGCGGCCACGGCCGCGTGCTCCGGGTCGCGGCCGGTGGCAAAGGCGTTGGGGGAGTCATCGGGAATGATGTACACTTTGGGCTTGGGAATACCCGCCTCCCGGGACAGATCCTCCACCATGCGGTGGAGTTCCGGAGCTTCGGCAGGAGTTACTTCCTGGGCGCCGTACATCCTGAGGACGATCTTGTCCGAGAACCAGTAGCTGAAGAAGTTCATGGCCAGGGCCAGGATAAAGGCGATGTACATGCCGCTGCGGCCGCCGAGGAGCTTGCCCATGAAGATCAGAAAGAGCGTCAAACCGCCCAACAACAGAAAGGTCTTGATCTTGTTTTCCATAAATTTGCTCCCTAGGGAGAACTAGGTCACCTTTTTATTTAGAGTATTATTTTTACTAAATATTAAAGGCCGGAGGGGGCTTTGTCAATAGGCTTTTAGGACTACCCTGGAGAGGTAAGATATAGAAAATATTCCTGATTCCCCTTGGGACCTTTAAGGGCAGAGGGATAGGCGGGATTCACTTTGAGGCCCAGGGAGCGGGCCGCGCGGGCCACTTTTTCCACTGCGTCCTGCTGCAGCTTGAAGTCCCGGACCACCCCCCCCTTCCCCACCTGGCCCTTGCCCACCTCGAATTGGGGCTTGACCAGGGCCAGGATTTCGCCGCCAGGGCGCAGAAATTCCAGGACTTTGGGAAGCACCAGGGTCAGGGAGATGAAGGACAGGTCCAGGGTGATGAGGTCCACCGGCTCGGGCACGTCCTCCGGGGGCAGATGGCGGATGTTCCGCCTTTCCAGGACCACCACCCGGGGGTCCTGGCGCAGGGACGCGTCCAACTGGCCGTAGCCCACGTCCACCGCGTAGACCTTGGCCGCGCCCTGGATCAGGAGGCAATGGGTGAAGCCGCCGGTGGACGCGCCCACGTCCAGGGCCAATTTGCCCCGGGGATTCACCTGAAAATGGGCCAGGGCCCCGGCCAGCTTCTCCCCACCCCGGCTGACAAACTGGTGGGGCGCGGGCTTAAGGATGATCTCCGCGTCTCCGGGCACCAGGGTGCCGGCCTTGGTCTCCACCCGCCCGGCCACCTCCACCCGTCCGGCCAGGATCAGGGCTTGGGCCTTAGAGCGGGTCTCCGCCAGGCCCCGGTCCACCAGGAGGGTGTCCAGGCGCTCTTTGGAAGGCCGGTTTTCCGTTTTCCGTTTTCCGTTTTCCGTTTTGATGGGCAAGATCAGTCGTAGGTCGCGTTTCACGCACCAAAATGAGGTGCGCCAGGGGGTAGAGTGCGTTCTAAGCCCCTAATACCATGTTCGCTTTGAAATGAAACAAAATAACATGCTAACATATTGATATCACTTGTAGGGGCGGGTTTAAAACCCGCCCCTACAATGCGAACATGGTATAAGGTGGTGTGCCAGAGCAACCGCACCGGTAAAAGTTTATAGAATTACCGCATCCCCGTATCCAGCCGGATGTCCAGGCGGGTTTCCCGGCCCCCGGTGATGGTCACCGTCGCGGGCAGGTCCTTGGTGAACTCCTTGCCCTTTTTCGGACCCATCTCCACCTGGTAACTTCCCGGTGGCAGGTCGATGCGGAACCGGCCTTCCTTATCGGTCTCAACTGTGGCCATTTCTTGGCGCGCCGGGCCGTAGACCAGCAGCTTCACCCCCGAAGCCGGGACCCTGGCAGGTTTGCTGCCGGGACCCTCCACCGGGGAGAGAGGCCCCAAGGTGACGCGGCCGCTCAGGGTACCCATGCCCGCAACTGGTGACTTGGTGTCGGCGTCGGCTTGGCTGCCCCCGGGGAGGCCCACCATACCCACCAGCACCACTAGGAAGCTACATATCAAAGTATACCGCATAAGTTCTCAGTTTAATATTTTCGTTGTAGGGTTCGTGATTGTCAATTCAACAATAACAGCAAATAGGCCCCCTCCAGGCTGCGGGGGACCGGCGTTGGGGACGGCAACTTGATGCTGCCGATGCGGCTGCCCCAGGTAGTGGTGGTCAAGATCCTCTCATTGACGATCCAGGCCGTCAGCCCCGTGGCATCCCCGGGATCGATGGAGACTGCGGAATAGTCGCCCCACCGCTGGGTGCCGCTCCCGGTAACATTATAAAAGGTGGCGCTGCCGTAAAGCAAGGAGCCGGGGGAAGGGATGACGCCGGCGGCATCGGTATGCAGCCGGCCCGAAAAGCGCACCTCGGCCTGGACGCTATTGGCGGGGTCCGTGGCTGACCAGGTCACAAACACATCCTTGGATTGATTGGCGGCGATGGAGGCGTTGAAGTCGTGGGAGGTGCCGCTCCTGGCAAAGGTGCCGCTCTGGATGACGGTCCGGTTCACGGTGTCGAATTCGTAGAACCGGGGGCGGGCGTAGCCGCCGCTATTAATGGTGTGGACCTGGAAAAGGGAATTGCCGATCTGGGTGCTGACATTGACAAAGCGGCCGTCCAGGGTGTCCAGGGTAGCAATCGTCCCCGGTTGGCCCGCATCGGGAGGGAGGGCAAAGGCCGTCACCGGGATGGTGACGGCAGTGCTCAAGGTAGGAGGATTGGCCGTGGAGTTCGTCAACGTATATATTGTCACCTTATTGTCCGGGGCATCGGCAGCCACCAGATAGGCATTGGCATTAGCATCCAGTACGATGGGCGGCGCTAGGGTGCCCGCCAAACCGGTGAGCAAGGTGCGAGTTAAGGTCTGGCTTGGGCCGTTATACAATAATGATTTAGCCACGGTAAACATCCGGGCGTCGACAAAAAAACCAGCCGTATTAAAAAAGTTGGCAGTGAAAATGACCGCGTTCTGATCGAAGCCCACCTGGGGATAATCCCACTGGACATCGTCGGTGGCACCACTACCATCACTGACATTGACCTGGTAAATATAGAAAGCTCCTGTAGGATCAGAAGTTTGGGAGACGGCGATGAAGAAATATTGCACCGTCGCGGATTCGGCTAGGGCGTCGGCGGTGATGATCCACCGGTTGTAACCGGGGTCGTAGACCACCCGGGGATCGAACAGAGTCTCGGTTAAATACCCGAAGAAGCTCGCCAGACTAACGCTCCGGACCCGGGTGTTGGGTGCGGCCTTCAGATAGATATCGAGATGGGAGTTGGTGATCTCCACAAAATGGTTGAGGCCCGCCGCGCCATGGGTATCAGGCGGCCGTAAGTTCCCTGCGGTTACTGAATCCACCCCTTCGAAATTAACCGGATTGGTTAAGGTGGTGGCCGCCAGGGGCACCGCGGCCTCCACCCCGGAGGCTAATGGAGCTTGCAGGGCGCTGGTCTGGGCGGCCTGGGCTTTCAAAGCCCTATACGCGTTGTCCCCCCGGATGGGCCGGAATTTTTTCACCCGCAGCGGCGGAGACGGACCGGCCGCCTCCAGGGCGGCCTCTGCTTCCATCTCCTGCCAGGTGCGCACCCGGGGCGGCGGGATCTCAATTTGCGCGTTTGGCTTAATTATGGAAGAACCAGAACCCTGTAGGGCCTCGGCTATGTTTCCCGCAGAACCTAAGAGAGCCACCGTCAAAAGGGAGACTAGGCCTGCCAGGTAAAGAATATTTTTGGGTTTCATCAACACCTCATCAATCTCGTTCACGGCCAGTCATATGACAATTTTCCTGTATACAAACTAAGTATAACATGCCCACTGTCAAGGAGCTGCCTCAGAATCGATGGGGCAATAACTAAAAGTCATTTCAAAACCGATTTTTCCAGTCGTTTTGGCTTATCCAAGAGGGTTTTATTGGCAAGAGAATCACCCCCCCTTTTCTAAAGGGGGGCAGGGGGGATGATATAATACCGTGTTCTCTTTGAAATGAAACAAAATAACATGCTAACATATTGATATCACTTGTAGGGGCGGGTTTAAAACCCGCCCCTACAATGCGAACATGGTATAAGCTCCTAATAATCCCCCTAAATCCCCCTTTAGGAAAGGGGGACTTAAAGAATCATCCTTCCATCCTTTTGTCCGTTAATAACCCATCTGGAGCCTCAGAATAGGTTTTGAAATAAGTTGTAGAGATGGGCAGTTGGCAGGAGAGATGCGGGTTACAGGCGGTAAGGGAACAGCAGGTAATTGCTGTTGATGCAGTCGCCCAGTCAGCGGGGCTCAGGGTCATCCCGTTGAAGGTCCCGGCGGTCAGACCTTTTTCTTCTGGTTCCCAGCCCGAGGATCTTGGGAACCGGAGGGAAAGGGGCCAGGACCCCTCGGCTCCTGGCCCCCCTCCCCCAAATCCTTATCCTTTAAACCCGCCCCAGACCACCTTCTTTTCCTGGGCCGGTTGTTCCAGGAGTTCCAAGGCGCCTTGGAGGATGCCGGCCGCGTCCAGGCCGTATTTCTGGCGTAAGATCTCCGGCTTGCCATGTTCCATGAAGACGTCCGGGATGGCCAGGCGTTTCACGGGCACACCCGTGAGATGGTGGTCGGAGAGGAGTTCCAGGACCGCGCTGCCGAAGCCGCCCTGGGCCAGGTTTTCTTCCACGGTGAGGACCCGGCCGTGGCGCGCGGCCAGGGTGAGGATCAACTGCTCGTCCAGGGGCTTGACAAACCTGGCGTTGACCACCGTGGCCTGAAAACCCCGCTCCTCCAGTTGCCGGGCCGCGTCCAGGGCGTGATGCACCGAAGCGCCCAGAGCCAAGATCAGAAGATCTTTCCCTTCCTGGAGGACTTCAGCCTTGCCGATGGGAATTTTCCGGAGGGTGGAGGAAAAGGGCACGCCCACGCCTTGGCCCCGGGGATAGCGCAGGGCAATGGGACCCGGATGGTCCACCGCGGTATAGAGCATATGCCGCAGTTCGTCTTCGTCCTTGGGGGCCATGACCACCATATTGGGGAGGTGCCGCAGGTAGGAGAGGTCGAAGAGCCCCTGGTGGGTCTCCCCGTCTTCGCCGACAATGCCCCCCCGGTCCAGGGCGAAGACCACCGGCAGGTTCTGGAGGCAGACGTCGTGGAGCACCTGGTCATAAGCCCGCTGCAGAAAGGTGGAATAGATGGCGGCCACGGGCCGCACCCCCTCCACCGCCAGGCCCCCGGCAAAGGTCACCGCGTGTTGCTCGCAGATGCCCACGTCAAAAAAGCGCTCCGGAAATTCGTTCCCAAAGTCCACCAACCCGGTGCCGTCGGGCATGGCCGCGGTGATGGCCGCGATCTTTTTGTTCTCCCGGGCCAGGCGCACCATGGTTTCCCCGAAGACTTGCGTATAAGACGGCACTTCGCTGACGCTCTTTTTGGCTTCCCCGGTGTCCGGGTCGAACCGGCCCAGGCCGTGAAATCCGGTGGGATCGGATTCCGCGGGCTCATAACCCTTGCCCTTGGTGGTGACCACGTGCACCAGGATGGGGCCGTTCAGATTCTTGACATTATTAAAGGTCTCAATGAGGTGGTCCAGGCGGTGGCCCCGGACCGGCCCCAGGTAGTTGAACTTCAGGGCCTCGAACAACATGCCCGGGGTGAAGAAGGCTTTGAATGACTCTTCCCCCCTTTTGGCCCAGGCCACCAGATCGCCGCCGATGCCCGGGAAGGACCGCAGCAGGCTCTCCACCTGCTTTTTCAGAAAGACCATGGTAGGCCCGGTGAGCTTGCGGCTCAAAAAAGAGGACAACGCGCCTACGTTCTGGGCGATGGACATGCCGTTGTCATTGAGGATGACGATCAGGTCTTTGTTCAGGTCCCCGGCGTTATTCAGCCCCTCGAAGGCCAGGCCCGCGGTCATGGAGCCGTCGCCGATCACCGCGATGGTCCGGCCGCACTCCTTCTTTAGGCAGCGGGCGGTGGCCATGCCCAGGGCCGCGGAGATGGACGTGGAGCTGTGGCCGGTGTCGAACGCATCATGGGGGCTTTCACTGCGCTTGGGAAAGCCGCTGAGCCCCCCGTATTGCCGCAGGGTATGGAAGCGGTCCAGGCGGCCGGTGAGGATTTTGTGGGCATAGGCCTGATGGCCCACGTCCCAAACGATCTTGTCCCGGGGGGAATCAAAAACGTAGTGCAGGGCGATGGTCAGTTCCACCACTCCCAGGCTGGGGGCCAGGTGGCCGCCGGTCTTGGAAACGGAGGAGATAATCACCTGCCGCAGTTCCTGGGCCAGACCCGGCAGGATCTCCGGGGACAATTTTTTCAAATCCTTGGGACTTTTGACGGTGTCCAGCAAGCGGTGGGGATTAGACCCCAACTGTGGACCTTTTCTGTCTTCCATTAGCCAAATTCCTCCAATCAGGAGCGGCGTACCAATAGATAGGCGGCGATGGCCCGCAACGGCTCGGCCCGGTCCCCGAAAGCCTCCAATTCGGCGATGGCCGTGTCCACCAGGCGCTGCGCCCAGGCCCGGGCCTCCTCCCGTCCCAGCACCCCCGGGTAAGTAGCCTTACGGCGCTGGGCATCCATCCCCGTAGCCTTCCCCATTTCCGCGGCCTCCCCTTCCACATCCAGAAGGTCGTCGGTAACTTGGAAGGCCAACCCGAATTTCTCCCCATAACTGGTAAGCGCGGTCACTTCCGCCCTGGTCCCCCCCGCCATCAGGCCGCCGGCCCGCACCGCGGCGGTGAGCAGGGCCCCGGTCTTCAGGCGGTGGATGGTTTCCAATTCCTTGAGGGTCACCTCCCGGCCTTCAGCCTGGAGATCCAGCATCTGCCCGCCCACCATGCCCCGATATCCCGCGGCTGCGGCGATGAGCTCAATGACCGCCAGCAAGGCGGTCTCCCGGTCCTCGTACCGGGGTGCGGCCTCCCCCAGGGTTTGGAAGGCCGCGGTGAGCAGGCCGTCCCCGGCCAGGATGGCCGTGGCCTCATCAAACTCTTTGTGGCAGGTGGGCTGCCCCCGGCGTAGATCGTCATCGTCCATGGCCGGCAAATCGTCGTGGATCAGGGAGTAAGTGTGAATCATCTCCAGGGCGCAGGCCACGGGCAGGACCTCAGTGGGGTCGCCCCCCACCGCCTCCGCTCCGGCCAGGCAGAGTATGGGCCTGAGCCTCTTGCCGCCGGCAAAGAGACTGTAATGCATGGCCTTCACCACCCTGAACGCGGGTCCCCGCACCGCCGGCAGAAAGGCCTCCAGGGCCCGGTTGACCAGCCCCCGGCGTTCTTCTAAATAGGCTTTGAGGTCCATCATGTGACGATTAAGTTATTTTACCACAGAAGCACAGAGTTCACAGAGTTTCACAGAGAAAGAATTTTTTTATTTTTGGCGCAGGAAGCGCCAAAAATAAAAATTTGTCTCCTCCTCTGTGAATCTCTGTGTCCTTTGTGTCTCTGTGGTTAATCTTTTTAATTTCCTTCCCCCTCCTCTTCCGGGAAAGGCCGGGTGAAAAATTTGCCCGCGTCATCCTTGAGGAGCAACTCCACCCGTTTTTCCACCTCATCCAGCTTCTGCTGGCAGAACTTCACCAGGCGCACCCCTTCCTCAAACGCGGCCAGGGTCCCTTCCAGGGGCAGATCCCCATGCTCCAGGGAACCCAGGACCTCTTCCAACCGCTTCAGGGCCGCCTCAAAGGTGGTCGGTGTTTGTTCTTTCTTAGCCATTTTTTTTCTCGTTCCCAAGCTGTGCTTGGGAACGCTATGACCAGCCAAGCTTAGCTTGGCATCAATTCTCGTTCCCAAGTGCAACTTGGGAACGAGGAGTTGTAGGGTGCGTTTCACGCACCATTTTGGCGCGTAAGACGCGCCCTACGAAAGACATTTTCAGCAGTAGGGCGGGAAAGTGAAACGCATCCCGCCTTCGGCAATCGGCATAGCTAAGAGGCGGGATGCGCTGCGCTTTCCCGCCCTACACCTCACTGCTCACTTTCTTCACTTCGCAGTCCAGGCGGCCCTTAGCGACTCTGACCCGGATGGCCGCGCCCGGGGGCGCCTGGCCGGCATCACGGATAATGGTCCCCTCCGGCAGTTTGGTGGCCACGGCATAACCCCGCTCCAGGATGGCCAGAGGATTGAGCTGCTCCAGGTGACTATGCAAATAATCCAGGTGCCGCCGTTGCTCTTTTATCCGCCCCTGCCAGCGCTGTCCTAAAGTCTGTTCCGCCTGCTCCAGCCGCTGCCGGGCCAGGCCCAGGCTGCGCCGGGGGCTGAGCAAAAAAATCCGTGACCTGCCCAGGCGCACCTGCTGGCGGCAGTCCTCCACCCGGCGGCGCAATCGCCGGGCCAGGGTCTCGGCCTGGTCGTCCACCCGGAGGCGCAAATCCGTCAGGCCGCGGCGCAGGTCCGGCAGGAGCCGGGAAGTCAGCCGCAAATGCTGCCGGGCCGCGGCCACTCGCCGCTGCCAGCCCAGGCCCAAAGCCGCGGCCAGGCGCGCCAAACGGCGCTTGAGTTCCCCCTGGTCCGGGACCACCAGCTCCACCGCGGCGGAAGGCGTGGGGGCCCTGACATCCGCGACAAAATCGGCGATGGTATAATCCACTTCGTGGCCCACCGCGGAGACCACGGGAATCGGGCAGCGGTGGATGGCCCGGGCCACGGTCTCTTCGTTGAAGGGCCACAGGTCTTCCAAAGACCCGCCCCCCCGGGCCAGGATGATGACTTCCACCCCCGGATAATGGGCCAGATCGTCCAGGGCCCCGGCGATCTCCCCGGCCGCGGCCGCGCCCTGCACCTTCACCGGGTAGATGAGCACTTCCACGTTGGGAAAGCGCTGCCTCAAGAGGCGTAAAAAATCCCGCACCACCGCGCCGGTGGGGGAAGTAACCAGGGCCAGGCGCCGGGGCAGATAAGGCAACGGCTTTTTGTTTTCCGGGGCGAACAGGCCCTCGGCCTGGAGCCGGGCCTTCAGGGCCTCAAAGGCCTGGGCCAGCGCGCCCCAGCCCAGGGGTTCCAGGTAGTCCAGCACCAGTTGGTATTCCCCCCGGGGTTCATAGACCGTGAGCCGCCCCCGGCAGAGCACCTGGCCCCCTTCCTGGGGTTTAAAGCGCAAATGGATATGGTTGCCCTTGAAAAAAACGGTGCGCAGTTGCGCACCTTCGTCCTTCAGGGTGAAATAGTAATGGCCGGAGGAGGGCTGGCGCAGGTTGGAGATTTCGCCGCTGACCCACACCAGAGGGAAGCCAGTCTCCAAACGCTGCCGGATTTCCCGGGTCAGGGCGCTGACCGAATAAATAAAAGGATATTCCTGTGCCAACATAATTAACTGGCAGAATATACCACATTCCCCCGTTGTCACCAATGGATTCTTCCGCCCCCTGCCCCTTGATCTGGAGGTGTTATCCAAAGAAGGGCTACCATGCAGCATTATTGTGGCTGGTTATTTTTTAAAAAAATTATAAAGGGTTTTAACTTTTTTAATCAATATACCGTAATAATCTATGAGAAGTTCCTAAATATCCCACATCCGCGCACCAATAAGAACCTTTGAACTTTGAACCAGGAACCTTGAACTCTTTTCTATGGACTACCCCCCCGGCTTACCCGCGTTATTCCGCTCCCGGAAAAGGCCCGGCCCGCCCCGGCGGGTTTTTGTCCTCCGCCAGCAATTCTTCCTGGAGGAAGAATGCGTCCGGGCCTGCCACCAGTTGGGCCTGGAAGTCAGGGAATGGGAAGTTAAGGAAGAATGGGGCGCGGCTAACTTTTCCCGATTTCTGTCAGATTTGCTGGATTTTCAGCCGGATTTTTTATTCTGCATCAATCATATCGGCTTTGACAAAGCGGGCCGGTTGACTGAACTGCTGCGGGAGAGCGAGATCCCCACCGCGGTCTGGTACGTGGACAACCCGGACTTTATCATCCGGGCCTTTCCCCAAAACGTCTCCCCCTGGGTCTACCTCTTTGTCTGGGACCGCCATTACCTGGATGATCTGGCAGCCATGGACTTTACCCACCTGGCTTATCTCCCCCTGGCCGCGGACATCCGCCTTTTCCGGCCTTATCGCACCCCGCCCACTTGGAAATTCGGGGAAATACAAAAAGCCTTTGTGGGCTCCACCTGGTCTCAGCGGCTCCGGCAGCAACTGGCCCGGTTTCAAAAAGAACCACGGAAACTGGAGGCCATTGAAGCCGCGGCCCGGGGGTTTAGCCGCAGCCCCGCGTATAAGGCCAGGGCAGCGATAGCCGCGGCATTTCCGGAGTTTGCCGGGCTCCCCTTGCCGGAGCAGATCGACCTGGAGGCCGCGGTCCTGTGGCGGTCCTCTCAGATGCACCGCCTGGAGAACATCATCCCCTTAACCGGCCTGGGGCTCCAGGTTTACGGCGACCCGGCCTGGCAAACCTTTCTCCCCGACCCGGGGGCCTATGGGGGCCGCATCGCTTACAACCGGGAACTCCCGGCTTTTTACCAGTGCGTGGCGGTGAACCTGAACGTCACCAGCCTGCAAATGAAAGACGGCCTGAACCAGCGCGTCTTTGACGTCCCGGCCGCGGGCGCGTTTTTGCTCACTGATTTCAAGGAGGCCTTGCTGGAATTATTTCACCCTGAGGAAGTGGCTACCTACCATGACCTGGAGGAGGCCGGAGCCAAGCTCCAATATTTCGCGGCCCACCCGGAGGCCCGCCAAGCCCTGGCCGCCCGGGCCCGGGCGCGGGTCCTGGGCCGGCACACTTTTTTGCACCGGGTCCAGGCCATCATGGAGCGCCTGCGCGCCGCCTTTTTTTAACCCGTGATGAACTTCTGATAGTCCTAAGCATATAAAAACCTTTATTACCCCTGTCAACTAGGAGAATTTTATCGAAATTCCTTATAGTTCATGACAATTTATAAGACCAGTTCTTAAATATGGTTTTAAGGACTTGGTGGGCAGTGCCCACCCTGCATTTTTCCTCTTCTATTCATGCAAAGCGCAGCGAAGCATCTCGTCTTTAGATAATTTTTCCACAACCTGATGGGAAAGGAGTGCGCCATGCCCCTCCCCTCCCCCACCTATCAGACTTTCCCCAAGTTTTTTGGGATTTGAGCCGATAAAGCTCTAGAAGCCATTTCAAAACCCCACATTCTCCAAAAATGTCATTCTGAGCGAAGCGAAGAATCTATTCTTTTCAAATACCTAGACCCTTCGCTTCGCTCAGGGTGACAGAAAAAAACGGTTTTGAAATGGCTGTTAGACTAACAACAATATCCCTGGCTGCCTTCTTTGGCGCGAAACCCATGCCTCCAGGAACGAAAATGAAAGATGAGGAAAAGACCAGGGCTCAGCTTCTAGAAGAGCTGGCGGCCCTCCGCCGGGAGCTTGACGATCTCCAGACCTTTGCCGACCCGGAGTGGCGGCGGCAGGAGAACTGGCGGCGAAATTTCAAGGAATTACAGGAAATGCTGGAGGCCGCGGTGGCCATCCTGGAATGCCGGGTCCCCGACCTGATAGAGCACCAGCGCCGCGTCACCCACCTGGCCTGCGCCATCGCCCTGGAGCTGGGCCTGTCCACGGAGCAGATCGAAGGTTTAACCATCGCCGGCATGGTGCATGACATCGGCAAGTTCTTCATCCCCTTGGAGATTCTGAACAAGACCGGCTCCCTGAATGCCGCGGAAATGGCCCTGATCCAGGCCCATCCCCGGGCCGCCCATTATATCCTGAAAGATCTGGATTTCTCCTGGCCCGTGGCCGAGATCATCGTGCAGCATCACGAAAGGCTGGACGGCTCCGGGTATCCCGCGGGGCTCGCGGGGGAGGAAATTCTGCTGGAAGCCAGGATTCTGGCGGTGCCCGATGTGGTGGAGGCCATGGCCTATGCCCGCCCCCACCGCGTGAACCTGGGAATCAACACGGCCCTCCAGGAAATCTCCCGGAACCGGGGCGTCCTCTATGACCCCCGGGTGGTGGACGCCTGCCTGGACCTGTTCGACCGGGGCTTTGAGTTTCTTTAATGTTTACCTGACCCAGCCGGCATAGAGGGCCAGGCCCAACCAGGCCCAGTTGTTGGCGTAATAATTATCCCGGGAGACGAAATACGCCTCCTGCCCTTCCTGGTGATAAAAGCTTAACACCTTCTGGGCCATTTCCCCGGCAAAGGGACGGTCCCCGGCAGCCAGGGCCGCGGCCAGCACCCCGGCATAGAGCACCGGGCTCTCATAGTCCGCCAAGGGCTCGCCCCCGTAACTATACAGGGCCATCAGCCTCCCCCGTTTCTGCCATTCCTTTTGAAAAAAGGGCAAAAAATGCTGCTTCAGAAGGCGCGTGGCCCGTTCTTCCTGAAACCACAGGCTGTCCAGGGCCAGCCGCCAGGGGAGGCGCACTGCTTCCCAGCCGAAATGGGTCTCCCGCGCCGGCGCGGGCTGGGGCTCTCCTTGTGCATCCACCTGGCACCAATCCGGAAAAAGCCCCACTCCTTTTTGCGGCCCTAGCCCCTGGGCCAGCCGCGCCAGCAGCGCATAGGCGGAGTCCCCGAGCCGGAGCCAGGCTGGTTGGGGCTGGAGTTTAGCAAAAATCCGGTACGCGGCCGGGGAAAAATAAGAAGGATTGACGAGATAGGGGGGCTTAGTTTCGTGCCAGTTGCCGGGGGTCAGGAGGAGTTCCCCGGCAGGCAGGCTCACCGTCTCCAGGGCCAGAATGCCCTCCGCCACCCGCTGGGCCTCCTCGGCATAACCCGGCAGTTCCGGTCCCGGCCGCCAGCCCCGGGCCGCGGCCAGGGCCAGGGCCAGGGCATAATCCAGGTTCCCGTCCGTGGCCGTATTCCCGTCCAGGATCCGCCAGGCCCCGTCTTGATCCCGGCCCCATTGCCAGGCCAGCAAGGCGTCCCCCGGCCCGGCCCGCCGGGACAAATTGCTCCGGGTCCAGGCGTGGACCTGCTGGAAGGTGTCCCGGTCCCCGGCCCACACCGCCCGGAGCAAGGCATAAGCCTGGCCCTCGGAGATGCTCCCCCCGGACCTCTCCGGGATCACCACCCTTCCCTCCGGGGCAATAAAATGCCGGCGGTAACTCCGCCAGGAGGCCCGGAGCACCCGGTCCACGTCGTCGAGCGCGGCCTTCTTCTCCCCGCCGCAGCCCGGGGCCGCCAGGGCCAACAGAACCATCACCGGCATCAGGCGAATTGCCGTTTTCCAGAATTTGGCGACGCGGCCGGTCATCTTCTCTCTGGCTCCTCGCAGGCAAAATGGCACGTAAGTAACCGAAAAGCAAGGATAATTTAAGGCAATCCCACTTTTTCTTTCTGGCTTTTCGGGGAAAATTATTGGGCATCCAGGCCCAAAGAGGCCACTGGCCTTTGCATCCGCACCTGCGGATGCTTAAGTTTACGCCATAATTGCCTGGAAGGCCGCGGATCATCCTGCGGACTCCGGGCCTCATACCAATTCGCAATCAAAAGACGTTGAACCGTAGGGGCGAACCTGGTGTTCGCCCTGGAGGCCGGGCGAATACAAGATTCGCCCCTACAAGAAAATTGTCGTTTGATTGCAACTTGGTATCAGGAGGGCCATGTTGATGAAGATTTTTATTACCGGCGGCACCGGTTTTGTGGGCACTTTTCTTACCCGGGAGCTGGCCCGGCACGGCCATGAGGTGACCATCCTCAGCCGCCGGGAGATTCCCCCCGACCCGGCCTGCCCCGCCATCAGCTTCCTCACCGGCGACCCCACCCGGGAAGGCCCCTGGATGTCCGTGGTGCCGGAGCACGACTGGATCATCAACCTGGCCGGGGCTTCCGTCTTTACCCGCTGGAGCGCGGCCCACAAAGAGGAAATCTACGACAGCCGCATCTTCACCACCCGCAATCTGGTGGCCGCCCTGGCCCCGGGGGACCGCCGCCAACTCTTCTGCAGCACCTCGGCCATCGGCTATTACGGGCCCCGGGGGGATGAAGACCTCGCCGAAGAGTCCCCGCCGGGGGACGATTTCCTGGCCCGCCTGGCCCAGGATTGGGAGGCCGAGGCCCTGAAGGCCCAGGACCTGGGGGTACGGGTGGTGGTCACCCGCTTCGGCCTGGTCTTGGGCCGGGGCGGCGGGGTTTTGGGGCAAATGGCCCCCCTGTTCAAGCGCTTCCTGGGAGGGCCCGTGGGCCCGGGTACCCAGTGGTTTTCCTGGATTCACCGCCTGGACCACGCCCGGGCCTTTCTGTTTATCAAGGATCACCCGGAGATCCAGGGTGCCGTGAATTTCACCGCGCCCCAGCCGGTGCGTAACCGGGAACTGGCCCGGGCCCTGGGCCGGGTCCTGCATCGCCCCAGCTTCCTGCCCGCGCCCGCGTTCATGCTGCGCCTGATCCTGGGAGAATTTGCGGAAGTGGTCCTCACCGGCCAGAAAGTCCTGCCCCAAAAATTGCTGGCTGCCGGGTTCAACTTCGATTTTCCCGCCATCGACGGGGCCCTGGAGAATCTGCTGGGGGAAGGAGAAAAAGGCTGAGACCCTAACAAATCAATACACCTCCGGCCTCCTGTCAGAGTTTTGGGAGGTGGCGCGGCTGGCGCCGGCTAGCCAATCGGCGGATATGGAAAAGATTTCCCCGGTCTCCCCTTGGCAAATAATGCCTATGCAAACTTCGGTTCCCGGTCCTGGCGTTGACCGGCCTGCCGGCAGTGACTAACGTATCTTTCAGGAATACCGGACAGGCAAGCACTCCGGAGATCCCCAAAACCCGCGGGGCCCGGATGGGTAATCCAGGTCCCCCTACTTATGTACAGGAGGTTTTCCAGAATGAGGTTTTCTCAAGTCACTTGTGTCCCCATGGTTATCCTGCTCCTGGGCCTGTTGGCCTGCGGCAACCCCCAGGAAACTGCCCGTCTGAAGCTGGGCCAGATGAACGTCAATTACAGCGAAGATTCTTTTGTGGAGCGGGTCCGGGACGGTGACACCTTGGTGGTCCAGCTCTTTTTAGAGGCCGGGATGAGTCCTAACGTGACCAACAAGGAAGGAGACACCCCCCTGGGGATGGCCGCCAAGTCCGGCCGCCAGGAAATTGTGCAAGCTCTCCTGGCCCGCGGCGCCGACCCCAATACCCCGGACAAACAGTTCGGCGCCACCCCCCTGATCTGGGCGGCCATTAAAGGCCATCCCGACATCGTCACCCTGCTGCTGGAGAAGGGAGCCGACCTCAAGGCCAAGACCTCGAAGAACGGCATGACCGCGCTCATGTCCGCCGCGGCCGGGGGCAAAACCGAGATCATCACCCTGCTCCTGGACAAGGGAGCCGAGATCAACGCCACGGATGACGACCACCGCACCTCTCTGATGTGGGCGGCCAACTACGGCCATGCCGACGCGGCCAAGTTGCTCCTGGAAAAGGGGGCGGACCCGAAAGTCAAAGACAAAACAGGTGGCATTTCCGCCTTGGGCATCGCCGCGCTCAACGGCAAAACCGATTTGGTGAAATTGCTCCTGGATAAAGGCGCAGACGTCAATGCCGCGGATGATAAGGGGGGGACCCCTTTGATGCTGGCGGCCCGCAACAATCACCTGAACACGGTTAAACTCCTGCTGGCAAAAGGCGCGCAAGTCAACGCCAAAGCTAAAGACGGCCAGACCGCCCTGGACCATGCCCGGGCCGGCAAACATAAGGAGGTGGAGGAGATTCTGCTGCCAGCCGGGGCCGCTTCCGGCAAGCCCGCGAGCCCGGCCCCGGCAACGCCGTCTCCAGCCCCGCCTGCCAAGGAGAAAAAGGGCAAGAAGAAATAGCCGGTCTGGGTTCGCCTGTTAGGCATAATCAGAAAGGCCCGGGCCCGGGCCTTTCACCCCACCCCAGTTTTCACGCCACGCCTGCCTTTTCTGGAATTTGCCGATCATCATTTTCTAGGTCAAGATTTCTATTTTCAATATTTCTACTGAAACTTCTAGTTCCTATTTAACAAAATATATATTAATTGCATTTATTAGAACTTTGACTATATTGTTTTGATACTTTGAACTGCGAATTATAAGTTCTTCGTCTCTACTCTTGATGATGCCGCATTCGAATAAAACTGCCGGCATCTTAGTGCTTTTCAAGACTACCAACTTGTTATACTTATAGATACCTCTGGTCCTATCAATCAGATCTTTGTCCCCCCCGGTAAATTTTTCCGCATGATGCAAGGTGGGGCAAAAACCCTGGCGCAACATCTCGGAACCCAGGATAATGGCAAAGACTAAGCTTTTAAGAGGGTTCCCGTTTTCCTCCGAGTAAAATATGGAGTGTCCGGCGAACTTATCGCAATAGGGCCTATTTTCTCCCTGGTAAACCCAATAGGACAAATCCTTGGGTTCCACGGAATCATGATGTATGGAGACAAAAAGAGCCGCGCCCCGGCGGTTGGCAATAGCCGCTCTGGCTGAAAGGGAGATTGCGCCTCCCGTCTCATTAATAATAAACGAGCCCTTAAATCTCTGGTCTTTAAGGAGGTTTTGATGCAGCAGGGCGCCGATGCTCTGATTAAATTGATATTCAGGCACCCCTCTGGCGCTGAGCGCGCCCGGACTGAGTTTAGTATGGCCGATATCGATGGCAATTTTAAAATCTTCCGCCCCGCACTCACTGCTGAGGATGGCCCCCAAAAACAAAAAAGAGAGAAAAGGCCACATCAAGACCAAAACCGCTGGCTGCCATTTTCCCTGGAAAAATTCAATTTTATGGTTCTCAGTCATCTCCCGGTGCGACCATTTCCCATCCACAGATTTTCCGCATAATACCACCGGTTTTTTCTAATGCGCGGCCACCAGATTGTACCCCAAAAGGGGCCCGGGAGCCAGGAACAGAAGAGGAAGCTCAACCTGAGGGGCACCGGCGCCTTCCCCGCGGACCAGCACTTTCAGGAGCAGCGGCTCCAGGAACCAGGCCTTCACGAGGCCTCAGCCAGTCATTAATAGTTATGAAGTAAATAGTTAACATATTAATATAAATTAATTGGCTAAGGCAAAATTATATGAAGAAATTTATGGTTAGGGCAGCCATTGAGATACAGGCAAAATTATCTTGCTTATTTTTATCAGTTCATATATTAACCGAATGGAGGGAGGGCGCCTATGTCGAAGGGATACTCCATCGAAAAAAGCACCGGTTTTATCATTTACCGTACCGCCCTGGCGATGAAGGGGGCGTTCGAACGGTTCCTGAAGGAGCAGGGACTGGACATTACCCCGGAGCAGTGTGCGATTCTGAATCTGCTGCGGGAAGAAGAAGGGCTCTCGCAAAAGGAGATCGGCCACGTTCTCTTCAAAGACAAGCCCAATATCAGCCGGATGCTGGACATCCTGGAGAGGAAAAGATTAGTCCGGCGCCAGGCCACCGACCGGAGGAAATATGCCATATTCCTGACCGAAGAGGGAAAACAACTGGTAGACAAGGTCCATCCCCTCAAACTGCAATTGGTGGAAAAAGTGTTCCACGGCCTGTTGGCCAGAGAAATAGAAGCCTTGGAAAACATTCTCAATAAAATCTATCGGAATATTTCCTAATAATTTTTTTTTTGCCTACATAAGTTAATAAATTAACTGTTATTATTTTAACTTTCCCCGAGGGGGCTATGAAGACATGGGGTTCGGTTGGGGTTATTCTTATGCTGGCCTTGGGGCTTGCTGCCTGCGGCGCCACGGAGACCCGGGAACAAAAATTTGCCAACATGCAGCAATTAGCCGACAAAGGCGACGCCAGATCCCGGTACAATTTGGGTTTAATGTATGAGCAGGGTTACGGGGTGGCTCCCGACCTCAGGAAGGCCGCGGCCTGGTTCGAGAAAGCCGCGGCCCAGGGGGAGGCCAACGCCCAATATCGCCTCGGTTTCCTGTATTACCACGGCCAGGGGGTGCCGAAAGATTTGCAGCAGGCCGCCGGTTGGTATAAAAAAGCTGCCAAGCAGGGAAACACCCCGGCCCAGGCGGCCCTGGGAAACATGTATTTGGTGGGCGAAGGCGTCCCCAAAGACATTTCCCAGGCGGCCTACTGGCATAATAAATCTCTAAACCTGAAGAATCGCGCTGATTTTACCCGGGATTAGCATTTACTGGATATTTGGGGAGATTTCTGATGCAACTGAACCGGAACGGTTATGAACTGATTAAATGGACCGGGGCTTTGATGGCCCTGATGATTTTGGTGGGCGGCTGCGGCCGCGGGCAAGGGCAGCAAGCCCTGCCCCCCCCGGAAGTGGCCACGGTGACCATTCAGCCGCTGCAGGTGGAGCTGACCACGGAGCTGCCGGGCCGGACGTCTCCTTACCTGGTGGCGGAAATCCGTCCCCAGGTCAATGGCATCATCAAGAAGCGCCTCTTTCAGGAAGGCTCCGATGTCAAAGCCGGACAACTGCTTTACCAGATCGATCCCGCTCCTTTTCAGGTGGCCCTTGACACTGCCAGGGCCTCCCTGGGCAAGGCCCAGGCCAATTTGCCGTCGATCCGTTTGAAAACCCAACGCTATAAGGAATTGCTGGCGGATAAGGCTGTCAGCCAGCAGGACTATGATGACGCGGCCGCGGCCAGGGGACAGGCCCAGGCCGAGGTGGCCTATTGGCAAGCCCAGGTGGAAGCGGCCCGCATCAATCTGGGCTACACCCGGGTCACCGCGCCCATCTCCGGGCGCATCGGCAAGTCCAGCGTGACGGACGGCGCCCTGGTGACGGCGTATCAAGCCGCGAGCCTGGCCACCATTCAGCAACTGAACCCGATTTACGTAGACGTGTCTCAATCGTCCGCGGAGTTGTTGCGGTTGAAACGCCACCTGGAAGCCGGCCGGCTCAGCGCCGCTAGCAAAAACGGGAGAAAGGTCTGCATCCTCCTGGAAGACGGCAACCTGTGCCCCCAGGCAGGCACCCTGCAATTCCGGGACGTCACCGTGGACCCGGCGACCGGGTCTTTCACCTTGCGGATCGTGGTCCCGAATCCGCAACACCTGCTCCTGCCGGGCATGTTCGTGCGAGCCTCGGTCCAGGAGGGTATCGCCACCGAGGCCATCTTGGTCCCCCAGCAAGGGGTGAACCGCAATCCCAAGGGGGAGCCCTTCGCCCTGATCGTGGATGAGGACGGCAAGGTGCAGATGCGGATGCTGAAACTCAACCGAGCCATTGGCGACCAATGGCTCGTATCCTCCGGTCTACAGACGGGAGAGCGCGTGATTGTCGAGGGCCTGATGAAAGTGCGGCCCGGCGCCGCAGTCAAAGCCATCCCTTGGGAAAGCGCCAAGGCCGGCGCCCAAGCCCGGGAGAAGTAATAAGTAATAAGTAATAAGTAATAAGTAACAAGTAACAGAATGAGGTGTAGACCTTCACTGGCCACTGACCACTGACCACTTATTACTTTTTACTTATTACTTATTACTGATCACTGACCACTGACCACCGGCAACTTCTCTATTTTGCAGGCACCGCGGAGGAATGTAATGTTATCGAACTTTTTCCTGGACCGCCCGGTCTTTGCCTGGGTCATTGCCTGCATCATGATGCTGGGGGGCGGGCTGGCGATCTATAATTTACCCATATCCCAGTATCCGCCCATCGCTCCCCCGTCCATCGCCATCGACGCGTTTTATCCCGGGGCCTCGGCCGAAACCGTGGAAAACAGCGTGATCCAGATCATCGAACAAAAGATGACCGGGTTCGACAAGTTGTTATACATGTCCGCCACCAGCGATGCCTCCGGCGCCGGCAGAATCGAGCTCACCTTCACTCCCGGAACCGATCCCGACCTGGCCTGGGCCCAGGTGCAGAACAAGCTGCAACTGGCCATGGCGAGCCTGCCCGACGTGGTGCAGCGCGCCGGGGTCAGAGTCAGCAAGTCCACCAGAAACTGGCTCATCATTGTGGGCCTGGTGTCGGAAGATGACAGCATGGACGACATTGATCTGGCGGACTACGCGCAGTCCAAAATCGAACAGGTGCTGGCCCGGGTGCCGGGAGTGGGGGAAGTGGAAGTTTTCGGCTCCCAGTATTCCATGCGCGTCTGGCTCAATCCGAATAAGCTCACCGACTACCGGATGACCATGACGGATGTCATCCAGGGGCTGCAGGCCTACAACGTGGAAGTTTCCGCGGGCCAGTTCGGCGGCGCGCCCGCGCAGGACGGCCAGCGGCTGAACGCCTCCATCATCGTCCAGAACCTCCTCAAGACTCCGGAGGAGTTCGCGGCCATCCCTCTGCGCGTCAACCCGGACGGTTCCATCGTGCGCGTGCGCGATGTGGGCCGGACGGAGTTGGGCACCGAGCGCTACGGCAGCCACCCCCTTTACAATGGCCACCCCGCCACCGGCCTGGCCGTGCGCCAGGCCCCCGGCGCCAACGCCCTGAAAACCGGGGATGCCGTCAAGGCGAAAATGGAGGAGCTGGCCCGGTACTTCCCCCCGGGCATGAAGGTCATCTACCCCTATGACACCACGCCATTCGTCAGGGTGGCCATCAACGAAGTGGTCCTTACTCTGTTCGAGGCGATTCTGCTGGTCTTTCTGGTGATGTACCTCTTCTTGGGAAATATCCGGGCCACCCTGATTCCCACCCTGGCGGTGCCGGTGGTGATCCTGGGAACCTTTGCGGTCCTGGGACTGTTCGGTTTTTCCATCAATATGCTCACCATGTTCGCCATGGTGCTGGCCATCGGTCTGCTGGTGGACGACGCCATCGTGGTGGTGGAAAACGTGGAACGCATCATGCGGGAAGAGGGGCTGCCGCCCAAGGAGGCGACCCGCAAGTCCATGGGCCAGATCACCAGCGCCTTGATCGGCATCGGCCTGGTGCTGGCCGCGGTCTTCGGCCCCATGGCCTTCTTCGGCGGCTCCACCGGGGTTATTTACCGCCAGTTTTCGGTGACCATCATCTCCGCCATGCTGCTCTCGGTGGTGGTGGCCCTGATCTTGACTCCGGTTCTCTGCGCCTACCTCCTCAAACCTGTCCCGCCGGGACACGAACCCGCGGACAACGCCATCTTTTTCCTGCGCCCCTTTTTCCGAAGATTCGACCGCTTCTTTTTCCGCTGGAGAGATAAATACGTAGACACGGTGGCCTCCGGTTTTTCCAAGAAACGGCGCTACTTCGTGGTCTACCTGGTGATCGCGGCCGCGGTGGGATTCATCTTTTTGCGCCTGCCCACCGCCTATCTCCCCAATGAGGACCAGGGCGTCATGTTCGTCCAGGTGAGCCTGCCCGCGGGTTCGACCCTGGAGCAGACCAAGGAGGTCCTGGATCAAGTCCGCAGTCATTTCCTGGTGGATGAAAAGGAAGCAGTGGCTTCCTGCTTCACCGTGGCCGGAAGGGGCTTTTCCGGAAGCGGGCAGAATACCGGACTGGCATTTGTGATGCTGAAAAAATGGCACCTGCGCCCCGGCGCGAAGTTGAAAGTAAACGCCCTGGCGGGACGCGCCATGGCCAAGTTTTCGAAGATTCGCAATGCCATGGTGTTCGCATTCCCGCCCCCGGCAGTCCTGGAACTGGGGCGGGCCGGCGGCTTCGACTTCCAACTGCAGGACCGGGGCGGCTTGGGGCACGACGCCTTGATGGCGGCCCGCAACCAACTCCTGGGCCTGGCCGCCCAGGACCCCAGGCTGATGCGCGTCCGCCCCAGCGGGTTGGAGGATGTGACCCAATACCGCATCGACGTGGATTGGGAGAAGGCCGGCGCCCTGGGAGTGCCCATCAACACCATACATAGCACCATCTCTTCGGCCTTCGGCAGCGCTTATGTGAATGACTTCATCCAGGGCGGGCGCGTCAAGCGGGTCTACGTCCAGGCCGACGCGGCCTACCGCATGCTCCCCAAAGACCTGGAGCGCTTGTACGTGCGCAACGCTTCGGGGACCATGACGCCTTTCACTTCCTTCGCCGCGGGCCACTGGTTCCAGGGATCGCCGCTCTTGGAGCGTTACAACAGCTTCCCGGCATTAAACATCTGGGGTGAACCCGCGCCGGGGAGGAGTTCGGGCGAGGCGATGCAGGCTATGGCCGAGATCGTCGCCCAACTGCCCCGGGGCATCGGTTATGACTGGACCGGGATTTCCTTTCAAGAGCGGCTGGCCGGTTCCCAGGCTCCCCTGCTCTATGCCTTTTCCATTATCGTTATCTTCCTGTGCGTGGCGGCCTTATACGAGAGTTGGGCCATTCCTTTCACCAACCTCCTGATGTTGCCGCTGGGGCTTTTCGGCGCGGCGCTGGCCACCTGGCTGCGGGGATTGCCCAACGATGTCTACTTCCAGATCGGCTTCATCACCACCCTGGGGCTGACGACCAAAAACGCCATCCTCATCATCCAGTTTGCCAGGGAACGGATCATGCAAGGGGCCGGGGTGATGGACGCCACTCTGGAAGCGGCTCGGTTGCGATTGCGTCCGGTCCTCATGACCTCCTTCGCCTTTTTCTTCGGGGTCCTGCCCCTGGCCATCGCTTCCGGCGCGGGCGCGGGCGCCATGAACGCCATCGGCACCGCGGTTACCGGCGGCATGCTTTCCGCCACCTTCATCGACCTCTTTTTTATCCCTTTCTTTTTCGTCCTCATCTTCCGCCTCTTCAAGCGCAACCAGGCGGTGCCAGCCTCTGTGCTACCGGGTGATCCCTCAGTCTCCCAGGAGGGCCGTTAAGATGAAAAGGAACTTAGTATGGTGTCCCGGAAATATCTTATCTAAGAAGCCCGGTTTTTCTCCCTCCCCCTGGAGGGGGGAGGGCTGGGGTGGGGGTGGCGTCTTTTGGCTGATTACAGCTATTTGGCCGAAGTCGCCCCCCTCCCCCCAACCCCCTCCCCCCGTGGGGAGGGGGAGTTTTAGGAGTCAATATCTTTTCGGCTATTTTCGGGACGCAACACTGGCGCTGGTCGCCTTGGTATTGCTCTTTCTCAGCGGCTGCACCATGATCCCGAAATACAACCGTCCCGAAACGCCGGTGCCCGCGGACTGGCCCAGTGGTCCGGCCTACAAGGAGACTTCCTCCACCCAGGGGGCTCCGGCCGCCGCGGACCTGCAATGGCGGGAATTCTTTGCCGATGACCGGTTGCAAAAGATCATCGCCACGGCCTTGAACAACAACCGCGACCTGCGGTTGGCCGCCTTAAATGTGGAGAGGGCCCGGGGCTTGTACCGCATCCAACGGGCCGAGCTTTTGCCCAAGGTGGAAACCAACGTCATTGCCAACAAGCAGCGCGCCAGGATTTCCGGCGCCGGCGAGTCCGGCATGGTGACCCTGGAGGAGTACGGCGTCAATCTGGGAGTCACTTCCTGGGAGGTTGATTTTTTCGGGCGTATCCGCAGCCTGGGAGAAAGGGCCCTGGAGGAATACTTCGCCACCGAACAGGCCCGGCGCAGCGCGCAAATCTTGCTGATATCCGAAGTTGCCACCGCTTATCTAACCCTGGCCGCGGACCGGGAAAACCTCAAGCTGGCCCAATCCACCCTGGCATCTCAGCAGGCCGCGTATCATTTAATTAACCGGCGCTTTGAAGTCGGGCTGGCGCCCGAATTAGACCTGCGCCAGGTGCAAACCCGGGTGGATGCGGCCCGGGTGGACGTGGCCCGCTATACGGAGCTGGCAGCCAAGGATGAAAATGCCCTGAACCTGCTGGCAGGCTCGCTGGTCGCGGCCGAACTGCTGCCGGGAGAATTGAGCGCGGTCAAACCTTTGCCGGACGTGTCCCCCGGCACATCCTCCGAAGTGCTGCTGCGGCGCCCTGATATTCTCCAGGCAGAACATGTGCTCAAGGGCGCCAATGCCAATATCGGCGCGGCCCGGGCGGCGTTCTTTCCCCGCATTTCCCTCACCTCGGCGCTCGGCACCGCCAGTGGCGACCTGTCGGGTCTGTTCAAATCCGGGTCCTACGTCTGGAATTACGCCCCCCAGATCGTGCTGCCGATTTTCGACGCCCGCACCTGGTCCGCGCTCACAGTATCCAAGGTGGATAGGGAGATCGCGGTGACGCAATATGAGAAGGCGATCCAGGAAGCCTTCCGGGAGGTGGCCGACGCCCTGGCCCGTAGAGGAACCTTGGGGGAGCAGATGGAGGCCCAACAATCCCTGCTGGAGGCCACAGATAGAGCTTACCAGCTCTCCAACGCCCGATATCAAAAGGGGATCGACATCTACCTGAACGTGCTGGATGCCCAACGCTCCAACTACGCCGCGCAGCAGGGACTCATCGCCATCCGTCTGGCCAAGCTCGCCAACCAGGTGCGGCTTTATGCGGTCCTGGGCGGGGGCGGAGAGGCAAGCAGGCCGCAGGAAGGTGGATAATGCCGGGGGTTGGGGACCTTAACCCCTTTCCCCTGGCCGGACGTCGGGTCTGTCCGGGAGCAGCATCCAGGAGCCTGTCTTATACCAAGTTCGGATTCTGCTGCAACAAACCAAGCCACTAACTTATTGATAATTAACAGTCTTTTAACCGAAAACTGAAAACCGAAAACCGAAAACAGTATTACTGGGGTTGGGGGTTGAATTTATAACCCACGCCGTAGATGGTGCTGATCACCCCTGGGCCGGGCAGATGTTCGGCCAGTTTCTTGCGCAGGTTCTTGATGTGGGAATCGATGGTCCTTTCGTAACCCTCGAAATCATAGCCTTGGACGATATTGATCAGCTCGTTCCGGGAAAAAATCCGGTTGGGATGGCTCATCAGGGTTTTGAGCAGATTATATTCACAGGGGGTCAGTTTCAATTCCCGCCCGCCCACCAGGGCCTGGTGCGTTTCCGGAAAGAGGCTGACCTCCCCCACCACCAGGGTTTTGTCCCCGGGCGGGGCATAGACCCGGCGCAGCACCGCCTTGACCCGGGCCACCACCTCCCTGGGGCTGAAAGGTTTGCAGATATAATCATCCGCGCCCAGTTCCAGGCCCAAGAGCCGGTCAATCTCCTCCACCCGGGCGGTGATCATGATGATGGGAACCCCCGAAAACTTCCGGACCTCCCGGCAGACCTCCATACCGTCCAGGCCCGGGAGCATGAGGTCCAGTAAAATCAGGCAGGGCTGTGCCTTCTTGACATAAGGCACCACCTGGTCGCCCCGGGCCAGACAGGAAACCCGGTAACCGGCCTTCACCAGGTAGTCCTGCAAAATTTCCGCAATCTTGATCTCGTCTTCCGCGACCAGGATCTCCCGACCGGCCATGGTGCTTCCCCATTCATTGCCGTAATTCTAAAGTAGGGGCGAACCTTGTATCCCCCCTATCTTGGGTGGGCGAACACCAGGTTCGCCCCATTTTAATCACTCTCAGGTGCGAATTGGCATTAGTCTGACAGGACCGGGAAGGCCATGCTGATCCTTAAGCCCCCGGAGGCCGCCTGGGACGCGGCAATGCGCCCCCCGAAACACTCCATCAGGCCCTTGCAGATGGCCAGCCCCAGCCCGCTGCCGCCCTGGGCCCGGCTCCTGGCCTGATCCACCCGGTAGAGCCGGTCAAATAAGCGCTCCAGAGCCTCTTCCGGGACCCCGGGGCCGGAATCTTCGAAATATAGGAATAATTGCCCGGGGGTGAGTTCGTGGGAAATCTTCAACACTCCCGGGGCCTGGGCATACCGCAGGGTATTTTCCAGGAGGTTGGAGAACAGTTGCCGCAGACGGCCGCTGTCCGCCTTGATGGCCACCTGCCCCGTTCGGGCCCCGTTTTCCTCGATGTTGATACCCCATTGTTCAAACCGGGTTTGGTAAGACCGGAGAGTCTCATCCAGGACCGTCAGGGGATTGACCGGGCTCAGTTCCGCGTCGAAGGTCCGGGACTCGATCAAAGACAGATCGTACAGGTCCTGGACGATGCGGCCCACATGCATCACTTCGAAGTGCAGCGATTCCAGGGCCTTGGGGGTCACTTCCCGGACGCCGTCCTGCATGGCTTCGATTTCGCCCCGGAGGACCGCCAGAGGGGTCCGCAGTTCATGGGAGATATCGGCCAGCCATTGGCGGCGCAGCAGTTCGTATCTTTCCAGGGCCTGGGCCATGTCATTGAAATCCCCGGCAAGCTGGCCGAACTCGTCTTGAGTGCGGATGGGGAGCCGGGTCTCAAAGCGCCGGGATGTTAAAGCCCGGGTGGCCTTTGCCAGTTCCCGGAGCGGCGCCAGGAGATGCCGGGAAAGAACAAAGGTCACCAGCACCGCCAGGAGCAGCGTCACCCCGCCTAAAGAATAAAATGTCTGGGACTGGTTCCGCAGAAATTCCACATCCAGAGGATGCAGCGGCCGTTGGTGTTTCCGCCTCCCCAGCCAGCCCACCACCCGGCCGTCCACCAGGATGGATTGCAGATGGAAATCGTCCGCGCCGGCAGACTCATCCCCGGTCAAGGGCCGCTTGGCAGCATCGAAGAGGACTAACCCCGGCGGATGATCGTGGGGAGGCGGCGGCGGACCAGCGGGTGGGAAACCATGGGGTCCCGGCGGGGGACCTGGCGGCGGCTCGCCAAACCGGGGCGGCTTTCGCCCCGCTCCCGCCATCCCCGGGTCGGGCAGCAAGGGGGGAGGTGGAGGTGGGCCGGCGATTCTCCCCGGCGGCGGCGGCCCCGGCCTCCGGCCCCACCACTCCAGCCAATGGCCCAGGTCTTCGGGAACGAGGCTGCCGCTCTTTTGGTATTCCTGGCCTAAGACCTTGGCCATTTCCTGAAGCCTCTCCATCTCCACCTTCTGCACGTAATTTTCGAAATTGCGCACCGCAAAGTATCTGGCGATCACCACCAGGCAAATCACGATGACCAGGCTGTACAGCAGGAGAGTCAGGAATACCTTGTGTCTGAATTTAAGGCTCATGGTCCGGGGCCCGGGGTCAATGCCCTCATCTGAATTCCGGCGGTAAGCGCCTTCGGGTAATCCGCCAGCATAATTAATTAAGTCGCATATTCCCGGCAACTGGTCAACTTTTCCCCGCCTTTTACAGCCCTTCTCCACATTCATTCCATGCCGTCTCCACACTTTCTCCAAATTCTCCGGTTAGAATCCGCCTCAGGTCAATGACGAGGACTCCAAGGGAACTGACCACGGACCGAACACCCAGGAGGTGCGAAGATGAACATTCCTAAGATCATGATTAACCTGACTCTGGTGCTGATATTGGCGACCGGCGCAGCCCTGGCCGGCCCTCCGGGGGGAATGAACCCCCACCCTGGTTTTCACCCCATGATGGGCCCGGCCAGCATCGCCGGGGATAAAGAGAACCTTTACATCCTGGCGGGCCCCAAGATCATGCAGTATCGGCTGGCCGACTTGAAACTTTTGAAGACCGTGGACTTGCCAAAGCCGGCGCCGCCCCCAGATAAGGAGGCCATGCCCTGTCCCCCGCCGCCTATGCGCGGACCTCAAGGGCTTTGGGCCGGCGACGGCTCCCTTTACATCCTGGCCGGGCCCATGCTCTACCATTACAGCACTCCCGGCCTGGCCCTCAAGAACCAGGCGGAACTTCCCAAGCCGGAACTTCCCAAGACCGGCAAGTGATCTTTGATTTTCCCTATTAGGCGGAGCCGGCTGGTGGAATTCTCCCGTGGTAATTTCTCCGAGCTTGCTGACCTGGAACCCGGGATCTATCTGTGGACACCAACAACTGACCCCGCAGTTGGATCGATGCCTGCGCATGCTAACATGGCCGCCAAGCCGGTAACGCCTTTTGGAGCCGGGCAACCTTCCCGGTGCCGGTTCGGCCCCGAAACCGCTTAAGGCGCTCCCAAGGGCGCTTCGGGGCACACTTCACTCTTTTCAACCTTCAACCCTTACCCCCCAGCCCCGGCACCTGCCGCAGATATCTTAAGAACCCGCAGGGCCGCGGCTGGGGGCCCCTTGCTCTTGGGAAGGACTTGGAATGCCGAAAACCAATCATAGGACCAAGTGGCCGAGGTTCTCGCTGCTTATTCTTCTCCTGATGCTAGGCATGGCCTGGCTGGTATGGGCCCAGCCTCCAGGCGGGGCGCGGGGCGGCCCTGGTGGTGGTGATGATCCGGGTGGCGGCGGCGGACCTGGCGCCGGGGGTCCGGGTCGTCCTGCGCGCTCCCGGTTTGATCCCCGGCAAGCCGCCACCATTAAAGGCGAGGTCGAGAGTCTGGGCAGTTACGGCATGAGCGGCTGGCGCGTAGCCCCGGGCATGGCGGTCCAGGGCTTGGTCCTGAAGACGGAAAAAGGTTATGCCGAGATCGACCTGGGGCCCCCGGGGTATGTGGCCGAGAAAGGATTTAAATTGAAGATGGGGGAGACCCTGGAGGTTACCGGTTTCCGGGCTACCCGGGACGATAGGACCATTTTTATCGCCGCTACCGTGAAATCCGCGAACCAGACGTTGAGATTGCTGGATGAGCGTGGCTTTCCCCTCTGGCGATCCCGGGGGCCGGGTGGACCAGGGCCCCGGGGCAAGGAGTCCGACGGCATGGGACCCGGAGGTCCGGGGCGGGGCAGGCTTTAACTTTTTTCCGGGAAATCATTCTAACCCCTAACGAGCAGATTGACTGGCAGAGCAATCGTGCAGGCGGGGGGGGAACGCGATGCATGCATATCATGACGATTTGGCCTGGTTTATCCGCAATCGCTGGACCGCGGCCGGGGTTATGGGAGGGGATAACGGCCATGGGGCCCCTTCCCTGCCGCCGCCCCCTTATTTGGAAGATCTCCTGTCCACCTGCTATCAAGCCAGCCTGCTGCGGGAGGAAGAGCGGCCGGTGCGGGTCCGCCTCCTCCTGGCCGAGCCGGAGCGCCTGCCCACCGTGGAGGTGCCCCCCATGGGCCTGCACCGCCAGATGCTGGCCTCACCCCGGCCCTGCAATGAGACCGAACTGCGGAAGCTTTCCCAGGTCGCCGACTTTTCCCGTTCCCTCATCGGTGTGGCCCTGAATGCCGAAGACGAATGGGAAATCTGGGGCCTGGTGCATTCCGGCAGCCGCTGGCGGCAGGCGTATTGCGGGGGCCGGCAGGTGCCCCCCGCCTTTCCCCCGCTGCCGGTCATCTGGGTCATGGGTCCCGGGCGCCTGGCCGCGCTCATGGGTACGGAGACCCTGGCGACCCTGAATGAAGGGTGCATCATTACTCCGGACCTCAATGTCTTCGAGTCCCGCTGGCTGGGGGAATTTTTCGCGGCCATTCGGGGGGAGATACTGGCGCAACTGGCAGCAACCGGAGGGAACGGCCATAATTGGGACGCGATTTTTGATCCGCAACTGCTGCGGATCATCGGCCGCCATTTGATGATGCGCATCATCAGCGCCATCCGGGAGTCCCGCCAGGGCGGCATCCTCCTGTTCCTCCCCCATGAGCGGGCCCGGGAATTTACCTCCCCCAACCCCCTCATCGCCCTCAAATATCAATTCCAGGATGACGGGGCGGGGCAGCGCCTTCCCCGGCTGGTGCTCCAGATCCTAAAAGCCCTGATCGAGACTTACAGCCGGGAAATCAGTCAAGGGAAAAGGCTGGGCTGGCAGGAGTACATCCACAGCCACAGCGACAACCTGTCCCTGCTGGAGGAAGCCACCTTCGAAGCGGCCCACCAACTGGCCGATTTCGCGGGGGTGGACGGCGCCGTAGTCCTCACCAACCGCAGCCGCATGCTGGGTTTCGGGGGCATGATCAAGGGCGATTTCGATGCAGTGAAGACCGTGGTCCGGGCCCTGGACGCGGAAGGGGAGCAGCGCCTGGAGGAACCCACCGAGACCGTGGGCACCCGCCACCGCTCCGTTTACTACCTCTGCCACCAGGTGCCCGAGGCCCTGGGCCTGGTGATCTCCCACGACGGCTACGTCCGCCTCATCAAGTCCAAGGACGGCCGGGTCACCTATTGGGAGCAGGCCAACCCCTTCCCTTTGAAGATTTCTTGAGGCGAGAGGCGAGACATCTAGCGGTTTTTTCCCTACAGCATCAACCATCTGCCTCAAGAGCAAATCTTCTCCATGGCCGCCTTGATCTGGCAGGCCCGCCAGCCCCAGGCGGTGAGGCAGGCGGCGCCTTCCTGGATGAAGTCCGCGTCGTCGGGGTCCCGCAAAAGGTCCACCACCAGTTGGGGGGCGGCCTCCTGGAGCGCGTCCAGAAGTTTTTTATTGGAGGGATAGAGATGCGCGTCATAGCAAAAGTAGAGGGTCAGGTCCGAGTTATGGGCCAGGCGCACCGCGTTTTGAATTTCTGCCTCCTCCGGTTCGATGGAGACAATAAGAATATCCGGATGAAGGCCGAACTTCTCAAACTCCTGCCGCAGAAATTCTTTTTCCCGCAAGACTTCCTTTTCAATCATGATCTTGGCATCAAGGGAGGAAAATCGGGGAAAGATCACCCCGATTCTTTTTTCTCCGGTTTTGAGCGGGATTAATTTTCTCTCATCTTTAAGAACCCGGACGGATTCCCGGCAGATGCGAGTAGCCAGTTGTGCGCCCTCTTTTTCTGCCTCGGGTTCTCCCCCCGCAAATCTTTCTTCTCTCTTTGACTTCAATCGCCTGATCCGGGCCGCACTTTCTTCCAGTTCGTGCAGGGGCAGCTTTTTACTTCTGTAAGCCTCAACTAGGGCAGAAAAAACCTCTTTCTGGGCCTGGAGGTCATGGCAGACCAGGAGCAGATCATGGCCCGCGGCCGCGGCCAAAACCCCGGCCTCGCCGATGGGGCAAAGGGCCTTGATCGCGCCCATCTCCAGATCGTCGCTGGCAATGACCCCCCGGAAGTTGAGCTCGCCCCTAAGGCAATCGGAAATAATCCTCCGGGAAAAGGTGGCGATCATCCGGGGATATGGATCCAGGTTGGGGTAATAGGGATGGGAAGACATCACCAGATCCACCCCGGCCTCAATGGCCTGCACGAAAGGCCGGAGATGCACCGCCTCCATCTCTTTCCAGGTGGACTGGATGACCGGCAGCCCCAGATGGGCGTCCACCGGCGCGTGGCCCTTGCCGGGAAAATGCTTGGCGCAGGCGGAAAGTTTTTGCTTTTGCATGGCCTCGATCCGGGCCGCGCCCATCTGGGCCACCAGGCGCCAATCCCGGCCATAAGAACGGATGCCGATATTGGGGCTGTAGGCCGGGGTCAAGACATCCAGCACCGGCGCCAGATTCACGTCCAGCCCCAATCTCCTCAGCTCCTTCGCCTCTATCTCCCCCTGCTGCCGGGCATAGGCGATATTTCCGGCGGCGCCCAGGGCCAGGTTGTCCGGGAATACGGTAATGCCCTCCCGGAACATGATGACCCGGCCCCCTTCATGGTCCGCGGCCACCAACAGTCTGCGGCCCAGGGCCTCTTCCAGATCGGCGATCAATTTCTTAAGCTGTCCGGGAGAGTCAAAATTGATGCGGTAAAGAATCAGCCCGCCCGCGTGCAGTTCCTGAAAATGCCGGACCATCTCCGGAGTGACCCTGGTTCCGGAGATGCCGATGACCAGCCGTTGGCCCACCAGTTCTTCTAATTTCATCATAAATATTTTGCGTCTTTCTTTGCGCCTTGGCGTCTTGGCGTGAGGTCTATCTTTTCTGAATTCAGGCCACCGTGCCTTTAAGATAAGCCTGCCTCCTGGCCGCCGGCAGCCTCTCGATGGCATACCGCAGCATAGTCCGGGGCATCTGCCGGTAATTTTTTTGTAAAAATGCCTCAGCTGCCGCGCTCTCTCTCTTCTGCACCTCCCGGAGCATCCAGCCCACGGCCTTGTGGATCAGGTCTTCCGGGTCACCCAGCAGGACCCGGGCAAGTTTCAGGGTCTCGTTAAAGTCCTGTTGCTTAATGAAGTGGAAGGTGGCGATGATGGCCATGCGCCGCTCCCACAGATTCCCGGAAGCAGCCAGCCGGGTCAAAGTGTCGCCGGAGCGGCCCGCCAGGTAATGGCCCAGGAGGTGCGGCGCGGACGCGTCCACCAGGTCCCAGTTATTGACCCACCTGGTATTTTTCAGGTAAAGGCGGTGAATCTCATCTCTGACGTCTTGTCCGCCCCGGTAATAACCGCGCACCAGGATCAACAGGGCCAGCAGCCGGTCTTCGTGGAACGGGGACCGGAGCAAGCCCTTAACCTCAGCCAGGGGCAGGTCCTGGTATTTCCGGGCCACCTGCCTCAAGACCGGGACGCGGATGCCCCGGAAGCGGTCCCCCGCGCCGTATTCCCCGGGCCCGGTCTTGAAAAACCGTTGGAGAATCGCGGCCCGGGAAGTATCGGCCAGGCTTCCCAACTCCTTTTGGATGGCGTCGACCATGGTGCGGCGGGCCTCGTCAAAGTTTCTTGCAAGCGCGCACCCTCGGGTGCGCTCTCACCAGGGCGGACACCTGGGTCCGCCCCTTGTATCGCCTGGTTCAGCCTCTTTCTTCCGGTTATTTGGCCAATTCAGTTTAACAATGTCCCCGAATTTTTGATACGATAGCCTGTCCCTTTATGGAAATCCAAACCTTTTTTGCCGGCGCCAGCAGCCTCACCTGGCAGGATTATGCGGTCCTGTTGTTGCTGCTCGTATTGATGATTTTTGTCGGCATCTACTTTGGCCGGGAAGAAAAATCCACGTCCGACTTTTTCCTGGGGGAGAGAAAAATCCCCTGGTGGGCGGCCTGCCTGTCCTTTGTGGCCACGGAAATCAGCGCGGTCACCCTGATCTCGGTGCCCGCCATCGCTTATATGGAAAACTGGGAATACGCCCAGTTCTTCATCGGCTCTTTCCTGGCCCGCCTGGTCATCGCCTTCCTCTTTATCCCCGCTTTTTACCGCTATAACTGCACCTCCATCTATGAATATTTGGGACATCGCTTCGGCCCGGAAACCCAAATCGCGGGGTCCATCCTCTTTTTCATCACCCGCCTGCTGGCTTCCGGCGTCCGATTGCTGGTGGCCTGTTTGGCGGTGAGCGTCCTCATCGGCTGGTCCATCATGCCCACCATCCTCCTTTTTTCGGTCATCTGCATCCTCTATATCGCCTGGGGCGGGATCAAGGCGGTGGTGTGGACCAACGTGGTGCAGGCCCTGACCTTCACCATTGCCGGGGTGGTGGCCATCGGTTTCCTGCTGAGCCGCATCGACGGCGGGGCCGCGGCCGTGGTGGCCCTGGCCGGGGGCGCGGGCAAACTGCAAATCTTCAACTGGGGGCCGTCCCTGGGGGCAGTGGGCTGGCCGGCCTTCCTGAAGAGCCTGTGCACCGACCCCAATCTCTTGGTGCTGGCCACTTTGAACGGCTTTTTCGGCTCCATGGCGGCCTTTGGCACCGATCAGGAGACCATGCAGCGGCTCCTCACCGTGGAAACGCGCCGGGAAAGCCAGAAAACCATGCTGCTGACCCCCATCGGCAGTCTTTTGGTGATGCTCATCTTCCTCTTTATCGGCGCGGGCCTCTATGCCTTCTATGTGCAGCACCCCGGCATGCCTTTGCCGGATAAGCTGGACAAAATTTTTCCCCATTTTATCGGCCAGACCATGCCCCCCCTGATGCGGGGGCTGATGCTGGCGGCCATTGTCCTGGCGAGCATCGACTCCCCTTTAAGTTCCCTGACTTCCTCCTTTGTTACGGACATCTACCGGCCGGTGATTTTTCAGGGGGGCAGCGAACGCCACTATCTTTTCATTTCCCGGGTTTGCGTGGTGATTTTCGGTATTATTCTGGGACTCATCGCTTACTTTTTCAGCCATTTGGAAAAATTCCTCTGGCTCGCCTTTAAAATCGGGGGGGTCACCTATGGCTCCCTACTGGGAGTCTTTCTCCTGGGCCTGCTGACCAAAAGGCGGTGCAACCGCCTCAACGTGGTGGCCATGACCCTTGCCGCCCTGGGCATGCTGGTGCTGTTAATTCTTTCCGAAAAACAGATATTGCCCCTGGGCTGGACCTGGCTGTTGCTGCTGGGCACCTTTGTGACTTTTACCACCGGCTGGATTTTCGGGAAAAAACCAGCACCAGGAACTGAGAGCTTCCGGTAGCAGCAGAACGCTAGAACCTATTGCCAACCCTACTTCGAAGCTTCAGATAGGTTATCAGCAACCAGAAGATTGGCAGGGGGGCACCCTTCCCTGCTCTCTCTCCCCGTTCCCAGCTTATTCCCTAGTTTTCTTCGGGAGATCCTGACTCAGGCCCGCGGTGGTGGGGAGATTTGGTCTTGACAAAAACCGGATGCCAGGATAAACAAATCCGTCGGGGGCGAGGTAGCTCAGCCGGTAGAGCAGCGGACTGAAAATCCGCGTGTCCCCAGTTCGATTCTGGGCCTCGCCACCAATATTTTCAAGGGTTTACGGTTCAAATATTTTTACCTTCCTGAGTTGCTGAGTAGGTCGGTGAGTAGGTTTTTCCCTCGAAAGGTTCACTGAGAAGCTGCACCACATCCCCTTCCAATAGACTCAAGGTCTCCCGGAACCCGGGGTCGATAGCCTGGAGGCAGCGGGCGACGTTTTCAGCGAGTCGATAGCGCTGATCCAACTCCCGGAGCAGCAAGCCGCCGGCATCGGAGGTGATCCGGCCGCCGGCAAAATCGGCGATGACCTCCTGGTTAAAAAGGCTTTCATACCAAGTTGCGGTTAAATGAGTAACATGTACAACTAGTAAAGCCGTCTCCATCTTCCGTCTTGGCCATCGAGGGCCCGCAGGGAAATTTTCCGAAATGGGTGCGGCGGTCTCCGAGGACTTTAAAATGTTGCCCATACCGGGTCTCGCTCAACATCGAAGCAGTATTGCCGCAAACCAGCATCGGCCTGCCCGTTTGGAAAATATGGTGATCATCAAGGATAAATTGATGCGGACACTCGGGAATGGTCCCTAAATAGGTGGCAACTTGACCATAATCTTCACAGATATCTTCCAGGGTCTCCAACTTAAAGGCGCGAATAGTCAGGGAATAGAAATCCACCATCCCCACTTTGGTTTCCACTTCGGGGTTGTTAAGATTGACCTTTCTTTTGGAAACGACTCGGTAATCCAAACAGCCGATCTCCCGCAAGAGTCTGCGGAAGTCCTCGAGATAGAGTGCTCCACCGAGACATTCCCCCAGCAGCACCGGGTCCGCTTGAAGGGGCTCCGGAAGCCGGCGACCGGCAAAGATATCTGAGAAATACAGCTCTCCTCCGGGTTTCAGCACCCGGAAAATTTCTTCAAATACCGTCTTCTTATCTGGGGAAAGGTTGATAACGCAATTTGAGATAACCACATCCACAGAATTGTTCTTCACCCCGATTTTTTGGAGATTTTCAATGTAACCTTGTTTAAACTCCACATTGGGGTAAGAGTACCCGAATCTTTTGGTCTGTGCTTCCAAGTGCTTCCGGGCGAACCTGATTTGCTCGTCAGTCATGTCCACACCGATTACATGGCCCTCCTGGCCCACCAGAGCTGACACCAGGTATACGTCCCGGCCGGTGCCGCACCCCAAATCGACGACCGCGCGCCCTTCCAGGCCGGGGGGAATCGGGGAGCCGCACCCATAAAATTTCTCGATTATTTCGTCGTCAATCTTCTCCATGATCTTTCTTAAATGCTCCGGAAAGGAATCCGGTGAACAACAAGCATCGGTCTTTAAATCTTTTTTACTTTTAAGAATCTTGCCATAATAATCTTTTATGGCAGTAAGCTTATCGGCAGCTATTTGCATGTTTACGCACCTCTTTTTTCCGATGATGGATCAGGCAAACACTTACAACCTGCCTGCACCTTATTATACCATGTTTGCATTGTAGGGGCGGGTTTTAAACCCGCCCCTACAAGTGATATCAATATGTTAGCATGTTATTTTGTTTCATTTCAAAGCGAACATGGTATTATTTGCCATGAGCGGCTGAATTACTTTGGTAAACACCCAGGAAGCAACCACTGCCCCGCAGCCGAAGAATACCAACATAAAGGTGCCAATCAGTTCGCCTAAGAAGTGGCGCCTGTTTATCATATTCATGGGGGATTCCAGTTTGTGTGGTTTTGCAGGTCAATTCATTTCCAGGCGGCAACACCCGAGGTTTATTCCCCGTCCAGAACTCGACAGCGCCACTCCGTTGGCCAGTCTATACCTGACCCTTTTGCCTTCCCGCATTGACACTATGAGGCCCTCGTCCCGAAGGATTTTCAGATGATGGGAGAGGAGGCTCTGCTCCAGGCCTAATCTGTCGATTAACTCTCCGACTGTCTTCGAGCCATCCTGGAGCATATCAATGACCGCCCAACGGTGGGTGTCGGCCAAGGCCTTGAGGCGTCTTACGCAAAAGGAAATGGAGGAGGTTTGTTTCTGTTCCATAGCGTCTTCCGCTTCTTTTGAAAATATTTTCATATGAAAATTTATTGAACTACGGCTGGCATGTCAAGATTGAAGACCAAGTTTTTTACGGAATTCCTTTTACTATAACCTTGCTGGAAGCTGGGATCCTGGAAGGTGGAAGAAAGAAAAAGGGGAAAGAAAAAAAGGAAAGCCACGAACGCTCTTGTTCCAGTCTTCAGACCGGAATAGGCCTTCGTGGCTTAATTCTTCGGCAGAATCGTGGCTTTCCGTTAATGGCAGCAGGTGTGCCCGTGCTGGTGATGCCCATCGTCGTGGGTGTGCTCATGGGTATGAGTCTTGGCCTCGTGGCTGTGCTCATGGCCGTCGTGGCTATGGGACTCCGCCTGATGCGTGTGCTCATGCTCATGCTTGTCCTTGTTGTGGCAGCACATTGTTCATCCCTCCTTTCTTTGCTGATTATAATTAAATTTATACACTTGCCCCGTTTTCTGTCAAGCTCTCGCTTTTTGGTTTTCCCGGAATGACAGGAATAAGGTTTTGATTGAGGTTAGGCACAAAAAGAGAGGCCGCGAATCCCGTTCCCCGGTGGGCACGTCGAAGCAGGCATTCCCGGCCGGCCCTCCCCTATTCCTCTCCTCTTTCCCGGTGGCTGCGGCCGGAGCCTTTTCCTCTCCGGCGGCGACGGCCTCCTTTGCTGTCCCTCCAGCCAGTCACGCGTTCAGCGCCAACACGAGCAGCACCGTGAAAAAATAACTTAATTTTTCATGCCCATCCCAGCACTGTCCGGTTAGGAAATTGCATGACAACCGGTAAACATCATTTGAAAAAAATTCTCCCGGAGGCGTTTTTTTCCTTGACAAATTAGCTTGTGAACAAGTGCGGTTTTCGTAATATCCT
>JBFLXM010000037.1:0-4246 GCA_040757175.1 Thermodesulfobacteriota bacterium
AACCTGCTTAAACGGGAAAATTCCCTCAAAGGCGGCATGCAAACCAAACGTCTCAAAGCGGCTTGGGACCATGACTATCTGCTGAAGGTCCTCACAACTTGATTTTTACACGCGATTGCCCTGCCGGGCAACCGCAGGAAGACGAAAAGTATTTCGCCGGCGGCTCCAGGGGCCGCCAGCTTCTCAGGCCCTGTATCCACCAACCAGGCATTGCTTTACATCCACAGCTTGAGGATATATAAAGCATTTAGGCAAGGGAGGAAATATGCAGGAAGCCAGATTTTATGAAAAAGTTGCGGACCGGAAGGTCCAATGCCACCTGTGCGCCCATGAGTGCAAGATCGATCCGGGGAAACGGGGTCTCTGCCACGTGCGGGAGAACCGGGAGGGCACCCTCTACACCCTGGCCTACGGCCGGCTGGTGGCCCAGAACGTGGACCCCATCGAGAAAAAGCCCCTGTTCCACTTCCTGCCCGGCACCCGCTCTTTTTCCATCGCCACCACGGGCTGCAACTTTATGTGCCTGCATTGCCAGAACTACGACATCTCCCAATACCCCCGGCTGCACCAGGGCCGGGTCATCGGCGAAGAGCGCACCCCGGAAGACGTGGTGGGGGACGCCCTGGCCAGCCACTCGGCCAGCATCTCCTATACCTACACCGAGCCCACCATCTTCCTGGAGTTTGCCCAGGACACGGCCCGCCTGGCCCGGGAGCACGGCCTCAAGAACGTCTTTGTCTCCAACGGCTTCATGACCCCCCAGTCAGCCGCGGCCTTGAGCGAATGCATCGACGGGGACAACGTGGACTTGAAAAGCATGCGGGATGATTTTTACCGCAAGGTCTGCAAGGCCCGGCTGCAGCCGGTGCTGGACACCATTCCCCGTCTGAAGCAGGCCGGGGTATGGGTGGAGGTGACCACCCTGGTGATCCCCGGCCATAATGACTCGGACCAGGAACTGACGGAGATCGCCCAGTTCATCAAGGACGTGGACCTGGGCATCCCCTGGCACGTCACCGCCTTCCACCCCACCTTTAAGATGATGGACCGGCCCCGGACGCCGGCCGCCACCCTGAAGAAGGCCCGGGACATCGGCCTCAGTGCGGGACTGCGTTATGTCTATACCGGGAACATCTCCGGAGTCCTGGAGGGGACGGAGAACACCTATTGTTATAGCTGCCAGGAACTGCTCATCGAGCGCTTGGGCTATACTATCCGGCGCTATTACCTGCAAGAGGGCAAATGCCCCAAATGCCAGGCCGCGATTGACGGGGTGTGGCAGTAAGACAGTTTTTAGTTTTGGGTTTTCCGTTGGGGGCAGGGGCCATAGGTCCCTGCCCCCTCCCTTGCATGAAAGAAAAATGATGATTCTTAAACGGGAAAACCTCCGGGCTGGAGAGGGTGCCGGAGCTGATCTTCCCTGCCTTTGCCGCCTCTATCCCAAGCTTATTCCCTGGGCTCGGTCAACGGGAAACCTCTGGACAAGTAAGCATTTTTCGGATAAGCAAAACATGCTTAGGAAAGTAGCTTATAAAACTTGTAAAAAATGAAAAACCCCTCCCCCATATTCCGCCTGGCCCTGGTCCTGGGGGGGGCCAGAAGCGGCAAGAGCGGTTATGCCTTAAGTCTGGCGGCGGGCTTTCCCCAGCCCCGGCTTTTTGTCGCCACCTGTGAGCCCCGGGATGAGGAGATGCGGGCCCGCATCGACAATCATCAACAGGAACGGGGGCCGGATTGGGAGACCCGGGAGGCCTGTTTGGATTTACCGGACTTCCTGGCCGGGCCTCCGGGTGGCTATGGGGTGATCCTGGTGGACTGCCTTACCATGTGGCTGTCCAACCTGATGCTCAAGGAAGGCGCTAATCAAGCTGGAATCCGGGCGGAGTGCGAGCGGTTACAAAAAGCCCTGGCCGCCACAAGCACCCCTACGATTCTGGTGAGCAACGAAGTAGGGTGGGGCATCGTTCCGGAAAACGCCCTGGCCCGGGCATTCCGGGACCAGGCCGGTTGGCTCCATCAGCGGGTGGCGGAGGTCGCGGACCTGGTGGTCCTGGTGGTCGCGGGGCTGCCCATGGTAATAAAGAAGTGATCAGTGATCAGTAATCAGTAATCAGTATTGTAATACAACGTTTTCGCCAGGAAAGGGGGCTGACCGCTAACCACTGATCACTGATTACTGGTCACTGGTTAAATTGGCCATCCTTGCCCATAAATTAAATAACATACCCTGAGGTTCTAGTTCATGATGCAGGAATTATCCCAAATAATTTCCCAGATTCAACCGGTGGAGCCTGAGTGGCTGGCCCGGGCCCGGGAGCGCCTGGACTCCCTGACCAAGCCTCCCGGCAGTCTGGGCCGGCTGGAGGAGTTGGCGGCCCGCTACGTGGCCATCCGGGGGGAACTCTTCCCGGACCTGGAAAAGAAGCAGGTGGTGGTCTTCGCCGCGGATCACGGGGTGGTGGCGGAAGGGGTGAGCGCCTTTCCCCAGGAGGTCACCCCCCAGATGGTCCTGAACTTCCTCCGGGGCGGCGCGGGCATCAACGTTTTGGCCCGTCACGTGGGCGCGGCCGTGGAAGTGGTGGACATCGGCGTCAATTACGATTTTGGCGAGATACCGGGTCTCGTCTCCCGGAAGGTGGCTTATGGGTCCCGCAATCTGGCCCGTGAGCCGGCCCTGACCCCGGAAGAGGCCCTGCAGGCGGTGATGGTGGGGGTGGAGCGGGCCCAGGCGGCCGTGGCCGCGGGTGCGGACGCCCTGGCCGCGGGGGACATGGGCATCGGCAACACCACTCCGGCTGCGGCCCTGGGCGCCATTTTCACCGGCAAACCGGCTAGTACGGTTACCGGCCGGGGCACCGGCATCGACGACAAAGTCTGGAGCCACAAGGTGGCGATCATCAACCGGGCCCTGGAGCTGCATAAACCGAAGGCCAATCAACCTCTGGAGGCCCTGGCCAAAGTAGGCGGCCTGGAGATCGGGGGCATTGCCGGGTTGATCCTGGGGGCTGCGGCCGCGCGGCGGCCTGTATTGCTGGATGGCTTCATTGCCACCGCCGGGGCCCTGGTGGCCGCGCATCTGGCCCCCGCGGTCCCCGATTACCTCATCGCCGCGCACCGCTCCGTGGAGGCGGGGCACCAACTCATGCTGGAGACCCTGGGCCTAGCCCCTTTGTTTAATTTCCAGATGCGCCTGGGGGAAGGCACCGGCGCCGCCCTGGGGCTGGGGATGCTGGCAGCCGGCCTCAAGATCTATAAAGAAATGGCCACCTTTGCCGAAGCGGGAGTATCCGGGAAGCAGCCGTGAGAAGCACTTTCCCCCTGGCCCTGACCTTCCTCACCGTGCTCCCCTGGCGGGGGCTAGGGGAGGTGGGTCCGGGGGATTTGGCCCGGTCCATGTTCTGGTTTCCCTGGGTGGGGCTGATCCTGGGCCTGGGATTCTGGGGGGTGTTGCTGGCTTTCCAGAGTATTTTTCCCCCCGCCGCGGCCGCGGCCCTGCTCCTGGCCTTGACCGTCCTGGCCACCCGGGGGCTCCACCTGGACGGCCTGGCGGACACCGTGGACGGCCTGGGCGGCGGCAAAACCCCCCAGGAGCGCCTGGTTATCATGAAGGACTCCCGCCTGGGGGCATTCGGCGCGGTGAGCCTGTTTCTGGCGCTGCTCCTGAAATTCTCCTTTTTCCTGGCCTGGGCGGAGAGGGGCGCCGCTCCCGGCTTCATCCTCTTCCCGGTGCTCAGCCGCTGGGGTATGGTCTTCCTGGCCTACCTTTCCCCTTATGCCCGGCCGGGAGGGGGGCTGGGGCAGGCCATGACCGCGGGGGTCAGCGGCCGGGTGCTGCTGGGCGCCACCCTCAGCGCCCTGGCTCTGGCCCTTTTGACCACCGGGGTGCTGGGCCTGTTTCTGCTGGTGGCGGCCGCCGCCGCGGTCTGGCTGTTAAGCCTTTATTTTCAAAAAAAGTTGGGGGGAGTCACCGGCGACGTCCTGGGCGCGGCCAATGAGATCCTGGAGATTTTGGTGCTGGCGGGCTTAATCCTCTGCAATCACTTCCTCCCCGCTCTTTCTTCCCTGCGGTTTTTCTGATAAAATTTTATATATGGCGGGCATGGTGGCCCGCCCTATCTTTAAAAAGATTTTTGGTGGGGTAGCCGTCTCCGGTCGCCTTCAGATGTTTATGCTGATACCGGATTGCAGTCAAAAAGGTATTAACCGTAGGGGCGAACCTGGTGTTCGCCCAGGGCGCCCTGGGCGA
>JBFLXM010000038.1:0-43798 GCA_040757175.1 Thermodesulfobacteriota bacterium
GTTGGAAAAAATGGCACCAAATCTCCCAGGATTTAAGAGAGCCCCCGCGTAAGAGGCTGTTACAATTAGATGTTTTAAAAAACCTGGCAGTTCATAACTGTCTCTTAAGTTAGCGCTTATGCCCCTGACCCCTGACCCCTAATAAGAGGAGACTATGGCAAAAATTCTTGACCTAACCGGCCTGGCCTGTCCTTTGCCGGTGGTCCGCACCAAGGAGGCGCTGGAGGCCGAAGGTGACCGGCATTTGCTCGTCATGGTGGACAATATCGCCGCCCGGGACAATGTCACCCGGTTTGCGGAGAGCCGGGGCTGCCGGGTGGAGGTGGCCGCGGCCAGCGGCTGCTACCATCTGACCATCCGGCCGCCGGCGGGAGGGACTCCCTCGACCTGCATCTTTCCCGACGCCGGGCCGGAGCCTCTGGGCTGCGTGGTGGTCTTCGCCTCGGACCGTATGGGGGAAGGCGATCCCGGGCTGGGGGCCGTCCTCATGCGGGCTTTCTGCCAGACCCTGGTGCAGATGGAAGCGCCCCGGAAATTGCTCTTCTATAACCGGGGCGTCTTTCTGGCCCTCAATGATTCCCCGGCCCTCGCCGAACTTAAGGGACTGGAGGAGATGGGGGTGGAACTCCTGGTTTGCGGCACCTGCCTGGACTACTATCAAGTCAAAGACCGCCTGGCCGCGGGCAAGGTCTCCAATATGTTCGCCATCCTGGAAGCCCAGATGCAGGCCGGCCGGATCATCAGGCCGTGAATAGTAAGCAGTGAGCTGTAAGCAGTGAGCAGTTCAGTCCACCAGATTTTGTTCTGCTCACTGCCCACTGCTTACTGCTCACCCTCACAAAGCCTTCATAAAGGCCGTCAGGGCCTTTTTCTCCTGGTCGCTCAGTTTAGTCCCGGTCACCAGGTTGAAAAATTCCACCGTGTCTTCCAGGGTCAGGAGGCGGCCGTCGTGGAGGTAGGGGGGCGAGTCTTTGATGCCCCTTAAGGGAAAGGTCTTGATGGGTCCGTCCGCGGAAGCCATGCGGCCGTTGATCATCTTGGGCTTGAAAAAGCGCTCGGCCTTCAGGTTGTGCATCAGGTTGTCGGTGTAGTAGGGGGGCGTATGGCATTCAGCGCACCGGCCTTTGCCGAAAAAGACGTCCTGGCCCTTAAGCTCCTCTTCCGTGGCTTTTTTGGGGTCCAGCCTGCCGAAGAGGTCCAGCTTGGGGGCCGGGGGAAAGTCCAGCAACGCCTGGAACTCTCCCATGAAATGCACCTGGCTGCCCCGCTCCAGGATATTGACCCCCTTCTTGGTGGCGATCACCGGGTCGCCGTCGAAGTACGCGGCCCGCTGTTCAAATTCCGTAAAATCCTCCACTGATTTCAAGGCCCGCTGGGAGCCGAAGAGGCGCTGGATGTTCACTCCTCTTAAAGTGGGGGTGTCCAGGCGGTGCCGGAACTCCTGGGGCCGGATATCCCCCACCAGATGGGTGCTGGCGTTGGTGTGGCCGTTGACGTGGCAGTCAAAACAGGACACGCCCTGGCTGGGGAGTTCCGAACGGCGGTCCTCCGTCTGGTTGAACTGCTGCTGCATGAAAGGCGTGACCAGGAGCCGCAGCCCTTCCAGTTGCTTGGGATTGAGAATGCCGTTGAACAGCTCCTGGTGATTCATGATGGTCACCAGCTTGCCCTGGGACACGTCTCCCAGGTCGGGCCTGGTGGTCAGATAGATGGGCGGGGGGAACTCCGGCAGGAAGTGGTCCGGGAGGTCGAAATCCAGGTCGAAACGGGTCAGGTCCCGGCCTGTCTGCTTCTTGATTTCGTCAATATGGAACTTGGGAAAGAGCATGCCCCCTTCCGGGTGATTGGGATGGGGCAGGGGCAGGAAGCCGATGGGGAAAAGGTCTTTTTCCCGGATCTGTTCCGGGGTCATGGACGCCAGTTGCTCCCAGGTCTGGCCCGCAGGCAGCTTGACCCGCACGCCTTCCTGGACGGCTTTGCCCCGGGACATGGTTACTCCCTGGGCCGGGCGGTTGCCCAGGTCATAGCGCATGGTCAGCAACTCCTGCTGCCGCTTCATAATCTCGGGTTTGGCGGCCTTCATGCGGGTGAAAATGCTGGCAAAGTCTTCGGTGATGACCACCGGCGCATAACTGGAGGGCTTCTTGGCGGCCTTTTCCCCGCTCCCGGAGGACATCCCCAGGACCAGGCCGGCGCCGGCCAGAATCAAAAGGACCATCAAACATAATCTCATAACTCTTCCCTGCATAAGCGGACCTCCTTAAAAAAGGGCGTATGCCTGCCTTTAGGGCTGTGCGGTTTCCTATCAACAATAAGCATCATTAGGGGCAGGTCAAGGGGTCAATATTATTGATGAATATTAACAATCGGACATCTATCCATTTCATTGAGAAGAAGAAATAAGGTAAACGGCAGCAGGATATTTCAGCGCCGGTCCAGGTAGGCCGTAACTAAATCTGTTCCTTTATTCTGAAAGAATTCCCCGATTTCCCGGAAGCCGGAGGCCAGCAATTGCCGGGTCTCCGGGTATTTCCGGGCCCAGCCCGGCCCCGGCTTTCCCCCAGAGACGCGGCTTGCCATTTCTCCGGGAGATTCCTCCCAGGTCCTCAGGGCCAGGAGCAGGGCCCGCAAGTCCCGGCCCCGGACCCGGTGCCCCAGGGCCCCGGGAGCGGCCAGGACGTCCAGCAGGTAGTCCTCGCCCCGATCCCAGCCCAGGCGGTGGAGCGCGGCCCGGCGCAGCAGACAGGGGTAGCAGTAGCCGCATTCCCCCCCGGCCTGCCGCCGCCAGCGGGAGGCCACGGGCCGGGCGCAGGAAATGCTCTGCCGGGCCAGCTTCCGTAATAATTCCCGGTGGCGGCACTGCTCCAGCAATTCGCCCTTGGTGAGGCGTTGATAAGGGTTAAGCAAGGGCTGGTTGATGCCGGCGTCCCGCCACAGCCGGGTGAGCTGTTCCAGGAAAATGGGGTGGGTGGTGCGGGTGGTATAAGAACCCAGGCGGTTGAGGGTCAAGGGCGGATTGAGGCTCACCCAGCCGTTTTCGGGGATGAGCAAGGGCATCTCCGGCCCGAAAGCCGAGGCCGCAGTCAGTCCCAGGGCCAGGAAGAGCAGGGAGCGGCTCCTTAAGGTCAGCTCCGGGGCCTCCGGGAATTGTACCCGTAAGCCCAGGTGCTGCACCTGTTCCGGGCCGTAATGCGCGGCCAGGGCCCCGGTCAGGGCCTGCTGCACCCCGGCCAACTGGCCGTAATTATTTAGGGTTAATTAGTACATTTAGCCTACTTGGGAATAGTTAACAATTCCAAGCTGTTATAGGTTCAGGGGTGGTCCCCCACCACATAACCCGGCAAAAATATTTTTGTGACCCAAGATCGTTTTTTCCGTTTCGGGTTATAATATAAATGTGGGGCAACCTTACAATCTAAGGATGATATTAATGAAAAAACGCAATCCAAGTAAAGAAGCGGAACTGGTTTTGAAGTGTGCAGAGAAGCTGGGGTATGATGGAGTAGATAATGGGCTATACGAAGTAGGTACAGGTTCATTGTATATTACCATTTGGTATAACTCGCAGGATGGTAAATTGATCCAGGTAAAATTAAGATTCTCAGACCATCCAACCGGGTATACCACACTAACTACGAGCGATTATGAATTGAATGAAGGAAATCCCCCGGATTTCCTATCAATTGACCCAGATATTTATTATAAAGATGAAAGACATCTATCTGGTTTAAAGCCATATCAAGCTGTGGCTTATTTGGCTGAGAGAATCGGAAAGAAAAAACCTGCTTGGGTGGTACGTCAGGAGAAAATTGCCTGACCCTGACCCCATCCCCCACCAAAACCCGGCTCCAGTAATTTGGGCCGGGTTTTTTATTGACTTCATTACAAGATTGTGCCTATGGTTGGGGGAAGGAGGGCAGGGGAGAGATGGCTACTATAGGAGAGTTAGAAGAGATAAGAAATCAGATAATAGAAACGTGCCTCAGTCAAAAGCTAATTGATGAATTATATAAATTATTGTCTAAAATAATAATAAAACTAAAGGAAAAAAAGGAAATTGATTTTAATCAATTCTTAATGAATAATAGTGGTCTATTTTTAGAAAAGAATGAGATTAATTGCTATGTTTGTCCTAATTATCTTGATTCTCTTAAGTATGCTATTGAAATTGATAAAGAGCAATCTAAGTTCCTTCGTCCTGCTGACCAGGGGATATTTCATATTTATGCTATTGTAAAGTATATTATAAGATGTGAATCTGATAAATGTGATTGGAACAAAGACGGTTTAATATTTCATGGTTATTATATCCAATTGCCTCACGAAAATCAAAAAGACCACCCCATGTATGAGCCTTTTCCAATTGGTAAAAAATATACTGATATTTATGTTAATTATACGACATTGGACGATGTAATAAATAAGTTGGGGATAACAACCTGATTCAATAGTGGTATAATATAGCATACGATTCACAATGAAATCCTGAGACTCCATACAAAATAAGTTCCAAATAAACCCGACTCCCACCACAGAGCCGGGTTTTTATTTTCACCACCACCCGGAAACTTATTTTTTTTTTGAGCCGGATCGGTTTTCATGGTTTTGGGTTATAATACTAGTATTATAGAATCTTAAAGGAGATTACAAACGAGATAATGGAGATTAAAAGAAAGGCCATCAAACTAAGACCACCAATGCTGGCATATCAGATGGGTGTTGATGGGGATATAATAGAATTTCCCAAGAAAAGACGGCAAGCATGGAGTTGGACCGAGTTTCGCCTGGGGCAAGCTGAACACGTGAAACAAGTCGTAGATGAGTTAAATGAGTACTGGCCGCTAACCCTACGCCAAGTTTACTACCGGCTATTAGGTGTCATGATTAAGGAAAACACGTCCTCCAGATACCAGGATCTATCCAAGCTAATAACAGCTATGCGCCAAGATGGTTTACTCCCTTGGGAAGCGGTAGAGGACCGGACACGAAACCTTAGTCAGAAACGCGGATTTTCAGACAAAGAAACTTTCGTCAAGCAAGAACTGGATAACCTCTTTGAGGGATACGACCGCTGCTATGTCCAGGACCAGGAAAACTACGTGGAGATATGGGTCGAGAAGGATGCCCTATCCCATATCATTGAGAAGGCATCATGGCGCTATTGTGTCAGAGTATTAACAGGCAGAGGATATCAGAGTACTACGGTCCAGAAGAATTTTGCTGACCGGGCCAGGCGAGCTATAGACATAGGACATATCCCGGTCGTGTTATATTTTGGCGATTACGATCCGAGCGGGATAAATATCCTGGAGTCAGCTATACAGAATATCCATGATAAATACAAACTTCCCGATGTGACGTTTATTAGGGTAGCCCTAACTTTAGACCAGATTCATGGATATGATTTGCCTTTGGTTCCTCTCAAAAGTGGGGACAAACGTTTAAAAGACTATCTCCAGCGATATGGCGGAGTGGCAGCGGAGTTAGATGCCCTCCATCCACAAATATTGAGGAACCTGACTACTAAAGCCCTGAACAGTCTGTTTGATTTGGAAAATATGAATGAGCATGTCGGTATTGAACATCTGGAGAGGGAAGAATTAGCCCAGAATAAGCAGGAGATACTGGATTATTATACTAGTATGCTAAAGCGATAATCATCTTACGTCCTACAGTCGGCCAGGTGACACCCCAGCCAAAAACTGAACCCCAACTATAGGTTTTAAATTTACGACGCACCTGGGACGCTGGAGCGATCCAGGAGGACCCCCACCTTAAAACCGGGCTTATATCCTGAGTTTGTAATTTCTCTCTGAAAAGGCCGCACCAGTAGCGGGGAAAAACGGTCTTATTTTATACATCAGTTCACTTTCATCCTTCCAGCCATGCTGAATTACTGAACTTAGTTTCTAATTTCTTTGGCATCTCATACACCGGCTCAGGCATTTCAATTTCAGAATTAAGGTAATCATCAAATTTCTTAATAGTATTGAAGCACCATTCTTTTTCCCACGGTAATTCACCCTTACAAGTATCGCATTGTATGTAGTTGCCATCGAAAATCGCAACCAATTTCAGGCAAATTAAATAATTGCTACAGTCCGTTTTCTCATGGGACCTATCGTATGGTTGATGATAGAAAGTTTTCCACATGCCTAAGACTTTAGCTTTTCTATCCTTCTTCCGACGCAATAAACTGGATTTTTTAATATTCCTGTATTTCTTCTTCTTTACATAGGCAACCAAACCTATATCATCATCCTGTGCCTGGCGACCTTTTCTCCGGATCGGGATACCCAATTTTACAAGACATTTCCGCACCACAATTTTATCTACTCCCAACTTATTCCCAATAGTTTCCAGGCCAAGTCTTTTAGTGACATATAGATCAAATAGCATAGAGAATACGTCTCGGTAAGGGGCGATTAATAGTTGATTCCAGTCAATCCCATAGGGTTTGGGAAGTTTTACTTCTTTGGCTCCCTTTTTTATTTCTTCTTTTAGTTTTTCTATTAAATGCTTTTGGGCTTCTTTCTGTTTTCTTTCAGCTTCAATTCTTGCCTCTTCGGCTCTTAAGGCGGCTATAGCCTTAGCTTTTTCCTTATTACTGACCTGTCTATACGTTATCCATAGTGCGTCAATGTCGGATTGATCAGCATAAATTATTATTTTGGAATCTGCTTTGGATAGGGTTTTGATGTAACCATTCCGAGACAAGACCTTTCTTACTTCGGAAACCGCCTTCATCGTTAGGCCAAGTTCTGCACTGATCTTCCAACTTGGCATTACAACTTCATGGTTCACTTCCATTCGGGACAGTAACAGTTCCAGGATTGCTATTTCATGACGTATAGATGTAGATGTTGCCAATTATTGAGGAATCCCTGTTAATGCAGAAAAAGCCCCTCCAAAGGAGTTATTTTCTTCCATTAAATATTCTTCAATGGTCTCCAAATCAGAATCCTCAGAAATTATCCCTCTACGTAAGAACTCCTGTAGGACTGTATGTCTCGGAAGTATCCCCGCCATCTTCGCCTTTATCAAGACATCAGCATCCGCGGTCATCAGGAGGCGATACTCAGTATTAACCACTGCACTGCCACCACTTTCTAACTTCATCCATTGGGCTGTGAATTGTAATGCGGTTTCTACAGCGTCTTTAAATTGAAGCGCCCAGGTTTTCAAGGTACAATCATTTTCCCCACTAGACAGAGCTTTTTCCGTAGCTGTAATACGTCCTGTCTTGGGGAGTAAGAGTTGAAGTCCATATAGGGCCATGAGCTGTTCGATATCATCCAGACTTTCCCTACCAGAACCTATACATGATCCCGAATGTTCGACATATCGTAAATCTGAATCCGGATTGTTACTGTGAATCAGTCTCCGGGGACCTACCACGATCTTCTGGGGGGTCATCAGACAACATCTTCCCGAACAAAATTGGTACTCTTGCATGATGCAAAATATTGCTTTGGTCAGAATTTGATTGATAGTGGGCAAGGTTTAATGCTGCTAAGTCTTCGAGGGGTGGCCGGGCAGTTAACGGAGAGAGATATTCCCCTGGGCGGAAAACTGCTAATGGGATTTCATCAGTAAATGTTGTTTTTCCGCTCTCAATTAATTTCCATTCCTTTTCTTTTCCATTACTAACATCTTCATAAACTTGGTATGTCCCTAAATTGATAACTCGGATTCTCGTTACATTTTGGGTTCCGTACTTCCCTTTTGGCTTTTCTACTGATTCTTTGATGCGGATTTGAGTAAAGATAGATTTGCCACCAGTCACCTCAACCTGACCGCCAAGAATCGATGAGACGGGAACATGGACCCAATAAGGTCTGAGACCCATTTTCTTTTCCTGCTCCTTGGTGAGGCCCCCAGGGGCAGGTGGATAATCAACAAGTATGCAGGAAGTTCCCTCTACGATCCCGGATTGAAACACTTTCTTACAGAAAACATCTATATTATTGCCACAATTATCTATGTTTTCAGCTAAATCCTTTATTTCCTGTGGTACATCATCTTGCAGGATCATGGGCCGGGCAAAGACCTGGCCTCCCAGGTAAAGTATTGTGCGCCTATAAGCATTTAGAAGATAGGTCCTCTGAAGCCTATTGTTATATGCCTCTTGACTCTCTTCCGGTTCTTTGGGAAGAAACTCTTGGCCGGCAGCTTTCATGGCCTCGGTGCCGTCCATTAAGGCTGAAACTAGTCGTGTTCTTTTTATATGTTCTAAGTAACTAAGACTAGGGTATGCAACTGAATCTTCATCTCTAACGTTATTTGACATCATTCACCTTCTTCACAATATGTAATTTCGGTTTTTCCTTAACAGGCTCCGGTTCTGGTTTAGGTTTCCAATCCGGTTCTGGCTGTTCTGGTTTAGTCCAACCTGGTTTAGGTTTCCAATTTGGATCAGGTTCCCAATCGAGAGGTTGACACATTGTCTTGTTTTCTTGCATCCATTGCTCATGGGGCATAGATGGCAATAACCTCTTTGCAATCATATCGTCCGCGCCTTTCATCATTTTGTAGGCAAGCTGTCTCGCAAATTTGGTTTCTGGTATGACTCCAAGTAAGATATATCGCTTGACTTCACCCTGTATGGATTTCATTTCCTCATCACTAGGCTCCAACAACTCGTATTGCATTTGCTTTAAGAAAATCTTGAACCGTTTGTTCATCTTCTTCTCCCCATCCCAGGCTGCTCTTCTGGCGTAGTCGTTTTAACTCGTCAAACTTCTCTTCAATTCGGGCCGAATCACGGGTTTCCATGAAGGTATGGAGAACTTTCAATGCTTCCAAGACTCTTCCATGATCTGCTCCGGTCCCCTTGGGTGACTTTGCTAACTCATCTAATTCATGTACCTTTCTCTGTATGAACAGGATACAACTGGACCAATTATTTAGACGGGCTTTGTATCTCTTTTTTTCCTTAGCCATAATTCAATTCTCCTATATAGTTAACATCTTTCCACTACGACCCCGTAGGCGTTGGAAAGGAAAGGTTCAAGCAATCTGTCAATCTCAGGGAACTTGTCGCTAGTGCTGTAACCCAAAGAGTGATCGATTTCTATTGGCCCTACCGATTCCTTTGTTACATATCCATCACCACTTGAAATATCAGCAAGTGGATTCTTACCGGCTTTGTAGCGGTAAGCTAGTTCAATTTGGGCGTATTTTACCGATTGGGGAATTGTATCTGATAGAACAGAATAACCGTCACGATCTAACATTCCTCTCCGAGGCCAGGCCAGCGGATAAGTTTGTAAGGCTTTAGCACCCTTCCAGGGTAAGAGTTCCATATATAATGTCGCTTGATTTAACGATACTTCCTTAGCAGTGGTGGTAGAAGTTCCCCAGGTAGTAAGTCCTTTACTGTTAAGGTATGCCGTGGCGGAAGCAACAGAGACATAGGAATTCGCCCCGGTTACTCCACTTCCATCTTCTATAATTATTGTCATTTATTGTCTCCCTTTAATTACTGGCATAGCATATGTACTTAACTTTCACGGGAATCTTGTACCAGCTTCCATCATTACTGTATGATGCAGTATCAACCCAGGATTGAACTATTTTAAGTGAAACACTGCTATACGTGCAGAGAGTTCCTCTCTTAAAATAAGAACTTACCGCAGCGGCTTTAGTCTTACAATCGTTAGCTCCCCTTCCGCTTGGATAGACACAGGTTATTTGGAATATCCCGGAGAACTCTTCCCAATAGTTTGATCCGAGTGTAATAGCCGTAGTGGGAATGGGTTTTAGCCAAGTCTCAAGATATCCAACACCGTTTGTGGCTTCATAATTGGTGTTTTCCCACGATATTCCTATAGTGGGGGTCATAGCATTTAAATGTTTATTGAGTGCCTTACTGATATATGTTTCAACTTGATCCATTTTATCCTCGTTTTAGTATCAGGGTCCAGAGTAAGGACGTATCGGCTGGCTTGGTTTCTTCACAATATAGAATTTCATATATCTGGCCTTCCCGTTTAACTCGGTCTGCTGTAGTAGGCGTTACTGTGCCGAAAGATGCTGAGGGAATGTAACCGATTAAATCAACATGATGTTCCAAGATCGTCTGAATATCCTGGCCCGTTAGCCCTTGGCGTCCTGGGGTTCCACTTGGGGAATCAAATACAGCAAGGACGCCCAAGTTATTCCAAGTTGCACCGATATACCCTCCTTCAACAGGATCGTACACACCAGGATTCCAAGATTGAAATGTAGCCCCGGTCCCATATTTTTCTATTATGCTTAGAACCCGACTTGCAGTTCTTGAATAATCCATAGTTTCTCCTTAAAATGCCACCGTCGGGTTCGTGTGAACCCGACGGTGGGTCGATAATTATCTACTAAACCGTTTGCCACAGAATGGACAACCAGAGAGGGAAACGTTTTCGTCTAAAAAAAGAGTTCCTTGTATATTTACAATTCTACCATCCGTAAATGCCTGCTGATATTCTCTACAACAGGCCCATAATGGAACTATGTGTGATTCACTATCAACTATAATTGGGACATATTTAACTTGGTTTTCTTTCTCCTTCCAGGACATGACTTCACTTCCCCAAGTATTTGGAAATTATTTCTGCAATTTCTTTTTCCATTGCTTCTTTGTTAAGGTCAGCAACAGGTGCTTTGCCTTCTACTAATTCACTAATGAGTCTTTCCCTTTCTGCTGCCCATCCGGTAAAACTTCCGTGTTCCGCATGCCATTTATCTGCACTTTTTTCTAAGAACTTCTTTTGTTCTGGAGTGATTCCATCACTAATAACAAAATTCTTTGCCCTTTCTATTTCTTCAAAGGTAAGTTTGCCACTTCGTAAGTACATCAGATTTGCCTTTCGGCTCTGTTGGACTTCATGCTCCAATAATTCTGGGTTATCACTATTGATCCAAGGTTTCCGTTCCAATAAGTCGGCAATCTCTTCTGGAGTCGCTGGATCGTTATTGCGGATTTTATCATTTAAGGTTTCCCATTCTTTATCCCGCAATTTGTCAACCGCATCCATAACGTGTTCAGGCTGATTCATTCCGGGATACATAACTTTGGGACGAGGATCTTCCGGGCGCTCCATTTTAAGGCGTTCTTTATTTTCCATTTCTTTTTGCATCTTTCCATAGATGCCTTTCGCTAGTAATTCGTGATTCATTTTACTTTCTCCTTCTTCCCGTTCTTGGGTTTGTTAGGTTGTTGATTGTTAGTCTGTTTTGGCATTTCAGGTCTATAAAGGCGATCTTCCGGCCAAAACAGGGCCATCGCTTGTTGTAGCATCATTGGGTTCATTTAACTTTCTCCTCTAAATAACTCTCACGTCCACAGCCATAGGTTTGCCATCTCTTCCTGGGCCAAGCGCATATTCAACCCGGTCTCCTCTATCCAAGCCTCCATCTCCTTCATCTACGTATTCAGAAATATGAACAAAATAAGACTCACCTTCATCGTCTTTAATGAAGCCATATCCCTTTACTTGATTAAAAAAGTCTATAGTACCCTGATGTATTTTTCCCATAATCTTTAGTCCTTTATGATCTTTACTATGTTATGTTCTACTAGCCATCTCAGATAGCTACATGATTTATAATACGCTCTGCTCTTTATATTCCTTATGTGTCCACGTGGAATCTCAACGAGGTAATGTAATTGGCAGCATTTAGCTCCACAACCTACTCTGTTTATCCATTCCAAGGATCGCTCCGCTGATTTAATATCTCGATGGACGGTTACTGCTTCCTCACCGAATTTGCCGCATAAAGAGACCGTACAAATGAACCATTTTCGTTTGTCTGTTCTTAAATCTGTATTTTCAAAATGGGCCATGTTTTATCCCCATTACCCGGCCGCAGGAATCATATTTATCTAATCCAAGCGGGCGGAGCCATTCCTTGCTTTTCAAGAGGAATTTGTATTATCCTTTTCAATGGATGTTTAGGTTTAAACTTTTCAATGGATGTCTCTTTTGTATAGAAAATATAAAATTAACTAATTCTGTTTTTGATTGCGAAGCAAGCAAAAACATCTCATTCAAAAGATATAGCGAACAAAGTGAGCGATTAATATCTTTTGAATGACCATCCTATACCGGCAAAACATTATGATATTAGTTTGATATTAGTATGATTGATAGGTCACGCATGACTACCCCCTGATAGGTCACGCATGACTACCCCCTGATAGGTCACGGCTGACCTATCGTGAGACTTACTAATTTCACGGTTAAAATCACGATAGGTCACGCGTGACCTATCGTGATTTAGGGTTAAGATTAATAATCTTTTTTCTTGTTCCACTTGGATGTTTCCCTTTATCAACATAATATCCCAGGTCCTTAAACTTATTGATTGCCCGTTGCATGGTTTTAAGACTAACTCGGGTTTCATCCATGATCCTTGTATTTGATACCCATGTTAGACCTGTAACCTTGTCAGCATAAAAATGCCATCTATGCAAGATTTTGATTTCTGCGACAGTAAGGTTATCTCTGATTATGTTGTTAACAAATTCAACTGGTGTCATGGTAAAAGTGAATCCTGACTTAGGTTCCTTTTTGTCTGGTTTAGATTTATCTTTTTCCCATTCTTCCTTGCATTCACTATAAATTTTGCAGGTGTCGCATTCGACATAGACATTGAATGAACTGCCAAAGACCCCGCCATATTCCGAATAAGGACATTCCAAGATCGGGTAAGTTAATTGATTTTCAATTTCCTGAAAGTATGCTTCTTCTTCAACCTTGAAGCCATCATCAGAATCTACAATACCTGAAATATCAAAACTTCCTGCATCTTGTAGTTGTTGTCTAATTTGCGATAATTTCTTTGCCATTGTAACGTCCCCCCTTGTGGGACAAGTCTCCCTGGGTTGAGTGGGTTACAAGGGAACCCACCCTTAACCACTGGCCTGTGGCACCCAAGGAAATTGTATTAAGAAATAACTTTTCAATTTTTATTGCCATGTGTTATACTTACCTCATAATCCTGGATATGAGGTATCCAGGGTATTTAATCCTTTGTGTTATCGACCTATAACCTTTGGATTGCCTTCTTTATTTTCTCCTTTGACTTCGCCCTGGTGATAAACCGCGCTGGGGCATTTTTTATTTACTCAGCTTTATGGCTTTGCGTTGCGGTGCTGCTACTTCACTTGCACCAAATACTCGCCCGTTATCACTTTCCCATTTATCAATCTTGGCTTTAATCATATAAAGCTTTTCCTCAACATCGGGAGGCATAAACCGAATCCCTCTCAGCATTTCCGAAAAATACGGAACACAGACACCACATTGTTTTGCTAGTTTAATTTGCAAAACTTGCCTGGAAATGAAAAAGATCCGTAGAGGATGATCTTCTGGCATAAATTTGTGAGTTTTTCGTGGTGTTGCCAGTTCCCTTAGTTCTGGGTCCATTGCTGCAAGTTGCATAGATTATTCCTCCAAAATAGTTTGTGCTTTCATTGTCGCTTATTTATAATCCGAATTAAAAGTTGTATAAAACATCACAGAATCCTGGGATTTTGGGCAATAAAAAACCCGGTCAAATGGCTGACCGGGTTGGTATGGTAGGATGGTGGTGGGGTATTACTTTTGCATTTCTAACCATTCTTCATAACTTATTTCACTCTTTTGTCCTTTCTTCCTCTCACTTTTTGGTAAAACAATAATTGGTGGCCCTACGGCATCAATTCCAATCTTTTGATAAAAATATGGAGCAGTGCAGCCCCTTTTAGCTTCCTCTGATAATCGTTCCTGCAATTCATCATCAAAAAGTGGGCCACGCAATGCCCGATCTATTGTCTCTAATAAACGTGGGATTAAATCAGCTTCTATATCTATACGTCCTGTATATAGCTTTTCACCATCTTTTATTTGGGTTTGTTTTATAACTATGGTATGTTTACCATCCTTGTCATATATTCCAAAATCGTAGGCGTCGCCCTGAATATATTGTCTAAAGAAGTGATAGAACTTCGGTCTCCGTGATTTTGGTGGTTTTGTTTCAGGTGAAACAAGTTTCTCCCGATAGACGATTGTCCTGACTGTGGCAGCAGGCAAGCCGAGTTCCTCAGCTACTTTCTTACAAGCCTCTGATATATTTTTCTTCTTTCCTTGTTTTTCAATTATTTTCTGGACTTGAGCACAGGTCATCTCTGTACAAACACCCCTATGTGGTTTTGGCATAATTCTGTCCCCCTATCCAACTTTTTACATAGGCTTGGCTTCTTGTCAATAATTATGGACTCCGCAAACGTCCCAAGTGGCTCGATTTAGGGCTGACTAAGGGTAAGGGGTCCTTTTACGGGAAGGATGCAAGGTGGGGCTTGCAGGTGCACATTTATACCTACTCCCGAGAAAGTCAATCAATATCATCACAAAACCTACTGGACTTCTACTGATTAATACCTGATTTAGTCATGAAAAAAGGAGGAAAACCTAATACTCAAGGGTGAAATAGGTACAAATCGGTGAATAATCTATTTATTGTGGGTATCGGGAATAGTGCGAGTAATGAGTGTCTGGCAAGTGGTGGGTCTGGGTCTAGTGGGTCTAGTGGGTGCGTGTTGGGTGCATAACACCCCTTCCCCCGGAAATCTGGATTTCCCCAGGGAAAAGAGGGAGGGTCCGGTATCATGAAACTAATAATGAGTAGGGGTTATCCCAATATTCGAGTCACCTGGGTCGGTGTCCACTTACAACCTGATTTAGTTTTTATCCCTTCCCCATTAAGCCTGTCTGCTATTTGTTGTAAGGTCATGCCTGGGGTCTTGTTCTTACGGGTGCGTCTCATGGCCCTTACACGCCTTATAACCGCCTGCTCCTCCTCAGTCTCACCGTAACCCTTGCGGCCCTCACACTTACCCTTCTCCCGCTTGACTTGCTCCCTTGCCTTGCTGAGACGCCTTACAAGCTGTGATTTTTCCAGTTCAGCAAACACCCCTTGGATTTGTACCAGGGCCTTTCTAAGGGGGTCTGCCTGGACTGCCTGTGTGATATTTTCCCCGGTCCTGGCATTTATTAAGTCAATACCCTTAGCGGCTAGGTAGATCAATAAGGTTTCCTGTATCCTGAGTTCACGGGCCAAGCGGTCCATACTCTCCACAATCACGGTTTTGACCCCGTTACCCAGGATGGAGGTTATCATCTCTTGGAAGGCGGGACGGTCTGTCTCGTCTTTAGTCCCGGAAATACCCTCTTCCCTGAATATCCCGGCTATCTCATAACCGTGTGCCTTTGCATAGGCTGAACAGGTTTCCTCCTGCCGGTCGAAGCCATAACCATCCACCTGTCCTAGCCCTGACACCCTCAAATAAACATAGGCTTTTTCCATCGGTTTCTATGCTCCTTTATCCATGTCTTTATGATTAACTACATACAATATATAAAAGGATATGACAAGTTATTTTTAACAAAAACTAAATAAATTGTAAAATATGGGTGCTGGGAAAGGACAGTGCCGGGCCACAGGGTTAAAGGGTCAAGGTCCGGCTACCCGCTACCGGAACCCCCTTTTTTGCTAGGGGCGGGGCGGAGACCCCCACAAATCTATTTGGAATTTTTCCAGAAGCCCTCCATTTTTCCCTTACCCTCTGTCTGCCCCACTTACCACTAAAAACTGTGTCTTAAAGCCCACCTAAAAAAGGCTAACTATGGGAAACTCTGACGATTTTTGTAGCTTTTATGGATTAGTCAATATATAAGGGGCTTATGTGAAAGTTTACACAAACCAAAATTATGGAGGACAGGATCATGGCAAACACGGTTGAGAAAACGGAAAACGGTTTTGGCATGTCAAACGCGGAAATCCAGAAGTTGGTGGAGAGGGAGCTGAAATGGAAGACCAAGGCTCTCCGCAACAAAATCAAGGCCAAGTTGCTCAAGGCCAAGATTGAGGAAGCCGGTATCACCGTGACCGATGCCGAGATTGATGCCGAAATCGCCAAGATGGAAAAGTAAATCATGGGTATCCCCGAAATGGTGAGAATGTCAGGGGTGAACACCGACAAAATTGAATTTCTCCTATGTGTTGAGCAGGCTGTGATTAAATTGGTGGAAATCGTAAAACGATTTTTACCGCCAGAACAATATAGCCTCTACCGCCAGCACCTTGCAGCAAAGTTGCTGCTGCCGTGATTGAAAAGCCACCCTGGGGCAACCCAGGGTGGCTTTTTTGTGGTAAAATACAGAAATAAGGACAATACCCATGAATCCCGAAAAGAAAAACGCTGTTGGATACATTAGATGGTCTACCGAAGATCAATCGGAAGGCACCACTGCGGAAATCCAAATGGAAGCCATTGAAAAACACTGTAGGGACCACGGCTATACTCTACTGGAGATATACCGGGACGAGGGCATAAGTGGCTTCACCACCAGTAAGAGGACAGCATTTTTAAAGATGAAACAAGATGCTAAGGAGGGAAAATATCAATATTTGATTATATTCAAACTGGATCGGTTTGGACGTAACTTAAAAGAAATACTAATCAACTATGATGACTTTGAAGCCCTTGGAATAAAATTGATTTCTCTAAAAGAGAATTTAGACACTTCCACTTCCCCGGGACGTGCTTATAGGAACATGATGGGAACTTTCGCAGAATTGGAGAGAGACACAATTAAGGAGAGAATGCAAGGTGGTCGTACTAAAAAATGGAAAGAAGGCAGAACGTTCATTGGGAAAGCAGCGTATGGCTACACATGGAATAAGGAGAAAAAGATAATTGAAGTCAATCCAGAAGAAGCAGCCATTTACCGTCATATTGTTGACCTGTATCTCCATGAAGGGCTTAGTGACGTTAATATCGCCCTGAGACTGAGGGAAGAAGGTATTAAATTCAGGGGAAGGAAATATCCTGCCACGCAAACAATAGGTTACATGCTTACAAATCCCATCTATTATGGGGTACTAATAGCAAATCAGCATGAATATGACGGCGACCACAGAATATATGAAAAAGGAAAGAAGGGAGCTAAAAAGAAGCCAGCAGACCAGCACATTATTGTAAAGGTTCCTCCTCTGATTTCCAAGACAACTTGGGACGCTATACAAGCGAAGCGGCAATCAAATAAATCAAAGGGGAAACATGTAACGATAGCTCACGAATACTTTCTGAGAGATTCTCTGATTTGTGGGGAATGTGGTGGGAAGGTGATTGCCAGAACAAATTTCAGGCCACGTAAGGACGGCACTAGGTTTCGTATGTATGCCTGCTACAGCCACCAGACCACGGCAAAAAGGCTTGAAGTTATGGGAAGGAAAAGATGTGATCTTCCAGTGATTAACGCCGAAGCCTTAGAAACAATGGTCTGGGATGAGATAATGCGGACCCTGACATTAGGCGGATACCATTTAAAAGGTAAATATACACCATCGGACCTGGAGACATTGATAGATGCTGGCAAGTTTGATGAGGAAATAACCCGTCTGGAAGCAGCAAACAATAATCTGGAAAACGAGTTAAAGACAAAAGAACGTGCTAAAGGTCGCCTGCTATCCTTATTGGAAGATGAAGATTTCAATCAGGAGGACTTTAGATTAAGGCTTTTCCAAGTTAATGAGGAAATCACAACCATCAAGGCAAAGATAGTCGATAACGATGAGAAGATAAAAACCCTAAAGGAAAACCGGGATAGCCAACAGGAACTATTGAAATTTATCCAAGGGAATCGAGATTGGTTGGCTAAGTTAGTGGAGGAGCTAACTAACCTGCCTCCAGAAGACAAAAAGGTAATTGTGGAGTCATTAATACCGGAGAAAATTACGGTATATAAAGGCTGGGAGCCGGGTGAACCTCCTATTTCGATTAACTTTCGGATATTCTTCAATAAAACTATTTTTGACAGGCTGGCATCTGAGGGTAAAATAACATATTTAAACCTTAACGGCCGTAGTCATGATGGCTCACCAGCAGGAGACGCTGGCCGTCTGCCAACTGGTCGATGGCCCCGGCCAGGGAATCCAGCCCCCCGGAGAAAAGGGCCACCGCCTGGGGCTGCCAGGGCTGGTCCCAACTGCCGGCAAATCCCGGATTGAGCGGCGATTCCCGGGGCTTGATGGTCCACTGGTCACCGGTGAGGAAATTGAGGATGCCTTCAAGTTGGGGGGAAAGTTTGAGCCATGCCGGAGGGGCGGGGAGGTGCAGGACGATTTCCCTGGTCCAGGCGTCAGGCGCGGATTTCCGGGGCAGGAGTTTATCCCCGGCCCAGACCCCCAGGGCCGCCAGGAGAAACCCGGCCACCCCCGGGGGCGGCGGAGAGGGGCGGATAAAAAAGGCAGGCAGATTATGGTGCAGGGGATAGCCCCGGGCCCCGGGTTCATCCAGATGGATGACGGCCTGCACTCCCGGCGGCGCCCGGCGTTTCTCTCCCGGCGCCCGCAGGTATAACTGATGGGCTCTAGTCTCCATAATGCCTTGATAAGTTCAAGGTTTAAAGAATGTAGGGTGGGCACTGCCCACCATTTCCCCGGCGTCTAGCGCTCAGATGAGCGGCGGCACAGGCTTTCCAGCCTGTGCGGACCAAAGGGACGGGCGGGGACGCCCGCCTTAGGGCTTTCCATGATTTGCGGGGGGGAGCCCAGGAATAAATGCTTCCCCTGTTTTGGCAGAAGATGCTTTTTGGAGTCGCCGCAGTAGATTTTCCAGGGTCAGGGTGACCCAGGTCCAGCCCGCCAGACCCCGCCACTGCTCGGGGGAGCGCGGGGCCTCCGGCTCCTCCCGGGCCGAGCCGGCGATCCAACCCTGGAGGCCGTCCAGACCCCGTTGCCAATGGCCGAAGTTTAAACTGGCCGCCTCCAGGGGCTCCCCCAGGTCCAGGACCAGGCGTTGATATAACGACTCCGCCAGGAATTGCGCCACCAGACGGGGCGCCCTGTCGGGACCGCGGCGGTCAAAATCAAGGAGAACTGCGGCCAGGGAAGACCGGGCCACCGCGCCTTCCAGACTGCCGTCAGGCTCCAGGAGCATTCCGGCCCAGGCCGGGACCACCACTTCCCGGGATTTCCCCGGTCCTTCCGTCAAGTCCCGGTCCGCCAGGGTCGCGTCCCCTCCCTGGGATATTGTCTGCGCGGCCCAGGCCCCTAAAGTTTGGGCGGCCTTCCGGGTCAATCGGAAGGCCGCTAACAAATCTTGGCTGCCAGGCTGGGAGGATTCCCCCAAAGCCGCGAGGTACCGGGCCACCACTTCCCGGGCCTCCAAGCCCACCCCACCTGCCGGGGACAGATACCGGCTGGCCGCACCCTTGGCCCGCCGCCAGAACCGGGTGGTGGGCGCCCGCCGGGCGCTGGATGTACCCATGGTTGACTCCGTAGTAGCCAGTGGTCAGTTGTCAGTGGCCAGTGAGCAGTGAGCAGAAAAAACTAAAGACCGAAAACTGCACCCTCTCCATCCACCCTACCACAACTTTTACTCCATCACCAAACGTTTCAGGCGGGTGTAGCGTTCCCAGGAGAATCGGGGCCAGCAGGGGAACAGTGAGTTGTTATGGAACAGGGGGTCCCGGGCCAGGTCATAGCGGGAAGAGGCCACCGCCCGGGGCCACAGGGCCGTGCCGGGGATGGGGGAGTATTGGGCCAGGACCGGGGTTCCCCCCAACTCCCTGACCCGGCGGATGGAATTGATAATTTCTTCTTCCTCCTGATCTGGCAGGCCGATGAGGAGGTAGACCCCGATTTCTCCCCTCCGGAACCCGGCCTCCCGGAGGCGGGCCAGGGCGGTTTCCAGTTCCCCGGCTTGAAGTTTATGATCCAGGCGGGCGGAGCCCAGGGCGGTGGTCTCCACTCCCAGGCGCAGGGTGGCGAAGGGGGCGCGTTTGAGCCATGCGGCCACCTCCCGGGTAATGAAGCGGGCATGGAGGCCGTTGGGGGTGTGGCCGCGAAAAGATGCACCATTGCTCGCCAGTTCTTCCAAGATGACGAGAAGATGGTTTGCCGCATCCAGGAGCAGGGCGTCGTCATAAAAGGCCACGTCCCGGAGCCCCAGGCGTTCCTGCCAATACAAAATTTCCTCCACCACCGCCAGGGGCCGGCGCTGCCGGAATTGCGGCTGCAGCAGGCGGGAGGCGCAGTAGTCGCAGTCCAGGGGACAGCCCCGGGAGGTGAGGATGGGGAGGCAGGTGAGGTGAGACAGCAGGTCCAGGGCAGGGTAGGGCAGATCATCTGCTAGTAGGGGCGGACCCGCGTGTCCGCCCCCAGGCCCGGGAAGCCCCAACGCGGCCAATTGCTGGCCAATGGCCTCCTCACCGGGGCCGGTGAGGACCGCGTCCGCGCCGCTGTGCCGCCGGGCGTGCTCCGGGCAGAGGGTGGCGTAGATGCCCCCCAGGATCACCGGGGTTGCGGAAAATTGCTCCCGGGCCAGACGGATGGCCGCCTGGACGCCCGGGTACCAGTAGGTCATGAGGGAGGTGACGAGAACCGCGTCCGGCCGGGGGACCGCGGCCAGGCGCATCCGGAAGGCGGCTTCGCTGATCCCGTAGCGGCCGTAGCGCCGGGGAACGCCCGCCAGGGCCGGGGGCGTCGGCAGTATCTCCTTGGGGTATCTCCCGGCGCCGAAGGTTCCGGCATGAGCCTGCGGGGTATCCAGGCAATCCAGGAGATGGACCTGATAACCCTGGTGGCAAAGAAAGGAAGCCAGGTAAAGCAGGCCCAGGGGCCGGGCAAAGAAATCGTAGGCCGCGAAATCGTAGATCCAGGGATTGATGAGGAGCAGGACCGGATTTGTTCCCATTTCCATAGTATTTGCCAAAAGTTTTTTCCTCTTATTCCCTCTCCCCCCAAGCGGGGGGAGAGGGTCGGGGGGAGAGGGCGAGGAAAAAACTTTTGGCAACGAGTATAAATTAAGGAATGGACTCTTTCCTACAGATTGTTAGTTTCGCCTTGCGAACCTGGTAATTTGCGGGGGGAACCACATCACCGGGAACGGAATCATCCGAACGAATAGGATTATTTGACTTCGCGTTTATCATGAGAAATTTCAAGTAACCCAAGATAGGATTTTCCAGTATTCCACTTAAGAAAGCGCAAATAAGTTGATTATTATCGCCGGGATCAGCAGCATCGTAGCAATCAAGACTATCGTTAGCATTATCCACTCGAAAGCGCAATATTAATTTAACATCGCTTACGTTACTCGATTTGTCTCGGGCTGGGAAAAAAAGGCGAGCTTCCTTCCACGATAATTTAAGTTTTCCTTTATAGACAGATACTTTCTCCTCTTCCTGATAGTTCGATTCATTTACATCCAGCAGCAGTGGTTCACCTGCAATTGATTGTAGACGAAGGGAAGATATCCTATACGGGAAATTCCAAAAAATGCGGGTTGTGGGTAATAAAATATTTGGTTTAACCAGGACAGTGTCATCGCTGGACAAATTGAAATTCGTTAACTGCTTAAAGGCATGCACCGCGCCGTAAATAATGGGACCTGTCCCATCACTAGCTGTGATCATACTATCCCTGATCTTTACGGAAATCGGACAAGCAATAGGGAATAAGGCATTAAGAACGATTCTATCCGCTTCTACATACCTCCAAGGCATAACCAGTCCCTCCTCCTGAATTATTGGAGAACATCCGTTGTCTTGGCTTTGACCCCCGGATATTCTCATGAAGACTAGTTAGCACAAAGTTTCCTAAAAATGCAAATATTTCATGAATTCCAGCTACCTCATGGTCATGCAGCACTATGACGACTCATTTTATGCCGGTCCTATTTTTTACTGCCTGCGGCCCCCTGGCGGCAGGCCCGGAACATCTCCCAGATTCTCCGGGTGTCGGGATTGCCGGGAGAGAGTTCCATTTCCAGGACATTCCGGCTGGCCGCGGTCAATTTCACCTCTTCGGCCACCCTCAGCCCCGCCACCCAGACGATGCGGTCTCCGCTGACCACCAGGGGCAGGTAAGGCCGCAGCCAGCGGGGGATTTTGCGGTTCACCAGAAAGTCCTGCAATTTCCCGGGTCCCGGCGCGCCTGTGCCCCAGAAACGGTCCCCAGGCCGGAAGTGGCGGATTTCCAGAGGGAACTGCAAGTGGTCCTGGTCCAACCAGGCCGTCTGCGGTTCCGGGGGGAGGGGAGCCCCAGGCACATAAGCCCGGCCGGCCAGACGCCAGGTCCAGCCCCCGGCCTGGAAGCGGCCGGGGAAAGAAGGGAGAGCGCCGCCTTCCCGGGGTGGAGCCGGGAGGCGGGAAAAAATGTGCAATTCCCCCCCGGCCCGGGCCACCCGGCAGGTCCCCAGGGAGATTTGCCCCCCGCTCCTCTCCGCCAGGGCCAGAGCCAGGACCTGGGCCATCTGGGCCGCGCTCAAGGGATATTCCGCCAAAAATTTTTGGAGAATTGTGCGCAGTACCAGTTTCTGGAGAGCCGGCGGCAGACCCGCAAACCGGGACAGGCTCAGGCGGTGCAAATCCGGCCCCTGGGCGTCTGTTACTTCCGCCAGAGCCCGGGAAACCAGCGGCGCCAGGAGGCTTTCCTGCTCCTGGAGCAGGGCCTGGGCCCGCCAGACGGCCTCCTGAAAACGGGGGTTATAATGCTGCAACTGGGGCAGCAGGTCCAGGCGCACCCGGTTGCGTAGGTAGTCCCGCTTCAGGTTGCTGGGGTCCTGGCGGTAGGGCAGATCTTCCCGGCGCAGCCAATCCAGAATGACTTCTTTGCCCACAGCCAGGAGGGGCCGCACCAGGCCCTCCGGGGTGGCGGGGAGCATGCCCCGCAAACCTTCCGGGCCCGCGCCCCGGAGGAGGCGCAATACGAAAAGCTCCACCTGGTCGTCCGCGGTGTGGCCCAGGGCCAGCTTTTGATAGCCGTGGTGGCGGCGGGTGTCTTGCAGGAACCGGTGGCGCAGGCGCCGGGCCGCCATCTGTAGGGAAAGGCGCTGCCGGCGGGCCAGCTCCCGGGTATCGCCCTGCCCGGGGTGAAAGGGAAGGGCCAGGCTTTGGGCCAAGGCGGCCACGAACCCGGAATCTTCCCGGGACTGTTCTCTCCGGAGGCCGTGGTCAAAATGGGCCACACCCAGTTGCAGATTCAGCTCGGGTTGCAGGCGGCAGAGGAGGTGAAGTAAGGCCACCGAGTCCGGCCCCCCGGAAACAGCCACCAGCACCCGCTCCCCCCCTCTCAACAAGTTCTCCTGCCGCACATACCGGCCCACCCATTGCGGCAGGTCGAAAGTGGCCGCGGCGCCCGGCATCAAGGGGGGGATCACGGAGCCCCGGTCTGGCAAAGTTGGGTTATCGTCTCCAAAATGGCTTCTTTGGAAAAGGGCTTGGCCAGGAAGCGGTCTACCAGGGAGGCATCTTCCCTTAATTTGGGGAGTGAAGGAGGTTCTGAGGAAATGAGGAGGATACGGCAGTCCGGCATACTCTTTTTCAACCGCCGGGCCACCTCCAGCCCGTTTTGGTGGGGGAGATGATAATCCACCACCGCCACCTGATAGCCGCGGCTTTGGCAGGCGGCTTCGATCTGTTCATTACTCCCCGCCAGGGAAGTAATCCGGTAGCCGGCCCGGTCCAGGATGGCCACCAGGGCTTCCCGGGTCCCGGGGTCGTCGTCGATTACCAGAATCCGGAGTTCCATACCGCCTTTGAAAAGCTCAAAGTTCAAGGTTCAAAGTTAGGAACAGCGACACACTATTGCATTTTTCCTGATTTATGGGTGAGTCCACGGCTCATAAATGATTGTTATGAAAAAGGACTAACAGTGAGTCAAGAGACCGCAGCAGTCTCTGCCGTATATTCTTCTTGTTCGCCTTGGGCCGGGTAGGTGGGGAAGGCCAAATGGAACCTGCTTCCCTGGCCCTCCTGGCTCTCCACCCAGATACGGCCGTGGTTGGCTGCCACCAAGGTCTTACAGATATACAGGCCCAGCCCCGAGCTGCCGCTTTTTTGGGGGGCCAGGCGATATTTCTCGAAGAGGTGTTCCTGTTCTTGGGGGGGTAGGCCGCAACCGGTGTCGGCCACGATGATTTCCACTTCCCGGAGATCGGACTCCGGAAGAATCCGGGCCTGCACCTGAATCTGGCCACCCCTCGGGGTGGCTGCCAGGGCGTTGACCAGGAGATTGGACAAGACCCTTTCCAAAGAGTGCTCGTCCACGTGCAGGGGTGGTAGATCCGGGGCCAGGACCGCGTTCAGAGCCACTCCCTGATGTTGGGCCACCGGGGTGAAATGATGGATCAGCCGGTGCAGGACAAATCCCGGGGGCACCGCCTCCGGCCTGAGGGCCAGACTGCCTGCCTCGAAGCGGCTCAAATCCAGGACATTGTGGAGATGGAGGAGGAGCCCCTCACTCCGCTGGATAATCCCCTGCAGCTTATGGTGGATTTCCGGAGGCAGGGTCTCATCCTCCAGGGCCTCAATGGTCAGGCGCACCCCGGTCAGGGGGGCTTTAATGTCATGGACGATCATGGCCAGAAAATCGGCATTGGCCGCCACCCGGTCCCGCTCCTCCTTGAGCAGCCGGGTCTTGTCCCGGAGGGCCCGGGTCATGGTGTTGAAGGATTGCGCCAGATCTCCCAGCTCATCCCGGCTGGTCACCGGGATATCTCCGGCCAACTCCTCCTGGGCCGCTTCCTGGGTGCCCTTGGCCAGGTGGGTGATTTGCCGGCGCATACCCAGGGACAGCCAGAAGCTGAGGATGACCCCCAGGCAGGCGGCTGCCCCCCCCACCCCGAAGATCACCAATTTCAAGCCCTGGAGCGCGGCATCCAATTCCTTGCGGCTGACCCCGACGACGATGAGGTTCTCCCAGGGTTTCACGTCTTCCTCTTCCAGGGGCAAGTAGAGCAGGGTGTAGTCCCGTTGGCCCAGCTTCATGCTCTGCACCTGGAGCGGGGGCGGGGAACCGGCTGCGGCCCGCTCTTTGCTCCGGCGGATTTCATTGAGCGCATTCTCCGGCAGGTCTTTAAAGGAGTTGACCACCAGGCGGTTGGCGAAAAAGACGGCCACTTCCGCGCCGGGGCGGGACAGCGATTCCACAAAGCCCCGGTCCACCAGGAGACCGGTGAGCACTACTCCCACCACTTTTTCTTCAAAGTAAATGGGACTGGCGGCGCTGAGGACGATGCTGTCTTGCCATTGGGTCATGCGCACCGATTCCTTGCCTTTAAGCGCGGCCCGCACCAGGGGGTTGCCGGCGATATTCACCCCGATGGCTTCGGGGTCGTGAGCCCGGGCCTGGATGATTCCTTGGGAATCGGTGATGGTGAGGACATTGAGACCGGTGGCCTTCATCATGGGGGTGGTCAAGCGCCGTAGATTGAGGGTGTCCCCCGCGGCCAGGAGTTCCCCGTAGCTGGGATTGTCCGCCAGCAGATTGGCGGCCAGGGCCACGCGCTGGATTTTGCCCAGATACTCCGCCAACACCAGGCGGGCCACCAGTTCCACCCGCTGGCCGTGCCATTCCAGAATCTGGCGGGTGGCCAGGTATTGCATGACCAGAAGCAACCCCACCAGGGCTACCAACAGGGACAGCAGGTTGACCCCCAAAAGCTTGAAACCGACTTTATCCCGGAATCTCATCCGTTAAACCATAGCATATTCTCTGGAATTGGCCAATGGTCTGGGGAAGGGAGTTTAGAGGAAGAGGCAGGGGCCGGGAGGCCAGGCCGCCGGGCGCGGCCCCTGGCCACCTCTCGCAAAAGGCCTTTATTGACCCAGCAGGAAAGAGGCGATCAGGCGGTAAAAGGGCATGATGAGCGCTCCTATCAGCCCGGTGTAAAAGAGGATCAGGAGGAGGATGAATCCCACCGGTTCCAGGTAGGCATAGAGCCGGGCCAGGTCCCGGGGCAGCAGGAGGGCCAGGATGTGGGAGCCGTCCAAAGGGGGGATGGGGATGAGGTTGAAGAGGGCCAGCAAGATGTTGATGGTGACCCCGAAGTAAGCCAGTTTCATGAGGCCCAGGTTGAGGGGGCTCAGGTGCAGGACAAAGGAGAAGAGGACGGCCAGAGCCAGGTTGCTCAAAGGCCCGGCCGCGCTCACCGTCGCTTCTCCCCACCAATAATGGCGGTAGTTCAAAGGGTTGACCGGCACCGGCTTGGCCCACCCGAAGATGATCCCCGAGCCGCTGAGCAGGAGGAGGAGGGGCAGCAGGATGGTGCCGATGGGGTCGATGTGGGGAATGGGGTTCAAAGTGAGGCGGCCCAACATCTTGGCAGTGGGATCGCCGTTGCGGAGAGCCACATAACCGTGGGCCATTTCATGGATAATCACCGAAAAAAGGAGCACCACCGCCATGATGGCGAATTCCAGGAGGTGGGGAAAACTGAAGTGGGGCATATCAGACTTCCCGGAGCAACGCTTCCCCGGCTTTCTGCAATTTCTCCAGGGCCTCCAGGGAGGAAGCCTCCTGGTAGAAGCGCACCACCGGTTCGGTGCCGGAGGGCCGGAAGCAGACCCAGCTACCGTCCTCCAGAACGAACTTATGGCCGTCGATGGTAATGTGCTGCTTGACGGCCAGGCCGGCAAACTTGGCAGGCGTGCTTTGCAGGCGCGCCATGAGCTTTTCCTTGACTTCCGGGGCCAGGGAGAGATTTGTGCAGTGGTTATACACCGGTCCCACCCGGGAGAACAGGTCCTCCAGGAGTTGGGGCAGGTCTTGGCCTTTCCGGGCCACCATTTCCGCCACCAAGAGACAGGCCAGAATGCCGTCCTTCTCCGGCAGGTGGTTTTTCATGGAGAAGCCTTCGCTCTCTTCCCCCACCATCAGGGCCTGGCCGTTAAGGATGTAGGCTCCCAGATGCTTAAACCCCACCTTGGTTTCATAAACCGGACGGCCATGCCTGGCTGCGACCCGGTCAATGAGGCAGGTGGTGGCCACGCTCCGGGCCACCCCTCCTTCCCAGCCCCGGGTCTCGATCAGGTAGTCCAGCAGGAGGGCCAGGACTTCGTTGGTTTCATGGTAAACCCCCCGGGAGTCCATCACCCCGAAGCGGTCGGCGTCCGCGTCCACCGCCAGGCCCAGATGGGCCCCGGCGGCCGGGATACGGGCGGCCAGCTCTGCCAGATACTCCTCGGAAGGCTCCGGCCGCTGCCCGCCGAAATAGGCGTCCCGCCAGCCGTGCAGCAGTTCCACCTCCACCCCGGCCTGTCGCAGGAAGGCATCCAGATAATCCCGGCCGGTGCCGTACAGGACGTCCACCACCACCTTCAGGCCGGCCTGCTGCCAGACGTCTAGGTCTACCAGGGTTTGGAGATGCTGCAAATAGGCCGCCCGGGGGTCGAGGTCGCTGATGAACCCCCGGGACCGGGCCTGGTCCAGGGGCAGGCGTTTAATGGCCCCGGGGGTAAGCCGGTTGATGATGGCCTCAATGGGCTTGGTGACCGCTTCCGGGGCCGGACCGCCGCTGGCTGGGGAGAACTTGATGCCGTTCCACTCCGGGGGGTTGTGGCTGGCGGTGATGTTGACGCCCCCGCCATGCCTGCCTTTCCGGATGGCGAAGCTGACCACGGGGGTGGGGCAGTCCCGGGTGCTGAAATAACAGGGGATGCCGTTGCCCGCCATCACCTCCGCGGCCGCGGCGGCAAAGGCTTCGGACTGGAAGCGGGTGTCGTAGCCGATGACCACTCCCTGATTAGCGACACCTTCCCCTTGAAGATAAACGGCAATGGCCTGGCACACCAGCCGGGTATTGGCAAAGGTGAAATCCTCGGCCATGATTCCCCGCCAGCCGGAAGTGCCGAATTTGATGGCGGACATTGATAAGACCTTGCCTTTTTAAAGCAGGGGCGGGTGTAAAACCCGCCCCCCAAGATAACCTTGATTATGCGGCGAAAATGTTTAAGTGCCTAAATCGTAGGAGGCCAGGTATTTTTCCTGTTCCGGAGTCAGGGTGTCGATCTCCACGCCCATGGCTTTAAGTTTCAGCCGGGCAATCTCCTGGTCGATCTCCGGGGGTACCGGGTAGACCTGTTTTTGGAACTTATCATGGTTCTTGGAGATGAATTCCGCGGCCAGGGCCTGGTTGGCAAAGCTCATGTCCATGACCGCGGAAGGATGCCCTTCCGCCGCGGCCAGGTTCACCAGCCGGCCTTCCGCCAGCAGATAGAGGCGCTTGCCGTTTTTCAGGGCATACTCTTCCACGAAATCCCGGATGGGGCGTTGGGCCGTGCTGATCCGGGTTAAAGAGTCGATGTCTATCTCCACATTGAAGTGGCCCGAATTGGAGAGGATGGCCCCGTCTTTCATCAGCAGGAAATGCTCTTCCCGAATGACGTTAATGTCCCCGGTGAGGGTGCAGAAGATGTCCCCTATTTTCGCGGCATGGCTCATGGGCAACACTTCATAGCCATCCATCAGGGCTTCCAGACCCTTGAGAGGATCCACTTCGGTGACAATTACCCGGGCGCCCATACCCCGGGCCCGCATGGCCAAACCCCGGCCGCACCAGCCGTAGCCCGCCACCACGAAGATGGACCCGGACATCAGGCGGTTGGTGGCCCGGAGCATGCCGTCCATGGTGCTTTGGCCGGTGCCGTAGCGGTTGTCGAAGAGGTACTTGGTCATGGCGTCGTTGACCGCGATGATGGGGTACTTCAGGACCCCATCCTGGGCCATGGCCTTGAGCCGGATGACGCCGGTGGTGGTTTCCTCGGTGCCCGCAAAGATCCCCGGGAGCAGCTCCTGGCGCTTGGTATGCACGGTGAAGACGATATCTGCCCCGTCGTCCATGGTCATTTGGGGTTTGACGTCCAGGGCCTGGTGGATGTGGCGGTAGTAAGTGTCGCCGTCTTCCCCTTTGATGGCGAAGGTGGGGATGCCTTCATGCTGGGCCAGATAGGCGGCCACATCATCTTGGGTGCTCAGGGGATTGGAGGCGCAGACGTGCACCAGGGCACCCCCGGCTTTCAAGGTGGCGGCCAGGACCGCGGTCTCCGTGGTGACATGGAGGCAGGCGGCCAGGCGCAGCCCTTTCAGGGGTTTCTCTTTCTCGAAGCGCTCCCGGATGGCGTCCAGCACCGGCATTTCCCGCCGGGCCCACTCCACCCGCAGCCGGCCTTTGTCGGCCAGATTAATATCTTTAACATCGTAATCCATTAATTCCTCACTTGGCCGCGGCCGCCTGCGGCGGCTGGCAGATGCAAATGGGGGAGGGGCCTTTGAGGCCGGCCTTCTCCCGCAGGAGGTCCACTTTATTGCAGTATTCCCAGGTGAAGTCCGGGTCGGTGCGGCCGAAATGGCCGTAGGCCGCGGTCTTTTTGAAGACGGGCCGCTGCAGGTCCAGGGATTGGATCATGGCCGCAGGCTTGAAGCTGAAGGTATCCTTAATAATGTCCAGGATCTTTTCTTCGGAGATGACCGCGGTATCGTATGTATAGACCATGATGGACAGGGGATCGGGCAAGCCGATGGAATAAGCCACCTGGACCTCGCACCGGTGGGCCAGCCCCGCGGCCACCACGTTCTTGGCCACGTAACGCAGCATATACGAAGTGGTGCGGTCCACCTTGGTGGGGTCCTTGCCGGAAAAGGCCCCACCCCCGTGGTAACCCCGGCCGCCGTAAGTGTCCACGATGATCTTGCGCCCCGTCATGCCGCAGTCGGCCAGGGGGCCGCCGGCCACGAAGCGGCCGGTGGTGTTGACCAAAAACTTGGTATCCACCAGCAGATTAGCCGGGATGGTCTTTTTGATCACTTCCTCGATGATGGCTTCCTTCAAGTCCTCGTACTTGACGTCGGGGTTATGCTGGGCGGCGATGACCACCGTATGTACGCTCTTGGGCATGTTGTCTTCATAGCGCACCGTGACCTGGGTCTTGCCGTCGGGGCGCAGGAAAGGCAGGGTGCCGTTTTTCCGCACCTTGGCCAGACGCTCCGCCAGGCGGTGGGCATACCAGATGGGCATGGGCATCAGGTTCTCGGTGGAGGTGGAGGCATAACCGAACATCAGGCCCTGGTCCCCGGCCCCTTGCTCGGGGGAGAGGCCCCGGCCTTCCACGCCCATGGCGATATCCGGAGACTGCCGGTCCACGGAAGTAAGCACCGCGCAGGTCTCCCAATCAAAGCCCATGGAGGAGTCGTTATAGCCGATCTCTTTGATGGTCTGCCGGACGATGTCGGGATAATCGATCCGGGCGGTGGTGGTGATCTCCCCGGCGATCATCGCCAGACCCGTGGTCACCAGGGTCTCACAGGCCACCCGGGCATACTTGTCTTGGGTTAGGATGGCATCCAGAATGGCGTCGGATATCTGGTCCGCCACCTTGTCCGGATGCCCCTCGGTCACCGACTCCGAGGTGAAGAGAAAATCGGATTTGGCCATAACCATGGCTCCTTTGCAAAAAAAATCAGGCCGGAAGGATTATCCTCCCAAACCTTAAAATATTAACTGTAAATGCAGGGAAAAAACAAGGGTTTTATGATGGCGGACGCTTGTTAAGAGGGCTATGAGCAAGCCGAGATCAAGAGAAATCAGGGTTTGAAAAAAGTTCCCCAATAAACCCGGTTAAAGGGGGCAATGAGTAAATTGCCCGGACAAACAAATAGTTAACCGTTATGAAATCCCCCTTTTCTAAAAAGGGGGGTAGGGGGGGCTGGGGCTTATGCCCTACACCGCCACGGTTTTCAAGGTTTTTTCTTTAAGGCGGTTTTGGGCGTCCACCAGGATGATTTTAGGCTGATGTTGGTCCAAAACCGCGTCGTCATAAGTGGCAAAGGTGGCGATAATTATCAGGTCCCCGGGAGTCCCCTTCCGGGCCGCGGCCCCGTTCAGGCACATCACGCCGCTCCCGGCTTCTCCATCAATGGCGTAGGTCTGAAATCTCTCTCCATTGGAGATGTTAAAGATATGCACCATCTCATAAGGCAGGATATTCGCGGCCCGCATGAGATCGGCGTCGATGGTGAGGGAGCCTTCATAGCTCAGATCGGCCTCCGTGACGGTGGCCCGATGGATCTTCGATTTCAGCATTACACGCAGCATAGCCGGGACTCCGAAAGCAGGGTATTGTCAATTAGCCTGGTTTTGCCCACCCACACGGCCAGGGCCAGGCGCGCTTCCTTATCAATAGTATCCATCTCCTGGAGCGTGTCGGGGTGCACCAGGGCCAGATAATCGATGTTGGTGTGGGGCGTGGCGCTGATCATCCCCTTGACCGCCTCCAGAATGCTTTCCCGGGACTTGGCCCCGGAGAGCACCAACTCCCGGGCGGCCTTAATGGCCCGAAACAGGCACAGGGCCGAGGCCCTTTCCTCCGGGGAGAGGTAGGTGTTCCGGGAGCTCATGGCCAGGCCGTCGGCTTCCCGGACGATGGGCCGGCCCACGATCTCCACCGGCAGGTCTAAATCCGCGGCCAGGCGGCGGACGACCTGCAACTGCTGGTAGTCCTTCTCCCCGAAAACGGCCAGGTGGGGCTGCACCTGGTTCAATAATTTCAGGACCACGGTGGCCACCCCCCGGAAGTGTCCGGGCCGGGACGCGCCGCAGAGCCCCCGGCTCAGCCCCTCCACGGTCACATACGTCTGGTACTCCGGAGGATACATGGCCTCCGCCGGGGGTGTGTAAAGCACGTCCACCCCCACCTCCCGGGCCAGGCCTGAGTCCCGCTCCAGGTCCCGGGGGTAGCGGGCCAGGTCTTCGTGGGGCCCGAACTGCGCGGGGTTGACGAAGAGGCTCACCACCAGCCTACCGGCCGCTTCCCGGCCATAGCGCATGAGAGAGAGGTGGCCTTCATGGAAATAGCCCATGGTGGGCACCAGGGCTATCTTCTGCCCTGCCGCCCGCCACTCCTGGGCCCTCTGGCGCATTTGTACCGGGTTGTTAACAATCTCCATAAAAAAAACCCCAGACCGGTACTCTGGGGTAGGAATTCACGCCACCGCCGAGTCTCAGTCCGCGCTTGCCGGATCCAAGCTCCTTTGAGGAAATTATCACTTCCAAACCGGGAATGTCAAGCATTTTCAAGGGAAGGGCAGTGGTTCATTTTTATACGCGGTTTTTAAATTAGTTTCTTAATAATTTTTGGATAATTACACAAAACTGACCCTTTCTCTCTAATCACCTAGTGGCGGATGCCTTTCCCGGCTCAGCTTCGATCAACACGGTAACATTGGGGCGAGTTACTTTAAGGCGGTTCACACCTGCGTTTGTCACTTGAGTACGGTTGACGCAGACCCATTCTAGATTCTCCAATTCTTCTAATGCGGCCAGACCATCGTCCGAGATTTGTGTCCCAGCGATGTTCAACCGCTTGATGCCTGTTAGCCTCAGCAGGTGATGAATACAGGCATCCGTTACGGGAGTATCCACAATAGCCAATCCAGTCACTGTGTCAGGAATCACTGCAAGGGCTTCGTTGGTTAGAGGGAGACGGCTGAGATCCAGCGAATTCGATGGCTGGAAAGCATGGCGAATCAGGATCGCTTCCTCAACCGATATTTCTGGCCCTTCCGCTGTATGCCCTGCAACCATGCGAAGTATACCCTCTGGATCAGGGTCTGCTCCCCAACGCCGCATCAAATCAAAGAACGCGAGCATCACCGGAAAGTCTCTATACCTCTTTCGGTACTGCAATTCCAAAAGCATTCGACGAGCATGGGGAGCCATCTCCCGCAGGGTGTCAGCAATATCGTTCTGAGGGGAGACCAGCATCATCTCGCCGTTGTCAGTCGGTGGCTGGCCCGTCTCCCACCGCAAGAGCATCTGGGACTGAATTCCTCTAAGCCAACGGTTACGCCTGAGGGTATCGATATGGGGCCTTAGGATAGAATACGACCTTGCTAGAAAACCTGTATCACTCACATCTGCCATCGACCAAGCATGTATGGGAGGACCGAGGTTGGCCCGCCTCAAGTTCGGCGCCGCCGAGGTTTCACCCCCCGGATCGAGCAATAATTCGATCTCTTCGTGGCAGCGTTCCAGCATGATCTGGTGTAGCCTTTGTGTGGTAAACAGTTCGATCCTCGCCAGCTCACGATCCACGCGCCCGATGAATAGGGGGACATCCAAGGCACTGATCCAGGCAACCTCGTCAGATGTCTTATAAGTCACCGAGGCAACAGAAGCCGACTTCAATTGGACAAGGAAGGAGAGATCAGGAATCAGTCGCCTGCTCCCCTCAGGCCGAATCAGCGTGACAAACGCGTCATTGCCCACGTCCTCTTGACGAGGAATTGGGGCGACGAGGGCAACCTGCTTTAAGAGGTATATCCCAAGATCTTCGTGTAGGTCGCCGCTACGTAAATTCTTATCACGAATTCCGGGCATTGCCGACACCTCCTCAATCTGCACCCCGCCCTTAGCCAGAGCTTCGGTTTGTTGCAGCGGAATTGGTGGGCAATGCCCACCCTACATTAGCATTCTTGCGCTTCCGGCAGCAGGGAGCGCTTCAATTCTGCCGTCTCATAGACCACTTCCTGGCCCACCAGCCGCACCTGTCCTTGTAACACATAGTTAAGGACCCGGGGTTGCCATTCGTGTTCCGCCCGGTTCACCTTGGCAGACAGGGTCTCCGGGGTGTCGCCCGGCTCAATGGGAATGGGCAGTGCGAAAAATACCGGGCCCCGGTCATATTTCTCATCCACAAAATGCATGGTCACCGCGCTGTGGGTCACTTCCCCCCGGCGATAAGCCGCCATCACCGCTTCGTGCACATGGTGGCCGTAAAGGTTCGGCCCCCCGAAGCGGGGCAAGGGACCGGGATGGATATTGATGGTCCGGGCCGGGTCCAGGCCCGCCACCAGTTTCAGCCAGCCGGAGAGCATGACGTAATCGGCCTGGAAATACTTGACGAAGTTTCGGTAGCCCTGGGCCTGAAAGGGGCCGGGCCAATGTTCGCAAGGTATCCCCAGGGCTTGGGCCTTCTGCCACACCCCGCCGCCCCAATGATTGGTGACCACCCCGCAAATCCGGGCGTCCAAAATGGGGGGCTGGGTCCGGGTAGCTCTAACCAGGGTCTCAAACCCGGAGCCGCCTCCGGTCTTGGTCCCGGAAGCAAAAACCAGAATATCGGACTTAGTTTTTTTCATCTTCCCCCCAGCCCCCGCCCCCCGGAGTGCGGATGGATAACCGGCTGCCCGGGGGCAGGGGCAGGTTGATCTTACCCGGCAGCCTTTCTTCCCCTGTTTCGGTGAGGAGCGCGTTCTCCCCGGCCGCGCCGGGGCCGCCCCCCTGGAGGCCGTAGGGGGCGTGCACCCGGCGGTCGGAGAGGAGGCTGACGCTGACCGGCGCGAGAAAATGAAAATCCCGGATGAGGCCCCGGCCGCCGGCAAAGCGCCCGGAGCCCCCGGAATTCTCCCTCAGGGCGTAGCGCTCCACCAGCAGCGGATAGTCGTGCTCCAGGACCTCCACCGGGGTGTTCCGGGTGTTGGTCATGTGGGTGTGCACACCGTCCAGGCCGGGCCGGCTGGGCCTGGCGCCCATGCCCCCGGCTATGGTTTCGTAATAGGTGAATTCCTGGCCGGTGTCTGTACAAAAACCCCCGAAGGCCAGGTTGTTCATGGTGCCCTGGGACGCGGCCGGAATCACCTCCGGCAGGGCCGGGGCCAAGGCCCCCAGGACCACGTCCACCAGGCGCTGGGAGGTCTCCACGTTGCCCGCGGCCACCGGCGCGGGATAGAGGGGATCTAAAAGGCTGCCGGGCCGGGTGAGGACCTTCAAAGGACGGAAACAGCCCTGATTGATGGGATATTCTTCCGCCAGGAGGGTCAAAAAGACGTAATAGCAGGCCGCGTCCACCACCGGGGGCACCGCGTTGACGCCTCCTTCCGCCTGGCCGCCGCTGGCCCGGAAGTCCAGCACCGCCCGGTTTCCGGCAATAGTCAGGGTGAGCCTGAGGGCCAGGTCCCGGTGGCCGTAGCCGTCATCATCCAGGTAATCCTCAAAGGCGTAAGAGCCGTCCGGGATGGCGTCGATCAGCTCCCCCATGGCCCGCTCTGAATACGCCAGTAGAGCCCGGCTCATGTCTATCAATTTTTCCAGGCCGTAGCGGGCTATCAAGCCGCGGACGCGCTCCTGCCCCCGGTGGAGCGCGGCCATCTGCGCCTGGAGGTCGCCCCGGCGCTCCGCAGGCACCCGCATGCGGGCAATGAGGGAAGACAGCAAATCTTCCTGGAAGCGGCCTGCTTTAAAAAGATAGGTGGGGGGAATGACCACCCCTTCCTCCTCCAGGCTCCGGGCCAGGGGCATGGAGCCGGGGGTGGAGCCCCCCACGTCCGCGTGATGGGCCCGGTTCACCAGGTAGAAGGCCAGACGCTCCTGGGCATAAACCGGGGCCAGGACCGTGAGGTCCGGGAGATGGGTGCCCCCCCAATAGGGGTCGTTCAGGAGGAGCACGTCTCCGGGCCCCAGGGGGAACTCCGGCAGCACCCTAGCCATGGTCCGGGGCAAAGCCCCCAGATGCACCGGAATATGCGCGGCCTGGGCCAGGAGTTCGCCATCGGCGGTGCACAGGGCGCAGGAATAATCCCGGCGCTCCTTGATGTTGGGGGAAAAGGCGCTGCGCCGGAGCACGATCCCCATCTCTTCGGCCACCGCCGCGAAGAGCTTGTTGAAAATAGTCAGTTCCAGAGAGATGGACATAGATAACGTATTTCAACCTCTAGTCATACCAACTATAGAGAAAAAAAGGAGATAATCAAGATGAATACCTGTGCCGCCTGAAGATGTGAGGGTAATGGCGTTTCCCCCCCTGGTTCCCAAGTTGCACTTGGGAACCAGAGGGGGGGAGGACTTATTATTTTTAATGGATTTGCGAAAACCTTATTGCTATAAGGAGACAATTCCACCCAACCGGGTCTCGAGAGGAACAGGAACCCATGGAGAAGGTGAAAATCGGCTTCATCGGCACGGACGGCAGAAGTTTCCTGGCGGCGTTGGAGACCTCCCGGGCCACCAGCGAGCTTTATCCCGGCGACTATCAAGGGGTGGTGGTCCGGGGCACCCCGGCCATGCCTCCCTTTGCCCGGAGGATGAACTGGCCCGTGGGCTTCATCCCGGTGGCCGACAATACCCCGGCCGCGTTTGCCGCGGCCCTGAACACGGCTTTCCAGCAACAAGCCCTGGACCTGGCCCTGATCATGCCCGAGGCCCTGATCTTCGAGGGCCTGGTGGACCAACTGGAGGAAGCGGGCTGGGGCGGCCGCGTCCTCGGCCTGGACCGGCAAGGCGCGTTCCTGGAGGCCGACAAGATTGCCTGCAAACGCTTCTGCCGGGACGCGGGCATTCCCGTGGCCCCGGCCTGGAGCGAGGTGGACGCCCGGGATTACCGGGCGGTGGCGGGGGTCTGCCTGGATTATCTCCATGAATTTGGCGGCGCGGTGCTGAAATTTCCCTACAGCGCCGGGGGCAAAGGTGCCCGGATTATCCTCAATACCTGGGAAATCCGGGACGTCTACGACCTGTTGCTCAATGACTACCGGGAGCCATACAAAGAGTTATGCGGCAAGAAAAACCCCTGGCCCCTGCTCATCGAGGCCCGCATATCCGGGGTGGAAATCAGTTTCACCATTTTCGTGGATAAAAAAGGCAATTACCAGCTTCTGCCCACGGCCATGGACTACCCGGAGAGGTTTGCGGGCCCGCCAGGGATCGACAACCCCATCACCGGCGGCATGGGTTCCATCTCCCCCCACCCCCTGGAATCCCCGGACTTGATGGCCCTGGCGGAAGAAACCATCGCCAAACCGCTGATCAAAAGCATGAAGGAGAAGGGCATCCTGCGTCCCTGCGTCCTCTATCCCGGCTGCTTCGCTTCCTTTGACGGGAACTTTCAGCCCCGGGCCGTGCGGGTCTGCGAAATCAACATCCGCCCGGGAGAGCCGGAATTCCAGCCCATCGTCAAAAGGCTGCGCAATTTGGGGGCTCTCCTTAGCGCCATGAAGGACGGCCGCCTCCACGAAGTCGCTCCGGAAGTGCGGACCGACCAGATCTCCCTCTGCCTGGCCCTGGTCACCGGCCCCGGCGGTCCCAAGCAGCAGAAGGGCTACCCCTGGTCTCTCACCAAAGGCGAAGTCCTGGAGATGGACTTCGATTACTTCGATAAAAAGAAGATCACCGTCATTCCTTCGGCCATGGATTTCACGGAGGAGGCAGTGTTTAAATCCGACGGCTCCCGGGTGGCCTACCTGGTGGCCAACGCCACGGTGAAAGAAGGACAAAAGCGGGGCCAGACGGTGGAGAGCCTGCGGCTGCGGCTCCTCAACGCCTTCGACCAGGGAAAGATCCGGGTGATCCCCCGGGAAAACGAAAATGGCAACCGGTTGGCGTTAAGGCGGGATATCGGGGGGCACTACCTGAAAGCGGAACTGTTAGCGCCTGGGGACGTATAAAAAGATTCACCACAGAGACACAGAGAGCACAGAGTTCCACAGAGAAGAAATTTATGAAGGGCTTTTGCCCTTCATAAAATTATTTCCTCTGTGATTCTCTGTGTCCTTGGTGTCTCTGTGGTGAATCTTTTCTACAACTCCACCACTTCCGGCGTCAGGCTCTGGCCCATGAAGAGGCTGGCCAGTTGCTGGAAGCGAGGGGTGAGGTCGGTGGTCAGGTAGCGGCGGCGGCCCCCCCGGCTGAGGCGGGTCTCCATCTCCGGGTGCCTTTGCAGGTAATCCACCAGCTTGGCTGCGGTCACCTGGCCGGAGCAGATCAGCTCCAAACCGTCTCCCATGAGGCTGCGGATCTGGTCTTTTAAAATGGAGTAATGGGTGCACCCCAGGATCAGGGTGTCCACCCGGGCCGCTTGCAGGGGCGCCAGGTAGCGCTTGAGAATCATGGCGGTGCCTTCCCACTCGTGTTCCCCGGCCTCAATGATGGGCACCAGCAAAGGACAGGCCTGCTGCACCACTTCCACTTCCGGGTCCAATTTCTTCAGCTCCAGATCAAACGACTCGGAAGACACGGTGCCTTCGGTGCCCATAACGCCGATACGTTTGCCCCGGCTCCGGGCCAGGGCCTCTTCCACGGTGGGGATCACCACCCCCAGGACCCGGCGCTCCGGGTAGTGGACCGGCAGATAGACCTGCTGGATGGTGCGCAGGGCCTTGGCGGAGGCCGTGTGGCAGGCCAGGATGATGAGGCGGCAGCCCTGGCGGAACAAATAATCCACCGCCTGGGCGGTGAAGCGCACCACCACCTTATCGGAGCGGGTGCCGTAAGGGATGCGGGCATTGTCTCCCAGATAAAGATAATCGTATGGGGGCAGGGCTTGCAGAAACTCCCGGAGCACCACCAGGCCCCCGAACCCCGAATCAAAGACGCCGATCATTATTTAGTGAGCAGTGAGCAGTGAGCAGTGAACCCAAATCAGACTCTTGCCCGCTTCATGCTTACGCATTTCCTGCCACCCTCCCCAAACCTCATATTTTTATCCTTACTCTGACAGCCGCAGCAAGGTGCCCCTCTGCAAGGCCGATATCAAGGTGTAATGCACCAAACCATAACAGAGCCCCAAATATACCACGCTTTGGGAAAAGCCGTAAAGCAAGGGGTGGGGGTAGTGCAGGGGGAAGCCATAAAAATGCCGGAAATATTCCAGAAAATAGGTGAGGGGAATGATTTGGGCCAGTTCCCTGACCCCCGGAGGGAGCACACTCACCGGATAGTAGAGCCCGCACAGCAGGAGCATCAGGTAGGAGAAGGCCCAGGCCGCGACTTCGGCCCGCTGTCCGAAACGCAGTACCAGGGCCAGGACCAGGGCGCCGATGATGGCCGCGTTGAGAAACATGCCGGCCATAAAAATAATCAAGCCCTCGATCCCGGGCCGGGCCAGGTCCATATCGAAGAGCCACATGCTCAAAAATCCCATGACCACAAAGACCGCAAAACCCCGGATCAGGCCCACCAGGCCGGAGCCCACCAGGATATGGGACAGCCGCACCGGGGCCATGAATTCGTGCTTCAGGCTCTTGGCCCACACGGAATAGAGGAGGGCGTAAGACAGGTCCAACTGCGCGATCTGAATGGTGTTCATGCTCACCGCGCCGATGAGGATGAAGGTCACGGTCTCCTGGTCCAGTTTCAGAAAGCGGGTCAGCAGGCCCACGGAGAAGATGGCCACCCCGGGCCAGAAGAGCATCTCGAAAACGGCAAAGACATTGCGCCGGTTCACCAGGGCGCTGCGGACCGCGAAGGCCCAGATCTTATGGAAATCAGTGGGTAATCTCATGATAGATCTCGGCCAGGTCCACTTCCTGAAGCCGCACCCGCACCACCCGGCTCCGGGTCCGGGACACGGCCTCCAAAATGGCGGCCAGGCGCTCCTCCGCCCGGTCCACCCGCAGGTCCAGCCGCAGGTCTTGCAAATTATAAGTCAATACCCCGGGAAGCTGGGCATAATCCAGGTCCGGGACGCCGTCACTGAAGAAGAGGCTCAGGCGGTCTCCCAAGCCCAGGCGTTCCTGCAGTTCCGGCATGGTGCCCCGGGCCAGCAAACGCCCCTCTTTGAGAAAGGCCACCTCTCCGCATAGCATCTCGGCTTCCCGGAGATTGTGGGTGGTCAGCAGGATGGTCAGACCCGTCTCCCGGTTCAACCGCAGGATTTCTCCCCTAATATGCTGGGCCATCTCCGGGTCCAGGCCGGTGGTGGGCTCATCCAAAAAGAGCAGCTCCGGGGTGTTGATCAGGGCCTTGGCCAAGGCCAGCCTCTGCTTGAGGCCGGTGGAGAGGCGCTCGAAAGTCACCCGCCGGTGTGGCTGGAGTTCGAATAAGTCCAGGAGCTCCCCCACCCTGGCGGTCAAGGCCCGGCCCCCCAGGCCGTAGAGGCGGCCGTAAAAGCGCAGGTTCTCTTCCACCGTCAGGCACCAGAGAAAATGGGCGCCGCTGGCCGCCAGATTGACCCGCTCCCTTAAGAGGCCCGCGTCTTTCACCACGTCCAGCCCCAAGACCTTTGCCTGGCCGGCGTCCGGCCGCAATAAAGTCGCCAGGATGGAGATAAAGGTGGTCTTGCCCGCGCCGTTGGGGCCCAGGATGCCGAAGATGGCCCCCGGCCCCACCTCCAGATCCACCTCATGGAGCACCTGCTTCCGGGGTTCGAAAAACCCGGTTTTAAACGACTTGCTGATCCCTTTGGCAACGATGGCGGAGTTCATAGTGAGAGAGTTACGGGAGATGGTACTGTAAGGGTGGGTTTAAATTCGATTTATCCATACCTCATGGCGATTAAGTCCTCCCAAGAGTTCCTTGGTGGATGAGGACCTGGGCTGCACCGATTACCCTGGGGGACTCCGGCGTCACCAGCCCTTAGACCCCTTCCCCCAAAGAGGTTCAGGAATCTTTTCGGAACAGGATCACCTGCTGGCCATAGACATCGCCGATAATCTCGGCAGCCACGAGGCCGGCCTGGTTCGCCAACCGGATGAAGTACTCCGGGTCCACGTCAATCCGATCTTCCTTCCCCGAATATTTTTTCCCCCTCTTGGGCTCAATGTGCAAGGAAATAAGAGCTCCGCCAGCGTCCTTGAGAACCCGGGAGACTTCCCCCAGATAATGCCGGCAGTCAGGCTCCAAGAGGTGGGTAAAGAGACTTGCCGCCACCACCATATCAACGGTTTGGGGGCCCAAGGGAAAACGATAATCGCAGGCCTTAATGCGCCCTCTAGGATTATAAGGGGCGGAGTGTAGATCGGCCCAGACGAAGTAAAAACGGCCCCGGCTCAGCGGGGCCAGGTGTTGTTGGCACCATTCAATGGCCGGCCTGCAGAGGTCTATCCCCACATATTTGAGTTGAGGATGCAGGTAAAGGAACCTGGCCATGCGGCCGGCGTGACAACCGAGATCCAGCACCGTGGGATCGGGGGGCAAGAAGCGGCAGACCAATTCCGCCCAGGCCTCGCCAATAGCATACCACATCCCCATTTTATCGGTGCCGGCGCCGATACGCAGGCTGGCAGGGGGAATTGGCAGGGAAAACGGCGCGCCCCGCCTATGAGGTTCCTCCTGGGGGGAGAAGTCGGTCTGCTCGAGGCGCTGCCACCTCACAGTTTCCCGGGGTATCCGGGAATGCCCCTGGATAGCCTTCCGGGGCGCGTCATCCTGCCGCTTTACCGCCACCCGGGTGGGCTTGGGGCCCGAGTCCTTACGAAACAAAATCACCTGTTGGCCATAGACCTCACCGATGATCTTCGCTGCCTCCAAGCCGGCTTGATGGGCCAACCGGATGAAATATTCCGGGTCCACATCGACGCGCCATTCATCGCCGGAAAATTTTTCCCCTGCTTGGGGCTCGATGTGCAGGGAAATCAGGGCCCCTCCGCCCTCCTTGAGGACCCGCCCCACCTCCTTGAGGTAGTGCCGGCTGTCGCCTTCCACCAGATGGGTGAAGAGGCTGGCCGCCAAGACCAGATCCATGGAACCGTCGGCCAGGGGGAAGCGGTAGTCTTGGGCTCGCAACTTTCCTTCTTCGCTGGCTCCCATGGCATAGACATCGGCCCATTCAAAGGTGAGGCGTCCGCCGCTTTGGGGGCTCAGGTGTGCTTGACACCACTCTATGCCCGGCCTCCAGACATCAACCCCCACATATCTAATGGTGGGGTGGAAGAAAAAAAACCTGGCCATGCGGCCGCAATGGCAACCCAGATCCAGCACTGCGGGGTTGGGAGGCAAAAAGTAACTGACCAGTTGGGCCCAGGCCTCGCCGATGGGGTACCAGAAATCCAGGTCTCCGGTGCCGGCGCCGACCCGCATCGATTCAGCCGGGATGGGCAGGACATAAGGTTTGCCGCGCCGGTGATGCTCGACGCGAGGTGGAAACTCATTTTGCTGGATTAAGCGCCAGGGCACATTTAATTTGGCCATCGGGAATTACCTTAGATATGGCTCCGGCAAGCAAAAAGAGGTTTTCGGAACCGCTTTATCCGGGCAGGATACTCGATGGTTCCCATTTCTGGCGTCGGATCATCCAAATCGCTGGCATGTTAGCATGACCTTCTTTGAAAAAACAAATTTTTTCCAGATTTTTGGCATACCCCCCTTGGTGACCAGCTTATTCCTGGAGGGGCGACCTAAGAACCCCAAGCCAGTACCTCCCTCTAATGGTGGTCCCAGGGAAAAGCCGAAGCCGCAAGCACCTACCACCGCCGGGCCTGGTAAGAAACCCGGGCCTCCATCTTAATCAAGCGCCCGCAAAGTTTAGCAAATCTCCTTCCCCAGGCCAAGGCGCGCCGGCTTGCAAATATGTGTCAGCTGCGGTAGATTAGCCGGTAATGGGTGAAGAAGAGCGCATCGTCAATCCCCGGCGGCAGGTGGAGGACCTGGGGCTGGAGCCGGGTCTCAGGCCCCGGTCTCTGGCGGAGTTTATCGGCCAAAACGAGGTGCGCCGCAACCTGGAAATCGCCATGACCGCGGCCCGGGCCCGGGGCGAGGCGGTGGACCACATCCTGGTGCACGGGCCCCCGGGGTTGGGCAAGACCACCCTGGCCCACATCATCGCCCAGGAGATGGCTGCGGGCATCAAGACCACTTCCGGCCCGGTGGTGGAGCGGGCCGGGGACCTGGCCGCGCTCCTCACCAATCTCCAGCCCCGGGATGTGCTCTTCGTGGACGAAGTCCACCGCCTGCCCACGGTGGTGGAGGAAATCCTCTATCCCGCCATGGAGGATTTCCGCCTGGACCTGATCATCGGCCAGGGTCCCGGAGCCCGTTCTTTGCGCCTGGAACTGCCCCACTTCACCCTGGTGGGCGCCACCACCCGGGCGGGGCTCTTGACCCCGGCGCTCCGGGACCGCTTCGGCCTGATGCTGCGCCTGGATTTTTACTGCCCGGAGGACTTGGCGAAGATCACAACCCGGGCCGCCCAGGTCCTGGGCGTGGAGGTGGAGGAAGAAGGCACCTGGGAGATCGCCCGGCGTTCCCGGGGCACCCCCCGCATCGCCAACCGGCTGCTGAAAAGGGTGCGGGACTACGCCCAGGTGCGGGGCGACGGCCGCATCACCCGGGAGGTGGCGGACGCGGCCCTGACCCTTCTGGAAGTGGATCATCTCGGCTTCGACCGCATGGACCGGCAGATCCTCCGCACCATCCTGGAAAAATTTGGCGGCGGCCCCGTGGGCCTGGGCACCCTGGCCGCGGCCCTCTGCGAAGAGCAGGACACCTTAGAAGACGTCTACGAACCCTTCCTGATCCAATGCGGCTTCTTGCAGCGCACCCCCCGGGGCCGGATGACCACGGCCCGGGCGGTGGAGTATTTTGCCAAAACACCACAGAAGGGCCATTCACCAAGGTTGTTTTAATGTTGGGATTATCTGATTCTTAATAATCACAAAAACAATCAACTCCCTACAAATTGATAGAGCATCCATTGTAAGGAAAGCGTTATGGCTGAGGGAACAAAAGAGCCTCACGATTATCATACCCACTACATGGTGAATTTTTCGCCTGACATTTTTCATTTCTATCTTAATGCCGTTAGATTCTATCAGTCTCTCTTGGAAAATGACTTAAAGGCGATCAATGAAGATGAAGATTTGAAGTCTATTTTAGACAAAGGGGATTTGGAATCGTTCCCTATAAATGAGGAACTTAATAGAACTCGCCGTGTTATAGAATGGTTTGTTGAGCATATTAAAAAAGGCGGAGAGAATGCTTGGTTTTATACCCCCAATATGTCCCATCAGTTTGTACGGTTTATAAAATCTGTTTCTACTTTATATCTTGAACATCTGAGTCGTCGTCGTAATGCTCTATCCTCTCGACCTACCATTTCCAAAACTGCTTTAGAAGCAGTGGATCAGAAAATATCTGCTTTAGAAGAAAAGATGCAAACTCATTTCTGTCCGGTTAAGCCCAAGCCATGGTTAACTGGTTATTAACATTCATATTATCCGGCAGCGGGCCGGGCGGTTCAAGGAGTTCCGGCACGGCGCAGGTGCGGAACAGGTTGAGTTGCAA
>JBFLXM010000039.1:0-5736 GCA_040757175.1 Thermodesulfobacteriota bacterium
GTTGTAGGGGCGGGGTTCCCCCGCCCGCCATTCTCCCTCTCATCGCTAAACGGGCGGGGAGACCCCGCCCCTACCTGTTTGGCGGCAACTTGCCATAAGTATTACTTCTTTGACGGCAACTTGGTATCAGGAGTGTAGGGCGGGAAAGCGAAGCGCATCCCGCCTTTAGAATTATTCCATCTAAAGACTCCGAACCATTGAATCTCGACTGCTTCAGCAAATGCGAGATTCACTCCGCGGCGCTCCGTTCAGAAATGACAGGTAAAGGTTACTTCAAATACTCCTGCAAGGCCTTCTTCAAGAATTGCCGGGCCCGTTTTAACAGGCCGTCCACCGCCTGGGCGCTGAGGCCCATTTCTTCCCCGATTTCCTGGTAGGAGAGGCCGCCGAAGCGTTTCAGGATCAGGGCCCGGCGCTGGTTTTCCGGGAGCGCGGCCAGCAAGTCCTCCAGCCGCCGGGCCAGGTGCCGCTCCTCCAGGGCCTCCAGGGGGCTGGCGCCTAAGTCCGGGAGGGCCGCGGCGTCGTCCGGGTCCAGGGCTTCCTGGAAATGGCGCTGGCGCAGGCGGTTTAAGCAGTGGTTGGCGGTGATGCGGTTGAGCCAGGCGCTCACCGGGGCCTTGGGCTCAAAGCGGGCGGCGTGTTCATAGACCTTGATAAAGACCTCCTGAAGGGCGTCTTCCGCGTCCAGGGGGTCCTTGAGGAGCCGGTAGGCCAGATTATAGAGGCGGGTCTGGTGGCGGCGCAGGAGTTCCGCCAGGGCCGGGGCCTCCCCCCGGGCCACCCGGCGGAGCAGGGCATAATCCAGATCGGTGGGTTCAGCGTTCAAAACAAGGTGAGGTAGATGACGTCTTCCTTCTTACAGCCCCGGAGCTTTTCCATATGGCGTAGGGGCGCGAATTCCCGGCGCAGTTCTTCTTCGGTGAGGCCCAGATGGGCCGCGGCCTCGAGAATCGGCACCTCCCCCCGTTCTTTAACCAGGTCGAAAAGCTGCTGCTGCAAGGGAGTCAGGTCATGTCCCCCCGGCAAATCCTTGAGGCTCTTGGCCGTGTGCACCGCCCAGGGGTCACAGGTCTTGGTGATGCTCAGGGCATCCAGGAAGCAGTCTTCGCAAAGCTCCCGGCCGATGTATTCCCGGGCTTCCCCGGGATCGAGAGCGCCGCGGCATTTGGCGCAGGTTGGTTCGGGCATCGGGCTTCACCTTCTCAAAAAGTTCAAGGTTAACAGTTTGCGGTTGCCAATTAACAGTTAACGATTAACAGTTAACACCGCAGTCCGAAAACTCATGAAGGTTGTTTGAATTTTAACTTGGTTTTTGGTTAAGTTCCTAATTAATAGATTTCTCTTAGGGAAAAACGTGGGGGCGGTTTAAAAAACCGCCCCTGCCGACCCATTCTGCCATCAGGGGAAAAGGGCTTATAATTCGTATTCGCCCTCCATCTCCAAGATGAATTCTCCGAGCTTGTCCGCAGGCGTGACGATAAAAGTGCCCGCGCCTCTGAGGCCCGCCAATTTGCCGATGCCTTTATCCACCTCCCACTTACCCTTGGTCATCTCCCCCTGCTTGTCCCCGGTGAAGCGGGAGTACACGGAGCCGTTTTCGTAAACTGTGCAGGCATAACCGTGCATCCGGCCGTCGCCCTTGACGCGGTCATGGAAGCCGACGCTGCGCCGGTAGACAAATTCTCCCGCTACCCCGGGGGTATACTCCAGGGGATAGCCTTCCAGCTCGGTGAGCATCAGGGTATGGTCCGGGACATCGCCAACTTGGAGCATTTCCCGGCGGGTGACGAAGATTTTGAATTTGGCCTTGCGGTGCATAACGGTCCCTCCCGAAAGTAGTCTGGGCGGGGGTAAGGCCGAAGACCGGCGCCGACGGACGCCCGTACCCCCGGTTTTTTCCCCCTCGCCTCCGGCCATGCGCCCAGAACAGGGCATATTCGGAGGAGGATGGTTGACTTGCGGCCCTTACCCCCGCCCAGTAGGATTAAGTTAAATATCCAATTCGTTCAATTCAAGGACGTTGCTGGTAATAAACTCCCGCCGCGGTTCCACCTTGTCCCCCATGAGGATGGTGAAAATTTCATCCGCGGCCACCGCGTCCTCAATGTTTACCTTGAGGAGGGTGCGCGTTTCCGGGTCCATGGTCGTTTCCCAAAGCTGGTCCGGGTTCATTTCCCCCAGCCCTTTAAACCGCTGGATAGCCACCCCTTTTTGGCCTTCGGCGAGGATGAAGGCCGCCAGTTCCTCCAGGGTGGGGAATTCCCAACCCTTTTCTTTTTCTTCCAGTCGGTGGGGCGGGGACTTGAAATCCGTCAGGGACTGGTCCAGCTTTACCAGGGCCTGAAAATCGCTGCCCCCTAAAAGCTCCCAATCCAGGCGCATGTCCGGGGCCTCCCGCTTGCCGTCGGCAATGATGATGGCCTGGGCATGGTGTTCTTCGTCCGGCTCCAGGCGGGCCCGCCAGCGGCCGCCGGCCTCCAAGGCCTGGAGCAAGGCGGCCAGCCGCTCTTCCTGGCGCAGACTTTCTTTGGAAGTCATCTCCAGGTCCAGGAACAGGCGCAGGATTTCCCGGGCCAGACCCCGTTTTTCAAAGCGGCTGAGATAGTCCTGATAGGCAAAGACCTTTTCCAGGGCCTGGGACAGGGCCGGACCCTGGAGGGTCTGCTCCCGGCCCAGGCGCAGCCGCTTTTTCTCCAGGCCCCGGTGGATCAGATAGGTTTTGAACTCCCCGTCGTTTTTCAGATAGATCTTTTCGCTGCCCCGGGTGAGGCGGTAGAGCGGGGGCTGGGCGATATAGAGGTAGCCCCCTTTGACCAGGGCCTCCATCTGCCGGTAGAAAAAGGTGAGGAGCAAGGTGCGGATATGAGCCCCGTCCACGTCCGCGTCGGTCATGATAATCACCTTGTGGTACCGGAGATCCTCCTCCAAATTGGGCTCCTCTTGGGAGAGGTCCGAGCCCAAAGAGGAGATCAGGGTGCGGATCTCCGGATTTTCCAGCATCTTTTCAAAGCGGGCCTTTTCCACGTTGAGGATCTTGCCCTTCAGCGGCAGGATGGCCTGGAAGCGCCGGTCCCGGGCCTGTTTGGCGGAGCCGCCCGCGGAATCCCCCTCCACCAGATAGATTTCCCGGCGTCCCGGGTCCCGTTCCTGGCAATCCGCCAGCTTGCCCGGGAGGGTCATGTCCCCCAGGGCCCCTTTCTTGCGCACCAGGTCCCGGGCCCGCCGGGCCGCCTCCCGGGCCCGGGCCGCGTCCAGGAGCTTGGCCAGGATGCGCCGGGCCACCCCGGGGTTTTCCCCCAGGAAGGTGAGGAAGGTTTCATACAGGAGATTTTCCACCAGCCCCTTGACTTCGCTGTTCCCCAGCTTGGTCTTGGTCTGCCCCTCAAATTGGGGCGAGGGGAGCTTGACGCTGATCACCGCGGTCAGCCCCTCCCGGACGTCCTCCCCCTGGAGGTGGGAGTTTTTCAGGGCCTTGGGGAGCTCCGCGGTGGACATATATTGATTGATGGCCCGGGTGAGGCCCGCCTTGAAACCGCTGAGATGGGTGCCCCCTTCCCGGGTATTGATGTTGTTGGCAAAGGTGAAGATTTGCTCGTTGTAAGTCTCGTTGTACTGGAAGGCCATCTCCATCTGGATGCCGCCCCGGGCGCCGGAGAGATAAACAGGGTCGGGGTGGATGGGGTTTTTGTTGCGGTTCAGGTACTGCACAAAGGAGACGATGCCCCCTTCGTAAAGAAATTCGCTTTTCCGGCCGCTGCGCTCATCCTCCAACAGGACGCGCACGCCGCCGTTCAGGAAGGAGAGTTCCCGGAGGCGCTGGGCCAACAGATCGTCACTGAAATTAATCTCCGCAAAGATCAGGGGGTCCGGCCGGAAGAGCACCGTGGTGCCCCGGCGCTTGGTCTGGCCGGTGACCGTGAGCGGGGTCTGGGTCTTGCCCCGCTCGTAGCGCTGGTGAAAGACCTGGCCGTCCCGGCGGATTTCCACCTCCAGGTATTCGGACAGGGCGTTGACCACCGAGACCCCCACGCCGTGGAGGCCGCCGGAGACCTTGTAGGCGCCGCCGTTGAATTTGCCCCCGGCGTGCAGGCGGGTCATGACCACTTCCACCGCGGGCAGATGCTCGGTGGCGTGCAACTCCACGGGGATGCCCCGGCCGTTGTCCTCCACGGTGACACTGTTGTCCGGGTGGATCTTGACCTTGATCTCGTTGCAATACCCGCCCATGGCCTCGTCGATGGAATTGTCCACCACCTCATAGACCAGGTGGTGCAGGCCCTCGGGGCCGGTGTTGCCGATGTACATGGACGGCCGTTCCCGCACGCCCTCCAGGTCTTTTAAGACCTGGATCTGTTCGGCGCCGTATTCCTCGGGAGCGATGGGGCTGTTCGCCAAAATGCTTCTCCTTTAAATCTTAGCTGGGAGGTGGTCATTCTCTGGTTCCCAAGTTGAACTTGGGAACCAGAGAAAATCCTACTCGGAGGTCTTCATGGTCCCCCGGATCATGTCCGCCATGGTCTGGGGCGGGCTCAGGGTCTGGCAGAGCAGCTCTTTCACGCCCCGGCGAAAATCCGCCAGGGACCCGGCAGGCTGGTGGGTACCCAGAACGATCTCCAGGTTGGGAAATTTTTCCTTGATGACCTCCTCATACTTATGCACGAAGGGACAGACCGCGGTCATACAGTAGGACAGATGCAGGGCATGGACCTTAAATTCGGCGATGGCCTGCACCCGGCGCAAAATCTTTTCCGGCGCGGCTGCGGTGGGGCAGCCCGCGCAAGAGATGAAGCCCACCAGGTCCAACGGCTCATCTTTGGGGTACTTTTCAAAAAAACCCCGGCGCTTGCGCAAGTCCGCCAGGCAGACCACGGCCGCGCAGTTGGCGTCCTGGGTGCAGTTTAAGCAGGTGATGATGCCGATGCGAGCCATTTTAAAGATTTTTTCCCGTTTTCTGGTTCCCAAGTTGCACTTGGGAACGTCCTTGTTTGCGCCAAGCTTTGCCTGGCTTCGGCAAGGTCCCCCCAGCATATCCGGGGGCATATTTGGGTTCCCAAGCACAGCTTGGGAACCAGAATATTATGGTGGCCCAGGCTTCCAACCTGTGAAGCGCAGGCCAAAGCCTGCGGCCGTCTTATTTAACCCGGGGAATGACGCCGACTTCCACCATCACTTCCCCATAACCCCCGCATTCCACCCCCGCGTCCGGGCAGCGCAGATATTTCATGAAATGGAACTGGTTGGGGTCCAGACCCTCGCTCAAGCGTTCGTTGATCAAGGCCACGGGGATTTGCATCTGCGCCATCAGATAAACGCACATCCTGGGGGGACAAAGTTTGGTGACGAAATTGCCGTCCACGTCCAGGATAAAGCGGTCCCCCACTTTATAGCCCGAATTGCAATGCCTGGAGGCCACCACCTTCGCCTCGATGGAATAACGGGCCGCGGCCCGGGTCAGCTTGGTGATCTGCCGCAGCCGGGGGTCGCCCTCGGGAATCCCCTCCATCTCCGTTTCCGTATAACCAACCCGCTCCCCGAACCGCCGCAGGTATTTTCGTTCGTCCATCAATTCTCCAGGTAAGAGGCAGCACAGGCTTTCCTGCCTGTGCCGGCGCAGGCTTCACGGGCTGTTGCCTAAATACATTTTCTTTGGACTGTTTTGACCACTTACTGATGGTCGGGCTGCAATCTTGGGACGTCGATTCAGAAGCAGCCAACCCAGCGGAAATAGCCTTTAGG
>JBFLXM010000040.1:0-16029 GCA_040757175.1 Thermodesulfobacteriota bacterium
TTATTTCGCTGGGCCTTCCGACTTTAGCACCTGGGAAATAGCTTAACCATCCGAACCGCCGGGTACGGACCCGTACGCCCGGTGGTGTGACAGGGAAAGCCCGCGAGGGCATACCTATGTCGATTATTGGGAGCAGGGATGTGGTGTAGGGTGCTTAACTTTCAGATACTTTTGTCTCTTCCAACACCACACCACACATAACGCACGAAGCTTAATGTGAAAGACGTTAAGCATTCATGTGGTTATGTCGTCCTGTTGGTATTTTTGGTATATATTTGTTATTATTTTGTTTTTCTTTCATATTGCCTTTTCATACTGTCCATATAATTTAAGTTATATATATTTTTCCTTAATTGAGCTAACAATTTATTCTTATTGGTACTTTTACTTGGTTTAATGTGAAAATGAAAACATAATAGTATTTTCAGCTCTTCCATAGACCATATATTTTCATCAACCTCTGATATTCTATTATATAGATTGCTTAAATCATCTAACAAAAAACTTCGTAAATATGGATATTTACTTTCAATTTCCGTTAATATCTTTTCTTCAAAATCGCTTAGTAATTTATTTTCTTTTACTTTTCTATATGTATTAGCAATTTTATCTATGTCAGTTAACGTTCTTGATATCTTAACATTAATTTTCTTTTCTTTAATTGGTTGTTTTTCGGTTCTTAAATTTCCATGAATATGTGCATAAAATTGCTCAAGCGAAACATGGGACAAATGCTCAATATTATCTATTAGAGTTATCAGTGTTTTTATATCACTTTTTGGAGCTTTTGCAGATGTTAATATACATTCACATCTTTTCAGTATATCTATTAACTTCTTCATTTTGATGCATCCTAATAGTATTGAAACGTTCTTGTTTCTAATAATTGACTATCAAAAGTATAGTTCAAGTTTGTTAAACCTTCGGCTACCAATTTTCCATAACAAACATGAGGAGAATATTCGTCTTTCTTGATATTAACCGAGAAACAGGATAATCCTTCACTTGTGGTTCTTGCTGTGTCTATGTGGTTAAAAATTACAGTATTAAACAAGTTGTGGTCTTGTCCTACCAATCTCCTAATAGAATAAGTATCAACGTTTGTTTTTCTTAATGTCTCAAAAATACCTAATAATTTTGGGGAATCTTTTTTTAGGTAATCTAAGTATGTATTTTCTGGGGCAGTATGAAATATTTTATCATAAATTTCTTTCAGTTGAATAAAGATTGTGTTTTGAATGAGATTGTGCATATGCGGAATCCCGTAGGCGCTCATATCATCCATTATTGAAGGTATTAAATAATAATCTGAGACTACAAGTGCATTTTGAGTAATCAAACTATTAGCCGGTGGGCAATCAAAAAAGATAAAATCGTAATCAGCTTCAATATTTGATGATTTAAAAAATTTTGCCAAAATTGTTATGTGACTTAAAAGAGTAGTTTCACCAAGATATTGTCTTGCTATTTCAATTTCTAAATCATCAAGGCCCTTTGGGTAAGTACTATTCTCATAATCAAACATTGTTGTAGGTATTACATCGAAACCTTTATAGTCTTTATATTTTTGATGACCCGAATAAAAACTGTTCAAAATTAAGTTTGTTAAGTTAATTTGTGGTTCAATACTTAGACTAATCTGCCTTAAATATTCTTTAAAAATATGGTTTACTGTTTGTTTTATATTAAGATTCTCAATTTTAACTTCTTTTGATATTTTTCTCGAATATGATTTAAGACAAATATTGGTCAATGAACATTGGGGATCTAAATCAACCATTAAAACCCGTTTATCACATAAAAAATTTAAACCAGCACAGAAATTATAAACACTTGTTGTTTTTCCAACTCCACCTTTATAATTTATCATAGTTATCTTTATAGCTTTACCCATAATTAACCTCTAATTTTTAATAGAGAATTAACATTATAAATAGGAATCTAATAAAAATCTATAGACCATAAAAAGTTTAAATTGTCAAATAAATTGATCGCTTGTAGAATAATTTCCTGATCATCTCTGATTTATTACATCAAACGCCTATGGTGCAAACAAGGCAATTCCCGGCGCAGCCTTTGCATGCGCTTGTGGTCCAGGTGCGCGTAGATGACGCCTTCCCCGTCCGGGGCCTGGGCCAGGATGAGGCCCCAGGGGTCGACGATGAGGGAGCGGCCGTAGCTGCGGCGGCCCGGGGAGTGTTGCCCCCATTGGGCCGGGGCGAGGACGTAGGCCAGGTTTTCGATGGCCCGGGCCTTAACCAGCACTTCCCAGTGGTCCCGGCCGGTGGTCATGGTAAAGGCCGCGGGCAGCAATAGCAGGTCGGCTCCCTGGGCCGTCAAGGCCCGGAACAGCTCCGGGAAGCGCAGGTCGTAGCAGATGGCCAGGCCCGCGGTAAAGGGCGCGCCGGTCAGCGGCGCGACCGCCAGTTCGGTCCCGGCTTGAATAGACTGGGATTCCCGGTAGCTGGGACCTTTGGACAGGGCCACGTCGAAGAGGTGCATCTTGCGGTAGGCGGCGAGAATGTCTCCCTGGGGGGAAAGAAGCACGCTGGTATTAAAGGGTTTGTCCTCCCCTGGGTTGATCTCCGGAAATGAGCCCAGGAGGAGAAAGACCCCCAATTTCCGGGCCAGGTCCCGGAATTCGCTCACCAGGGGGCCATTTAGGGGTTGGGCCGAAGGGGGATTTTTATCCTCCGGCCCCAGGTAGGCAAAATGCTCCGGCAGGGCGATGAGTTGCGCGCCCCGGCCCGCGGCCTCGGCAATCAAGGCCCGGGACCGGGTGAGGTTGTGTTCCAGGTCCGGAGTGGAATTGAGCTGCACTGCGGCGACCCACATGGATACCTCCCTTCGGTGGGGGATTTCGGACGCTTAGCAAATCCCCCCTCACCCCCCTTTTCCAAAGGGGGGGATAAGAACAGGGCCATAACTATTTTTCAACAACCTGATCCCTTTTCCCCAAAACCTTTCGACGAAACTCCTCCGCAGTCAGGGCCATAAACCCCAGGCGTCTGCATAGCTGCGTCAGGGCCGGAGGTTTCAGGCGGCAGTCATGCAATATTTCCTCCTGGGTCAGGACCTCCCGGGTGGGGCCGTCCAGGATGATTTTCCCATCTTTCAGGACTACCAGGCGCTGGGCGTAATGGACCGCGGCCCACATGGAATGGGTGACCATGAGAATGGTGTGGCCCTGGCGGTGGAGTTCCCGGATCAGGGCCAGCATGTCCTCCTGTTCCCGGTGGTCCAGGCCGGTGGTGGGTTCATCCAGGATAATTACCTGGGGGCTGAGGGCCAGGACCCCGGCCACGGCCAGGCGCTGGCGCTGCCCCTTGGTGAGGGAGAAGGGGTCCTCCCCGGCCCGGTCCCGGAGGTGCACCTGGGTCAGGGCCGTTTCCACCCGCCGGTTGATTTCCTCCGGGGACAGCCCCAGAAGACTGGGGCCGAAGGCCACTTCTTCCCAGACCTGTTCCGCGAAAAGCTGGTAATCGGGATTCTGAAAGACGAAGCCTACCCTTAAGGGTTGGGCTGCCGGCGCGGTCCAGACTTCCCCGGCCTGGGGCTGGAGCAATCCCCGGAGCAGCTTCACCAGGGTGGTTTTGCCGCCGCCGTTGGGGCCTAAAATAGCGGCTAATTCTCCCTGCCGCAAGGTGAATGAAAAGTCTCTGAATATGGGGGCCTCGCCCGGATACCCGAAAGTGATCTTCCTGAGCGCCAGAAGTTCGGGGGCAGGGGAGGGCAGGGGGGAAGGCGCAGGGATTGGGTCTTCTCCGGAATGTTGCCAACCCAGTTGCCGGGCCTGGGCCGCGGCTGCCTCCAGGGTCAGGGGGAGGGACGTCTGCCCCAGATCGTGGAACAGGGCCGGCAGTTCCGGGGGCCGCAGCCCCAGAGCGCGGAACCTCTCCACTTCCTGCCACACCTCCTCCCGGGGGCCGTCCGCGGCCACCTTCCCTTGATGCAGCAAGACGATCCGGGAGCAGTGCCGGGCCAGCCGCAGGTCCGCGCCCAGGAGGATCAGAGTGAGTTTTTGGTCCAGGCTGAGCCGGCCCAGGGCCTCCAGGAGTTCCTCCACCCTTAAGGGATCGAGATCGGTGGTGGGCTCATCCAGGACCAGGACCCGGGGCTCCAGGGCCAGGACCGCGGCCAGGGCCAGGAGCTGTTTTTGTCCCCCGGAGAGGGTGGCGGGGTCCCGATATTCCAGGCCCTCCAGGCCCACCCGGGCCAGCGCGCCCTTAACCCGGTGCGCCAGTTCTGGCCGCGCCAGCCCCAGGTTCTCCGGGCCGAAGGCCACTTCCTGGTCCACCCGGGTACAGAAGAGTTGGGCCTCAAAATCCTGGAACAGGAGGCCCACCCGGTCGGCCTGTTCCCGGGGGCGGCAGAGGTTGGCGATACTGCCCGCGACTTCCACCTGGCCGTGGAATTCCCCCTTGATCATCCGGGGAATGAGGCCCCCCAGGCACAGGGCCAGGGTGGATTTGCCGGCCTCGCTGGGACCCAGGACCGCCACGCGCTCCCCTGGGGCAATTTCCAGGTTTAGGCCTTGAAAAACCGGGGTCGCGGCCCGTTTATACCGGAAATTGAGATCGGTGATTTTAATTATTGCCGGGTCTCCAATAATTCCCGCGCCCAGACGCCAGGGCGCAAAGACGCAATAAATATATAATCTTGCGCCTTTTCTTTGCGCCTTTGCGTCTTGGCGTGAGGTTCATTTTTTTTCCCCTAAAGCAATAAACAACCGATTAGCAGAATCAGCACAAAGGGCGTCAACAGCACCGCCAGGGAAGGGAGGCCGGGAAGGGTCACCAGTCCCAGTCCCACTGCCAGTCCCAGCAGGAAGCCGCCTCCGGCCCCCAGCCAGGCAAGAATCAGGCCCAGGCAGGGCGCGGGTCCGGGCCCCTGGTCCTCCGGGTCCAGCAACTCCGTCCAGGACAGGTCCCAGCGGCTCACCCGGGGCTCCAGCAGGGCCAGGAGAAAAGGCCCCAGGATCAAGGCGATAATCGCATTATTGACAAAGACTGCCGCGGCGATGACGCTGAAGGGCAGGAGTTTCAAGGCCTCCACGCCGAAACCAATCATCAGGGCGCAGCCCATGGCTCCCAAGAGCACCGCCATTACGAAGCGGGTCAGGTGTCCTTTGATATGCCCCAAGGGCCGTTTGCCCCACATTTTATAAGGCAGGTACGCGGCCAAAAAGTTGCCCCAGAAGCCGAAAAAACTGCCCGCGCCCAGGGTGCCGAAAAAGTCGCCGATGAGGTTCCCCAGGGCTGCGCCCCAGGCCCCCGCGGGTCCGAAGAGGAGGCCGAAGACCACGGGGATGACATTGGCGGGCCTGAGCTCCGTGAGCCCGGGGATCAGGGGGATGCCTTTGAAGGGAATGAGGATGGCCGCGAAAATGCCGGCCGTGAGCACGGTCAAGACCACCATGGTGGAATAATGCCACATGCGCCAGACTTCCCGCATCGCGCCTCCCGGAAACAACCGGCCCCATTCTATCAGAAATCTCTGAACAACAAGGTGCGATAAATTTATCCGGGCATTTTCTAAAATAATTTAAGAAGGTTCAAATTCTCGGCCCCCGGTTTGCTGCTAAAATAGTTTTTCTCCAGAAATTTTCGTTTATAATCTCCAAAATTATCCGGACCGAACGGGGGGTAAATCGCGATCTGCTGTTTCCGCCCTGGCCCCGGGCGATTGGTTCATGGACCTGGCCCCCCTGGGGGCCTGACGGCCCCATTTTTGAACCGTGCTCATTTTCAGGGAGAATTACCCGGAAATGATTGCCTTTTTGCCGGTTTAGAGCAATGCCAGCAGCATTATTTTAGTATTGGTAAAAGGAGCCTGAAGAACTTATGAACAACCGCAAAGTGGGAATCTATGTGGATTCCATGAACATCATGCGCAGTGGCGGCTACGGCATGCGCTACGAGGTCATCCGCCGTTTTGCCGCCCGGGACGGCGACCAGGTGATGCGCCTTAACGCCTATGTGGCCATTGACGAGGAACGGGCCATTTCCGATCCCAATTATAAAAATACCTTAAACTTCATCCTCACCCTCCGGGACCTGGGCTTCAAGGTGGTGGAAAAGCCCATCAGATGGTACACGGACGACTCCGGCCGCACCTACGGCAAGGCCAACCTGGACATGGAGATGGCCCTGGACATCATCTCCCAATCGGACCGCCTGGATTTGATCTACCTGTTTACGGGGGATGGGGATTTTTGCAGCGTGGTGACCATGGTCCAGAACAAAGGCTGCCGGGTGGAACTGCTAGCCTTTGCCAATGTCTCCGGCCGCCTGCGCCGGGAAGTGGATCTGTTTGTGCCCGGCTACCTGGTGCCGGGACTTCTGCCCACCACGCCTCCCTTTGCCGGGGCTCCCCCCTGGGGGGAATCGGGCAGCCGGGTCCGGGGCGTGTGCACCAAGTACTTCCTGGACCGGTCTTACGGGTTCTTCCGCTTCATGCACGGCTTCGGCAAGGTATGGGTCACCGACACCCGCCTGGAAGAATCCCCTTATACCTCCGTGTTCTTCATGGAAAAAGACCTGCCTGCGGGCGTTAACCCGGAGCACCTGCCCAGCCGGGACTATATCTTTGAATTCACCCTGACCGAAGGGGAAAAAGGATTCGTGGCCGCGGACATTGACTTGGTGTATAAGTACTAGGGGCCAGGGAGCAGGGGTCAGGGGTCAGGGGCCAGGGGTCAGGGATTAGGGGTTAGGGGGTAGGGGCCGGAAATAGTGGTCAGTGGCCGGTGGCCAGTGAAAAAAAACAACATGTTTTTTGGCTACGCCTCTGATCCCTTAAGGTGCACCTCTAAATTTAACCATACGATTGTTCGATATATTTATAACCGAAAACCGAAGACCGAAGACCGTCCTAAGGAGGGGCTATGGCGCGCAATTTACGGGTGTTGTTTGTGGCCTCGGAAGCGGTGCCTTTTGCCAAGACCGGGGGGTTGGCCGACGTGGTGGGCGCCCTGCCTAATGCCCTGATGGGCTTGGGCGCGGAGGTCAGGGTCATCATGCCTTATTACGGCATGGTCAAGCAGGGCAAAATTCCCATGACCACTGTGGCCGAAAACCTGGAGGGGCATTTAGGGGGGACTACTCTGGCCTTCGATGTCCGCACCCCGGCCTCCGGGGACCATCCCTTCTATTTCGTGGAACGGGATGAGTTCTTTGAGCGCTCCCAACTTTATGGCACCCCCCGGGGTGATTATTTCGACAACCTGGAACGCTTTTCCTTCTTTTGCTCCACCATTCTGCCGGTTTGCCAGAACCTGGGGTTCCAGCCGGATGTGATCCATTGCCACGACTGGCAGGCCTCCCTGGTGCCGGTCTATCTGCGCCACCGCTGGCAGGGAGCCGACATCCTGAACCGGGCCAAGACCGTGCTCACCATCCACAACCTGGCTTACCAGGGACTCTTTTATAAAGAGAAGTTTCCCCTGCTGGGTCTGGATTGGTCCCTGTTCGGCCTTGACGGCCTGGAATATTACGACCAGATCAACCTCCTCAAGGGGGGGATGGTCTTTGCGGACGCCATCACCACCGTCAGCGTCGGTTACAGTGAGGAAATCCAGACCCCGGAGTTCGGCTATGGTTTGGAGGGGGTGTTACGCAGCCGGGCTTCGGCCCTGCACGGCATTTTAAACGGCGTGGACTATCAGGACTGGAGCCCGGAGAAGGACAAGCTGATTCCCGCCACCTTCAGCGCCGGCAAACTGGCGGGCAAGGCCAAGAACAAGGCCGCGTTGATGCAGGCCTTCGACCTGGACCCCAAACTGGAGAAGGCTCCTATATTGGCCATGATCTCCCGCCTGGCGGACCAGAAAGGCTTCGACCTGGTGGCCGCGGTCCTCCCCGAACTCCTGGCCCAGGACCTGATGGTGGTCATCCTGGGCACCGGGGAGGAAAAATACCACCGCTGGCTGGCCCAGGAAGCCCCCAAATACCCCGGCAAGCTGGGGGTGAAGATCGCGTTCGACAACGCCCTGGCCCACCTCATGGAGGCCGGCGCGGACATGTTCCTGATGCCCTCCCGCTACGAACCCTGCGGCCTCAACCAGATGTATTCCCTGAAATACGGCACCATTCCCATCGTCCGGGCCACCGGCGGCCTGGCCGACACCGTGGCGCCCGCGGACCCGGCCACGGGCACCGGCACCGGCTTTTTGTTCACCGACTACACCCCGGAAGCCTTTGCCGGGGCCCTCGACGCGGCCCTGAAGGCCTTTAAAAATCAGAAGCAATGGCGCCGCCTGGTGCAGAACGCCATGTCCCAGGACTTCTCCTGGGAAAGGTCCGCGTCCGCCTACCTGAACCTCTACAAGCTGTTGGTGGAGGGGGAAGGGTAGGGGGGACAGTTTTCGGTTTTCAGTTTTCAGTTTTCGGTAGAATAATTTCCAGATATCAGAGGTTGCATTGATTAGCAGCCGGGGAAGTTGGGGCTAAAACGGCCCTGACTTCCCCGGTTGACTTATAGGGGTGGGGTGGGGCAAGCAGACCTAGGCAGAGGGATGACTCCGCCCATATCCATGGATAGTCCAATTTTTCTTAACCGAAAACTGAAAACCGAAAACTGAAAACCGTATTTAACAGTCACCCCCCTTTTTTAATCTCCACCACTTTATCATCTACCCCGTAAATGACGGTGAGCCGCCGGGTGCTGCCTTTGATCAGTTCGATGGGGGTGCCGATGAATTCCCAGAGGCCCAGGGTGCCCACGTCCAGGATGGCGTGCATCCCGGCCCGGGCCGGCGCGGGTTGGTTGCCTACCTGGTATTTATAAACCGCAATGGTTCTCCACTCTTCGGTTTTCGTCTTCACCGGCTTGCCCAGGTAAGATTCCACTTCCTGCCGGTCCTTGCCCACCTGAATGTTGCGCAAATCCGGTTCGGAGTGGCCGTAGAGGGCCATGCCCACGGCACAACCGGCCATCAGGAGAGAGAGGATCAGCAAGGATATGAGGCGCATGCGGCCCCCCACCTTTAAAATTAATTTAGCCATTCATTAACCAAAGTTAAGCATTGATGGGGGAGATTTAAACCTGGAGGTGAGGCGCGGCGGGAATTAGGGGCGCCGCGCCGGCGGCACCCCCTGACGCACCTTGTCCCCGGATTATTTGGGAACCGGGGTCACGAGCTTATGGACTTTTCCAGAAATCTTAATTTTTTTGTTGAGGGCCTTGGCTGCCGCCTGAGCCTCCCCGGGGGTGGAGAAAGGCCCCACCCACACCTGAAATTTCCTGCGGTCCCGGCGAATAAAGGCCTCCTGCTCCTGCTTTTTCAGTTTTTCCAGCATCTTACTCGCACCGGCGTAGCTCCGGAAACTTCCCGCCAAAAGGCCGAATTCCTCTTTTGGTTGCAAGGGGGCCAACTCGGTCTCTTTGGACGCCGGCGGGGCTGGCTCCGGTTTGGTTAAAGGTTTTTCCGGGGGAGCGCCTGGCAGAGGGGGAGCAAGCTGGGGTTTCTCCTGGGGAACGGGTGCGGGTGCGGCCGGGGGTGCGGGTGTAGGCGCAGGTGCAGTTGTGTCCGCAGGAGCAGGAGGGGGAGCAGGAGCAGGTGCGGGCGCAGGCGCAGGCTTTTCCCCGGGTTTTTCCTTAACCTCCGGGACAGACACGGTTGTTTTTGGAGGTTCCCCAGGTTTCTTCACGCCAACCTGCGGGAGATTTTCGGGATAGAAGAGGTAAAGAAGCAAGAACAGGATAATGATTGCCGCTACGAGCAGTAGTCCGACCAAACCTCTGTTCGTCATGGTTGAGCCCTCCGGTCATCGCAGCTTGCCTCCACTCTAATGGACTATTCACTAATCTGCAAGCATTCCTTTTCTGAAGCTAACTATCTTGATTCAGGAAGATATTGATTGGAGAAGGCGCGGCCGGCTGGTCTGCCCGGGGGGATGGCTATGAGGGATTATTTGCTTTTGGTTATGGGGCTGAATGCGGCCAGGTGATTGCTGCACGCCGGCAAAGGTTATTTGGCAATAAAGACGTTATCAATGGATTGCAGGCTGTAGCCTCCCGTCCCTTTGATAACCGCAAAGGCCTCTTGATGGATGGTGCTGCCGTTAACGTCCACCACGGATAAATTATCATTAAAGTGAATGTGCCACAGGCTCGGGTCGACCTTGATATCCTGGGGGGTCATCAGGGCGGCTCCGGCAGAGCCGTTGATGACTTGGAAGACGCGGCGCTGGCTGGGATCAAGGTTATTCCCCCGGGAATAAAGATGCTCATGGCCGGCAAAGAAGAAGTCGAAACCGGTAACTTCCAGGATGCGCCACATGCTTTGGGAGACGGAGGGATCGACATGGTAGCCGCCGGTGGAAAAAGCCGGTCCGTGGCTGAAGGCAAACTTATGGTGCGCCGTAGATTGGTGGGCCTCTGCCTGGTTTTGCAACCAGTCCAACTGGGCCTGGTCCAGCCCATTATCCCAGTTAACCACCGTGGTGCCGTTGCTTTTAAAGCCAAAGGCATCTACTGTGATGAAAAAGGATTTTTCCGGTCCTTCGCCATATTCAAACCAGTAGGCCAGCTTGTCGTATCCCGGTGGGCCGTTGCTGGGCATGTCGCCAAAGACCTCTTGATAAACCTTCTGCAGGGACGGCTCCGGGGGCCAACCTTGGGGACCGTAGAGATCGCGATTGCCCGGCACTACGTAGACCTTGATGGGAACGCCGTTAACCTTCAGGGTATTGCCCATAAAGGTCTTCCAGCCGTTGAGGGTGGTGGTGCCCTGGGGATAGGCCCCCCGGGTCACAAAGTCCCCCAGGAATAAGACAAAATCGGGTTGGGGCTGCAACTGGGTGACTTGCGCATTGATGAAACCCAAGACCTCATCATTAAAGGTCTTATTGGGCCACTGGGGGTTGGTGGCGGGACAGTCCCCGTACACCACAAAGCGGTACGCTTCCGCCTGGGGGGCGCCCCCCAGCAAGGCGATCGCCAAGACCAGATAAACAAAAAACTTTGCTCCCGGAGATCGGTGCTTGTCGGTTCCCATGATGTTTTGTCCCTTTGATGGTACCGCTTAAAAATGACTGGTCCCCGCCTGGCTTAGAAAATTCAGCCGGGATTCAGTCTATTAATAATAATTCCATGATTGGTGGCATAGTGCTAATGGGGGTAAGCAGAAAAGCCCGGCCCTTGTTGGTGTTGCCCGCTATTTGCCCCCTAGTATTGATGGCCCGGGCGTCAGAGAGAAAGTCCCCCGGGGGTGGATTAATTACTAAATTATTAAGATCCCCCATGCCGGCAGCGGTGGTCCACACAAAGGCATGTTGGACGCCGCCGGCGGCTAAGGACCAGCCCACCACCTGACTGCTGTGGTTGATGCCATTGGCGCCGGAAGTACCGCCCCCCAGGGTGCCCAGGTCTTGCATACCGGCCGCAGCAGTCCATAAAAAGGCATGTTGCTCCGGGGCGCCTCCAGGGAGGATGGTGGAGGCCCAGCCCACGACCTGACCGCTGTCGTTGATCGCCGTAGCTCCCGCGGTGCTTCCCCCCAGGGTGCCCAGGTCTTGCATAGCTCCCGTAGCCGTCTTGATAATGGCATGTTGGACAAAAGTGCCATCGGGGAGGGTGGCCGCGGACCAGCCCACCACCTGGCCGCTGCTGTTGAGACCATTGGCGCCCGAAATATAACCATCGGCAATGGACATGCCGCCCGCCAGGGTGCCCAGGTCCTCCATGGGGCCCCCGGCAGCAGCCAAAACCGCATGGGGCTCATAGTTTCCATCCGCGCATTTGGTGCCGGAGTAGCCTACCACCTGGCCGTGGTCGTTAATACCACCGGCCCAGGAAAAATAGCTGGCCGTCAGGGTGCCCAAGTCCTGGTAGCGATATGCCGCCGCCCCCAGGCTGTGGGTCGCCCCGAACATCAGCAGCCACAATGCCAAGCAGGAAGCACCTGCAAGACGCTTGCCCGATTTTGCGTGCATGGTCGCTCCTGGTAAAGCTCAGACTCAGCCAAACTTTATTTACAGGATTTTCATTAGTATAGGATATCGCCAGAAATCCGCCCGGTTATTCTTGCCCCCCCTTATAAGAATATGGTGCTCCGGCGATTTGCCGATAAAAAAAAGCCCGGGTGGGCCACTGGCCGCGCTGCGGCCGGGCCACTCAGGCTGCTAGTGATGGGGGAGAAGGACCCCCGGGCCACCTGCTAATTTCACTAGAAGCTATGGGAATGCCTTAATTAACACTAATTGTCATTCTGAGCGAAAAATCTAGTTTTTTCAATTAGATAGACCCTTAGCTGCGCTCAAGGTGACAGAATAAGAGGGTTTTGAAATAGGTTCTAGTTACCGGCGCCCCTTTTTCTGCGGCAGCTTCCTTAATACCGCTCCCGTTTCTGCCGGGCCAGCTCAAAATAATGGGAGCGGGCCGCCTGGATGGTCCGTTCCGGGTTGGCCAGAAACCGCGCCTTAGCTTCCTCGTCCCGGAAAAGGTAGAGCTTGCCGCTATAAATGGTGAAAACCTGGGGATCGATGTCCTCCAGGCGGCCGAGGGACATGGACGCGGCGCAGTAACCGCCGAACTGGGGCTGGTATTTGGGGGCATCGCTCAAAAACTCGTAACGGCTGCCCCGGGAGCGGAAATAGTAAGTGGCGCTGCCAAGCCGTTCGTGAATGCCCTTGTTGCCCTTGAGGGCGCGATTGGCGGTGAAATAGGCCGTGGGATCGTAGCCGTGCACGGCCACGGTGTTGTCCAGGTTGAGGAGGGCTTCCCCCGAGCCTCCCGAGGTGGTGGGAGGCGGATACTTCTGGGCCGCGGCGCTGAGGCAAAGCGCGGCCAGAATTGCCAAAATCAGTGGAACCAGCATTTTTCGCATGTTTTTCTCTCCAGGCAGAATTGGGTTGCTGGGCTGGGAAGCCCTTTTCCCTAAAAATAAGGAGGGTTTTCACATCGGGCAAGGGGGAGAAAAAGAGGGTTTATAAATAATTGGTCATCAATCCAGGAGTTTATCGTAGTCCGAGTGGCTCCCGATCCAAAACCAGAGGACGCCATCGGCAATATCGACTCCCAGAGCCCGATAAAAAAGCCCGATGCGAACTGAGCGAAACCGGCCCACTTTCTTAAAATGTATAGAGGGATGGAATGGGTCTTTTTTCAGGAGAGAAAAGGTCTTATCCGCAAGTCGCTGCGCAGACTTAGGCAGGGCTTTATGGCAGGCCCAGAAAGCAGGGGAGGTAAGGTGTTTCACATTTCCCGGGCCTGGCCGTCGGCAAATTCTCTAAGGGCCTGATCCGCTAAGGCATCTAGTTTTCCGGCCTTGAGGTCCTCTTCGATTTGCCGATCCCAGGCCTCGGCATCGAAGTTGCGAAACCATTGGCGGAACGCCGCCAGTTCGGCAGGAGAGAGCCCCCGAATCTCTCGCCCGATTTTCTCAACTTTATCCATGACATTGTCCACCTGTTAGAATAATAAAAGTTTCCGGGAGCTTATGCAATAATCTTCTTTAACCCCGATTATCCTTCCTCCCAAAACGCCGCAGCCGCAAGCTGTTCGTCACCACGCTCACCGAACTAAGGGCCATGGCGGCCGCGGCGATGGCGGGGTTGAGCAGGCCCAGCGACGCCGCGGGGATGGCGATGACGTTGTAGCAGAAGGCCCAGAAGAGGTTCTGGCGGATGATGCGCATCATCTTCCGGGAGAGCAGGATGGCCTGGGGGATGAGGCGCAGGTCGTCCCGGATCAGGGTCAGGTCCGCGGCTTCCGCGGCCACGTCCGCGCCGGTGCCCAGGGCGATGCCCACGTCGGCCTGGGCCAGGGCCGGGGCGTCGTTGATGCCGTCCCCCACCATGGCCACGATCTCCCCCGCGGCTTGCAGTTCCGAGATTTTCCGGGCCTTGTCCCCGGGAAGCACCTCCGCCAGCACCTCGGCGACGCCCACGCTCCGGGCCACGGCCTCCACGGCCAGGCGGTTATCGCCGCTGAGTAAAACGACTTTCAAGGCCATATTCTTGATCGCGGCCACCGCGGCCGCGGCTCCGGGCTTCAGGGTGTCCGCGGCCGCGAGCAGTCCCACCGGTTTGCCGGCGGCTGCCAGGAAGATGGTGGTTTTGCCTTCCCGGGCCAGGCGCTGCTGGTGGGGGGCTAGGTCCTGGTAAGGAATTCGCTGCCGTTCCAGGAAAGTGAGGTTGCCCAAAAGGACCTCCTGGCCGTCGATCCGGGCCTTGACGCCCAGGCCGGGGACGGCCTGGAACTCGGCCACCGGGGGCAGTTGCAGTTGCCGCTGGGCCGCGGCGTGAGTAATGGCCTCCGCCAGGGGATGCTCCGATTTTTCCTCCAGGGCCGCGGCCCAAACCAGGACCTGCTCCTCCGGCCAGCCATCCCAGGCCAGGACGTCGGTGACCTGGGGATGGCCCGCAGTCAGGGTGCCGGTCTTGTCGAAGACCACTGCGGTGAGACGGTAAGCCCGCTCCAGGGGTTCCCCGCCCCTAAGCAAAATGCCCAGCTCCGCGCCCCGGCCCGAGCCCACCATCACCGCGGTGGGGGTGGCCAGGCCCATGGCGCAGGGGCAGGCGATGATGAGCACCGCCACCATGCTCACTATTGCCGGGGTAAGGGCCGGGGCCGGGCCCCAGATGAGCCAGCCCAGGAAGGTGAGGCCCGCCAGGCCCATGACCACGGGCACGAAGATGCCCGCCACCCGGTCCACCAGGCGCTCAATGGGGGCCTTGCTGGTTTGGGCCTCTTCCACCAGGCGGATGATCTGGGAGAGCACCATGTCCCGGCCCACCCGGGTGGCCTTAAAGACCAAAAACCCCCGCTGATTGAGGGTGGCCCCCCAGACCTCCCCACCCGGCTCTTTGGCCACGGGCAGGCTCTCGCCGGTGAGCATGGATTCATCCACGCTGGACGCGCCTTCCACCACCACCCCGTCCACCGGCATCTTTTCTCCGGGGCGGACGACAATCAGGTCTCCCACCAGTACCTGGTCCAGGGGCACTTCCACCTCCCGGCCGTCCCGGCGCACCCGGGCCGCGGGCGGGGCCAGGGCGAAGAGGCGGCGGATGGCCTGGGAGGCCCGGCCCCGGGTGCGGGCCTCCAGCCAGCGGCCCAACAGGATGAAGGTGATGATCATGGCCGTGGTGTCGAAATAGAGCCCCAGGCCATGCCCGGAGGCCACCACGGTGGGGGGCCGGATGGTCACCCAGGCGGAATAGAAATACGCGGCGCTGGTCCCCAGGGCCACCAGGGTATCCATGTTGGCCGCGCCGTGGCGGGCGGCGCTCAGCGCACCCCGGAAAAAAGGCGCGCCGGAATAAAACAACACCGGAGTGGTGAAGAGCAGGAGCAAATAAGCCAGATGTTCGCCTTTGAGCCCCAGCCACCCCGGCAGGGGCGGCAGCATGGCCCCCAGGAAGACCGGCAGGCTTAAAAACAGGGCCAGGAGAAAGCGGCGCTTGAGGTTTTGGGCCTCGATCTCCGGGGAAACGGGGGGCGGCGCTTCCAGGGCCCAACCCGTGACCTCATAACCGGCTTCATGAACCGCGGCTTGAAGATTTTCCACCCCGGTTTGGCCGGGGTCGTACCTGACTTTGGCCTGGCGGGTGGCCAGGTTGACCAGGGCCTGCTCCACCCCCGGCACCCCGGACAGGGCCCTTTCCGCCCGGGCCACGCACGCGGCGCAGTGCAGGCCCTCCAGGGTGAGGGTGACTTCTGTCGTCTCTTTGGGCATCAGCGCTCTCGTTAATATTAATATCCACAAAAATACCGCTATTTCTGAATAATAATCATCCAGCGGCACGAGCAAAAGTCAAATGAGTCAATTTTTAAGTATAATTAAAATGGGGCTACTACGAAAATCCGCTCACCTGTCATTCTGACTCATCTTCGACAGTTGGGTACGGTTTTTAGGTATTTTTTGGGGCATAAGTTATTGAAATTATTAGCCCTGTTTTCGGGGAATTTTTAAAATGTAGTGGCCAACTAATTCGTTGACAGCGTTCGATAATTCTTGACAATATTTTAATTATAAAGCCATAATTATCGCATGTTCGTCCGGGTTAAACGTAGTGTCGCTAA
>JBFLXM010000041.1:0-58541 GCA_040757175.1 Thermodesulfobacteriota bacterium
CCGCCAAACAGGTAGGGGCGGGGTTCCCCCGCCCGTTTAGCGATGAGAGGGAGAATGGCGGGCGGGGGAACCCCGCCCCTACAACCACGACGACCAATATTACCTCTTTGAAGGCAACTTGGTATGAGGTGTCCCGCACAACCTCCCTTATGGGGCAATGGCAAAGACCCGGGCGGGAAAGCCGGACCCGCCCTGGGGCTTGGGGAAAGCCGCCACCACCAGGGCGCCGGCCTCCGGCACCTGGTCCAGGTTGGCCAAAAGCTCGATTTGATAATGGTTCTGTTGCAAGATGTAAGTCTCTAAAGAATAGTCGCCTTTGGACGCGGCAATCCCCGGGTCCGTGTCCGTGGTCTCGTGGCCCGAAGCCGTAATCTTGCGGGTTTCATAGAGATATTGCAATACTTCCCTACTCCAGCCCGGATAGTGGGCAACACCCTTGGCATCCTTGTTCTCCATGGCTTTCATATCCGGCCAGCGCTTGGACCAGTCGGTGCGCAGGGCCACAAAAGCCCCCACCGGGACGGGGCCGTGGCGTTTTTCCCAGTCTTTCACATCGCTCATACTGATGGTGTAATCGGGGTTTTTGGCGACCTTCTCGTGCACGTCAATGACCACCAGAGGCAGGATCATTTCTTTGACGTCGATCTGATCCAACGTGCGCCCGCCTTTCGCAAAGTGAGCCGGCGGGTCCACATGGGTCCCCCACTGACCCACATGCGTGAAGGACTGGGCATAAAAGCCGCTCCCCAGTTTTCCCACCCCCGGTTCATACCAGTACAGGGTTTCCCGCTTCTCATCGGGGAAGCCCTGCCAATGGGGAATCCCCGGGGCGAAGGCATGGGTGAGATCGATGAATCTCTTGGTCTTGATTATTTGCCAGGCATCTTTCAAAGTAAGTTTTTCCGCAGCCGGGCAACAAGGTGCCAAAGCCAAGAGCAGCCACGTCAGCACCAGAAACAGGCCCGCAATGCTCCTGATAATTGTCATAAGTTTCCCCTCCTTCCGGTAAACGGACCGCCACATTTCCAGCCTGGAAGCGAAGCGGATAGTGTCATCCCTTGGCTTGCCGCTGGCGGTCTTCTAGGCCGCCGCGTCTTCCTCCTCAATTCAGCAGCAGGTTCAGGCACGCTCCCGCAGGCGAGGGGCTCGGCAGTCTTAAGGCCAGGATGCGGGCATTCGCCAGGCAGAGTTAATCCCTGCCTCTCCGCTCCTGCTTACCCTTCCCCCAGGACCGCGCTGATAACCTCCCGGCTCTTCGGAGACACCGAGGTGAAATGGATGTGGGCTTCCTGCAGATCGCCTTCCCCGGGCTCCACCGCGGTCACCTTGCCATAGACCTTCCCGGGAATTTCCTGTTCCTGCTCGTTTAGGAGGTGGAGGCGCACGTCTTCCCAAGCCGTCAGCTCGCCGGCAAACTGAAGGACCGCGCCCGTTTCCGAGAGGTGGGTGATCCGGGCCGAGCCGGCGCTGCTGGTGATGATCTTGTTCTTGATACGGTAAATGTGAACCGGCAGGGTGGCGGCCAGGGGTATCAAGGTTTCCCGGCGTTCCTGGAGGCGCAGGTTGTAAGGGCCGTGGATGGCCCGCACTTCATACAGGGTGGCCGGCTCCGGCACCCCTTTCATCTCCGCCCGGATGACCTCTCCCACCTCGATCAACTCTTTAACCCGCCAGTGGGTTGCCGGGCCGATGAGCACCTGGCCGCCCACCGCGTAGGATTCTATTCTGGCGGCGAAGTTCACGTCCGCGCCCACCACGCTGTATTTCGTCCGCCTTTCGGAGCCGATGTTCCCCACCACTACCGTGCCGGTATTCACGGCGATGCCCATTTCCAGGTGGGGCAAACTTTCCGCGGCGTTCAGGGCATTAATCTCTTCCATGGCCCCCTGCATGGCCAGGGCGCAGGCCACGGCCCGGGCCGGGTGGTCCTCCAGGGGCTCGGGCGCGCCGAAAAAGGCCAGGATGCCGTCCCCCATAATTTCATCGATGACCGCGTGATGATCCAACAGAATTTCAATCATCTTGCTCAGGTAGCGGTTCAAAAAGGCGATTATCTGAGAGGGCGCCATGTCCGCGGTGAGCGCGGTGAAGCCCCGGAGGTCGGACATGATCAGGGAGACTTCCCGGGTTTCGCCCCCCAGTTCCAGGGCCCCTTTGTCTTCCAGCAGTTTTTTGACCACTTCCCGGGTGACGTAGCGGCCGAAGGTGTCCCGGACAAAGTCATGTTTATCAATATAATCAGTGAGTTGTCGGCCCAAGAGGTTAAAGGACCGGGACAACTGGACCAGCTCTTTGACCCCGGTTTCCGGCACGGTCACGGTTAAATCCCCCTCGCCCATTCTCTTCACCCCATCCCGCAAACGGAGGATGGGCCGGGAAAAGGCGCCGGCAAAAAAGAGTCCGGACACTCCGGCGATAATGGTGAAAATAACCGCGCCGATGATGCTAATGTGTTTTATTTGCAGCATAATGGCGTCGCCAGAGGCCTCGAGGGATTTCTGAGTCTGGACTGTTTTCTCCTGGCACAGTTTTTTCATTTTCTCCTGGGCCGGAAGAAAGAATTCATCGATATTCACGGCGGCCACCACAATGAAAGGCGTCCGGGGCACTTGCACCAGGACCATGAACTTTTTCCGGGGCTGATTCCGGCGATCCAGGAAGGTGTAATAACCTTTCACCTTGGGATTCTTAAAAGAAAGGGCCACCAAGTTCCACATCTCCGGGAACCGGTCTTTCCAGGCCGCGAAGTTTTTTCCTTCCACCTGGGGGTTGGGATGCAAGATGTTAGTGCCGGTATTGTCGTTGAGATCCAGGTATCCCGCCACCCCCTCCCCGGTGAGAATATCCTGGGTGGCCAGGGCCCGAAGTTGTTGATCCCGGCGAAGTTGTTCATAGTCGTAAGTTTTCCGGCCGCCCAAAAGGTAGGCTATTTCCTTGGCCACTTCTTCGGCTTTGGCCTCCACCATTTTTTCCGCATAGACGGTCAAGAATTCTTCGGAAACCTGGGAGTTGGCGCAGGTCAGGCCTTCCAAGGCTTCCAGGACGATTACCTGGTGGCGGCCGGCGATTTTAAAGACGATGGTGTCCATGACTTCGGACAGCCCCAGGGTCAAAAAAATCAGGGCCGCATATGAAAGGACCAGGTAGAGGCGCAGACTCATGGGAATCTCCCCAGGCGCAGGCGGCGCCAGTTGAGAAAGTCTATCGGATTGGCGGAGGGGGGCCTGGATAGGCCAGAAAGCAGCAAGCAGAGAAGAAAGATCGGCCTGAAGATACCTTTCGTGTTACTGCTCACTGCTCCGGCTTCCCGGCCCTTCCCCCAAGGCCTGACTAATAACCGCCCGGCTCTCCGGGGAGACGGAGGTGAAGCGGATTTGGGCTTCCCGGGTGTCGCCGGCTGCGGGGCTGACCGCGGTCACCTTGCCGTAGATCTTGCCGGGCCTTTCGTTTTCTTCCGCATCCAGGAGGTGGAGGCGCACGTCCTCCCAGGCCGCCAGCTCGCCGGTGAAACGGATGACCGCGCCGGTGTCGGCAAGTTGGGTGATGTGGGCCGCGCCGGTGGCCCCGGTGATGATCTTCTTTTTGATGCGGTAGAGGTGGACCGGCAAAGGCTGGGCCAGGGGGACCAAGTCTTCCCGCCGTTCTTGAAGGCGTAGGTTGTAAGGGCCGTGGATGGCCCGCACCTCATACAGGGTAGCCGGTTCCGGCACCCCTTTCATCTCCGCCCGGATGACCTCTCCCACTTCGATCAACTCTTTAACCCGCCAGTGGGTGGCCGGGCCGATGAGCACCTGGCCGCCCAGGGCGTAGGATTCGATGCGGGCCGCGAAGTTCACGTCCGCGCCCACCACGCTGTATTTGGTCCGCTGTTCCGAACCGATGTTGCCCACCACCACCGTGCCGGTGTTCACGGCCACGCCCATCTCCAGATGGGGCATGCCGTCCGCGGCGTTGGCGGCGTTGATCCCTTCCATGGCCCCCTGCATGGCCAGGGCGCAGGCCACGGCCCGGGCGGGGTGGTCCTCCAGTGGCTCGGGCGCGCCGAAAAAGGCCAGGATGCCATCACCCATAATTTCATCGATCACCGCGTGGTAATCTATGAGGATCTCGATCATCTTCCCCAGATAGCGGTTTAAGAAGGCGATGACCTGCTCCGGGTGCATGTCCGCAGTGAGCGCGGTAAAGCCCCGGAGGTCGGAGAAGAGCAGAGTCACCTCCCGGGTCTCCCCTCCCATGGCCAGGGCTTCTTCGGATTCCAGGAGCCGTTTCACCACCTCCTGGGTGACGTAGCGGCCGAAGGTGTCCCGGATGAAGTCCCGCTTGGCCATATATTCCGTGAGCTGCAGGCCCAATTCGTTGAAGGAGTGGGCCAACTGCTTGATTTCTTTGGCGCCGGTCTCCGGCACGGTGACGGAAAAATCCCCGTGGCCCAGGGCCCCCGTGGTCTCGGCCAGAGTTCTCAAGGGCTTGGTGATGCCCCGGGACAGAAGGGTGATCACCACCCCCAAAAAAACCAAACCGATGAAGCCGATGATGATCAGCCTCTGGCTCAGGCGCCGCACGTTGGCGAACAGCTCGTCTTCCGGGTAGATGACTCCCAGGGTCCAGCCGGTGGCGCCCAAGGGGGTATGGTACATCAAGGATTTTTTCCCGGAGGAAAAGTCATTAACCGCCACAAAGCCCTGGCCGCCCCGGATCATCTCCCGGCCCAGCCGGCGCAGTTCGGGGTCCTGCCTCTCTACGGCCAGGCTGAACATACTCTGCCGCATAATCAGGTTTTTATCAGGATGGGTGAGCAAACGTCCATTTTGAGAGACGAGAAAGGCATAGCCGGTCTGATAAATTTTTACGGAAGACACCAGCTTTTCCAACCCCAGCAGGGAGATATCCGCGGTCACCACCCCCCGCACCTCTTTGCGCCCCTCATTTTCCCGGTAAAAAGGCACGGAATAAGTGGCCATGACGATGTTGCCGCCCCCTTCGTCATAGTAAGGTTCGCTCCAAAGGGGGCGTTGCAGTTCTTTGGGGATCTGGTACCAATCCAAATGGAAGTACCGGTAGGTGTCGCTTCCCAAGTAGGCGAGCTTGATCTGTCCCTGATGCCGATAGACATAGGGGGCGAAATAATACTGCTTGGGGTCCGCGGCAAAGGGTTCGAAAGAGACGGAAACCCCGAAGATTTCAGGATTATTGGCCAGGGCCCGGTTGATCAGGCGCAACAGGTCTTCTTTGGAAAAGGGCTGCTCTTCCAGGATGGTGGCCAGGAGGCGGGGGATCTTTTCCACCCCGTGGAGGGTGGTCTCAATTTTATTGCCGATGGCCTGGGCCAGGTTTTTGGCGTCTTCCAACTCCTCAGTCATGATGGTGGCCTTGGAAGCCCAGTAATTATAACCCAAAGCCGCGACAAAAATGAGGGCGGTAAAGGTAAGGATAAAGATGGTGAGTCTGGTGGCCAGGCCGCTATTTTTCATGGAGAGACTCACAATTGCGGTAAAACCGGTGAAAATCCGGAATCTTGCCGATAAAGCCATATTTCTTCAGCTCCCGGGCCACCTGCTCAAAGCTCTCTTCCTTCAGAGTCCCCATGGGGACGTCAGCTCCGGGAGGTTGAATGATGTCGGCCATGCGTTCCAGCATCCACTTCTGCTGCGGCCGGTTGGTGGGCAGATGGACGGCGTCGACGTACTTCATAACGATGTCCAGGGCTTCGTCCTGATGGGCAAAGGCATATTTCCAGCCGGCAATGGAGGCCTGGACAAACTTAACGCACTTATCCGGATCTTTCTGGAAGGTGGACTCCAGGCAATAAATCCCGTCTTCGGGGAAATTCAGGCCGTAGTCGGCCAGGAAAAAAGCGGTCAGCTCCTCGGGATTAACCCCGGCCTGCATGATCCGGTGGTACTCGTTGTACCACATGGCCGAGGCCGCATCCACGCCGCCCCGCAAAAACAGATTCATGGTGGAGCCCTGGTGGAGGATTTTGACGTTAAGATGGTGTTGCTGGAAAAAGGCCTGGGGCTGAATTTGAAATTCCTCCCCCCACAGGGCCACTTTCTTGCCGTTCAGATCTTCCGGAACCAGGATGCCGCTGGCCTTCTTGGCCACCAGCATGAGGGCCGAGCGCTGCACGATCTGGGCGATATTAATTAACTTAAAGCCGTTAGCCCGTTTGAGGAGGGCGGTGGTCAGGAACATGGTGCCGAAATCGGCCTTGCCGGTAAGCAACAATTCCGAGGAGGGGAAATCCGGGCCACCCCGGAGGATGTTCACCTCCAGGCCCCGGGCGGCGTAAAAACCCTTCTCATAGGCCACGTAATAACCGGCAAACTGAGATTGGGGCAGCCATTGGGGAATAAAGGAGACCTTGGTCCCGGCCGCGGCCGGGGGGAAGGGTGCGGTTGCCAGAACAACCAGGAGGAATAATAAAAAGTGTGGACGCATAGATTTTGTCTGGCCTAATTTTACTTCCATATTATCGTCATTTTTTCGAAGTTTCCTGAAGGCGGGAGGCGCTTCGCTTTCCCGCCCTACCTCCCTATAGTCCCTAACCCCGGCCGATGGCCTTGAGAATAAGGGGGTAAATCTCCGGGGCCACGGAGGTAAAGCGGATTTGGGCTTCCTTCAGATTCCCCTCGCCGGGTTTAACGGCGATGACCTTGCCGAACAGCCTCTTGGGTATTTCCTGCCTGGTTTCATCCAGGAGGTGGACGCGGACGTCTTCCCATTCCCCTAATTCCCCTTCCAAGAGCATGGTGGCGGAAGTTTCGGAAAGATGGGTGATCCAGACGTTCTCGGTTTCGCCGATCACCATTTTTTCGCTGATGCGCTGGAGATGGACGGGGATCTTTTGGGTCAGCGGCGTCAAGGTTTCATATCGTTCCGGCAGTTGAATATTGTAGGGTGCGCCGATGCCCAGCACCTCATACAAGGCGTTCTGGCCGGGAATGCCTTTCATGGCCACGGTTAGGGTTTCCCCCAGGTCGATGCGGTCCCGCACCCGCTCATAAGTGGCGGGACCGATGAGGACCTGGCCGCCCACCGCGTAGGCTTCGATGCGGGACGCGAAGTTCACATGGGACCCCACCACGCTGTACTTGGTCCTTTGCTCCGAGCCGATGTTGCCCACAACTACCTGGCCGGTATTCACGGCGATGCCCATCTCCAGGTGGGGGAGGCCGTCGGCATGGTTGCGGGCGTTGACTTCCTCCATGGCCGCCTGCATGGCTAAAGCGCAGGCCACGGCTTTGACCGGATGGTCCTCCATGGGCTCGGGCGCGCCGAAAAAGGCCAGGATGCCGTCGCCGATGATCTCATCGATGACCGCGCGGTGATCCGTGAGAATTTCGATCATCTTGGCTAAATACCGGTTGAGAAAAGTAACCACCTCTTCCGGCTCCATGTCCGCGGTCAAGGCGGTGAAGCCCCGCAGGTCCGAGATGAGGATGGTCACTTCCCGGGTCTCCCCTCCCAATTCCAGGGCCTCTGCCGATTCCAGGAGGCGTTTGACCACTTCCTGGGTGACGTAGCGGCCGAAGGTGTCCCGGATAAAATCCCGCTTGGCGATGTAATCCACCAACTGCTCCCCCAACTGGTTGAAGGAATGGGCCAGATGCACCACTTCTCTCACGCCTTTTTCGGGCACCGCCACGGTAAAATTCCCTTCACCCACCTCCTTCACCCCCTGTTGCAGCCGCCGCAGAGGCCCGGAAATGGTGGCGGCAAAATAAAACCCGAAGACCCCGGCAATCAGGGAAAAAACCGCACCAGCGGTCAGCCCCGCCATCTTTACCAAACTTTCCACCTGCTGGGAATGTGCGGCTATCTTCTCCTTGGCCCGGGCGATGATTTCCTGGGAAGCCTTTTTCATCTTGGCCTGGGTGGGAAGAAAATATTCATCGATGTTGACGATGGCGGCGACAATGAAGGGAGTCCCGGGCACGTGAATCCGGACGGAGTAACGCCTTCTTTCCTTACCGTCCTGGTCGAAGAAGGTGTAATAACCGGCAACCTGGTCCTGGGTAAAAGACCTTTTGATCATTGCGGTGGTTTCGGGGTATTGCTCCTGCCAATCCAGTTGATTGCGGCCTTCCACCTGGGGGTCGGGGTGAAAAAGAATATGGCCGTTTTTGTCATACAAATCGGTATAGCCAGCCGGGCCCCCGGCGGTATGGATGGTTTGGATGGCCAGGGCGCGGACCCTGGGGTTCCGGCGCAGTTCCTCTAAATTATAGGTCTTCCGGCCTCCCAATACATGGGCCAGTTCTCTGGCCACATCCTGGGCTTTGTCTTTGACGATATATTCCCCATACGCGGTGAGAATCTGCTCGGCCAAATGGTAGTTGGCCGCGGTCAGGGCCACCGCGCCTTCTTCGCTAAAGCTCAGGTTGCGCCGGGTCATTTGGTCCAGAATCCGGTCGTCTATGGCCCACATGCCGAAAGTCAGCAACAGAATCAAACCCAGGTACGAAAGCAGAAGATGGGTGCGAATACTCAAGGTAAGCTCCAAAAGATCAAGGATAATTTGATCCCCAGCGGCCGCGGCGCCCGTTCCAACTAGGCAGGACATTCTCCGGCATGTCAAGAAAGAAAAAGGGTGGTTATGTAGAGGATTTAAAGAGCTATTATGCGGCGCCCAGAACTGGAGGCCGTTGCTTCGAGACAACAAAAGGGCCGCCTCTTGCGGCCCCTAAGTGCGGTGAATCAAGGAAGAAGGAGGGGTCAGGAGACGATCTCCCAGTTCGTCTCAAAGGTATTGTCGTAGAGGGTATAAAGATAGCCCATCATCTTCCCCACGCCCGGAGGGACACCCTCCCTGATGCGCCAGTAAGCGAGATAAATAGCCGGCACCAGGCGGGGTTCCTTGGTCTTGGGGTCATCGTCGATGGGTTGCCAGGATTCGCGTTTCTCCATAACCCGCCAGCGGGTGCCGTACTTTTTGCTGCGTACCACTTGCCCGACGTCGGGGAGCCCCTTTTTCCGCAGGATTTCCTCAAAATCTAGCATCGCCGCCTCCTCAGGTGAGAGTTGGGCAATTCCTTAAGTATCAGATAAGGCGCGATTACTTCGGTGTCAAGGCAGGGGCAGTCTCAAGGTTGGCAGACCTTCTCCCCTTTCTGCCAGAATGCCCTTGCACAATCCTCCGGTCCATGCTAAAGCAAAAGCAGCAATAACGGCGATGGGGTCCGCCGGGGCGGCAGGCAATCCGCCCGAACCGCGCTGCGCTGATGGCTCCTGATTTCCCTTGCGGGCGGTCAGGGGCTTTTTTCTTGGCCTGCGCCTTAGAGGAGGGTTTATGGCGATCAGTCTGGCGATTATTATCATCCTGGGGTTGGCCGCGGATTACCTCTTCCGCCGCCTGAAGCTGCCGGGTCTGGTGGGCATGCTCCTGGTGGGCATGCTGGCGGGGCCTCACGTCCTGGGACTCTTAAAGCCGGAAATGATGGCGGTGTCCGCGGACTTCCGCAAACTGGCCCTGATCGTTATCCTCTTGCGGGCCGGCTTCGAGCTCCACAAAGACACCCTGCACCGTACCGCCCGCCCGGCCATCCTGATGTCCTCGGTGCCCGCGCTCTTTGAGATCGCCGGCGTCATCCTGGTGGCCCCCTTTTTCCTGGACCTCACCACCCTGGAAGCCGCCATCCTGGGCTCTATCTTGGGCGCGGTCTCCCCCGCGGTAGTGGTGCCCTTGATGATCGACTTCATGGAGCGGGGCAAGGGAGCCAAGAAGGGCATCCCCACTCTGACCCTGGCTGCCTCGGCCATCGACGACGTCTTTGTCATCGTTATCTTCACCATCCTCCTGGCCCTGGAGAAAGGCCAGACGGTCAACTACCTCTGGCAGATCGGCAGCATTCCCATCTCCATCGCCCTGGGCATCCTGGTGGGGCTCGTGCCGGGGTACCTGCTCTATAAAATCTTCGGCAAATTCGACTTCACCAGCCCCCGGCGCACCATCATCGTGGTGGGGGTGGCCATCATCCTCACCTGGGTGGAGGACCTGGCCCACAAGTGGCTGCCCGTGGCCAGCCTCCTGGGGGTCATGGCCCTGGGGTTCGTTATCCTGGAAAAGGACGAGGGTCTGGCCCATCTCATCTCCCAGAAACTGAAACGCATCTGGGTCTTTGCCGAACTTCTCCTCTTCGTGCTGGTGGGGGCCCAGGTGAACCTGCAGGTGGCCTGGCACGCGGGGCTGGCCGGGTTGGCGGTGATTTTCATCGGCCTGGCTTTCCGCTCCGTGGGCACCTACCTCTCCGTCATGGGCGCCGGCCTCAATTTTAAAGAGAAAATGTTTTGCGTGGTCTCCTACATTCCCAAGGCCACGGTGCAGGCGGCCATCGGCGCCATCCCCATGGAGGCCGGGGTCTCCGGGGGCGAAGTGATCCTGGCGGTGGCGGTGCTCTCCATCCTGGCCACCGCGCCCATTGGCGCCATTGCCATTTCCATCATGGGAGAGCGGGTCCTGGAAAAGGACGAAGTCAATGTCTACCGTTTCAAGGTCCTGAGAGACACCTTGAACCTTCCCCGCGTGGGGCAGAAAGTGCGGCACCGGCGCCACCGCACGATATGGAAAGTCATTGAGGAAAAGGAAGTCTGGGTGGAAGGGGCCGGTGAGGGCGTTCCGGCTCAAGTTCCGGCCCTGGCCCTGCGATTCTGGAAAGTCAACGACCGGCCCGGCCGTGGCAAGACCCGGAGCCACCAATACACCCCGGGTGACCGCTCCTTTGAGCAACATTGGGAGATTTTAGAAGAGATAACTTAGGGTGGCGTCCCAGAGGTATCTTACACCAGACGCTAGAAGTCATTTCCAAACCTATTTCCGGAGTCAGTTTTATAAACCAGGATGCGGTTAAAGAGGGAGGAATTACCCCCCTTTGTAAGGCGATTATATACTTAAGGAATGCAAGATAGCTGTCATTTTCGACAGATGGGGAAAGGGAGGAGCGGCTACTTTTTGCCGCTTTCCTTCCTTTTTTGCGCCTTGGGCTTGGGGGGGGTGCTCAGCATTCGCCGGAGCACTTCTTCTTCGGCTGGCTGCTGGGCTTTCTGTTTTTCGGGTTTGCCTTCTTTCATGTTTACAGGATAGGCCAAGCCATGGGAAAAGACAAGCCCAAAATGGTTTTAGACGATACCCAAGGTTCTCGCCCCGCCTTCAACAGCTTCGAGGATGTTTTGGACTTCGCTCGCCATGTCACGGAGAACAGCAAGCGCAGGCTTGCCTCCTATGATCTCATCGAACGCTATATTGAGGGTGATTACTATATTGCAGTGAACCAGTGGTTTAGGATTAGAGGGGACGATAAGATATATGATCTCATTTTTTCGTCTATCCCATGTAAGTTGTGGAACTGTGGCCCTGATAGGTCCATAGATACTATTCGCTTGGATGTTATTGATGGTGAGTCCTGGGATAATCCCAATCTTGGCAAGTTCCCGATGCTTGTTTGCAATACAAACGCTGTTGAGCGCGTAGAGAAGGTCGTTTCCTCCTTTGTATGGTTGGAACGAACAAAAAAGCGTTACGATGTCAGAAGGAATATTCTTGCAGCGTCCTTTGATAACGGTCTGCAATCCGGCAGCATCTTGGGCGAAGGGGAAATAGGCGCTCTTGGGGTTGGCGGTTCCCGAAGCGACGGCTACAGCATAGGCCGCTTGGTCAAGCGAAGCCCGGAGATGTTCGAGAGCTTCGGTAGCAATGAGGGTAAACTCATCGGGAAAAGGTTTAGTAAACTTGATCTTATGCAAGTCATTAATTCCATCCGGGTCACGCTCTACGATGTCGGTCCACTCTTTTGCTTTGAGAAAAGATTTTCTCCTTTTTTCAAAGATAAGGATGTGTTCATTTGCGCGCGCGAGGCGGAGTTTTGAGCTTTCAAAAGGATCATCCATAATGAGCACCGAAAATAACTCTAATGAATCCCTTTCGGGATTGGAATTTGTATATCAGGAGAATTTATTATTACAGCATCAAATGCTCCTGGTATCAGGCTTTGGTCGTCCAAAACAGCTATCGGCAATTTGTACTTTAGAACGAAATCAGCCAGAATTCCATGTTCAGGTAAAACCCTTTCATGGGGCAACTGCTCCAAGCAAATTATTTGCTCTGGCCTTTTCAATCCTTCGCGAGGCGATTCGATCCAGTTGGGCACGAGCCAAAACTTGCCTTTATGCTCAATGGTGTCAATAAAGACATAACCGGGATCATCGGTAATAATATAAGCAACAGTTTTATATATTCGCACAGTACATCTCGATTTATCAGTAATTAGTCCGCCGATAAGTTAGGCGTTTGCCGGAAATGCCCTTGAGGACGGCTGCTTCTCGCTCGGTATCATCAAAACCGAGTTTTTCACGATGGTTATAACGGAAATCAAACTCAGTGGTGTAGCGATGTAAGTGACAGGGGCTAACATGCTGATAAACGCCATAAATGCCGCGCTTAAAGATGCTGAAAAAGCCCTCAACCGTATTGGTGTGGACGTTCCCCCTCACATATTCCCCGGCGCTATGGGCCACAACATCATGGTTAGCGAATTCGGGACCGATAAGCCTGTATTGCCCAGCATCATCGGTCATAAGGTGGGCGTCTTGAGTAACTTGCTTTTTAAGGATCGGCTTCAAGGTGTTGGCGGTCACATTAGCGACGTGAAACGAACGGACTTCGCCGTGTCGCTCCACCAGGGAGAGGACAGCGTTTTTATGTCCATAGCCGCGGCGGATTTTTTTGCCCGGCTTCTTGCCCACAAAGGTTTCATCCGCTTCAACCGGATTATTTCCCCCAAGCGGTTGAGGGTTCTCAATTTTCATGGCTTCTCGGATACGGTGCGTCATAAACCAGGCAGTTTTATAAGTGACGCCCAAAATTCGACATAACTGATGGCTGGACATGCCCTTCTTGCTGGAGCAGAGCAAATGGGTGGCTAAAACCCATTTATGGAGGGGAACCTTGCTACGCTCAAAGACGGTTCCGACCGTCACGCTAAACTGCTTGCGGCAATCCCCGCAAAAAAGCAATCCCGGACGAGCGCCTTTTCCTTTCTCCTTACTCTGCGATTCGATTCGGCAAATATGCCCTGATGCTCCGCAATGTGGACAAACAGGACCGTGCGGCCAGCGGATTGACTCTAAATACCTCCTGGCCGCGGCTTCGTCATGGAATCTGGCTTCGTCAAAGATTGCGTCTTTCATTGGAGCATTCCTGTATAAGTGGTTTATACTCTATATAAAACAGAGGAATGCATTTGTCAAGTATATAATCACCCTTTGTAAAAGGGGGGTAGGGGGATTTATAAGCGCCTGAAAATCCCCCTAAATCCCCCTTTATCAAAGGGGGGGATAAAAACTGCTTTAATGTCAATTCGCAATCTAACAGCATTTTTTCTGTAGAGGTGGACCCATGTGTCCGCCCTAAAGAGGGCGCACACGCAGGTGAGCCCCTACTATGCCTCGCTATTAGATTGCGGCTTGATATAAATCGGACCCCAAAAGCATTTTTCCATGGCCTGCTAGGTCCTGACCATCCACCCCTGCCGACCGCTCCCTAAAATTTAAAGCCCACGCCCCCCCGGATACCAAACTGGGTGCTGGTAATCCGGTGCTCTATGGACCAGGCATTGATAAGACCGTTGCCAAAATTCTGCCAGTCCTGATCCATATTATTGGCCCTCAGCCAGAGCCAGTCTCCAGACAGATGCAAGAACCAATGCCGGGAGAGGTCGTACCGGCCTTCCCAACCCAGTTTGAAGCCGTAACCATAGGCCTTGGTCGTGATAATCTTATTCCGGAGCAGATGGAAGTCCTTATCTTTGGTAATCAACTTGGGACTGAAGCCGAAGCTGACCAGGAAGGAAAGACCTTTATAGGTCAGTCTGCCGGCAAGATCCAGCATGGGCATCAGGAGATTGAACTTATAGGCGATGGTGGGGCCGGCCTGCGTGATCACGTCTCCGGTGACTAGATCGGCTTGGACGAGATTGCTGCCGTCCCAACTGAATTCCTGGTATAACAGGCCGAAGCCGGGGGCCAGGGCCACGGCGAAATCCCGATTCACCTGTTTCTCCAGGAGCCAATAGCGCACCCCCAGGTCGAGGACATATCCCGAGAACACGGTGTCACTGGTCCCGAAGGTGGTCTTATCGTGCGGTTGGTCTAAAGACTCTTCCCAATCGGTGTCTCCCAATTTCCCCGGCCGCGCCGTCAAATTCTTGGAAAAAGCCACTCGCAATTCGCCTTTCTTGAAAAAGCGCAACTCGCCGCCCACCGTCCACATCAGCATATCCAGGGGCCACTTCAGTTCGCTGATGGGGAATTGGAGTTTCCCTTGAGTTGGCTGATCGTTGACTGTGCCTCTGAACTTGCCGCCGATCTGATAGGTGACATCCCCGGTCAGATATCCCAGGCCCACCCAGACGCGGCCGTATTCGTTGGCGATTGCCTCCTTTTTCCCAGACCCTGATACTTCCAGGGCCAGGGCCAGGGCCGGGGCAGGGGACCAGGCCGCGGCCAGCATCGCCACGGCCCAGGGAAAGATTATCCTCCCAATCATTAGCGCCAGCCTCGAAAGACACCCTAACCTGCATTCAACCATGGCCTTGATCCCTTTTCCGGAAGGCAGAATAGGCGGATAGTTGCCAAAAATCAAGTTTTTCCAATCCCTCCAGACCCTCAATGGGCAAGAACCTCAGGTAGCTATCACTGCCCCCTGCCGCCCAATTTGCCGGATTTTCCTCCCCCCCGCGGCCACCATCGCCACCCCGGCTTTTGCCACCCCCGGGGAAAGATGGGCAATCCCTTGACAAAAGTCTGCGGCCTGCATATAAAAAAAGGTGCGTTTGGGGGATCGTCCAACGGCAGGACAGCAGACTCTGGATCTGCCTATCTAGGTTCGAATCCTAGTCCCCCAGCCAGACAACCTACTCCCCGGTAGCTCAGCAGGTAGAGCGGGTGGCTGTTAACCACTTGGTCGGCGGTTCGAGTCCGTCCCGGGGAGCCACGAAAAAATAACCCCCTGATATTTCAGGGGGTTTTATTTTTAGCGTTGGGTTTTGAAAGAGGTGAAGGGGCTATTCTGAGAACTGTAGCGCCTCTTGCGCTTCCCGGGGCAATTGGACAGCGATGAAATAGGACCGGGGGTAGAGACAGTCTTCACCTGATGCGTCGATTACCCGGAGGTATCCCTCTTTTTCGGCCTCCTCATCGGGGAGCATTTGATAAATCTTGCGTTTTTCCAGGTCCTCGCAGTCCTTATTCTCTATGCAAAGGGCAAATCTATCAATATCAATAAGGATCTAGATTTGTAAGCCCGATATCTTTTGCCCTTTGGACAACCTTATAATATTCTTTATTGGTTATTCTCCTAGATATTTCCGGATAATTATACGCTCTATAAGCCGGGGTGTATTGTGGCATGATATTGACATACGTATCTTTGGGTAGATTTTCTGCAATCCACTCCATGATTTGTTCCGAACCGCCTGTATTATTTGGCATAACCAGATGCCGAATTATCAGTCCTCTTTGCATAATGCCCTGATTTATAGATTTTGCCATGCCAACCTGACGGTTCATCTCAAGGATTGCCTCTCTGGTAGTCTCAGGATAACTCTCTGCCCCGGCAGAATACCTTGCGGACATGGCACTATCCCAGTATTTGAAATCGGGGAGGTAAATATCAACGATTTCATCAAGAAGCGAGAGTATTTCAAGGCGCTCCCATCCACTGGTGTTGTAAACAACAGGAAGCCGCAGACCTTTGGCGGCAGCCACATCAAGAGCTTTTAAGATGTGGGGGGAATAATGCGTCGGGGTAACAAGGTTAATATTGTGACAACCTTGTTCTTGAAGCCGCAGCATCATTCCGGCAAGTGCATCAATATTTTTTTCAGAGCCTCTGCCAAGATGGCTGATTGTCCAGTTTTGACAAAAGACGCATCGTAAATTGCAATGGGAAAAAAAGATTGTCCCTGAACCACCTTTGCCAACCAGCGGTTTTTCTTCGCCAAAGTGCGGATGATAAGTCGAAACAATAAGCCTGGCGCCAGGAGCGCGACAGGTTCCGCTCATCCCCTTTAGACGATTATCCCCGCATTTTCTCGGACAGAGCTGGCAACTTTCCATCAGGGCCCAGAGTTTTTCCGACCGCTTTTGAAGCTCGCCCATTTTGTGAAGTTTCAGATACGCCGGTTCAAAATCAGAGCCGGTTTTACCAGGTTTTTCAACTTCAGTCTTTGGTTCATTATTCGAGGATTCAATCTCGGTGCAATTAAGGAAGACGGAAGACATCCCAACCAGGAAACAGAAATTGGCAGTATTTCCCAGAAAATCTCTTCGCGTGATTTTTTCGAGTAAAAAATCTGCCATTTTGTTTACCTTCTCCAGGACCCAACGGGGAGATAAATTCAATCCCATTTAAAATTTTCTTGCGGAGGCCGGTGGCGCTTCCCTTTCTTCGGCCCGACAAGCGCCGTATGACAGCGCCTCCAGGATATCCTCTCGTTCCAGGTAAGGATACTCGGCAAGCAATTAGTCAACCGTTTTACCGGAGGCGACTAACCCCACAATGGTTCCCACCGTCACCCGCATGCCACGGATGCAAGGTTTTCTTCCCATAACCTCGGGATTAAAAGTTATGCGAGTCAGAGTATGTATTGCCGCCTCCGGGACAGGTCTTTAGTAACCATTATACAATAATAAAGCCTTCTAAAGGGACTATACCGAAAAGTATAAAATTTCCTCGGAAGGCGAAAGCAATTCGTGGCGAAATGAGTCCGCGAAGGGGAGCCACGAATATAAAACCCCTTGATAATTCAAGGGGTTTTTTATTATAATGGACCTTCTTCCAATCCGTGGGGAAGGAAATTTACAGGAATAGGCCCCGGCAGGTAGGGGGGTAGATATCGTCATCGCCGGCAGGCTGCATATTTCTTTCAAGGCATCTTTAAACTATTTTAATTTTAAGGCTAATAATCCTGGAATAAGAACAGCTTGCCAGCGGAGGTGGTTATGCGGAAAAACTTTTTCTGGACCTTAACCCTCATCTCTTTGATCTGTCTGCTGGGGTTAACCGCCTGCGGCGACAAGGACCCCTTGACCGCTTCGGAACGGGCCTGGCTGGAGAAGAAAGGCGTTCTGAACATCGGCGTGTTCGAGGACTATCCACCTTTCGGCTTCGTGGACGAGACCAAGCAGCCGGTGGGCATGTCCATTGACTACTGGAACCTGATAGCCCAAAAACTAAAACTCCAGGTAACATTTCACCCCTCCGTGTTTGATAAGCAACTCAAGGGGCTGGAAGGCGGCCAGTTCGACTCCCTGGCCGGCATCTTCCCCTTGCCGGAGCGTCAGAAGGACTTTGATTTTACGAAAAGTTTCTATGCCATCAACACCAATCTCTTTATTTCTCCCGGGTTGGGCAACATCACCTTGCTCCAGGACCTGCCGCCTGTGCCCGTGGGGGTGGTGGAGGGGGATTCCAGCCAGGAGGTGGCTAAAAAGGCCAAGCTGAAGATGCAGGTTTTCAGTTCCTATTCAGAAACAGTGATGTCCCTGGCCCATGGGCAGGTCAAGGCCATTATCCTGGACGAACCGGTGGTGGCCTACTATATCAAGGTCAAGGGCCTGGAGGCCAAGATCCGGAAAGTTCCCGAGCCGGTGGCCCAGGGCTGGATGACCCTGCCGGTAAAGGCGGGTAATATGCAGCTATTAAATATTTTAAACAAGGGTATGGTTTTAGTATCACCCCAGGAGTGGCAGGCGATTGAGCAAAAGTGGGTAGGGCCCTCCAAGTAACCGGGAACCCTCCGGGCTCTGATCGTCGGTTTGGCTCCCGGAATAGATAGTTTTCGGCCGTTGCCTTAATAAAGGGTAGCGATTCCGGTCTTGTCTGCCAAGCGATTGCTTGTTAACCGCTTCGGGGGCAATGAAGAAAAACCCCTTGATAATTCAAGGGGTTTTGTTTTTCAATTGCTAAATGCCTAAACTTTGGAGAAACTTTAAGATGTCCAGCAAAAAATTATGACATTTAACTTAAAAGTTAATTTTGCCGATTGACATTTTTAACTTAAAGGTTAATAAATGAGATAAATGAAACTTCTCCTCCTGGCTCATGGAAGATATCGGGTATTCGCAGCATGTTCTGATCGGGGGGATTGTCAACTTCTCTCCTTTTTGAATGAATTGGAGGGTGATCGCCAGGATCAAGCCGACCGGTTGATCAACCTCTTGGAAAAGGTAGCTAAAGAAGGCCCGCCAAGGAACACGGACATTTGCCATCAGATAAAAGGGGATATTTGGCAATTTGAAACTGGAAAGCTTCGGGTTCTCTGGTTTTATGGGAGCGGTCGCGGTGTCGTGGTGGGTTCCCACGGATTTCCTAAGACATCCCAAAAGACACGCAAAAGAGAGATAAAAAGGGCAGAGAGAACTCACCGGAGGTACTTTGAGGATGTGGCGAGAGGGGATATTTCGATTATCGAAATCGAGGATGAGGAATGATGGGTGAAAAAATGAAAATCAAATCTTTTGCAAAATTAGTCGAACAAGCCCAAAAGCGGGATGCTTATTGGCTTGCAGACGCCATCCACACTTTTACGGAAGATCTCCATAACCTGGCTGAAAAGGCAAACATCAGCCGTGCTGAACTGGCGCGTCGTTTGGGCGTCAGCCCGGCCTATATAACAAAACTTTTCCGGGGTAATGCAAATTTCACCATCGGCACCATGGTGCGTCTGGCCCGTGCAGTTGGCGCAAACCTGCGTTTACATCTGGCTCCCGAAGAGGAAGAGGTTTGCTGGTTATATGCTCCTGCTGCACCACGGCAAAAATTGTTTCCTGGCGTTAGCGCCGATCAGTACAAAAGTGTTTCCACTCAAAAAGTCATGGAAGGTAAATATGACATCGATACCTTTGCAGCTTGAAAACCATTTCTTTACCAAGGTGTTGGTGGAAGCCAATCCGGCCTTTAAACCGGAGGATGATGAAAATAAACTGGTAGAAATTCACACGCAGGTTGAATTGGCCCCACATAGGGATGACCCGCGAAAATGGCAAGTTATCTTAACCGTGGGAACCCAGTTTGACGATGCGAGAGTGCCTTACAAAATTGAGTTACAAGCTGTCGGCTTTTTTAAGGTAGCCCCTGAAGTTGATGAAAAGAAAATGCCCTTTTTGGTTCATGCTAATGGCGCAGCGATCCTCTATTCCTCTGCCAGAGAGTTTCTACTGTTAATTACCTGTCGGGGGCCGTGGGGCGGCTTTTATTTACCCACAACAAATTTCCTAGAGCCACCCCAAAAAGTTAAAGAAAAAGAATCTAAGCAAACCGCACTCCCAACTAAAACAGCCAGCAGGAAGCGAGTTCCAAAGGCTAAAAAGATTCTCAATTAATTTATGGCAAATCATTAATAGTCGCGAGAAGTTCCACCTATGGTGCGGTCAATTCAGTTCGAAATGAGTCCACAAAAGGGAGCCATGAAAAATAAAACCCCTTGATAAATTAAGGGGTTTTTCTGGGGATGAAAAAAGAATCAAGGCCCTCTTACTTTAACCGCGGCCAGGCAGTCCGGGGCTGGGAAAACCTGGGCCTACCCGGGCGCCGCCAGGGTTGCGGCGCCCCCGGGCAGGGATTTTGCTTAAAAGGTCTGCATCGCCTGGGCCAGATGGTCCAGATAGAGGTTGATGATCCCTGGCTGATAACCCAGCCCTTTTTTCACCCCTTCCAGGTGATAGGCTTTCTGCTTCAGAAGCTCGGATTTCCAGCTCTCCGGATCATCCCCCAGCATATCCTTGGCCACATGCTCCCCGGCCACAAACATGAAGGGCATCAGGACCACGTTGGCCACGCCGGCTTTTTTGACCGCGTCCAGGGCCCCTTTCCTGGAGGGATTGCCTTCCACGGTTCCCAAAAAAACATTCCGGTAATGGGAACGCAGCAGCCGGTCAAAGGCCAGGTAGGCCTTTTCCCCTTCGGGCACAGGGCTGCCGTGGGCCATGAGGACCACCGCGGTATTCGTCAGATCTTTGGGGAAGGTCTGGGCCACCACCTGGAGGACCCGCTTCTGGTCCTCGGGGCCGCTCAGCAGGGGCTTTCCCAAGGAGACTTTGAGGCCGGGGATCTCCCGGCTTACCTGCACCACCTTCTTGTCCCATTCCTCCCCCGGCACTATATGGAGGGACTGGATGGCCACCCGGCTATAGCCGGCTGCTTTTAATTCCCGCAAGGTCGTGCCCAGGTCCTGAAGCTTTTGGCCCTTTTCCTGGGCCACCTTGTGCCGGACCTTATGGGAAGTGAAGGCCCAACGGATTTCGTGATCCGGGAAACGCTTTTTTACCTGGGCTTCAAAGTGCTGATAGGTGTCGAAGGCCGCCGTGGTGGTGCCGAAGGCCGCCAAAACAATGGCGGGTTTGGCCGTGGCCGCGGCGTTCAAGGCCCCGGTCGCGCTTAGCATGGAGAGGATAAGCGCCCACCATAACCACCCCAACCTGATCCGTTTTACCATGTCGTCCTCCTCCGTTATCCGGTTTTTTCCAAAAAAAAACCCCTAAGCCCCAAGGACTTAAGGATTGCACCCAGCTTCTTGATCCTTAATGCCGCTTCCCGCCCCTAGACCTCGTAGGGGGTTGAAGCCTCGTATGCGGGCAGGTCTTCTGACTCCCGGATCATCCTAATCCCTGCGCCTTCCCCCCTCCTTGCCAGGAGAAAGTGGCCTGATGCAGGTTTCGTCCCCGGTTACAGCGGCGGGACCGTGCCGGCTTTGCACCGGCTTCCCTATTAAGCCCTTAAGGGGGCACCCGAATATCTGATTTGCAAACTAGTTTTTATTTCATATAACCATCTGTCAAGATATTTTTTTTAAAGGGTTAAAAAACCCATCTCCTTGTGCCGATATAACTAGTATGAGGCGCGGGTCTCCGCTATCCGCCCAGAAGGAGGCGCCGGCAGCCATGGCTTCAGACAGCCCGGAAAAAATCTCGGTTTATCAGCAGATTGAACAAGACGGCCTCTCCCTGGGCAGCAGCTTTCGCTTCCATTGCCATGAGGGGCTGGCCTGTTTCAATCAATGCTGCCGCCGCACCCCCACCATTATCCTCAGCCCCTATGATATCCTGCGCCTGAAACAAGGTCTGGGCCTTAAATCCGGCGAGTTTCTGCGGCGTTACACTTTGCGGGAAATCGAAGAGTGGTCCAACCTGCCCCTGGTCTTCATCGATTCTTACGGAGCCAACGCGGGAGGATGTCCTTTCCTGGGCCCCCAGGGGTGCCTGGTATATGCCCATCGCCCCGCGGCCTGCCGTCTCTTTCCCGTCACCATGGGCAGCCGGCTCACGGGACAGGGGATCAAGGACTATTATTTTTGCCGCCGGTTGGATTATTGCCAGGGGTTCGACGCCGGCGTGGAGTGGACGGTGGAGTCCTGGATGGCCAACCAGGGATTTGCCGAATATGCCCGGGGGCGCCAGGAGTGGCTGGAAATCATTTTAACCCGAGGAGTTCAGGACCCCTCCGGGGTCGACGCCCCCCTGCAAAACCTCTTCGCCACCATCGCCTATGATCTGGACACCTTTCGCACCCTTCTGGATCAGCCTGGTTTTCTTAAGGCTTGCGGCCTGAAGGGTAAAATCCTGGACTATCTCGACCTGGACGACCCGGCCCTCCTCGAGGTTGGCTATAAGTGCCTCCAGGAACTCCTATTGGGCTAAAAGCCCGGGGCGGAGAGCCAAGCATTTGCCCCCCTCGCTATTTCCAGGGGTTTCTATGATTTTGTTTTGAGAAAGATGGTCACCCGGGTGCCCTTGTGCGGTTCGCTGTCGATGGCAATTTCCCCCTGGTGGGCTTCGATGATTTTCTGGGAAATGGCCAGCCCCAGGCCGCTGCCTTTGGCCTTGGAAGAGAAGAAGGGTTGAAAGATTTTTTCCCGCACCTCCGGGGGGATGCCCACCCCCGTATCCCCGATGACCACGAAGGCCCGTTCCCCACGCCGGCCGGTGGCAATGCTCAGGATGCCGCCTCCTTCCATGGCCTCGATGCCGTTCTTGGCGATATTCAAGATTACCTGGCGCAGATGTGCGGGGTCAAAGGGCACCGGGGGCAGGTGGGGATCCAGTTGCAGGGATAGCTCGATCTTGCTCTCTTGCATGCTCGGTTCCAGGCGCAGGCAGGTTTCCTGGATCAAGGCGTTCAGATCCCCAGGGGTCTTCTGGGGCTCGGAGAATTTGGCATAGTTGCCCACCTCCACCAGGAAATCTTCCAGCCGCCGGACTTCGTCCACGATGATCTGGAGCTTCTCCTGATTTTTTTCCGGGTTTGCCCCGGGATCCTTAAGAACCTGGCGGGCAAAGCCACCGATGAGCATCAGGGGGTTTTTGATCTCATGGCTGATATGCGCGGCCATCTTGCCCAGGATGGCCAGGCGCTCACTCCTTAAGAGTTCCTCCTCCATGTGTTTCCGTTCCCGCAGGTCTTTGAAATGGCCGATCATGCCGATCTCCCGGTCGTTTTCATAGAGCAGCCGGGCGGAAAGCCAGACAGGCACCAGGGCGCCATTTTTATGCCGCATCCGGGTTTCATAATTCTCCAGGGTGCCCGGGCCGCCGTAAGCGGAGTCGTGGATTTTGGCGTCAATTTCCTGCAATTGGCTCGGCGCATAGAGTTCCCGGATATTCATTGTGCCCAGGACTTCTTCCGGTTGATAACCGAGGATGTGGGCCGCAGTTTCATTAAAAGTGCGGATAATGCCGGCCATATCGTTGGCCACGATACCATCCATGCAGGTATGGATCAGGAGGTGTTGAAAATAAATGCCCCGCTCCACTTCCGCGGTCAAGGCCTCTTCCGCCCGCTGGCGCTTGATCTGCCACCACATGCCGTTCATCAATAGGGTCAGTTGCCGGACATCCGATTCGTCATAATCCTCGTCCTTATTGCCCACGCCGGCCACGGCCACGATGTGGTCGCCGTCAAAGACCGGAATATTCAAATGGCGCCGGATGGCCACATGACCCCCGGGGTAGCCCTTCTTAAAGGGATTGGCCGCGGCATAATCATTGGTAATGATGGGCCGCCGCTGCCGCACGGCTTCACCCCAGAGGCCGGTGGTTTCCAGGGGGTAGATGATAGGCTTATCAGTAATGGCGCATTCCGCCATGGCCGTCTTGGACCAGGCTTGCATCGTCAGGACCGTCTCTTCCTCATTCATGAAAGCCAGGTAGCCGATCTTGCTTTTTGTCAGCCGCACCGCTTCTTCCAGGGCGAAATCAGTAATCTCTTGCAGCGTGGCCCTGGTCATCTGGCTGAGCCGCCAGACTGCTTCCAGGCGGGATTCGTCCAGGCGCAACGCTTCTTCCATGTTGGCGGTGCGCACCGCCAGTCCCAATTGCCCGGCCAGGGATTGAAAGAACTCCACGTGTTCCCTGGTAAAATATCCCTTCTGGCTGCTGGCCGCGGTCAGCACTCCCAGGGTCAGGGTTTCCGTGGTGATGGGGGCCAAGACCAGGGAACCCAAAACTTCCTCTTCCAGAAGCCCCCGGAGGCGATCCGCCACCAGCGAGGCGTCCGCCACGGAAAGGACCTGGGGGGTCAACAGGCACTGGCCCAGAAGGGAATCGGCCTCGGGCTTTCCCACCTGCTCCCGGACCTCCGGGGGCAGTCCCCGGGAACCTTTCATGTGGAGAAAGCCATCTTCATCCAACAGCCGCACCGAGCATTTTTCTATGCCCAGCTTTTCCTCCAGCACCCCCAGCACCCCTTCCAGGAGATCCGGGATATACAGGGAAGAAGCCAGTCTCCGGGCCGCTTCGAAAAGCACCGAGAGTTCCGCCACCCGCCGTTTCAGTTGCTGCTCGCTTTCCTCCAGGGAGCTGGAGATGCGGCCGAAGAGATCGAAGACGTCTTCCATCCGGGAGCCCAAGGAGGAGAGGTAGCCTTCGACGATCACCCGGGCTGCCGCCGGGCCGAGGGAACGGGCCACCGTCCGTTCTACGAAGCCCGCCAGCCGGAGCTTTTCCCGGTCCCCCCAGTCGGATTCGGGAATGGCCACCTGCCGGAGAAAGGCCTGGCGCGCCTCTTTAGCCTTCCGGGGACCGATGAACTTCTCCAGGAAACGGGTTAAGTGGTCCAGGGTGGGGAAAAAAGTATAGCGTTTCTCCAAAGGCAGTTCTCTTTCCTCTTCAAAGACCCCGACGAACCGCCGGGCCTGCTCTTCCTCCACCGGGCTGGGGTTCGTGAACAGGGACACGCCCACAAAAGTGCCGACATTGAAAAGCATGGACCAAAAAAAGCCATGGGAGAGATTATCCAGGCCGCTGAGGCCCAAAAACGCCGTGGGCTTAAGAAAGGCCAGCCCATAGGGGCCTGCGGTTAGTAGACTCTGGGGGAACCAGCCCGCCTCCACCAGATAGGGGAGGACCAGGGTATAGGAACAGAGCAGGAAACCTGAGGCCAAGCCCGCAATCGCCCCCCAGCGGGTGGCATCCCGCCAGTATAAGGCCCCCACCATGGCCGGCACCAACTGCATCACCCCGCAAAAGGCGATGAGGCCGATATCCACCAGCATGACCGTGGGCCAGACCAGATGGTATCCGAAATATCCCAAAAGGATGAGCAAGAGGATGGCCCCCCGTTTGATGGTCAAGAGATGGGGGGTGATGCGCTCTTGCATTTTCAAGCGGATGGCCAGGGGCATTACCAGGCTGTTGAGGAGCATGGTGCTCACGGCGATGGAAGCCACCGCCACCATGGCCATGGACGCGGACAGTCCTCCCAAAAAGACCAGTAAGGCCAGGAAGGGGTGCCCGGTTTCTAAAGGGATGCGCAGGACGAAAGTATCGGCCTGGGCCGGGGGTAAACCCAGGAGCAGACCCCCAAAGGCGATGGGCATGACAAAGAGGTTGATGAGCAGCAGGTACAGGGGAAAGAGCCAGATGGCGGTGAAAATGTGCTTTTCATTGGTATTCTCCACCACCGCCATGTGGAACATCCGGGGCAGAAAGTGAATGGCCCCCATGGCCAGCAGGGTGAGCACCAGGAGCAGGGTATAGCTGTTGTGGGGCCCGGTGTTTACCAGGAGAAGCTGCTGAAATTCGGGACTCTGTTGGATGCGTTGGAAGATTTCCCCCCAACCCGAGAAAAGACCGAAGGTTACCAGGAGCCCCAGACTGGTGAAAGCCAGGAGCTCGATGAGGGACTCAAACACCACCGCGGCCACCAGCCCTTCATGGCGTTCCATGGGGTCCAGATGGCGGGCCCCGAAGAGGATGCCGAACATGGCCAGCAGCAGGGCCACATAAAAGGCGGTGTCTTGATAAATGGGGATGGCCTGGGTAGGGGTAAATTCTTTGGAGACCAGGATGTTAAAGGTATCGGAGATGGACTTGAGCTGCAGGCCGATATAGGGGGTGATGGCCAGGAGCACGCCCACGGTGGCCAGCGCTCCCAGAAACGCGCCTTTGCCATAGCGCAGGGTCAGGAAATCGGACATGGTGGTCAGGTTGTTTTCCTTGCAGATGCGCAAGAGTTTGCGCAGACCGAACCACCAGGAAAAGGCGATAATGGTGGGGCCCAGATAAATGGTGAGAAAGGTGACGCCGGAGGTGGCCGCCTTGCCGACGCTGCCGTAAAAAGTCCAGGCGGTGCAATAGACCGCCAGCGACAGGGCATAGATATAAGGGTTGGCAATGATGCTCTTGCCCCGGGCCCGTTGCCGGTCTCCATAATAGGCGATGGCAAAGAGCATCAGAAGATAGCCGAAGGCCGCGGCTGCCACCAAACCCGTGCTGAGCATATTCCCCCGCCTGCGGTTCTACTCCTGGGAAGTTAGGCTTTTGCCCAGGGCATAAAGGGCGAAAATGGCCGCCATCCAAACCCCATGGAGGTATAAAACCAGAAGGGGAATTCCCCCTAAGGCCGTGTGGAGATTAAAAATCTGCAGCACAGGATAATTGATGAGGAGAAACCCCATAATTCCCCCCAATGCCCACAGTTTGCGCCTCTTTGCCAGGGCAGGCATAAGTTTTTCTCCCCGTTGTTCTCCTGAAGCTAAAGGCCAGGTGATTTTATTTATATAAATAATCCTTTTGCAGCCAGGAAACAAGGAGCTTGCCTGGGGAAGGACGGATTAATGGTTAGTTTCATAAGTGGGGGGCATTTCTGCCGGGCTACGGCCATAACTGTCTCTCTTGGTCCGGGGACGAGCTCAATATTCCAGGCTTTCCTCCCCGGTCAAATCCGGGTCCCCGGCCCATGGCCCCGGGCCGGGGTTCAGGAACCGGGGGAACATGTCCATCTCCGTGGAAAAGAAGTCATATTGGGGTAGATAACGCAGGACCAGCGCGGCCACGGCCACGGCCTGGCGGTGGTCGCAGTCCCTCCTGCTTTCTTCCCGTTCCTCCTGCTGGCTTAACCAGAGCTTGTTGAGGGCAAAGGCCCGGGGGTCGGGAACCACCATGGTGGCGGGCCCGCCGTCTTTGCCGATGACCACTTGGGAGAATTTGGGGGAGGCCGTGAGGAAGTGGAGATCGCCGGCCGCCGGCGGCAGCGGCTCCCGGGCCCCGGGTACGGTGATGGTCTTCTGCTTTCCGGGCCGCCTGACCCCGGATTTCACCAGGGTCACTTGAAAACCGTCCCGGTTGGCGGCCCGGCATTCCGGTCCCGGAAGAGGGGCAAAAGAGCGGTCCGTGCGGCGCGCCGCCTGCAGCAGCTCCTCCCAGGACACCTCCCCGGCCGCGGCCAAAGTGAGGCCGCGCTGGGCGGTCGCCAAGAGGCCCGGGGGCCCCAACAAAACCCCGGCCCCGGCTTCATAGGCATAGAGAGCGGTAGTGCCCACGATCAGCAAGTTGCCCCCCGCGGGGTGTTCCTCCAGGCGCCGGAGGATCCTGGCCGTAGCCCGGGGAACCCGGTTAATCAGGGCGGCCCGGCAAAACCGGGCCTGCTCTTGAAGCCGCAGGCGCTCCCGCCGCAGGCGGGCGGTGGCCTCCCGGCGCTCCCGGGTGAAAAGGGCGAAGAGGCGCTCCGTATTTTCGCCGCGCCGCCCCAGACTTTCGCCGTGGCCCTGGCGGTCCCGGTAACGGTAGAGATAATCCCGGCCCCGGATCTTCTTCCAGTGCATGCCGCCCAAAAAGGCGCGGCTCTCTTGACGGGCTTCCAGGTAAGCCCGGTAAATCTCCACCGCGGCCTGGTGGATTTGGCGTTGTCCCGGGGATAATTCTTTCAAAGTTCACGTTCCTGCCGGTTGTTATCCTTCATATCATTAATTATATATTAAAGAAGGATAATTTTTCGCCTGTCAATGGATATTTCATTGCCAGGATTATTTTTTTTGTATAAGAGAATTATTAGATCGTTATTAAGGAGGCCGGCCATGAGACCCTCAACCGACATCGACACCCTGCGCCAGCAAATGCCCTACCATAAATTGCGCAGCGTCAAACGGGGCCAAGTCCTGCCCATCGATTGGCAGACGGAGTGGGAGCGTTTTGACGCCCGGGAGTTATTCAGCCTGGACCTGGCCAATATCCCGGAAAAGATGCTGGAAGCCATGCGGCGGCGCCAGGAAGTCCTGATGGACGGCAACCAGGCGGCCATCTCGGTGCTCACCCGGGTAGTGGACGGTCTTTGCGGCTATCCCATCACCCCCTCCACCCCCATTGCCGAAACTTTTGCCAAGGCCGCGGCCAACGGCCAGAAAAATCTCTTCGGCTCGGAACTCATGTATTTCCAGCCTTCCGACGAGCTTTCCGCCATCGCCGCGGTGGAGGCCATGGCCGTCCAGGGCGGGCGTTACGTGGATAACACCTCCTCCCAGGGGCTGGTGCTGAAGACCAAGAACCTCTTTTCCGTGGCCGGCAAACGCCTGCCGGTGGTGATGACCGTCATGGCCCGGGAAGTGAACAAAGGGTCTTTGAGCATCCACTGCGGCCACACGGATTTCTACGGGGTGCGCAACTCCGGCTGGGCCCAGTTGGTGGCCGCGGATAATCAAGAGTTGCACGATCTTTTGCCTATAGCTTTCAAGGTCTCGGAATTGAAGCAGGTGATGCTCCCTTCCATGGTCATCGGCGACGGGTTCATCAAGAGCCACGCCATTGAAAATATTAAGGAGCTCTCCAACCCCTTCCTGGAGTATTTTCTGGGTCCCCCCAACCGCCTCTACCAGCCGGACTTCGAGCACGGGACTTTGACCGGCACCTTTACGGACACGGACCTGACCATGGAGGGGCAGGTGGCCCAGGACCTGGCTTACCGCTTTTTTAAGCGGGGCTTCGTGGCGGCCATGAACGCCATGAACCGCATCCTGGGGACCAACCTCAAGGTGGTGGAGTGCTACCGCACGGACGACGCGGACCTGGTGGTGGTCATCCTCGGCTCCGCCGCGGGGGTGGTCAAGGATGTGGTGGATTATTACCGGGACGCCAAGGGGTACCGGGTGGGAGTGGTGCGGCCGGTCCTGTTCAACCCCCCCTGCTATGAAGAGCTGGCCTACGGCCTGCGCAAGGCCAAGTATATCAGTGTCCTGGAGCGGACCGGCACCGCCCATAACCAACTGTTGCTGGCGGACGTGCAGGCCGCGTTGCAGGTCTCTTTGCGCGCCGGCCGGGAAGGCAAGAAAGAGCACCGCGTCTACGGCCGGGAGGATATGCCCACCCTCTTCCACGGGGTTTACGGCCTGGGCAGCAAGGATTTTAATAAATATGACGCCGCGGCGGTGGTGGAAAACATGGTGTCCTGCTTTGAAAAGAAGCGGCGTTTCCACCGGGATTTTTACGTGGGCATCGAGGGTCCCCTGACGCTCAGGCCCGCGCCCCTGCCCGGCTATCTGGAGCGGGAATTGGGCATGACCTTCATCGGCGTGGGCGCGGAAGGGGTGAAGACCGCGCTGGAATCCGCGGCCCTCATCTATGCCGAAGACATGGGCACGGGCCGCAAATACGTGCAGTCCGGGGCCCGCTACGGCGCGGCCCGCAAAGGCGCGCCGGTCTTCATGAACCTGCGCATCTCCGCCCAGCCCATCCGCAACAGCTCGGAGCTGACCGAACGGGACGTGTTGGCCTTTTTCAATGAAAAATTCCTCTCGGACCAGATCCTCCGGGAATACGTGGGCGGCCTCAAGGAAAACGGCCTGCTGGTCATCAACACCACCCAGAGCTGCTATGACGTCATGGCCACCTTTCCCTCCCAGGTGCAGGCCCTCATCAAATACAAGCGCATCAAGCTCCTGACCCTGGACGGCACCAGGGCGGCCCTGCTGCACCTGAACCGGAATCTGCCCGGGGCCGCTTTCCTGGGCCTGATCAATAATGAAATGGGCATCCTGCCGGAGAAGGAATTCGAGCGGCGGTTTAAGAGGATACTGGAGAAAAAATTAGGGACTAAAAAGAAGGAGATGCTGGAAGCCAACGTCTCCCTCCTCAAGTACGGCGCGGAGCGGGCCTCCGGCCACGTCTCCGAAAAGGCTCCGGGGGCCCAGGCCCTGGACGCCACCAACCCCACTTATACCCCGCCCCCGCCGGAAGACTTCGGCCAGAGACCCGGCGCCGCCGGTCTCCATTATACCCTAACGGAGAAAGACGAAATGGGCATCATCAAACCGGTAAATCGGGTGGATGATTATCAGGGCCTCTTCCACCGGCGGATGGTGCAGCCCATTTTGGAAGGCAAAAAAGTCCCCTGGGACCGCTTCCTGCCCATCGTGCCCGCGGCCACCAGCCGCTACCGGGACATGAGCTACATCGGCACGCAAATACCGGTTTATGACCACTCCAAATGCATCGCCTGCGGTTTATGCACCGCGTCCTGCCCGGATTCGGCCCTTTATTCCACGGTCACCGACCGGTACATCAATGACGAGGCCCGGCCCTACTTCAAGGTCTTTAAGAGCCTGCCCAAGGGGGTGCCCTGGGACCGCTTCGCCCTGAACCTCAATGCCTTGCCCGACGCCTGCAAAGGCTGCGGGGTGTGCGCCCAGGTCTGCCCCACCGACGCCTTGAAAATGGTGGCCAAAACCGACGTGGGGGAGCAGGACTTTCTCCCCGAAGAATTTAAAATGTGGGACAATACCTCGAAGTTAGCGCCTTTTGTGGATCAACTGGCGCTCAACCACCAGGTGCTCTTCGTCCTCTCCAAGCTCTATCCCGGCAAGCACACGCTCTGCCCCGGTTGCGGCGAAGGGGTGATCAATCTCCTCACCTTCTTCGCGGCCGAGTCCCTGCGCAACCACCCCCAGGGCATCGCCACCTTCTACCAGGGTTTGAAGATCCTCTCCGAGAAGAACAAGCGGGCCATCGAACACATGCTGGACCACGGCTTCAACATTTACACCATCAACGCCACCGGCTGCAACCAGGTCTCGGAGCTGGTGAACCCCTTTAACACCCGCATCTATCCCACGGGCCACTACGGCTTCGGCACCGCCTCCGCCGCGGCCCTGGGGTCGAAATTCAGCCTGGACCAGGCCTACCAGAACCGCTACAGCAGCGTCCTCACCAAGATCATCGTCTTTGCCGGGGACGGGGCCATCTACGATATCGGCAACGGCCCCTTCAACCACGCGTTGGGGGAAAACTACGACATCACCTGGGTGATTTACAACAACGAAGGCTACATGAACACCGGCATGCAAAAATCCGGGGCCACCCGCTTCGGCTCGGACCGCTCCACCTCCCCCATCGGCAAGAAGCACGCGGGCAAAACCACCCTGCACCGGCGGATCATCAGCCAGGCCTTTGCCATCTCCCATGTCTATGCGGCCAAGCTGACCATCGACAACCCCTTCTACGCCATCAAGATCCTCAAAGAGGCCATCGCTTACAACGGCCCGTCCCTGGTGGAGTTTTTCTCCCCCTGCCCCCAGGGGCACCAGACCCACGACTGGGCCGGGCCCATGATCGCCCGGATGATGGTGGAGTCCCGGAAATGGCAGGTGGCCATCCGGCGGCCCTTCCAGCGCCTGGACATCACCGGCAACCCGTCCCCGGACTGCATCTATCCCAAGGAAGGGAAATCCTTCAAGCGGGGCATCAAAAGGGACGCGGCCACCTTCTACGACGTGGTCTCCATGCTGGGCCAATACAACCAGCACATCAAGACCGTAAAAAGCGGGGATATCCCGGAGATCGTCCGCATCAACGAAACCGTGAGCCTTTACCGCTGGCTCCGGAACCAGTACCTGGGCGGCTACCGGGATACCATGCCCACCGAAGAGGAAGTGGAGCGCATCGTGGAGGAGCGGTATAAGCTGTAAAAAAAAAGAAAATCTCACGCAAAGACGCCAAGGCGCAAAGAAAGACGCAAACATAAAAAAAGCCGGGTGAGGCGGGTGAGGCCCGCCTCACCCGGTTTTTTTCCAATGTCATTCCTTCATGTCATTCTGAACGGAGCGCAGCGGAGTGAAGAATCTCGTACTTTTTCCCTGTCTTGAAAAGTTACAAGTGGTAGCACAGGCTTTCCAGCCTGTGCGGGTTACCGGGGCGGGCGGGGACGCCCGCCCCTACGTTCCCCTTTTCATGCTTTGCGGGTGGGCCATAGGGCCCATGGAGAACTGCTACGAAAAGTTCCAAGTTCCAAATCGGTGGGGCGGCCGTCCCTGGCCGCCATAAAGGTTGGCGGGCGAGACGCCCGCCCCACTGCACGGAGGCCCGCCTCACCAGCCCGAAAAAATCCTTTAATAGCGGAATGGCTTAAAATTGATGGCGGTCATTCGGCCTTTTCTCTGTGGGCCTCCATATAAGCCTTGAGAACCGCTTGCATCCGGGAGATGTGCCCTTTGCCCTGGGATTTGAAAAAAGCGATGATCTCCTTATCCAGCCGCAGGTGCACCGACTGCTTGGCCTGGGGCAGGACCAGCTTGGACCGGGTCCAGTCGGGCACGAGGCCGCGCTCGTCCTCGTCTTCGGCAATGAGCCGTTCCAGTTCCGCATCCGTGGTGGCATCGACCCGGCTCAAATCGGTGCGGCTTGCCGTCCGCCTGGCCTTAAGCTCCGCGACCGTATAGCTCTTGATATTTTTGTCTTTCTTCATGGCGCGCTCTTTGAAAACAAATGTACACATTATGTGTTTACAGTCAAGATTTATCATGGAAAGACACAAACGTAAAAAAAACCGGGGGAGAGGGGTCTGCCCGCCTCCTCCGGCTTTTTTATTTTGGTTTGATAATTTTTTTTAAGAATTCTCTTGACAAAGCCGCAAAGAACTTTTAGCCTTAAATATCTTTAAGCTAACTGGAGGGGTATTATATGCAGACCATTGAAATTGATTGGGATGTTTTCAAAGAAATCACCATCCGCCGGAAAAACGAGGACATCACCCCAAACGACGTTCTCCGTGAGGTTTTTGGTCTGGAACCGAGGCAAGGACCTAGGACGCAAAAAGCTCAATCTGGAAAACCTTGGGTTGCAAAGGGTGTAGTATTTCCTCACGGAACAGAATTTAGAGGGTTTCATAAAGGGAAATTATACTATGCAAAAGTGGATGATGGTTCTTTAACTCTCAACGGTGAAAAGTTTGCCTCTCCTTCGGCGGCTGCTGTCTCAATAACTGGAAATTCAGTAAACGGATGGGTCTTTTGGGAATGTAAATTGCCTGGGAAAGTGAATTGGCAGAGTATAAACACTCTAAGAAAAAAAATAATGCCAGTATCTATGACGGCTGATATGTCAGAATTTGTTTGAGGAGCGAAAGAGGAAGGAAAATATTATAAATCGGAGGATATTATGGCATAGTTCACTGTTATTACTGTAGCTCGTGGAGAAAATGATCCACCATTTAACCCTTATGTGCGTGTCTGTCTTGTTCATTCACCTGAAAACTACGAAATTGTGCAAGGGAGGATTGTGTTAAATCACAAGTTAATGGGCGACGTGGAAATTGATGAAGCCATTGATTGGCTAATCAAAGATCTCGAAAAAGTTCGAAAGAAAGCAAAGAGAGACCTCCATAATGCTCAAGAAAAAAAATTCAAATCTATACCCGTTAGCTGAATTAATCAGCCCGTAGCCCGTAGCCCGTAGGGCGGGAAAGCGCAGCGCATCCCGCCTTTTGTCTAAATACCTAGATAAGTCCGCCTTACTTCGTCATTCTTCAGCAAATCCCTAGCCGGGCCTTCCAGGTGGACCCGGCCTTCGGCCAGGACGTAGGCGTAGTCGGAGACGGCCAGGGCCATGGAGACGTTTTGCTCCACCAGGAGCATGGTCAGGCCGGTCTTTTTCAGGCGGGTGAGGGACTCGAAGAGGGTGAGGGCCAGCAGGGGAGACAGGCCCAGGGAGAGTTCGTCCAAGATCAGAATTTCCGGCTCGGCCATCAGGCCCCGGGACACGGCCACCATCTGCTGTTCGCCGCCGCTCAGGGTGCCAGCCTTCTGTTTGGCCCTTTCTTTCAGCCGGGGAAATAGCTCGAAGACCTTTCCCAGGTTTTCCTTAAAGTTGGCATGGGCCCGCTTGGAAAAGGCCCCCATCTCCAGGTTTTCGTACACCGTCATTTCCGTGAAGAGCTGGCGGCCTTCCGGGACCAGGACCAGGCCCGCCTGGGCCCGGGCGTGGGCCGAGAAGTTGGTGACGTCCCGGCCGGCAAAGGTGACGGTGCCCTGCCAGGGGCGCAGCAGCCCCATGACCGCGCTCAGCAGGGTGGTCTTGCCCACGCCGTTGGAGCCCACCAGGGTGGTGAGCCGGCCCTGCTCCAGGCGCAGGTTCACGCCCCAGAGGATCTGGACGCCTTCGTAACCGGAAGTCAGGTCGTTGATCTCTAAGAGGTTCATATTGTTACTCCGCCATCAGCCTGGCGGTCATCTCCGGGTCCCCCAGGTAGGCCTCGATGACCTGGGGATTGTTCACCACTTCTTCGGGGGAGCCCGCGGCGATGAGCTGCCCGTAATCCAGGACGATGACCCGGTCGGAGATGGACATCACCGCCTGCATGACGTGCTCGATCATCAGGATGGTAAAGCCCTCATCCCGGATGGCCCGGATGGTCTCCATCATGGAGGCGATCTCCGAAGGGTTGAGACCGGCCAGGACCTCGTCCAGGAGCAGGAGATAGGGGTTGGCCGCCAGGGCCCGGGCCAGTTCCAGGCGTTTCTTTTGGGCCACGTTGAGGTTGCCGGAGGGCTGGTCGGCCCGCTCCGCCAGGCCCACCTGGGCCAGGGCCGCGTCCGCTTTCCGGGCGGCCGCGGCCAGGTGCAGCCCTTCCCGGCCGAAACAGGCCCCCACCATGACGTTTTCCCGGACTGTGAGTTCGTGCAACGGCCGCACCACCTGGTGGGCCCGGGCCATGCCCCGCCGGGAGACCTCGTAAGAAGGTTTGCCGGTGATATCTTCACCCCGGAAAATCACCTTCCCGTGGTTGGGCGCATAGACCCCGTTAATCACGTTGAAGAGGGTGGTCTTGCCTGCGCCGTTGGGGCCGATGAGGCCCAGAATCTGACCCTCGGGCAAATCAAAGGTGACCTGGGTCAGGGCCTGGAGCCCCCCGAAACGCTTGGTGATATCCTGAACCTGCAGGATCATTCCAGGGCCCTCCGCAACCGGGGTACCCGGGATCGCACCCAGCCCACCGCGCCCGCGGGCACAAAGAGAACGATCAGCAAGAGGATCAACCCCGCCACCGCCAGGTGCAGGTTTTGAAAAATAGGACTGGTGAGCAGGTACCCCCGCAGGCCCACGTAGGTCACCGCACCCAACAGGGGGCCGAACACCGTGCCCATGCCTCCCAACATGACCATGACCAGCATTTCAATGGACATGTGCAGTTGGAAGGCATCCCCGGGCTCCACGTTGCCGTTTTTGAAGAAATAAAGGGTGCCGATCATCCCGGGTGCGAGAGCGGAGAGCATGAAAGCGATGGTCTTGGCCCGGGGGGCCTTAACCCCCATGACCATGGCCGCGTCTTCGTCCTCCCTGATGGCCTGGAGACCGAGGCCGAAACGGGAGTGCTTCACCAGATAACTCACCAGGAGCACGGCGATGGTAATAATCCACAGGTAAGTGAAGGTGGCCCAGAGGGCCGGCCCGGGCCCGCCGTAGGGCTCGTAGGCGGAGAACTGGACAAACATGCCGGTGGCGCCCCCGAAGGGCGTAAAATTATCGGCAAAGGTCCGGGCCGCTTCGTTGATGCCGATGGTGGCCAAGGCGAAATAGGCGCCCCGCAGCCGCAGGATGGCCAATCCCAAGAGCCCGGCAATCAGCGCGGAAATAACCCCTCCCGCCACGACGGAAGGCAGCAGAGGCCAGTTGTGCTGGCTGAGCAGGTAAAAACCGAAATACCCCCCCAGGCCGAAGAAGACGATATGGCCGAAGCTGACATAACCGGTATAACCCAGGAGAATATTGAGGCTGGAGGCCAGGGCGATGAACATGAACAGGGTGAAGGCCGTTTCCCGGAGGGTGTCGTGGTGCACCAGCAGGACGATCAGACCCCAGACAAACATGACCGCCAGGGGCAGCCAGAACCCGGGCCGACGCCAGGCGTGCATCTATTTGGCTCCCATCAGGCCGCTGGGCTTGACCAGGAGCACCAGGACAAAGAGGCCGAATTCCACCACCGGCACCCAACTTACCGGCATGAAGGTGGGCACCAGGCCTTCCAGGCCGCCCAGGATCAGGCCCCCGAGGAGCGCGCCTAGGGGATGGCCCAGCCCGCCCAGGACGCAAATCACAAAGGACTTGAGTTCATAGATGCCGCCGCTGAGGATGGTGAAGGGGAAAAAGGTGGCAATAAGGCCGCCGGCCGCGGTCGCCAGCATGGTGCCCAACCCGAAGCTCAGGGCCAATATCAGGGAAGAAGGGATGCCCATGAGTTCCGCAGCCCGGCGGTTGTTGGCCACGGCCCGGATAGCCTTGCCCGGCCGGGAAAAGTAGAGGAAGAGATAGAGTCCGGCGGTGAACAAAACCGCGCCAAAGGCCGCAACAAAACGGGTGCCCGGCACGGTGAGGGGACCGGCCTCCAGGGTGCCCATGGAGAAATCGATGTTCTGGGGCGAGGTGCTGAAGACCGCGGTGCCTATGCCGATAATGATCATGTTCACCGCAAAGGTGGCCAGCAGTGATGACAGGTGGGGGGCGTTGATCACCCGGTGCACGGCCACCCCGTAAATCAAAAAGCCCGCGGGCAAGCCCAGCACGGCCACGATGACTACGGCCAGATAGGGGTTCAGCCCCAGATGGGTGAACAAGAGATAAGTGCCGAACATCCCCAGGGCGATGACCGGGCCGTGGGCCAGGTTGATCACCGACATCACTCCCCAGATCAGGGTCAGGCCCATGGCCGCCAGGCCATAGACGAAACCCAGGAGTAACCCGTCGGTCAGGGAGGCTGCTAGTTGTTCCCACATAGCCGGGGCTCACTTGTAAGCCAGCCGCTCCCCTGTGGGGAAGCGGCTGGGAGATAAATCAATACAGATTATTTACGCACCGGGCAGACAAACGCCGAGGCGGTGGCCGCGGCTGCCGGCCAGACTACTTCCTTTGCCGGCTTGCCGTCTTTGCCTTTCTGCCACTGGATGTAAACCATGTCATGGCCCACCTGGAGGCCGTGGGCTTTGGGAGTGTTGTCGAACTTAATGACGCCGTAAAAGGTCATGAGGTTCATGCCGTCCAGGACCGCCTTCACCTTGGCGGTGTCCGTGGAACCGGCCTGCTCAATGGCCTTTTGCAGCAGCAGACCGGCCACGTAGCCGCCGGCGCTGTGGTAGGAGGGGGTTTCACCTCCGTATTTGGCCTGATAAGATTTGGTGAAATCCGCCACCGAGATGCCGTAATATTCCATGCCGAGTTTCTTGGCCGCTTCCGGGCTATATTTGGCCGCAGGCTCCCACTGGGAGGAGCCTACCACGGAAATGCAGGCTTCCCCCAGTTCGGCGAACTTGGGTTCCGGCGGGGCCACCAGCAGGGCGATCATGCTGGCGTTGATCTTCTTTTCATAGAGCTGCTTGGCGAAGGTGGTGGTATCGGCAAAATGCCCGCCGCCCATGATGGCGCCCACGGGTTGGGGGATCTTGTTGATGAAGGGCGCGAAGTCCGTGGTGCCGCTGTCATAACCTTCAAACAGGGCGATCTGGTAACCCTTGGATTCCGCGTAGGCCTTCAGCGCGTTGACCACGTCGGTGGAAAACTTGTCCTTTTCATGGACGATAGCCAGGGTCTTGGCGGCGGGGTTGAGTTTCCCCAGGAGATCCACCGCCCCGGTCAGGTACCGGGAAGCCGGGGTGTAAGTCTGATAGACGAGAGTGAAGCCTTTCTTGTAAGTGGAATCGGACGCGGCCCCGGTGGTGATCATGATCTTGTTGTACTGCTGGGCGATGACCGCGGAGGCGTCCGCCAAGGGGCTGCTATACGGACTGATGAGAAAGTCGGCTTTATCGGCGCTGATGAGCTTGGTATATAGCTCCTGCACCCTTCCTTTTTTGCTTTCGTCGTCGTAGTATTTATCGGCAAATTTAGCCACGGTGCCGTCGGCCAGCTTAATGCCGCCTTTGGCGTTCACCTGCTCCATCCACAGGTGCAGGCCGTTAATCTGCCTGGTGGCTTCCACGTTGAACTTGCCGGTCTTGGAGGCGGTGAAACCGATGACCACGGTTTTTTCGGCCGCGGAGGCGGAAGGGGCCGCTCCTGGGAGCAACAGGCCCAGAACTACCAGGAGAATGACCGGATACCATCTCAAGGACTTCATGTTTTCTCCTCCTTTGCCGCTAGGGGAAATTTCCCAGGGTCGCCCTGGAACCACAACTTGCTCTCAAGAGCTCTCTTTTTGACGTCTAGTCGCAGAAATATATAAGACATTCGCAAAAATTTCAATTAGAGTTTTGGGTACCACGGATTATAAAACATTATGCCCGGGACCTGGGCCTGAAAGGGCTCCGGGTGGAACTCCGGGAATGGCGCCGCCGTTGGGGGGAATGCCGGTTCCAGGAGGCCCTGCGCTTTAACTGGCGGCTGATCCTTCTGCCCCTGGAAATACTGGATTACGTGGTGGTCCACGAACTGGCCCATCTCCTGGAACCGGGTCACAACCCCCGCTTCTGGCAGCGGGTGGAAGAGACGCTCCCCGACTACCGGCAACGCCGTTATTGGCTCAACCGTTACGGCACCCCCTTTCTGCTCTGGACGCTGGATGAAAAAGGATGATGAAAAGGGATAAGGGAGATGGGGGCAAGCAACGTCACCCCGCGAACCCTGGCGGCCCCCCAACCGGTCGCTCGACAAAGGCTCAAAAATCCGGTAATAAAGGAAATTAGGATACAAGTTATAAAAGCCTAGCTTTTTTTAATAGGTTGCCTTCATAAGGATTATGAATGTTGTTGCAGGGGTGCGCTCAGGTTTGCTCCCATCCATGGCCGGACACCTGGGGCCGCCCCTGCAAAAAAACTCTTTGAGGCAACTTGGTGTTAACCTCCTCAATCTGACCTTACCCAACACCCTATCGGGTTGGGAGGAGAGGGTGGAGGGAGGGACAGGGACAGCAGGGCGGGCGTCTTCGTCCGCCGTAGCCCCTGCCCTCTCCCTGCAAACCACTTGCCAAGGAGCTACCATGCACGAACACGCCTCGGCCCGGCAGGCCCTGGAGCAGATGATCAGAAGCGGCGATTTGGAGGGCTTGCTGCGCCAGGCGGAGGCCCTGCACGGCCATCGCTGTCCCTTCCTGGCCCTGGGGGTCAAGGCGGGGCAGTATGCCATGAACTATCTTTATCACCACCACCATCATCATGAACATGAACATGAACACGGGCACGGGCATGGGCATGCCCATGGCCATAGCCACGGGTTTGAGGAAGTGGTGGCGGTGGTGGAGGGCTGCAACTGCTTGGTCGACGCCATCCAGGTGGTCACCGGCTGCACCCTGGGGAACAACGGCCTGATCGTTAAAGACCAGGGGAAGGCCGCGGTCACCGTGGCCCGGCGCCGGGACGGCCGCGCGGTGCGGCTGGCGGTGCGGGCGGATTTCCGGGAGACGATGTTTGCCCGCTATCCGGTTGCGGGGCCCCTCTTTGAGAAAGTGATGGTGCAAAAGCAGGCCACCGAGGAGGAGCGCCACCGTTTCCAGCACCTCTGGGAGGCCATGGCCCGGCGGGAATTGGAGGTGCCCCTGGAGGAACAATTTGTGGTGCAGACCTTAACCATGCCGGTGCCGGATATGTCCAAGAGTTTGGAGACCGTGGTCTGCAGCCGCTGCGGCGAGGGGGTGCTGGCGGCCAGGGCCAGGTTTCAGGAAGGGCAGCCCCTGTGTCTGCCCTGCGCCGGGGCAAGTTACTTGCGCGTCAGCGGCCGGGGAGTTGAAAGTGTTTCCCCATAAGGAGGAGGCATGAACTGCCAGCGCTTTAAAATGACCTTCCTGTTTATCGTGCTTGCTTGGTGGCTGGGGGCCGGATGGGCCCAGGCCGCGGAGTTCAGCGCGGTGATTATCAACCGCCTGGAATCCCGGGAGACCCAGGGAAAGATCTATATGAAGGGCGAGAAGATGCGCCGGGAATTCGCCGCGGGGGAAGAGGTGGGCATCACCATTGTGCGGCCGGATAAGAAGGTGATGTGGATGCTCATGCCCGGCCAGAAGACCGTGATGGAGATGCCTTTTAATAAGGCGTCTTTGGAAAAGATGATGGGGATGTCCAAGGAGCAGCAGGCGGAGATGAAGCTTTTGGGCCCGGAGACGGTAAACGGCTACGAGACCGAGAAGTATGAGACGACGGTGAAGGGCGACGGCAAACCGAGAAAACATTTCATGTGGGTGTCTAAGAAACTGGGGGTGCCCATCAAGATGACCAGCCCGGATGGCTCCTTTTTTATGGAATACCGGGATATTAAAGAAGGGGCCGTGCCTGACTCGGTGTTCGAGATCCCCCCGGGCTACCAAAAGATGACCATGCCCCCGGGGATGCCGGGGATGCCGCCCCAGGCCGCGCCCCGGGGGCAATAGGGGCGGAACCGGGTGTCCGCCCGGGGTTGGGGGCACATCCCGGTGCGCCCCACCAACAGACAATAAGGGGACTTTAACGGCAACTCGGTTTGACAAAATGGGTTAGAGAGGGTAAGGGGCAGGGACCGAAGGGGGTGAGGACGCCCGCCCTAGGGCCTTCAGGCAATTAACCGAACAGCCCCCGAGACAGTCTCTCTCCGCAAGGAGGTGCCGATGCCTTGGTTTAACCTGGGAAAATGCCGCTGGCTTCTCCTGGCGCTGGTCCTGTGGCCGGTCGCGGCTCCGGCCGCGGAGTTTACGGCGCAAATGCTGACCCGGGACCGGGCCGCCAACGTATTGGGCCGGATTTTTGTCAAAGACGGCAAGATGCGCCAGGAATTCAATGATGCGGAAGGGCAGACCGTCACCATCCTGCGCCCGGACAAAAAGATGGTCTGGGTGCTGCTGCCCCGGAACCGGGTGTACATGGAAGTGCCCCTGAAACCCAAATGGCCGGGCCAGTTCATCCAAATCCCCCCGGACGCCAGGATAAAGCGCCTGGCGGGCAACGAACGGCTGTCGGGCTATGACGCGGAGAAATACGAAGTGTCCGTGGCCGGCAGGGAGGGATTGGAGCGGCAGACCTACTGGGTGCCGGCGAAGCTGGGAGTGCCCATCAAAGTGGAGGTGCCGGCCCGGAATTTTTCCATCGAATATAAGAATATCCACGAAGGGGGGGTAGCGGACCGCCTGTTCGAAATTCCCCCGGGCTACGAGAAGGTGAGCAAACCGGCCCTGGAGCCGTGATCCTGGTGATCAGCGGCCAGTGGTCAGCGTGTTACTCCGGTTCTGACCACTAGGCGAAAAGTTTTGGGCACCGGTGGCGCACGCGTCTCGCCCGGTCGACGCTGGGGTGGACGGAACGCCCACCCTGGGACTTTTCCTAATGAACCAGATCATCTACGGCCGCCATCCGGTCCTGGCCGCGTTGCGCCAGGCCAATTCTCCCCTGGAAGAGGTGGTTATCGCCCAGGGGGTCCGGGGCCATTGGCTGGGGGAGGTGCGCCGCCGGGCCCGGGCCGCGGGCGTGCGCCTCCGGGAAATGGAGCGGCCGGCCCTGGACCGGATCGCCGGCACCCCCCACCATCAGGGGGTTTTGGCCCGGTGTGCGGCTTTTGCCTATCGCTCCGCGGACGAACTTCTGGACCGCCTCCCCTACCTGACGGAAACTCCCCTGCTGGTGGCTGCGGACGGCCTCACCGACCCCATGAACCTGGGGAATCTCAGCCGCAGCGCTTATGCCGCGGGCGCCCACGGCCTCATCATCCCCCGGGAGCGGGCCGCGGGGGTGACGCCCGCGGTCCTCAAGGCCGGGGCCGGGGCCCTGGAATACCTGCCTCTTTACCGGGTGACCAACCTGGCTGACTGTCTGCTGCGCTTGAAAGATGCAGGACTGACCATCGTCGGTACCGATTCCCGGGCGGCCGCCAGCCTCTATGACGCGGACCTGACCGGACCCCTGGCCCTGGTCATCGGCAGTGAAGACAAGGGCCTGCGCCCCCGGGTGCGCCGGCAGTGCGACCTCCTCCTGGCCATTCCCATGGCCCGGCAGGAGATCGGGTCGCTCAACGCGGCCGCGGCCGGCGCGGTGGTCCTCTTTGAAATCCGGCGGCAGCGGTTGGGGAAGGAGTTAGTGAGGTAGGGCGGGAAAGCGAAGCACATCCCGCCTTCAGTAGGCCTAACCCAATTGCCTCACAGAAAACCAGAGTGTCTAAAAGTCCCCCTTTGAAAAAGGGGGATTTAGGGGGATTTCAGGCGCTTAGCAAATCCCCCCTAACCCCCCTTTGGCAAAGGGGGGGATAAGAACTGCTTCTAACGTAAGATATTCCATCTGGTTCCCAAGTTGCACTTGGGAACCAGTTTGGCGCAAAGCTGTGCTTTGCGAAATATTTCCGCTGGTTTATTCCATCTCGCCGAAGGCGGGATGCGTTGCACTTTCCCGCCCTACAACTTTGAACCTTGAACTCTTAACTATGATTTCATAACTCCCTTAACCGTTTCCCCCAGATCCGCGACACTGGCGACCACCGTCACCCCCGCGGCCTGGAGCGCGGCCATCTTGTCTGCGGCCTTGCCGCTGCCCCCGGAGATGATGGCCCCGGCGTGGCCCATGCGTTTGCCGGGGGGCGCGGTCTGCCCGGCAATGAAGGCCACCACCGGTTTGGTCATCTGCCTGGCAATGAAGGCCGCGGCTTCCTCTTCCGCGGCGCCGCCGATTTCGCCGATGAGCACCACCCCCGCAGTCTGGGGATCGGCCTCAAAAAGCTGGAGCGCGTCAATGAAATTGGTGCCGATGATGGGGTCGCCGCCGATGCCCATGCAGGTGGACTGCCCCAGGCCGGCCTGGGTCAACTGGTGCACCGCTTCATAGGTGAGGGTGCCGCTCCGGGAGACCAGGCCGATGTTTCCCTCCCGGTGGATCGGCCCCGGCATAATACCCACCTTGGCCTGCCCCGGAGAAATGATCCCCGGGCAATTGGGGCCGATGAGGCGGCATTCCGTTTCCTTAAGCGCGGCCATGACCTTCACCATGTCCAGGGTGGGAATTCCTTCGGTGATGCAGACGATCACTTTGATCCCGGCCGCGGCCGCCTCCAGGATGGCGTCCGCGGCAAAACCCGGGGGCACGAAGATCAGGGAGGTATTGGCCCCCGTCGCCGCCACGGCCTGGGCCACCGTATTAAATACCGGGATGCCGTCCAGCTTCTGGCCGCCTTTTCCCGGGGTCACCCCCGCCACCACCCGGGTGCCATAGGCCACACACTGCCGGGCGTGAAATGATCCTTCCTTGCCGGTAATGCCCTGCACAACTACCTGGGTTTCGTGGTTCACTAGAATACTCATTTTTTTCCCTTCTTTTCGAAAAGTTCCAAGTTCCAAGTTCCTGGTTCCAAGTTGTCAGTTAATGTAGGGTGGGCACTGCCCACCAATTCCTTGGCAATAGCGGCTTGTTATTAACAATTGGAGGTGTCTCATCCAAGAGTATCTACGAAATACCCCGGGTGAGGGGCAAGGGGGGCTACGCCCCTGGCCCGGCTCACCCCAGGGAAAGGAGGACCTGATACCATGTTCGCATTGTAGGGGCGGGTTTTAAACCCGCCCCTACAAGTGATATCAATATGTTAGCATGTTAGTTTGTTTCATTTCATAGCGAACATGGTATGAGGTAACTTAGCAGGAGGAAGAAAGGGCGGAAATCGGGTAATTTCTGATTTTTTTGTCCAAATTTTTCTTACATTCGCCCCCCTCATACCAAGTTGCCGTCAAACAGGTAGGGGCGGGGTCTCCCCGCCCGTGTAGCTCAAATAGGAATCAGAACTCGATCAGCCGGTTTTGGATGGCGAAGCGGGAGAGATCGGCATTGTTCCTTAAGTTGAGTTTCTTCAGCAGCCGGAAACGATAGGTATCCACCGTTTTGATACTGAGATGATAGGCCTCGGCGATCTCCCTGGTGGTCTTGCCCAGGGCCAGATGCCGGAGCACCTGGATCTCCCGGTTGGACAAGGTGTCCAGGGGGGAACGCTCCTGGGTGCGGCTGGCCAAATGGTGGGCCAGGGACTCGGCCGCGGCGTCGCTGAGATAGCGCCCCCCGGCATGCACCTTGCGGATGGCGTTCACCATCTGCTCCGGCGCCGAGCGTTTGGTGATATAGCCCTTGGCGCCGGCGCTGATCCCCCGGAAGACATACTGCTCTTCTTCGTGCATGGTGAGGATGAGGATGGGCATCTTCGGATAATAATGGTGCAATTGGCTGACCACCTCCAGGCCGTCCAGAACCGGCATGGAAATGTCGATGACCGCCACATCCGGCAAGGTCTCCCGGACTTTTTCCACGGCTTCCCGGCCGTCCGCGGCTTCGGCCACCACTTCGATGTCGCCGGAGTCTTCGATGATACGGCGCAGGCCGGCCCGGACAATGCTATGGTCATCCGCCAATAGTATCCTGATCATGGAGCGCTTCACCTTCTGGCATTAAGGGGCAGTTTAAAATAGACCTGGGTCCCCTTGTGGGGTTTGGATTGGATTTCCAGGGCGCCGCCGATGAGGCCGGCCCGCTCCCGCATGCCGGCCAGACCCAAACACTCCGATGCCTCAATCTTCCGGGTATTGAAACCCCGGCCGTTATCCACCACCGCCAGGGTCAAGATGCCCTTTTCTTCTTTCAGGGTAATCTGCACCTGGGTGGCAAAGGAGTGCCGGGCCACGTTGGTCAGGGCCTCCTGGGCGATGCGGTAGGCCGCGGTGGCCACGATATCGTCTACTCTGGTGACATTTAAGGGTTTAAAAATACAGGCGATGCCTGTGCGTCTGCGAAATTCCGCGGCATACCAGGCCAAGGCGTCGATGAGTCCCAGATGATCCAGCACTCCCGGGCGCAGCCGGGTGGCCAGGCCCCGGACCTCATCAATGGTCTTATCGATCAGATCCCGCATCTTCAGGGACCGGTCTGCGGCTTTGTCCTCCCTGCCTTTCAGATGCTCCGCCAGCCAGACCGCGTCCATGCGCAGGGCCGTAAGCACCTGTCCCAGCTCATCATGGAGCTCCCGGGCAATGGCGGTGCGCTCTTTCTCCTGGCTGGCCATGATGCTGCCGGACAGACGCCGCAACTGATCCTGGGCCTTTTTCAGTTCGGTGATGTCGGTGGCGATGCCGCAGAGACCGTTGGCCACCCCTTGGTCATCATAAATGGGAAATTTCACCATTAAATAGGTATGGACGCCGCCTTCTTGGGGAATGGGCTCCTCCACCTGGCGGGGCCGCCCTTCCGTGAGGACCTGGAGATCGCTGGCCCGGAATTGATCGGCCACCTCCCGGGAGAAGATATCGTAATCGGATTTGCCCCGGATATCCTCGCCTTTGATCCGGAACAACTCCTCAAAGCGGGAATTGACCAGGCGGTAACGGCCGGCCTTATCTTTAATGTAAACCACGGCCGGCGTATACCTGAGAATGCCGGTGATCTCCCGGGTCCGCTGTTTGACCTGGCGTTCCAGATCCTTGGAGTAACGGCTCAGTTCTTCCTGGGCCTTTTTGAGGGCCAGCTCCGCTTTTTTCCGCTCCGAGAGGTCCCGGGCCACGCAGACGCTGCCGATGGTGCGGCCATGGTCGTCCCGCAAGAGACTGATGGAAATATCCATGGGCACAATATTTCCATCCTTTTTTTTCATGTCGATCTCGTATTCTCTGACCACCCCCTCCCGGCGCAGTTTCGTCAGCATCTTCTCCAATTCTTGGGGATCTGCATAGAGTTCAAACGCGGTCTTGCCGGCCAATTCGCCAAACAAGTAGCCGTAGATTTCCTCGGCCCGCCGGTTCCAGAGAATAAAGCGGCCGTGGTGATCGACGATGCCGATGGCGTCCACCGAGTTATCGATGACGTTCTCTAAATATTCCTTGGTCCTTTTTAGCTCTGCTTCCGCCCGCTTGCGCTCTTCAATCTCTTGTTTCAAAAGGGCGTTGGCCGCGGTCAGCTCTGTGGTGCGCTCTTCGATGCGCTTTTCCAGTTCATCATAAGCCTGTTGCATGGCCCCTTCCACGGACTGGCAATCGTTTTTCAACACCTCCAATTCTGCCATGGATTGGCGCATTTTGGCTGGCTTTTTTGGGGGCCGGAGATTCTTTTTCGTTGAATTTTCCACGGTGCCGAAAAGTCCCGGGTGAGATGCATCCCACCCCATAATTTATCAGAGGAATTGGTGGGCAGTGCCCACCCTACATTTCTGGCCGGTTCTTCTTTTTGGCCCCAGGTATGAAAATGTCTCCCGTAGGGCGCGTCTTATACCAAGTTCGGTTTCTGTTGCAACAAATCTAATTACTAACTTATTGATAATTGGGAATCTTTTTACCGAAAACCGAAAACCGAAAACGGTATTACGCGCCCCCAAGGGTGCGTGAGACGCACCCCACTGGCTAGGGGTAGGCAAGGACCCGTAGGGCGGGCGTCCCCGCCCGCCTTTGGTCCCCAGCCCCTCATACCGGGTTGCCGCTATATGAGGCCCTTTTTTTGGAGCAGGGGCAGAGGATTCACCAGGTGCTTGGCCAGCCATTCCTTGGCCTGGGGATGGCCCAGGGCCAGGCCGATGATCTCGGTGAAATAAAAAACCGGCAGATAGTAACTCTTGCCGAATTTCCGGGAGATGCGCTCCTGGGTCAGGTCCAGATTGGCCTGGCACATCTGGCAGGAGACCACGAAACACTCCGCGCCCGCGGCCAGGGCCCGTTCATAGAGACGCTGGGTCAGGGTGTCGATAATATCCGGCCGGGCCAGGGCCAGGCCCGCGCCGCAGCAATCGGTCTTAAAGGACCAGTCCAAAGGGGTGGCCCCCAGGACCTCCAGGAGGCGCTCCATATTTTGGGGGTTTTCGCAATCCGTCTTATCCGTCACCGCCGGGGGCCGGGCCACCAAACAGCCGTAATAGCTCACGGCTTGCAGGTCGGTAAGGGGCCGCTTCGCCTTCTGGGAGAGGTTGTGTAAATAGTCTTCCTGAGTAAGGTAATCCAGGAGGTCCCAGATCTTGATAGTGCCCGGATAAGAAAGGCCCAAGGGGTTTCCTGCCGGATTTTTCAAGGACTTTTCCGCCACCTTGAGGCGGTTGAAACACAAGGCGCAGGGCGCCACCACGTCCCGGCCCATCTTCTCCGCGGTCATGAGATTGCGGGCCGGGAGGGCCAGGGCCAATTCCTGATTGATGCTGTGGGCCGCGGTGGCCCCGCAGCAATTCCAATCTTTAATTTCTTCCAGCTCTACGTCCAACAGGGGAGTGACCCCGGCAATGGACGCGGCATAATCGATGGCCGTGTTTTCCAGGGAACAACCTGGATAATAGGAAACTTTCATGGTTTTATGACTTCATCAGTTTCAAGATTTCTTGGATTTCCGTCTGTCCTTCAGGGGCATGGGACCCCAGCAGGCGCATCCTGCCCCGTTTCATGAGCTCCCAGCCCAGCTTCATATTCTCCCGCAATTCCCGGACAGCGAATTTGCGCCGCATCTTAAAGAAGGTGAAACGGCCCACCAGGTTCATCTCCGAGACCCGGCCCTTGCCCGCCCGGATGGACTCCAGGAAGAAGCGGTGGAACGCAGCCACCTCGGGTTGGGGCACGGCTTTCTTCTGTTGCACGGCCTGCTCCTTGAACCAGTCCATCACGCCGGCAATGTCAATGCCGTTGGGGCAGCGGGTGGTGCAGGTTTCACAAGAGGAGCAGACCCAAATGGTGTTGGAGGCCAGCACCTTCTCTTCCTGGCCCAACAAGGCCAGTTGGATCACCTGATGGGGGAGAAGGTCCATGGCAAAGGTCAAAGGACAGCCGCAGGAGCACTTCCGGCATTGATAGCAGGCGGAAGCGGGGAGCTTATCAGTCGCCAGCCGTTCAGCCAGGCTGAAGGCAGGGTATAGGAGTTTATCCCGGGTTTCCGGCATTGGCGATGAATCTTCCTTTTTCATGTATTAACATCTAACTGTTAATGTATCATTTTTCCAGAGTCATTTGTATATAGTGACAGGGACATTCTTTGGCACAAAGACCGCATCCTTTGCAAAAATCCAGATCGAATTCGTAGGTGGTCCCGGATTTGGCCTTTTTCACCGCGTTGTCCGGGCAATACATGTAGCAGTTGGCGCAATTGAAACAAAGCCCGCAACTGAAACAGCGTTCCGCCTCTTTGGCGATTTCGCCCCGCTCAAAGGCCGGATAGATTTCGCTGAAACCCTTGAGCCGGATGTGCACCGGCAGGGCGTCCCGCTGGAACCGGTGGGCCTTCAGATAGTAATAGGTGTTGAGGTCCTTGGAATAGATCACCGGGGGCGGCGACAGGCGGCTTTCCACCTGCCCTTCGACGTAGTCTTCGATGGCCTCCGCGGCCCGCAGGCCCTGGCCGATGGCCGCGGACACCGTCTCCAGCCCCAACACCGCGTCACCCCCGGCGAAGACCTTGTCGATGCTGGTCATTTGCAAGGCGTTGGTGGAGATCCACTTATTATCGATCTTCTGCACCTCCAGGCCGTCGTAATCCACGGCCTGGCCCGTGGCCATGATCACCGTGTCCGCGGGAATCACCGCTTCCGACCCGGGGATGGGCACCGGCCGGGCCCGGCCGCTGGCGTCCGGTTCCTTTAACTCCATCTGCACACACAGCAGGCCCACCACCCGGCCTTCATCGGCAATGATTTTCACCGGATTGGTGTGGTAGCGGAACATGATGCGCTCTTCCATGGCCTCATCGATCTCCGCGGTAATCGCCGGCATCTCCACCCGGGTGCGGCGGTAGACCACGCAGACGTTGGCCCCCAGCCTTTTGGCCACCCGGGCCGAATCCATGGCCGTGTTGCCGCCGCCCACCACCACCACGTCCTTGCCCACGTCCACGGTCTTGCCGCGGTTCACCATTTTCAGGAAATCGACCCCGGTGTAAACGCCCCGGGCCTCTTCCCCGGGCACGCCGATGGGCAGGCCCAATTGGGCCCCAGGCCCCATGAAGACGGCGTCATAGAACTGGGTCAATTGATCCATGGGGATATTGACCCCCACCTTGGCATGGCACTCCAGATCGATCCCCAGGCGCAGGATGGCCTCAATCTCCCGGTTCATGACCTCCTTGGGCAGGCGGTAGGAGGGGATGCCGTAGCGCATCATGCCCCCGGGCTCGCCCTGGGCTTCGAAGATCTTCACCTGGAAGCCCCGCTTGGCCAGATGAAAGGCGCAGGACAGGCCCGCGGGCCCGGACCCCACCACCGCCACCTTTTCTTTTCTTTTGGGAATGAGTTTTTTATGTTCCAGATGCTTTTCCAGGCCGTAGTCGCCCACCGCGCGTTCCGCGCTGTTGATAGCCAAAGGGTAATCGAAATCCCGGCGGTTGCAGCCGCCCTCGCAGGGATGGGGGCAGACCCGGCCACAGGTGGCGGGCAGGGGGTTGGTGCGGGTCAGGACGTGCCAGGCCGCGTCATAGTCCTGCCTATCCGCCAGGATGCGCAGAAAACCGCGGATGTCGTTGTTAATGGGGCAGCTATGGCTGCAGGGCGGGGTCTGCATGATGTTCAGGGGTTGCATGGTGCGCCAGGAGCCGGTTTTATAAGGCACCACCGTGCGCAGGTCCACCACTAAACCTAAGGGCAGCTTATTCATTACAGGTTAAACCTCTCTATGTTCTGGTTGGCGATTCCCTGAATCTCCGCCACGGCCTTGACGGGCACGCCTTTCTTGAACAGGTGCTTATACCGGCCCTGGAGCTTAAGATATTCCTCCACCGGCTTCTTTTCCTGGATTTTCTGGACATTGCTGACCTTGCCATTGATGATCTCATAGACCGGGAAGAGCCCGGTGGCCTTGGCCAGGCGGCAGATCGCGACCGTCAGGTCGCCGGTGTGGCCCCAGCCCAGGGGGCAGGGGGCCAGGATATGCAGGTATTTGGGGCCTTTGATGAGCAGCGCGGTCTTGACCTTGCGCTGCAGGTCCCGGAAATCGTCCACCGTGGCCGTGGCCACGTAGGGGATGCCGTGGTCCGCGGCGATAAGGGGCAGGTTTTTTTTCCGGGTGGTGTTGCCCATGGGGGTGGTGGTGGTCTTGGCTCCCAGGGGGGTAAAACTGGAGCGCTGCACCCCGGTGTTCATGTAGGCTTCGTTGTCGTAGCAGATATAGAGCACGTTGTGGCCCCGTTCGAACATGCCGCTGATGCTTTGAAAGCCGATGTCCGCGGTGCCGCCGTCCCCGCCCTGGGCGATGATGTTCACCGGCCCCTTCTTCAGGGCCTTGTACGCGGCCTCCACCCCGGAAGCCACCGCCGAGACGTTTTCGAAGAGGCTGTGCAGAAAGGGGATACGCCAGGAAGGGTCGGGATAGGGGGAACTGAAGATTTCCAGGCAGCCGGTGGCCACGCAGGCGATGGTGTTTTCCCCCGCGGCGTCGGCCACTAACCGCGCGGCCAGGGCCTGGCCGCAACCGCCGCAGGCCCGGTGGCCGCTGGCGAACAGGTCCTTTTTCTCCACTCTATAGAGGTCTTCCGAACTTGGGGTAATCATTACAGGTCCCCCTTAGCGATGAGGTCCGGGTTCAGGCCCAGGAACTCCAATTCCACCGGCTCCTTCTCCACCCGTTCCACCGCGTAGCGCAGATCACTGATGGAGATATTGCGGCCTCCCAGCCCGGAGACGAAACAACTGATCTTCCGGTCCTTCTTCTCCGTCCGGGGAAAGGACCAGCGCACGTCGCTGCCCAGGATGCCGCCCCGGCCCAGGGAGATGGATTTTTCAATGACCAGGAGGTTCATTTTGTCCTTCAGGACCCGGTAGACCTCTTTCCGGGGGAAGGGGCGGTAGGAGCAGATCTGCAGCAGCCCCACCTTCTTGCCTTCGGCCTCCAACTGGTCGATGAGGTCCTTGATGGTCCCGGCCACGGAACCCATGGTGATGATCACCAGGTCCGCGTCTTCGATCTTGTAGGTCTTGAGCAGGCCGCCGCTTTGCCTGCCGAAGGTCTTGGCAAACTCCCCGCTCACCTGTTTGATGACGCTTTCCGATTTCTCCAGGGCCCGGTGCAGGATGTAGCGCACCTCCATGTAGAAGCGGGGGTCGGCGTAGAGGCCGATGCCCCGGGGCCACCGGGGGTCCACGATATTCTGGGGTTTGAAGGGGGGCAGAAAGGCATCCACTTCCTTCTGTTCGGGAATATCCACCGGCTCGAAGGCGTGGGTGAGGATGAAGCCGTCCATGCAGACCATCACCGGCAGGAAGGTCTGTTCTGCGATTTTAAAGGCCTGGACGTGCAGGTCCGCGGCTTCCTGATTGTCCTCCGCGTGGAGCTGAATCCAGCCCGCGTCCCGGACGGTCATGGAATCCTGCTGATCGTTCCAGATGTTCAAGGGCGCGGAGATGGCCCGGTTGGCGCAGGTGAGGACGATGGGCAGCCGCATGCCGGCGATGCAATAGATGACTTCGTTCATCAGCAGCAGCCCCTGGGAGGTGGTGGTGGTGTAGGTCCGGGCCCCCGCGGCGCTGGCCCCCAGGACCACCGAAGCCGCGGAGAACTCGCTCTCCACGTTGATGAATTCCGCGTCCAGCTTTCCTTCCCCCACCAGCCTGGCCAGGTCTTCGACGATATGGGTCTGGGGGGTGATGGGATAGGCGGAGATGACGTGGGGCCGGCACATGGCCACTACTTGGGAAACACCGTGGGAACCTTCCAGATATTTCAGCATGGCTAACCCTTGCGTTTCTGAATGATTTCGTGGGCCCGCTCCAGCGCGGCCACGTTGTTTTCGCCGACTTTGCCCGGAAATTTTTCCATGATGGCCTCCTGGACCGCGTCCAGGCTGACCAGGCCGGTAATGGAGCAGAACGCGCCGATCATGATGGCGTTGGGAATGGGCCGGCCCACGATTTCCAGGGCGATCTCCGTGGCCGGGATGGTCTCCACCCTGGCCGTGGTCTTGAGCCGCAGTTCCTCCGGGTTCTTTTCGGCGTTGATCAGCACCAGGCCGCCTTCTTTCAGGCCGTCCAACACCGGCACGGTATCGATGAGGTACTGGTCCTGGACAATCAAATAATCGGGCTCCCGCACCTCTTCCCGGGTGCGGATCTTCTTGTCGTCGATCCTGACAAAGGCCTGGACCGGCGCCCCCACCCGTTCGGCCCCGAAAGAGGGAAAGGCCTGGGCATATTTGCCGTCCCGGAAAGCGGCGTTGGCCAGAAGCTCGGCCGCGGCCACGTTTCCCTGCCCCCCCCGCCCGTGGATTCTGATTTCAATCATGCGTCCGTCTCCCGTGTTTTTTGGTTCGGTTATTTGTCTTGAGGGGGAAGGAGTTAGAGGCCAAAGGCGGGCGGGGCGCCCGCCCTACGAAGACCCTGCCCTTCCCCGCGCTTACATAAGCTCTACAGTTTTGTCATTCTGAACGGAGCGAAGCGGAGTGAAGAATCCCTTTTTCAATGAAAGCAAAGATTCTGCGCAGCGCTTTGAATGACAAAAGAGCCTAACGGTAGCACCCGGGAAAACATCCCCATTAACTTGGCAAAATTCAGGAGGAATGCCGTTATTTGCAGATTAACAGGGGGGCTAAGTCCTGAAAATCGGATAAATTCTGATTTTTTTGTCAAAATTTTTCTTACAAGGGCACATTTGCGCCAGGCTTGGCGGGGACTTTAGGGCGGAGGCTTTTGGACTGCTCAGAGAAGGGACAGAAGAGGCCACTTTTGCAGAGGCTTCGTATTGAGAAAGAGAAGGAAGGGCTTAATACCGTTTTCCGTTAAAAGAATTTATACCGTATTTTTTTGGAGAATTCATCTTGTGATAGTCCAGGAACAGGTTGACGGCGTTGGAAACTTTCATGCTCGGCAGTATTGCCGGCTTCGATGTCGAGATTATATCAATAATTCTTTAAGGTTAAAGATAGTGGCAAGTGAGCCGCCATTTGGTTTTCTTTACAAATATAGGGGGAGGCCTTTCCTGTCATCTGTGCCTGGCTCACCATTACCGTGTGGTGTTGTTGGTCGGGGTCCATCATAAGTTGCCTCCTATGGAAGAATCAGCTCGCAAGGGGGTGGTATGATAATAACCCATAAAAAGAAGATACATTTTGAGGGACAGTTATGCTATTTTGTCTCTGCTCCCTGAAGATGATTTTGCCGAAACGGCAGAGACCTCCTCGGATTTTGAACCTGGTATGGAAATCCCAAAACCATTCTTAACCTTGGTGGTCAAGGCTGCGGCATAATTTCGGAAAAAAGCAATTGATAAGGAGAAACCAGATTGGATGCCTCCAAGAAAATAGAATACAAAAAGTTAACTAGACGAGAAGCATTGAAGCTTGCAGGGTTTGTCCTGGCCGGGGTGGCCCTCCCGGGCGACATACCCGCCTTTATCTCGCCCAGAAGAAACACAAATACCTCGTGTTACTGCCCCCCTGGGCCTTTTTGCAGCTGGACCGACGCCTCCAGTTCCCAGCAGTATTCCTACTTCCAAAGTTTACCCTGGTTCTATCCTTTCAACAAAAGCACGCCGACGACTATCGCGCCGCTGGGCGAAAACGAGATGCGGATCACGTTCATGGGGTCATGTATCCCTCCCGTACGCCGGGCACAGCAGATGATGAGCGTCTTTGTGGAGGTGGGCTGGAACAAAGACACCAACATGCCCTTGGACCAGTTCGTCTTCGACTGCGGCTCCGGGGTGTGTGCCAATTACGGCGCCATGAACGTCGGATTTGGCAGGATGAACAAGGTCTTCCTGGCCCATCTGCACGGCGACCACATGAGCGACCTGACCCATATCTACGGCTTCGGACCCTCGGCGGACCGCAAATCGCCCCAATACGTCTGGGGACCCGGGAGATCCGGGTTTGTCTGGTATAACCCTGCTTATCCCAGGGACCCCACTGTCTATGGACCTTATGCGGACGGAACGGCAGATTATTGCGATGCCCTCCGCAAAGCCTGCCGGTGGCACACAGAGAGTTTCAGCTTTCAAACCACCAACTATCCCGGCTACCCGGACCCGAGTTCCATTCAGAAAGACTGGGGATTGCCGTGCCTGCCCACCCCCGTGGGGGATGATGTTTGGGGCGACGCCTATGCCCTGGTCCCCATTGAGCTGGACTGGACACAGTATGGACAAAATCCGGGAAAGAATGTCGCTTACCGAAACTCAGACACCCGTGTAAGGATAACCCACTTCCCGGTGATCCATACCCGCAGGGGCTCCATCGGCTACAAACTCGAATGGTGGCCGTCACCGGGTGATTTGTGGGACCCGGCCAAAGCCATCTCCATGATCTACACGAGTGACACCAAGCCCGAATACAACTGCGTCAACCAGGCTATCAACGGAGGCAATGGGGTAGACGTGTTCATCCACGAAATGATCATTCCCGCGCAAGTGTGGGCCATGAAGAATGAGCATATCAACCAGCTTCCCCCGCCTAATAACCCCGGGGTCCAAAATTTGACTGCCATCCAGAACAGCTCCCATAGTCCCCAGGGGTCATTCGGCTATCTTCTCAGCCAGATCAATCCCAGACCACGCCTCACGGTGGCTACGCATTTCCCGGTGGCCGATGACACGGTCGCCTGTGCGATGAAAAGCGTTAATGAGCATTGCCGAGTCTACCAGGGTAATGGCCCGGCGCCCGCAGGTGCTGCCCGTATCACCTGGTCCTTCGACCTCATGGCGATCAACGTATCCAAGAATGGGATTCTTGAGCAACGAGGCTACGTCTCGGATTATGGGTTCTCCCCGACGGTCAATTTACCTGCCGGCACGCCGTACACTCCGAAATATTGGGCATACGACGCGAGTTATAACAAGGTCGGGGATCCCTACGCCCAGATCGACACCTCGACCGCGATCCCAAGTTGTGAGAACCGTGAGTGTAATTACCGCGATGACGGGTATTGATTGTCGTGATATTTGTCGGGGCGACGAACACCCCGTGATGCTTCGCTGCTGTTGGCCTTTCCCATAAGGGCGAAAAATGATCAGGGAGAAAGACGGTGCCGCGAGAGGGATTAGGACGCATAAGACGTAGCTCACAGGCATCCCAGATACCTGAAGATCACTGCTCTGACCAGAGACTTATCACCGAACCCAAAACCTTCTATATTTTTGATTATCAGTGAGTTACACGACTAGTTTGTTTCATTTGATAGCGAACTTGGTATTAAATCGGCGCACAAAGAAAAAGGGCGAAAAGTCCCGTCTTTTCGCCCCCTCCTTCTATCTCGTTAGCCTGGTTGCTTCAGACTGCTTCTTTTTTCGCAAATACGGGCAGCTCCTCGGCGGAGCCCAGCGCAGCTTTGTTGAATTCCCGGTTCAAGCGGGCAATATTGCTGATGGAGATCCCCTTGGGACACTCCACTTCGCATTCTTTGTGATTGGTGCAGTTGCCGAAGCCGGCCGCGTCCATCTGGGCCACCATGGCCAGGGCCCGTTTGGCGGCCTCCGGCCGGCCGTGGGGCAGCAGGGCGAACTGGGAGACCTTGGCGCTGGTGAAGAGCATGGCCGAGGCGTTGGGACAGGCGGCGATACACGCGCCGCAGCCGATGCAGGCCGCGGCGTCCATGGCCAGGTCGGCCTTATCCTTGGGCACGGGCAGGGAGTTGGCTTCGGGGGCCTGGCCGGTATTCACGGCAATGAAGCCGCCCGCGGCCATGATCTGGTCCAGGGCCCCCCGGTCCACCACCAGGTCTTTGACCACCGGCAGGGCCCGGGCCCGGAAGGGCTCGATGACCACGGTGTCGCCGTCGGCGAAATGGCGCATGTGCAACTGGCACAAGGTGGTTTCCCGCTCCGGCCCGTGGGGGCGGCCGTTGACCACCGAGCCGCACATGCCGCAGATGCCTTCCCGGCAGTCGTGGTCGAAGGCGATGGGTTCCAGGCCCGCCAGGGTGAGCCGCTCGTTGACGATATCCAGCATCTCCAGGAAGGAGGCGTCCGTGGAAATATTTTCAGCCTTATAGGTTTCCAGACGGCCCGGGGACTTCGACCCCTGCTGCCGCCAGACCTTCAGGTAGAGGTTGATCGACTTGCCGCTCACTTGTAACTCCTCGTGGCTAATTTAACGAATTCGAAATTCAGGGGCTCCTTGTTAAAGGTGGGCTCCTTGCCTTCCCCGGCGTATTCCCAGACGGCCACGTGACTCATGTTGACATCGTCCCGCAGGGCCTCGTTATCTTCGGTCTGGAAGGCCTCATTGAAATGGCAGCCGCAGGATTCCCGGCGGGCCAGGGCGTCCAGGAGCAGGATGTCGGCGAATTCCAGGAAATCCGCCACCCGCCCGGCGTTTTCCAGGCTCTGGTTCAGATCGGCATGGGAGCCGGGCACCGTGACGTTCTCCCAAAATTCCGCCTTAACGTCGGCCACCAGCTTCCGGGCCTGGGTCAAGCCCGCGTCGGTGCGGCCCATGCCGCAATATTCCCACATGATATTGCCCAGTTCCCGGTGGAAATCCTGCACCGTGCGTTTGCCCTTGATGCTGAGGAGCCGTTTGACCTTGGCCGCCACCTCGGCTTCCGATTCCTTGAAGGCTTCATGGCTTTCGGCCACTTCGGCGAACTTGGTCCCGGCCAGATAGCCGCCGATGGTGTAGGGAATGACGAAGTAGCCGTCGGCCAGGCCCTGCATCAGGGCGCTGGCCCCTAACCGGTTGGCCCCGTGGTCGGAGAAGTTGGCCTCCCCCAGGACAAACAGGCCGGGGATGGTGCTCATCAGGTTGTAATCCACCCAGAGGCCGCCCATGGCGTAGTGGGAGGCCGGATAGATCATCATCGGGGTGGTATAGGGGTCTTCGGCCACGATCTTTTCATACATCTGGAAGAGGTTGCCGTACCGGGCCTCGATCTCCGCTTTGCCCAGGCGTTGAATGGCGTCCCGGAAATCGAGATAGACCGCCCGCCCCGTGGGGCCGACGCCCTTGCCTTCGTCGCACATGCGCTTGGCGGCCCTGGACGAGATATCCCGGGGGGCCAGGTTGCCGAAACTGGGGTAAATGCGCTCCAGGTAATAATCCCGCTCGTCTTCGGGGATGTCTGCCGGACGCCGCGTGTCGCCGGCCTTCTTGGGCACCCAGACCCGGCCGTCGTTGCGCAGGCTCTCGCTCATCAGGGTGAGCTTGGACTGGTAGTCGCCGTGCACGGGAATACAGGTGGGATGGATCTGGGTGAAGCAGGGGTTGGCAAACCCCGCGCCCTTCTTATAGGCCCGAAAGGCCGCGGTGACGTTGCAGCCCATGCCGTTGGTGGAGAGATAAAAGACGTTGCCGTAGCCGCCGGTGGCCAGGACTACCGCGTGGGCCGCGTGCCGCTCGATCTCCCCGGTGACCAGGTTCCGGACCACAATGCCCCGGGCCTGGCCGTCCACCAGCACCAGGTCCAGCATCTCCCGGCGGGGGAACATCGTCACCTGGCCCCGGGCCACCTGCCGCATCAGGGAGCTGTAGGCCCCCAGCAATAGCTGCTGGCCGGTCTGGCCCCGGGCGTAAAAGGTCCGGGAGACCTGGGCGCCGCCGAAAGAGCGGTTGGCCAACAGGCCGCCATATTCCCGGGCGAAGGGGATGCCCTGGGCCACGCAATGGTCGATGATCAGGTTGGACACCTGGGCCAGCCGATAGACATTGGCTTCCCGGGCCCGGAAGTCGCCGCCCTTGATGGTGTCGTAAAACAGCCGCCAGATGCTGTCGCCGTCATTGGGATAGTTCTTGGCGGCGTTGATGCCGCCCTGGGCCGCGATGCTGTGGGCCCGGCGGGGGCTGTCCTGGATACAAAAAGTCTTGACGTTGTAGCCCAGCTCCGCCAGGGACGCCGATGCCGACCCCCCGGCCAGGCCGGTGCCCACCACGATGATGGCATATTTTCTCTTGTTGGCCGGGTTGACCAGCTTTAGGTCGAAACGATGCCGGTCCCACTTTGTTTCCAGGGGTCCGCCCGGAATCTTGGCGTCAAGTTGCATCAAATGGCCTCCCTATCTCATCGCCAGGATGACGAGCGGCAGAGAACCGAAGCCGAGCGCCATGATCACGGCAAAGACGATGCTCAGTTTTTGAATGAAGGGCATGTACTTGGGATGATTGGCCCCCACCGTTTGGAAGGCGCTCCAGAGGCCGTGCCGCACATGAAAGGCCACCACCAGGACGCCGAGGAGATAAATGGCCAGAAATACCTTCTGAGAGAAGACGGCCACGGCAATTTGCATGATATTCCGGGTGGTCTGATCGACGAGGTGATGAGAAAAGGTATATAGGTGGACGCCGATGAACCCCAGGATCAACAGGCCGGTATAGGGCATGGTCCGGGAGCTGAAGGTGCGGCCCCCGCCGCCGCTTTGGTCCACCGCATACTTGATGGGGCGGGCCTGGCGGTTCTCAAAGAAAAGTATGATGGCCAGAGTGACGTGAATTATCAAGGCGACGACCAGCCCCACCTCCGCGATTACCAGCAACTTGCCCAGGGCGTGCAGGTGCTCGGCGTAGGCCACGAAGGCCGCGCTGCCGCCATAAATGCTGAGGTTGCCCAAAAGATGGGTGGTCAGAAACAGCAGAAAGAGCAGGCCGGTGACGGCCATCAACTGCTTCTTACCGATGGAGGTGCTAAAAATCCGGAGCACCCAGGTCATTGGTTTCTCCCTTCTTCCACCGCCTTTGTTCCCCGGAAAGGGGGAGGCGGCATGAGATTAGCGGCCCCATACCGCCTCTTCCACCAAGGCCGGCGTTTAGATCCGTCTGCAAATTATCTTGGGAACTCCGGCAAGGATGGCAGTGAGTTGTCATGGGTAAGTAGTTAATTATGAATATTTATTAAAATATCTTGCCTGCCTGGAGAAAATTATGAAAAAATATGCCCCATCTCCTAGCAGAAGCCTAACCTAAAAATCATATAACCTTTGATTTTTTTGTCAAAATTTTTCTGACAAAAATGCCTCTGGGCCAATCGTGGCGAGTTGTTAGGCCCCTAGATGCTCCCTCGCTTTGTGGGTTTAAATCATAAAATATATGCGGGTGGGGAAGGGGGGTGTGGGGCATAAGCGCTAACTTAGTGCTTGATATATTTATTTAACCCATTATAATCGTCACCCAAGGAGGTGACGATGAAAAAGTTGATTTTTCCAGAAGAGGCGGAGGATTGGCAATTTCTTCTCACCT
>JBFLXM010000042.1:0-8000 GCA_040757175.1 Thermodesulfobacteriota bacterium
CCTAAAGGCTATTTCCGCTGGGTTGGCTGCTTCTGAATCGACGTCCCAAGATTGCAGCCCGACCATCAGTAAGTGGTCAAAACAGTCCAAAGAAAATGTATTTAGGCAACAGCCCGTAAAGCCTGCGGCTACCATATCTTGCCGGAATGTGGAACAGCCGCCCCCGGCTGTTCCTGAGCAGGCGAGGGCGCCTGCTCCACATTCCTGACCCCCCTGCTTACCCTCTCCTATAACTCCTTCAGTGCAGCCTCGTAGGCCGCGTACGCGGCCTGGCCGAAGAGCACGAAGCGCACCCGCTCGATCTCCGGATGCTCCGCCAGGTATTCTTTTACGGTCTTTAGGGCGATCTTGGCTGCTTCCGCCAGGGGATAGCCGTAAGCGCCGGTGGAGATGGAGGGAAAGGCCACGCTCTTAAGGCCCTTGGCAGTGGCCAGCTTCAGGCTCTCCCGGTAGCAGGAGGCCAGAAGCTCCGGCTCCCGGTGCAGCCCGTCCCGATAGACCGGGCCCACGGTATGGATGACGTACCTGGCCGGCAGATTGCCGCCCGTGGTGATCCGGGCCTCACCGGTGGGGCAGCCCCCGATCCGGCGGCACTCCTCCAGAATCTTGGGTCCCCCGGCCCGGTGAATGGCGCCGTCCACCCCGCCGCCGCCCAGCAGGGAGGTGTTGGCGGCATTGACGATGGCCTCCGTATCCTGCCGGGTGATATCCCCTTCCACCAACTCCAGGGCCGACTGCCCCACCTTGATTTCCATGCCCGAACCTCCGGCAATGTTTCCCTTATTATATCACAGAGCGATCTGGACGTAGGGTTCGGCGCGCCTGAACCATTCGCTGTCGGGATACTTGGCCTTTAATTCCTCATAGGCCGCTCTCAGGGGTTTCGGATCGTGATCCATCTTGTATTTGGCCACCCCCAGGAAATAGATGGCTTCCGCGGCGGCCCGGGGATGGGGGCACCGGGTCATCATTTCTTCCAGAATGGCCCGGGCCTCGGCATAGTTTCCGGCATCCAGGGCCCACCGGGCTTTGCCCACCATGAACAGGGCCATGAACTCTTCGGGGGGGACGTACCCCACGATCCGGTAATGTTCCTTGCCCTGGGCGTCCAACACCAGGATGGTGGGGGTCCAGGAGACCCCGTATTGTTCCATCAGCGCCTTATTGGTGGTCTCAACCTGGACCGGGATGAAATTCAAGTCGATGAAACTGCCCATGCCTTCCGCGGGGTACGTAACTGCACCCATTTTCTGGCATCCCAGTCACTGGGGGTTAAAGAAATCCAGGAGGATGGGCTTGTTGGTTTTCCTGGCGGTTTCCTGGGCTAGAGACAAATCCTTTCCCCAACAAACTTGCAGCTTAGCCATAGGGTTACTCCTTCCTGAGTTAAGCATTTGGGCTTGATCTTCCTTAAACTTAATCATCAAGTTTATGGAAGCAAGGCAAGATGGACCGGATAGCCCCGGGGGATTTGACTCCGCAGTCTTAACTTGGAACTTTGCACCTTGAACTTTTCACGGCAGTCGCTCATGAGCCGCTGGCTCTCTCAAAAGAATGAAAAGGCTGGTGGGGCGGGCCTCCGTGCCCGCCAAGCGACTGGCGGCCAGGGACGGCCGCCCCACCATTTAATGCTGTTTATGAACTTTTCGTAACAGCAAAATTTAAAGGCGCTCCTGGATTGCCTGGCCCCTCGGCAGTGATTATTTTATGGCCAAAATCAAAGGAGGGCGGGGCTATGGCGGCAAAATGCCTGGTGGAGAAGATGGAAGGTCGTGATCTCGACTCTTATGATCTGATCACCGTCCTCGGACTCTTGAAGGAACACGACTGGAAGGAAATCTGCCGGCGCTATGGCCCGGAGAGCCACGGCCCCGGCAAGATCAATCTGCTCCTCAGCACCGACGGCTATTTTGTGGAAATGACAGTGGAAACCCTGACTTCCCTGGCCCTCTCTCCCAAGTACCAGGCCAGCCCCAACCTGATGCAGGCCCTGATCCGCCGCCTGCTTTGCGGTCATCGCCACCACCTCATCCTGGAAAAGATGCGCATTTATGGGGTCCCCCTGGAAGACCCGAACCAGCTTAACCTCTCCTGTTCCGTGGGCATCATGGGTGTGGACCTGGTGGTCAACCGCCACCCCAACGCCCCGGAGTACCGCTTCCGCAAGTTCGGCACCACCCGGCTGGAGCAGGAGGAGCAGCGCCCCCTGGACCACTACGACGCGGTCTCCCTCCTCTATCTGGCCCAACAGAACCAGACCGCGCGTATCTTAAACCGCTATGTGCCCCAGGAAATCCTCAACGAGGGAGCAGAAGGGGAAAAGGTGGTGCGGTTCTCCAGCCAGGCCGGGGATTACCAGGTGGACTTCTTCTTCCAGCGCATCCACAACGACGTCCCCCGGGGGATGCCGGAGAGAGGAAACGTCTCCTCGGCCACCATGCACCAGGTGCTGCGCCGCCTCTTTGCCGGCCATGCCCCGGAATTGGCCGCCAAGGAGCTGACGGATAAAGGTATCCTGGTCTCCCCGGAGGAGGTGGGCCGGGAATTCAGCCTGGCCCGCATCCTCAACGACAATTACGTGGAGATGAGCTTCAGGCGGTAGGAGAAAGTGAGCAGTAAGCAGTGAGCCGGTAAATTTCTTTTTTTCTGCTCACAGCTCACTGCTCACTGCTCACTGCTCACTAACCCACGATGGTTACGGCCACGCCCTTGGCGTTATGCACCACTTTGGAGGTCACGCTGCCCAGGAGCAGGGCCTTGGCCTGGCCCAGACCCCGGCGCCCCATGACGATGGTGGAGCAGCCGTCCTCCAGGGCTGATTTGACAATATCTTCAGCCACGTCAAAGTATTTGGGTTTGAACCTGGCGGCCACGGCCGCGGCGGGGATGCCTGCGGCCACCAGGGTCTCCTTGGCCTTACCCACCAGCCCCAGCCAGCCCTTTTCCTGGTCCTTCTGCCACTGGTCCACCAGCCGCTGCCGGGCTTCCCGCTCCTGATCCTGCAAGACGTGGCCGTCATCCCAAAAGGCCGGGGGCAGGCCGGAGAGGATATTCAGCAGGGTGACTTCCACCCCCAGGGTCTGTCCAAAGGTCCGGGCCACATATTCCACCGCGCGCCAGGCCCCTTCCGAACTGTCCAGAGCCACCAGAATCTTTTGGGCCATGCTCCCTCCTTTCCCGCCAATAAGATTCAAGGTAATCACCCCCCCTGAAAGATGTCAACCGGCTCCGGCCCCTGTCCACAAATTCTTGGAGCCCGGGAACCTGGGGGTAAAGAGAAGGGGCCCGGGGTGTGTGTTGTCCCTTGGCCCTTCAGTCCACCAGGTCTCGCCCTTTGGAATGCCCCCGTTCCCAGGCGGCCACCCGGGCCCGCAACTCCGGGGTGTAGGCATCGGGCAGGGGTTCTACCTTGAGCAGGAGACGCCTGTTTCTCAATTCTTCCCAGTCTGGCCGGAGGAAATAGCACTTTCCCGGCTCCAGGGTCAGCCGGGCCGTTTCCCTGACCCTTTCTTGCCCCCAGGAACCGAATATATCCAGTTTCAGCAGCACCTGCCGGGACCCCGGCCGCACTTCACAGGCGTAAGTGGGAGTGGTATCCATGCACAAACCCTGGTACAACGGTTTGTCGTCCACCCGATCCATGGACAACCGGTACACGTCGCCTTCCTGGACCTTCTCCTCCGACATCCACTGGCTTCCGTCCCCTTGATAACTGCCGGACCCGCTTAGCACTGCCTGGGCCAAATTCGGGTTAGTCACCAATAAAGCCATATTGGCCGTTGATTGGGCCTTTTCAGGGGTGTCCCGGTAAAGGCCAAGGCGCTTGCTGCAGATGGACTCGCAGCCCCCCAGCAGCCAGGAGCCAGCCAAAAGCGCGGTCAGGATCAATAATGCTCTGTGGCTCACCACTTTTCCCAGCATCTTTCTTCTCCTCTCCGTCTGCTCACTACCGCGATTAATTCTCCAATGGCACTGGATGATAACAGATTTTCCCGGAATAACAATTTAAGACCTCTGCGAAAGTATCATTTACTTTCCTCTTTAATCAAAATGTGGAGCAGGCGCCCTCGCCTGCTACAAGATGAAGGGTGAACAGCCGAGGGCGGCTGTTCCACATGAGACTTTCGCAGAGGTCTCAATTTAGGACCGGGGCACAGGGCCTTCAGGGGTAAAAATTTACCGGTTTGCGAAGGCCCGGGTGGCCGGACGCCTCCAGGATTCAGCCCGAAAATGGTGGGCTTTGAGGTCAAGGTAAACTTCTCCACGGCCTCCTGAACTTCTCTCTACGGGCCCGTCCCGGGCCGCAGCCACCCCCGGGCCCTGGCGGTTGGCCCGGAGAGTTTGGGCCGCGCCTCACCCGGGTCCCCCCCTTTCTCCCACAAAACCCTTGCAATCCCAGGTTCTTGCCCATAAAATTCTCTTGTGAGGTAATCCCCCATGTGGCGCAAAGAATCTGTCTTGGATACCCTGGCCGACGCCGGGCAGTTGGAGAGATTACTGACCTGCATTGAATTCTCCAAGGCCCTGGTGAGCGCCGTGGATATGGAGACTTTACTCACCGCGGTCCTGGAGCGCATCAAGACCCTGATCCCCGCCAGAAACTGGTCCCTGCTCCTGGTGGACCGCCAGACCCAGGAACTCTACTTTGCGGTGGTGGTGGGGGTGGACCCGGAAAAATTGAAGGGCCTGCACCTGAAACCGGGTGAAGGGGTCGCCGGGGCTGTGGTCCAAGGCGGCAAGCCCATCTGTATCCAAGACGCCGGCAAGGATCACCGCTTCTCTGCCCGGGCCGACCTGGCCACCGGCTTTGACACCCGTTCCATCATCGCCCTGCCCCTGGAGGTCCGGAACGAAGTGATCGGCGTCTTTGAAGTGGTCAACGTGGAGGATGAGAAATATTTCCGGGAGAAATATCTGCCCCTCCTGGCCATCCTGGCGGATTATGTGGCCATTGCCGTGGACAACGTCTATAACCTGCAAAAACTCCAGGCCCGGACCTTTATTGATGAAGTCACCGGTTTCTATAATCCCCGCTACTTGGCCTGTAAGCTGGATCATCTCCTCCCCGGGGTCCTGGAGAGAAAAGAGTATTTCTCGGTGGCCTTCCTGGACCTGGATGACTTCAAGCACGTAGTGGATACCCACGGCCATCTTCTGGGCTCCCGGATTTTGGGGGAAGTGGCCCGGGTGATCCATTCCGTGTTGCGGCCGGATGACAGCCTGGTGCGCTACGGCGGCGATGAGTTCATCATCCTCATGCCCCAGACTTCCCAGGAAGAAGCCCTGGCAGTGGTGCGCCGCTTGCGCCGGGCCATCAACAGCACCCTGTTTCTGCAATCGGAAAATATCAATCTGCCCCTGACCGCCAGTTACGGCATCGCCACCCTGCCCCAGGACGCCCAGGACCGGGAAGAATTGCTGCGGATCGCCGACCGGGCCATGTTTCGCAGCAAAGGCCGGGGCAAAGACGGCATCATGGTGGGCCGGGACCTGACTCCCGTCGCGGTGGATTGAAAGATCCCCATGGCTGTCAATCTTCTGGACCTGGCCCGGGAAGTCCTGACCATCGAAACCGAAGGCATCGCGGCCTTGATCCCCAAGCTGGACGCCAGTTTTGTCCAGGCGGTGGACCTCATCTACCGGGCCAAAGGCCGGGTGATCCTCACCGGGGTGGGTAAATCCGGCCTGGTGGCCCGGAAGATGGTGGCCACTTTCAACTCCACCGGCACCCCGGCCCTCTTTCTCCACCCGGTGGAGGCCATGCACGGCGACCTGGGCATGGTCTCCAAAGAGGACGTGGTCCTGGCCCTCTCCAACAGCGGGGAGACCAAGGAACTGACCATCCTCCTCCCCAGTTTCCAGCGCCTGGAGACGCCGGTGATCGCCTTTACCGGCCGGCCCCAATCCACTCTGGCCCGGCACAGCCGGGTGGTCATCGACACCGGGGTCCCCCGGGAGGCCTGTCCCCTGGGGCTGGCCCCCACGGCCAGCACCACCGCCATGCTGGCCATGGGCGACGCCCTGGCCGTGGTCCTCCTCTCCAAACGGGGCTTTAAGGCCGATGACTTCCGGCGGTTTCACCCCGGGGGCAGCCTGGGGGCGCGCCTCACCCTGGCCATCTCCGAAGTGATGCGCACCGGCGCCCAGATCCCCCTGACCCGGGGCGACCAGACCCTGGAGCAGGCGGTCCGGGAAATAGACGCCAAAAAGCTGGGGGCCACCCTGGTGGTGGACCGCGGCCGCACGCTCAAAGGCATCATCACCGACGGCGACCTGCGCCGGGCCTTAAAGAAATGGGGCAATATCCAGGAGAAAAAAGCCAGGGACCTGATGACCCCCAAACCCCGGTGCATCGGCCCGGGGGCCCTGGCCTCCCAGGCCCTGGAACTCATGGAGCACCTGGCCATCACCGTTTTGCCGGTGGTGGACCAAGATCAGCAAGTCCTGGGTATCGTCCACCTCCATGACCTTTTGGGGCGGGGGGAGTTTAAGTTTACGGTCTAAAAGTTCCAAGTTCCAGGTTCCAGGTTCCAAGTTAAAAACAAGTCTTTTAATGGAACTTTTCAGGCTTTATCTGAGAATCATTAACCATGGCACCTAATGCCGATTTGACCTTTGGATCTTGAACTTGGAACTTGGAACAAGGAACTTGGAACTATAAACTATGACCACCCCCTCCGGTTTCCTGGCCCCTCCCGCGGGCCTGATCATCGACCTGGTCACCCCCCTGGCCGGGGACGGGGCCTTGGATGCCGCCAGCCTGGCGCGGCTGGTGGCCCGGGTCCTGCCGGCCGCGGACGGCTTGCTGGCCGGGAGCCCTTTGGCCGGGGAAGCCCTGGACCTGCCCCCGGTTATCCGCCGGGAATTGTTCGCCCACCTCCTGCCCCTGGTGGCTGGGCGGGTCCCCATCTTTTTCGGCATTACCGGCGCCACCCTGGAGGAGACCCGGGACCTGGCCGCCTGGGTGGAGGCGGAAACCCGGCGCCAAGGTTATGGCGGCCCCCTTTTCCTGGCGGACGCCCCCCTGTGGTACCATAGCAATCGGGGCCTGCCCCAGGCATGTCAGGCCCTGCTCGGGGACATTCCCCTGCCCCTCATCCTCCTCAATCTGCCCCAGGTGGTGCGCCGCCGGGGGATAAGATTCAAACATCTGAATATTCGCACCCATGTCTTTAAAAAATTGGCGACCCGGCCCGGGATTCTCGGCTTAATTTACCAGGGGGAGATGCGCCGCTTCCTCCATTACCACCACGCGGCCGGGGCCCGGCCCGGCTTCGCGTTCTATGAAACCGAGGAAGTGCGCTTCCTGACCCGCCCCGGGGCCTGGGGGGTAGTCTCCGGCAGCGCCCAACTCCTGCCCCGGGCCTGGCAGCAGGTGACCCGGGCCTGCCTGCATCCCGAAGACGCGGCCGACGACCCGCCCCGTCGTTATGCCCTCTGGGACCTGGGCAACCGCTTGCAACTGGTCTCCCATTTCTGCCAAAATAACCCGGTGCCCCTCTTCAAAAAAGTCCTGGCCGCCCAGGGGGTGCTTGCCTCCCCGGCGACCGCCCCCGGCGCCCCCTTCGACACCGCCGGCCATGGTGAAAAATTACTGGAACTTCTGGCCGGATTTGCCGATTGAAAATGATTATATGGGAGGACTTCAGAGATCTGGGGCGGGCGAGGACGTCCACCCTACCCGTCCCGGCCCGCTCCCCATAACCCTCTTCCCACCCCCCAAAAGCAAGCCAGGAGCGATGGGGTTTTAGGCGTAGCCACTCATGGCCGATAATAAATATAATGATGATTAGAAATGGACTTTGACTGAGGGGGCCAGGGCCCTTGACCTCTTATGCCGAGTCGCAGGCAACCGGCTGCATTGGCAGCCGCGGGCTTTACGGGCTGTTGCCTAAATACATTTTCTTTGGACTGTTTTGACCACTTACTGATGGTCGGGCTGCAATCTTGGGACGTCGATTCAGAAGCAGCCAACCCAGCGGAAATAGCCTTTAGGGCTG
>JBFLXM010000043.1:0-29422 GCA_040757175.1 Thermodesulfobacteriota bacterium
TCAGACGATTATGGCTCCGCTGGGAAGGAGCGGCTTTGGCGGCCACTTCCAGTTCCGCCGGAGAACAATTCTCCAGGTTGGGGGCGACTCGTCTGGGCACGAATCCAGGAAAGCATATTTTTCACCAAATGTCGCGTAAATTTTCTTAAGGCTCTTTCGGAAAAAACTTTTGGCAATCGCTATAGATGTGTGGAAATTGGCAGTGGATTTTGTGAAGGATGTTTAAGATATTACAGGCAAATTTCCGCCCATGGAGATCTACGGATTGACCAGCCAGATTAGAAAAGCCGCGATATCCATTCCTTCAAATATCGCTGAAGGCCAAGGAAGAAACTCAGCCAAGGAATTCCGGCAATATCTCGCAATATCTCTGGGTTCTCTGGCAGAACTGGAAACTCAACTTATCATCGCCCAAAAAATTGGCTATATAAATGACGGCAACCTTGATCCTCTCCTAATTACCATTGATGTGATTAGAAAAATGATTAAAGCCCTTTCCAGTAGCCTCCCCAAATAGCCAATGCCCCTGTCTTTTCACAGAAAACAGTAAACAGAAAACAGAAAACCGTCTTTACTTCGCCTTCACCTTCTCCCCCGCCTTGAAGGGGCCGCCGCTCATGGTGGTGGCCACCGCGCCGGTGCCGCCCAGGAGTTCCGTCACCTTCAATTCTCCCACCGTGGTATCCGAGGTATAACCCAGGGTCGCGTGGGTGGTGGGGTTGACCACCTCTTTACCCGCCTGCACCACCTTCAGGCGGTCCCCCACCTTGAGGCCCGCGTTCTGGCCCAGGCTCAGATAAACCTTGCCTTCCTTGACAAAATCCACCCGCCCGAACCAATCCATGTTCATCAATTCACCGCCCACCCGCAGGGCGTTCTTCTGGGCGAACTTGGTCACCTCTTCGGTTTTCAAACCTCCGGTGGCGGGCTCCACCACCGATTGGACCTTGTTGCCCTGGAAGGTGTCATAGACCTCCAGCACCAGGAAGCCGGGATTGCTCCCCTCCGGGGGGATCACCTTGGTGAGGACCAGGCCCTGCACCCCCAACTGATCGCCCAGGGCCTGAATATTGGGACGCAGACTGAGCTTTCCGGCAATGCCGGCCTTGTTCAAAGCCTCCCGCACCTTCTCATCCCCTACCACCGTCACATCCTTGGTGCGGCGCAGGGCCTCAGCCAAACCGCTGGCCAGGGTGCGGTTCATCCCTTCCTGGCTCCGGGGGGTCTCTTTGGTGTCCGGGATCACCGCCACCGCCCGGCCCACCACCGGGGCCTTTTCCCCCCGGCCCTTGGAGACAAACCCGCCCAGCCCCTGTTCCCTCAGGATGCGGTCAACTTCGGCCTTGACCATCTCCTGCAATTTATCCGGAGGGATAGCCTTGCCCGCGGCCTTGTCCCTTTCCAGGCCCACCTGCTTGGCTATGGCTTCGATGAGCCGCCGCTGCATGGGGATGAACTCTGTGCCTTTCTCCACATAAATATATTCCGGCTGGTCCGGGTAGGTGAGCCAGTAGGGGTTCTTGCTGCGGATATAAGGCTTGCCGTCAATCATCACGGTCTCTTGTTGAGCCTCAGGTGGAACTGTCGCTTCTTCGTCCTGGTCAGTGGTGCCGTACCCGGCCCATTCTTTCGCCGACTTCCAGGCGCCGCAGCCGTTCAGGAAAAGGACGGCGAGGAGGGTTGATGTTACCATATAGCGCATTAATGGAGATGAACTTCTAGGCATTATTAAGCTCCGTTTTCGGTTTTCGGTTTTCGGTTTTCGGTGAAAAAATTAAAATGCAATCATAGACTTAATTTCACCGAGTTACCCGGTTAGCAAGACTTTTTATCATTTTCCTGATCCTGTCCAAGTTATTTAAAAAAGGGGTTAGTTCACCTTGGGATATATATTCTATTGCTTGAGAAATAATTAATTGGGTCTCTAATTCCGCCACTGACCCTAGCGCCACCGATAGAAATTGTCGGAATTCCTTTGATGAATTTCTGCCTTGACCTTCGGCAATATTGGACGGAATTGATACCGCCGCCCTTCTGATTTGACTAGTCAAGCCGAAATTCTCGGATGTAGGAAATTTGTCCGTCAGCTTATAAACCTCTTTTACTAAATCAATAGATAACTTCCATACATCCAGGTCCCGGTAAGATCTTGATTTCTTAGTTTCCACCTATTTACTTTCGTTTTCTCGCCATACTCTCATTCAAAGAAACCAAAATCATATATTATCTTCTGACTGTTTTCTGCCGAAAACCGTAAACCGAAAACCGAAAACCGTCCTCAAAAAAAAACCCACGGGGATCATACCCCGTGGGTTTAGGTTAGTCAACCGGTTTTCAGGTTAGAAGAAGAACAGCCCCACAAACTCGACCCGGTGCGCTTCGCCGAGATTGGTGGTAACACCGTTAGCCGGGCTGGAGACATTCTGGAACCAGTTGGTCCGGGCATAGGCATACTGCAGGCCGAATTTGAAGGCCTGGATGGGCCGGTACCACAGGGCCAAATCGAACTCGTGATGGTAGTTGGCCGTAGCATTTGAACCAGATAAAGCAATAGCTTTGTTATTGGGGGCACCATTTTCTCTCTCGAAGGCCCCGACGCCGATGGCCTTGCTGAAGCCCCAGAAACCAGTCACGTACCACTGGTTGTTGAAGTAGTACTGGGCCTGGACCTGACCGCCAAAGCGGTTCATCAAATTCACGTCATAAACGGCTGCATTCGCGGCGTTGTAACCGACAAAGCGGAATACTTGAGAGCCGAAGGTGGTGAAACCAAAGGCTTCCACTCCCTGGCCGATCCACCAGGAGGTCTGCAAAGACGCGGTCCCCGCCAGATTGGCGCTGTGGGTGGGGATTACCGGAATGAACAAGGAACCCATCACTATCCACGGATCAACGTAGGTTTGCCGGGTAGTATAGGCAGGAACAATAGCTGCTGCCGTATTCTCGCCGGTGGTGTCTAAACCTGCGGCCGTGACCGGGATGATGCCCCGCTGCCAACCACCGCTAAGCTGAGCGGTGAAGGGAGTGGGCTTGCCGTACCAGGCGGCCTTGCCCCACAGATCCTGCTTGTACTCCAACTGGGCCTGCACCTGGGGCGCTTCGGTGGACTCACCGCCAGTATGGTCAACGGCAGTAGCCCCATAGACTCTGTTGTCCGTGATGCCGTTAGCTTCGCCCACCAGTATGCCCGCGGTCCAGGCGCCCAGGAACTTCTGGGTCAGACGGATCTGGGGGATACGGGCGGTGGGAGTGCCGGTGATCATCGCCGGCCCATCTTGCAGGACTTCCGGATACCAGATGGTTAAGAAGGTCCAGTACTGGCCGAAGAGCAGTTCGGTCTCGGGCCAGTTCATCCGGAACATGGCGTGGCGGAGCCGCGGGATGTAGCTGTTGGAAGTGGTCGCGGCATTGTTGTTAACGCTCATATCCCCGGCGGAATCAAAGTCCATCTCGATGAAGCCCGTGGTGGTGGCGCCCCAGAGTTTCGGGCCTTTGATGGTGAAGTTGAAACGGCTGCCTTGCGAGGTGAATTTCAGGCGGCCGTGGTTGTCAGTTGCAACGTTGTTGCGGAGTATGAGGGTGTTCATGTTTTTGCCTTCCTGGGTGGAATCCCAGAAGGCATCCAATTTGATGAACCCGCCCAGGCTGAATTCCGCTGCCGCCATGGCTGCCGTGGGCAGCGCCAAGGCAACCACTAGAGCCAAAATGAAAAATGTTCTTTTGTTCATAGTTCCCCCCTATTTAGGAAAGTGGTAACCAATTTCTCCTTTCCGTGGTTCATGTACAACTACTGGTTATTTCTGTCTTTTCCCCCACCTCCTTCCTTTTTCCGGTTTTACCCAGCGCCATATTAGAACGGCTCCCGGTTTTTGTCAATAAAAAATTTGCAAAAAAACGGTTTCAAAAAACGGTTTTCGGTTTTCGGTTTTCGGTTTTCGGTGAAAATACTTTTTCCCCCCTATTTTCTCTTCGACTTCCCGGACTGGTAACTTTAGAACCCCTGAGACTCTGCCAAAGTGGTCTTTTCTGTCATTCTGAAGGGAGCGAAGCAACCGGAGAATCTCATAAATACGAAATCTTTCGCTTCGCTCTGGATGACCAAAAGGGGCGCAGAGGTCTCTGGGTTTTTTTCCGAAAACCGCAAACCGAAAACCGGAAACCTAGAAAATGCGGTTATAGGGGTCCCAGAGAAAGGCCAGCATGCCGGCCAGGATCATGTTGCCTTCCACCAGAGTCTCCAAGAATAGGCCCGATTCCAGCCACCCCTGGCGGTAGAGAAAGAGATAGCCCAGGGAATAAAGGCCGCAGAGGGCCAGGGCGTAACCCAGGGAGGGGATCAAGCCCGCGGCCGCGGCCAGGAGCAGGACGGCCATAAAGACCAGGGTGCCCAGGAAAAGAAAGTTCAGGGTCCGCTCTTTGCCCAGGGCAATGGCCAGGGTCTCTTTTCCCACCACCCGGTCCCCCTCGATGGCCAGGATCTCAAAGAGGCCGGAACGGATGAAGATCATCCCGGCCACGAAAAAGAAGGCAATGGCCGTGGCCCAGGATAGGTCCTGATCGGAACAGACCACCGGAATCAGGGCCGCCAGCACCCCCCAGGCCACCGCGGTGAACATGGTCTTGGACCCGGGGATCTCCTTGAGTCTGGCGATATGGGTCACCGCGGCCACCCGCTCGGGAACAATCTTAAAATTATAGATAAGGCCCAAGCCGCTCATCACCAGGATGAAGGGAAAGGCCACGGGGTTAAGTAAGAGGCTGAGGGCCAGAGCCAGCAGGGCGGAGACGGCCCCGGTGCTCAGAAGAAAGAGGCGGTGCCGTCCGTAGAACATGGACTGCACCGGGTCGTTGAATTTGGAAGCCTCGTCGGTGAACTGATTCAACAGGTGCATGGCATAAACATAGAAGAAGGCCATGAAAAAATAGGACCACATGGGCGTCACCTGCTGCAGCAGACAAGAGGTGTAGCTCAGGGAGCCCGCGCCCAGGGCCACGTAGAGGTTGGATTTGAGGATAAACCGCCAGGCCCGGTAGAGGTAGTTGATCAAAGACCCGGGGCGGAAAAGCCAGGCATGCTTCAGGGTGCTGACCACGTTGCCGATGAGCCAGTGGGGGGTGGAGGCGCCCGCGGTCACGCCCACGGTGTGATAGCGGCTCATCTCCCCCAGGTCCAGCTCTTGTTCGGTCTCCACGTGGTAAGTGGGGATGCCGGCATTCCGGGAAATCTCCACCAGTCGCTGGGTGTTGCCGCTGTTGCGCCCCCCCACCACCACCAGGGCCTCCACCTGCTGGGCCAGCTCCTGGACTTCCCCCTGGCGGGAGGCAGTGGCGTCGCAGATGGTTTTGAAGATGCGGGCCTGGGGAAAGCGGGCCCGGATCTCCGACACCCGGGCATTGAACTGAGAACCGCTTTGGGTGGTCTGGGCCACCACGATTACGTCCTGCAGTTCCGGCAGGGCCGCCACTTCTTCGGCCGTGGCCACTACATAACCCTGGCCGTCGGTATGGCCCAGAAGACCCCGCACCTCGGGATGGTCAGCGTCGCCGACGATGAGGGTGGCGTATCCCTGGCGGGCCCAACGCCGGATAATGGCCTGCACCCGGGAGACCCGGGGGCAGGTGGCGTCGATAATGCGGCCCCCTGCGGCCTCCAAGGCCAGACGCTCCTGGGGAGGAATGCCATGGGCCCGGATCACCACCAGCCCGTCGGGGATCATCTCCCCGGGCTTCAGGATGGCAATGCCCCGTTCCTTCAGGAGATCCAGCACCTGGGGATTATGAATCAGCGGACCATAGGTATAGATGTGCCCCTGGTTCTGGTTGATGGCCTTCAAGACCAATTCCAAAGCCCGCTTGACCCCCATGCAGAAACCGGCGGTGCGGGCCAGAATCACCTTCATGGACAACTGCCTCCCGGGTTCACTCCCACCTTAAATATACACTATAATTGGTATGCAAGTTTATGAAATAAAGAGGACTTCTACCGGGGGCTTACTCCCTGAGCGCCCCAGGCCGCCCAGGCCCGGGGGGTGGTCAGGTGGTCCGTGATCAAGATCCGCTCCTTCAAGGCCTGGTCGAGGCGCTGAGCCACTAATTTCCGGCCTGCATCCTGCAGGTGGATGCCGTCGGGCTGGTAAACGGGCTCCGTCCTGGAACACAAGATATTCTGAAAATTGATGAAATAGGGCTTGCCTTGGAGGCGGCCCACCAGGGCTTGGTAGGTAACTATGAAGTTGTGGCGCAAGGTCGATCTTTTCCCCAGGATCAGGTCCTCTACCTGCCTGACCTGCTGGGCCACCGGCTCGGTTTCGGCCCACCAGCAAGGCTGCCATATGAGCAGAAATTTTGACCCAAAACTGACGGCTATTTTATTAAGGTAATCATACCTCTTTTCGCAACTGTCCACGAATTGCCGCAGTTCCGGAGAATCCGGCTCTATGGGAATGACCCCCTGCCTGATCTTATCGTAGATCTCCCGGGTGAAGGAGGACCACATGGCGGCATTCAAGGGCTTCAGCAATCCGAAAAGACTGCGGTGGTAATCCTCGATCATGCCCCGCACCCGCTCATAACCCTGGTGCGCATCGGGAGTGCGCTGTTGGGCAAAGTAAGCGGAATCGTTGGCCCCATCAAAAAACACAATCACCGCCGGGGCCTTCTTATCTATGAGAAGTTTTTGCAGGTACTTGGTTTCCATCAGGGAGTTGAAGCCGTCTTCCCCGAGGTTGACCATGGCCGCGGGCAATTCCGGTTCTTCCCGGTTCCAGATCTGCGCCAGAAAGCTGGGGATGGTGCGGTCGTCATGGTTGGTGGCCCCCCGCATGGAGGAGCCTCCGAAAAACCAAAAGGTCAAGGCCTCCTGCCCCGGGGGGGGATTGTGGAAAGTGGGCCTCTCCCCTTCCAGAAACAGGGCGTAGGGATCATAGTGCACCAGTTCCCCATCCCGCAACTGGCCATAAATCCAGTAGTTGCTCAGGCAGATGGCCAGGAAGCTGGCTACCTCCAGCAAAATGATGGCGGCGATGAGACACTTGAGGATAAAGAAAACCCATTGGGGGTATTTTTTCATTTCCTGTCCCTTGGTGCGTATTCAACTTGAATTTTAGGCATTAATTCCCGGGAAAACAATAGGCAGCCCCTGCTAACTCAGTACCCCTTTATTCTAATCCAACTTTGAGAGAAATGTCTACTAAGTATGAATAATTACTCTTAATTGTAACAATTTTAAGAAGCTTTTCCGGCGCCGACAAGCCCCGGAAAATCCGGTCACGATTCCCTGCCGCCCCCTGTTTGACCTCCACTCTCCGCCTGTGTTAATTTGGAGAAGCTGCTTAGCTGGAGGCTCTTCCCTGTGAAATATTTGCTGCTTCTGGGCGGCACCATGGCGTTGCGGCCCTATGTCTTCCTCTTTTTGGCCGCGTATCTGCTGCTGGCCACCTGGCACTTGGGTGGGGGCCGCACCCTGGCCTTTCTGATCCTTGGTTACCTGGTGGCCTGGGTGGCGGAGTTCAGCTCCATCCACTGGGGCATCCCCTTCGGCGAGTATATCTATATCCCCGCCACCGTGGACCGGGAACTCTGGGTGGCAGGCGTTCCCTTCATGGACTCCCTGTCCTATGCCTTTCTGGCTTATGCCAGCTTTTGCACGGCTTTGCTGGCCTTGGGGCGGGGCCGCTGGGGAGGGGGCGGCTTCCGACTGGAGGAAGGCCCGGAATTCCTGGGTTCCTGGCGGGTCTTAATCCTGGCCGCGGTGCTGATGGTCACCCTGGACATCGTCATCGATCCCCTGTCCCTCCGGGGCTACCGCTGGTTTTTAGGGCAAATTTACGGCTACCCGGAACCGGGCGTCTACTTCGGCGTGACCCTGGCCAATTTCGGGGGCTGGTTCCTGGTGAGTTTTGTTATGATCCGTCTGCTGCAGCTTCTGATAACCCGCGTTCCGGATGCCGGGTGGTGGTCCTGGGGACGCCGGGATTTCCCCTCCCGGGCCCTGCTGGGTCCCGCCCTCTACCTGGGGATTCTGGGATTCAACCTCTTCATGACCTTCTGGATCGGGGAAACCTGCCTGGGTTTGGTGGGGACCTTTATTTACCTGCCTTTTTTGACGTGGTTGGGGTTGAAGGTTTTTTCTGGGAAGGATAGCTGAAGGCGTAGCCTGCAGGCGGGATGCGCTTCGCTTTCCCGCCCTGCCCCAGCTACCTCGCTTAGCCGTAAATCATTAAAAGTTAAGCGAAGTTATGGTGGGCAATGCCCACCCTACAGAGAACTACCTCGGCTTAACTTTGAACCTTGAACTTTTCCAGGCAGGCTCAAAGCAGGGGCAACAGCACCTCAAGGGCCGCGGCCAATCTTCGGGCGGCCAATCTGCTCCGGCGCCAAAGGTGCAGCATGGGTCCCAGCCGCCGGGGGTCCCCTGCCAGCCAGCCCAGGGCCTTTTTGAAGCTCGGGCCGTATCCCGGTTCCCAACCCTCCCGGAGAAAATCGGGAATCTCCTCGGCGGCGGTATCGGTGATGACCCGCAAGGCCAGAAAAGGCAGCCCCGCGGCTGCGGCCGCCGCGGCCAGGGCCGCGGTCTCCAGGTCCAGCACCGGCTGCGCCAGCCGCCGCAACCGCTCCCCCTGGCGCTCCTTATGAATGATGCCCGGGGTAGAGACGAAACTGCCGCTGACCGCGGGCAATCCGGCTGACTCCAGACTGGCGGCCAGCTCCCCCAGGGGCCGGGGCGGAGCCGGGGCCTCCACCTCCTCCAAGCTTCCGGTCTCCGGATCATAGCGCCGGAAGGAGGCCCCCAGGACCACCTGGCCGGGAATCAGTCCGGGGAGCAGGGCCCCTCCGAACCCCAGGGAGACGATGATCTCCGGCTGCCAGAGGGAGATTATCTTCCGGGCGGCCTGGCTGGCAGCTTCTTCCCCCATCCCGGTCAGGGCCAGGCAGCCCCCGCCCTCCCCTGCTTCGAACTCCCAGGCGGGCAAACCCCCGCCCGGCAGGGACCGGGCCCGGCTGGCCCGCAAAAAAGGCCGCACTTCCAAAGAAAGCGCGGCCAGCAGGGCCAGACGGAAACGGAGGGCGCCCCCGGTCCCGGGCCCACCTCCCGTTAGTAAAAACATCAGCGCTTGGGTGCAGGCAGGGATCTGCCCTGGTTTTCGGGAAGAATCACTTCCGGTTCGGTAACTTCCGCGGTGCCCACCTGGCGGGGACGACGCCAGCGCCGCCCCTGCACCAGCATATTCCCGTCCTTGTAGAGCACTGTGCGGTCATCCAGGATGATCAGGCCGAATTTGTCGGATATCTGGGAATAGTATTGATATTTCATGTTTTTCTGGTTGAGGCGGTATTTAAAGAATAGAAAGAACAATAAGTAAATGACCACTATGCCCCCTAATCCTGCCAGGGCGTAACTTAAGAATAGAAAAGTATTATAGCCCAGGGAACTTAGCCAGGCCATAATGTGGTTCATATTGTAGAGGGCAAAGATAGTCACCAGCAAAAGGAACAATATACCCAGGTAAGGCAAACGGCGGATCTGCCGGATCAGGACATCCAGTTGATTTCCGGTCTCCTCCTCCTTGACCTGGGAAGGCTTCTCCCCCAAAAAATGGTTGAACCCGGTGACAATGATGCCCATTAAAAACGTGAAGACAATGGGGAAGGCAAAGGCCACAAAGACGTATTCGGCCCAGGGGAAGGGCGTGTAGACGCGGTGATATTTATCATCCGTGGCCCAAAGGACCACGACGATGAAAATCACGATCTCCAAGATGCCGATCAGCTTGAGGTAATCGAAGAAAAGTTTCTTGCGGTCGGTCTTACTGAAATAATCAGCGATTTTGGGCATAAAAACTTCCCTCGCCGCGGTTTGTCCTGGTGAACAAGTTAACAATAAAACCCGGCCGGGTCAATCTTTTTCTCAAGACGCACCAAGGCTCCGGCTTTCCGGGATGGCCAACCGCGCGGGGAGGATATCCCCCCAAGCTGCGCCACCTCCATCCTCCAAGTCGGTATTAAACGGCCCGGACATAAATAAGGACGAAAGAAACCTCGGAAGAATTGCTGGAAAGAAGTAGCAGTCTGGAAAATTTGGATTAAGCCCAGGGCCCCTCTCTTCCCCTGGGAAGAGGTGGGGCCGGCTTATTAGGAAGAGGGATTACCCCCGGCGTCCTCCCCAGCCGCCGCCGCGAGGGGCAAAGGCGCTTTTCTGTTGGGGTTTGGCTTCATTCACTTTTAGGGTCCGGCCTTCCACATTCCGGCCATTAATCAAGGAGATGGCCTTCTGGGCCTCAGCTTTGCTGGACATCTCCACAAAACCGAAGCCTCGGGGTTGGCCCGTATGGCGGTCAGTGATGGTCTTGGCCGACGTGACCTCGCCGGCTTCGGAAAAAAGGGCCCGCAGATCTTCTTCGGTCATTTGAAAGGGCAAGTTGCCCACATATAGTTTGACTGTCATTATTCTCCTCGCGTTGATGGGGACCCTTTGAGGCCAGGCTGGTTAACCTTCAGCCTGTTTCTCCTCCGTCTCTGGCGCTGCTTCCAGGTCTTCCTGTCCTTTTTTCCGGCGGCGTTTCATCTTTTCTTCGCTTTTTTTCTTGCGGGCAATCTCCTTGGCCCGCTTTTCCTGCCCGTAGTTGCTACGGCGTCGCGCCATGGTTCCGCCTCCATCAAGCGAAAAGTCGGCTAGGGGTGAAGAGGCCAGGATCAAAACGGTGGCACTGCAGTCCGTCTTCCCTGGCCTCTTCCCTCGAGAGATTCTACAGAGTTAGCGCAACCCGCAACCTCCCGAACCACCAGTATTCTTCGATTTCCTCCATCAGGGGTTAACGCCCAATTTTGACCACGTTTTGAGCCTGGAGACCTTTGGCGCCCTGGACCACCTCGAACTCTACCAGTTGATCTTCCTGCAGCGAGCGGAAGCCTTCTCCCTGGATGGCGCTATGATGCACAAAGACATCCGGGCCGTCTTCCCGGGAGATAAAACCAAAACCTTTCGCATCATTAAACCACTTCACCCTACCTTGAACCTTCATTAACCACGATCCTCCTCAAAGATGGTGAGACAAGCCTCCCCCGGAGGCAGGCTTCGAGAACAGCCAGACAAAAAAATGCGGAACGGTGAAAGCATACCGTTCCGATTCCTGTTCAGGGCCAGGCACTGCCCCGCTTTCAGTCTGACATGCTATCAGGATTGTAAATAACAGCAAAAATACTCAATGTCAATTTAATATAATCAGAATGGCAATTATGGCTAATAAAGGGTTTGCCAAAGCTTCTGAGGAGTTTCCGCTCGTAATGTTCAACCAGTCTACACCCCGGTGGGTCCCGGTGCTGGCCGGGTTTTTAGGGTTTTCCCGCCTGGGGCCGGATTTGCTTCTGGCTCATCCACGCCGGTCCTTGCTTTTATATGAACCATGGTTAAGGTTTGGATATGGAAACCTATAAGTCGCTGACAGGATAAGGAGTAGGCCATGTCCAAGTTTCTTTTCATCATCAGCAAAGGTTTGGAAAGCTCCGGCAGCGCCACCCGGGCCCTGCAGTTCGCCAGCCTGGCCGCGGAGAAAGGGAAGCACGTGGAAGTCTTCCTCATCGACGATGCCGTGCATTGGGCCCAGATCGGCATGGCTGAAGGCATCCGCTCCACCACCGGGGAGGTCATGAAGGACTTCCTGGACCAGCTCATCGGGCGCAACTGCCCCCTCCACGCCTGCAAGGCCTGAGCGGACAAGCGTCTCATCGGTCCCGATGAGATCATTGCCGGCGCCCGGATTTCCACGGCTCCCACCCTGGTGGAAATGATGACCAGCCCGGAGTTCAAGGTGTTTAATTTTTAAGGAGTTGCGCCCATGAAAAAAACCGTGGGTCTAGCTTTGGCAACCCTGGTGGCAGGATTGGCGCTGCTTTTGCCCGGGGTGCTCCAGGCCCAGACCAGGGCCTGTGTGCCGTTCCACTTAAAGACCGAGGACGGCAAGATCATCAATCCCTTGACCGGCGAAAACGCCGACCAGCCCTACAGCACCCGGCAGACCTGCGGAGCTTGCCATAACTACGACCAGATCACCAAGGGCTATCACTTCCAGCAGGGCTGGAACCGCATTAAGGACGACTTCAGTAAACAGAAGCCCTGGGTCCTGTCCGACGGCATGCTGGGGAAGTTCTGACCGCCCTCTTTTCGCCAGTTGGCGAAAAAGCACAATAAAAACCCGGACGAAATCGACATGACCACCTTCATGTTTACCGCCGCGGGCGACCCCAAGACCCCGGGAGTGCCGGGTTGCGGCGGCTGCCATCCTGGCGGCGGCGGCCTGGAGTTTGACCGGGACGGCAAGCGCTATGACCAGCGCCTCCAGGCCGACCCCTTCTTGGCCCAAAGCCTGGACGGCGATTATTACCAGAGCAAGTGGGACAAAACCGGGGTGGTGGAGGCCGACTGTTTCATCTGCCACCTGCCGGGGTACAATTTCAAAGAACGGAATATCCAACTGCAATCCCTGAACTTCAAGTGGGCCACAGTGGCGGCGTCGGGCGTCGGTTTGGTGAGCGGCGTGGTCAAGGAAGGCCAGCACCCCAAAGTGGTGTACAACAAGCGCCTGTTTAATGAGGACGGCAAGGTGGTCCTGAAACTGGCCTATCCCCCCCCGGCGGAGAACTGCGTCTTTTGCCACAGCATGTCGGACATGAAGAAGCGGGGCTTCTCCTGGAACGACCGGATCAACCCTGACGTCCATAACCTGCAGGGGATGAATTGCGCCCACTGCCACCCCGCCATCGAAGACAAAAAACTGAAGATCACCAAAGAAATGCATAACTTCGCCAAGGGGGACGAGTTCGTCTCCACGGTGGCGGACAACCTGGACCACACCATCAAGACCTGCAAGCAGTGCCACGAAGAAGGATACATGGGCGCCACCCGGCCCCAGCACCTGTCCATCCGCCCCAACCACCTGGACAAGCTGTCCTGCGAGGTCTGCCACATTCCGGCCCTGCACCGGGCGGCCTTCGAGGGCTTCGACGTCACCACCGGCCAGATGGTGAACTATCCCAAGCTAGGGGCCCAAAAGATCGGCGCGGAATTCACCTGGCAGCCGGCCTTCCAGCGGGACGAACACGGCATGCTGTGGCCGGTGAACCGCTTCAATTCGGTATTCTTTTCCAACCAGGACAAGGACGGCATTAATTATCCCCTGTTCGCCCGGGAACTGAAAAAGGGGTATGAGAAGGCTAAAGGCCAGCTCCAGCCCAAGAACCCCAGGAAACCGGAAGTGCACACGCCGGAACAGATCAAGACCATGCTGATGGCGTTCCCGGAAACCTTGAAGGACAACAAGCGCTTCCAACAGGTCAAACCCTACTACCACAAGGGCGGCCTGATGTACTTCCTGAACGACAATGGCGAGGTGGTGAGCGGCAAAGACACCACCTGGGCCGGCCATATCGAGGGCTTCAATATCAACCACAACGTGGCCCCGGCCAGCTTGGCCCTGGGGGCCAACGGCTGTGCGGATTGCCATGCGGATACGGCCCACATGTTCAAAGGCCGGATCGTCACCGACATGTTCGGGCCCGACGGCAAACCGGTGACCGTCGCGGCAGGCCGGCTCTTCGGCTGCCAGCCCTGGGCTTTTACCTTTAACCAGATTCACCAGCTCTATTTGACTCCCTATGTAAGCTGGATAATCCTGTTCCTGGTCTTTGTCCTGGTGCTGCATTACACCGGGCAAGGCCCCAAGGTGGCGGACTTCTATGCCGCGGCCGGGGAAATCCAGCGCTTCAGCCTGGCGGAGCGCTGGACCCACCTGTTCCGCCTGACCACCTTCCTGATCCTGGCCTTTACGGGATACATTTTCTTCTATAACAATGTCTCCATGCTGCGGCTGTTCTTCGGTTCCCAGCAGACCGCGGTCATCTTCCACTGGGTGGCGGGCCTCATCTTTGTGGCCGCGTCCATCGTCAGCCTCTGCCTGTGGTATAAAGACGCCAAGTTTGTGGCCTATGATAAGGAATGGCTGCAAAAGCGGGGCGGCTATATCGGCGGCAAAGAGGTGGAGGTCCCGGCAGGCAGGCTCAACGCGGGCCAGAAAATCTTTTTCTGGCTCACCGTGGCCCTCTCCCTGATCATGGGGGCCACCGGCATCCTGCTCATCTTCAAGAACAGTTTGCCCCTGACCCTTAACTGTTTCCTGTCCACGGTCCACGGCTTCTTCGCCATCATCTTTTTGGCCGCGGTCATCGCCCACGCCTATCTGGGCACCATCGCCAACCCGGGCACCTGGAGCGCCATGGTGGACGGCAAGGTGAGCCGCCTCTGGGCCAAAAAGCATCACTCGGAATGGTATAAAGAGACCATGGCCGGAAAAGAGGAGGAAGAGACCGGGAGCTAATGATCCCCAGGATTATACCCGTTGCCAAAAGTTATTTCCGCCCCCCCCTCACCCTAACCCTCTCCCCCCGGCCGGGGGGGAGAGGGGATAAGAGGAAAAAACTTTTGGCAAATGCTTTAATTTCGCCTGACGGAAACAGCCGTTCCGGAGCATTGGGCTTTACCCTCAACCAACAAAACGAGGCGGGCATCCGGCCCGCCTCTTTCATTGGCACCGGCTGGAAAGCCTGTGCCACCGCCCAAGCCACCGGATTCTCACGGGGCAGCGATGTAGGGCGGGAAAGCGAAGCGCATCCCGCCTTCAGTCAAGCTGTAGCACCCTCCCGGGGCAGGGTGAAACGGAAGGTCGCGCCTTGCCCCGGGGGTCTATCCACCCAGATGCGGCCGCCGTGGGCGTCGATGATGCGCTTGACCGTGGCCAGGCCCACCCCGAAGCCCCTCTCTTTCTCCGCGTCCGCGCCCCGGTAATAGATTTCAAAGAGATGGGGCAGGTCTTCCGGGGCGATGCCGGGTCCCTGGTCCTTGACGGCAAACAGCACTTCCTGTCCCCGGTCCTGGACCTCCAGGGTTACCGTGGTCCGGGGCGGCGAGTATTTGATGGCGTTTTCCAGCAGATTTTCCAGGGTCCGCCGGAACAGCAGGGGATCGGCCTGGATCACCAGCAGTTCCTGGGGATATTCCGCGTCCAGGACGATGCCCTTGGCCTCCGCCAGGGGTTGCAGCAGGGCCAAAACCTCCTGGCATTCCCTCTCCACCTGCAAGGCGCTGGGCAGGGGGGTGAGAAGGTGGAGGTCCAGGCGGGCGAATTCCAGGAAATTGTTGATGAGCTTCTCCAGTCGCCCCATCTCCCGGTCAATGGTTTCCAGGTAGTTCATCTGCGGTTCGGTTAAGGGACCGGCCTTGCCCTGGCGCAGGCGCCGCACCAGGCCCGCCATGCCCACCACCGGCGTTTTCAGGTCATGGGCGAACATATTCACCAGGTGCCGCCGTTCCTTTTCCAGGCGTTTGATGGAGGACAGGTCCCGGAAGATGATCACCCCGCCCAGGATGGCCCCTCCTTTTTCCTTCAGGGGAAAGGCGCTGAGCATCACCGGCACCGCCTCTTGACCGCGGTTGAGTACGATTATCTCCTGAGGTTCCACCTCCTGGCCCCGCATCGCCGCTTTAATGGGGCAGTCTTCCCGGTCCCTGGCAGTAGCCAGGACCTCCAGGACCGGGCGGCCCAGGGCCTCTTCCCGGCTATAGCCGCTGATGGCCGCGGCCGCGGGGTTGAAATCCGTCACCCGGCCTTCCCGGTCCATGATCATGATGCCGGCCGGGGCCTTGTCAATAATCACCCGGGCCCACTCCGAGGATTGCGGCAATCCCGGGGTTTCTTTTTTGGCCATCTTCCTTTAATTACCTCCAAGTCCTGGTATTGCCTTTTTAACAGGTTTTTCCACAACTAACAATCCGCGGGCCGCGGTTTCACTAATCCTGCCACCCCTCCCCGGCTGCGGCCCGATTTCTCCGTAATATCCCTTGGCCTGACCCCGGGTTTATGTTAATAATTTAGAGCTTGTGAGGCAATGTACATGGCTCAGGTACGCACCCGTTTTTCTCCCAGCCCCACCGGTTCCCTCCATCTGGGCGGCACCCGCACCGCCCTGTTCAACTGGCTCTTCGCCCGCCACCATCAGGGCGTCTTCATCCTGCGCATCGAAGACACGGACCGGGAACGCTCCGAAGAGCGTTTTGTCCAGGAGATTGAAGAAAGCATGCAGTGGCTGGGCCTGGACTGGGACGAAGGCCCCTATTTCCAATCCGAACGCCTGCCCATCTACCGGGAATATATCCAGCGCCTCCTGGATAAAGGCGCAGCCTATTATTGCGACTGCGACCCCGCCGACCTGGAGACCCGCCGCCAAGAAGCCCTGGCCCGGGGGGATAAGCCCAAATACGACGGCCGCTGCCGGGACCGGGGCTTGAAACCCGGCCCTCACACCGCGGTGCGCTTCAAAACTACCTTAACCGGCACCACTCACTGGCACGACCGGGGCAAGGGGCCCATCGCCTTCGACAACCAGGAATTGGACGACCTGGTGATCCAGCGGGCCGACGGCATCCCCACCTACAACTTCGCGGTGGTGGTGGACGACATCACCATGGGGGTGACCCACGTCATCCGGGGGGAGGACCACATCCCCAACACCCCCAGGCAGATTCTCATCTATCAGGCCCTGGGCGCGGCCCTGCCCGAGTTCGCCCACATGACCGTGACCCTGGCCCCGGGAGGAGGGAAACTCTCCAAACGCCGGGGGGCCATCCCCATCCTGGACTACCGGGAGCGGGGGTATCTCCCCCAGGCCCTGGTCAACTACATGGTGCGCCTGGGTTGGGCCCACGGCGACCAGGAGATTTTCAGCCGGGAGGAACTGATCCAATATTTCTCCCTGGAGCACATGAGCAAATCCCCGGGGGTGTATGACGAAGAAAAGCTGCTGTGGCTCAACGCCCATTATATCAAGGAGACGCCGCTGCCCGAACTGGCCGGTCTTCTGCAGCCCTTCCTGGAGCGCCTGGGCATTGCTGCTAATGACCTGAACTACCTGGCCCGGGTGGCGGGCACGTTGAACACCAGGAGCAAAACCCTGGTGGAGATGGCGGACGCGGCCCGCTTCTATTTCCAGGACCCCCGGCCTTACGAGGAAAAGGGGGCCCGGAAATTTCTCACCTCCGAGAACGCGGCCAACCTGGAAGAGATCAAAAAACGCCTGGAGGCCATGGCCGTGTTCTCCGAGGCGGCCCTCAACCAGCTCTTTCAGGATTTGACCACCGAGACCGGTCTGAAAATGGTGCAACTGGCCCAGCCCGTGCGCCTGGCCCTCACCGGCAAGACCGTGAGCCCCGGCCTCTTCGACATAATTAATATTTTGGGGAAGGAAGAAGTCCTAAAAAGGTTGAATCGCGCCCTGGATTTCATTTATAAGAAGCAATAAGTCTTAAAAGACTAAAACGCCCAGCCCGATAATCAGTAAGGAGGTTTGCAATATGGCCCATCATGCCGAACATCATAGCGAAGAAGCGATGCCGGCCTACCGGAAAAAACAGGGATTGCTCTGCATCCTGGTATTCCTCTGCATCGGCGTGGCCTTCTGGAGCGGCAGCGCCGCGGTGGCGGTGCTCTCCATCATGGCCGCCTGCGGCATCTGCTTCTGGGCCGCGTCCCTGGAGCCGGAAAGAGCCCCGGACGAACACCACCATTGAGGACAGTGAGCAGTGAACAGTGAACAGTGAGCAGTAAAAAAACCAGACACCCTTTCTTTTACTGCTTACTGCTCACTGCTTACTGCTCACCAATTAAAGACCCTAAGTAACCTGCCGGAGGAAAACCATGCGGATAGCTCTGATCGGTCAGGCGGTTTTTGGCGCGGAGGTGTTAAAGGGTTTATTGGCACAGGGGCAAACAGTGGCGGGGGTTTTTTGCCCGCCGGACCGGGGGGGCAAGGCCGATCCCTTAAAAGAGGCCGCGGCGCAAGCCGGCGTGCCGGTCTTTCAGCCCGGCCACATGCGCGATGAGGACGCATATGCGCAGATGGCCAAACTCAACGCCGATTTAGGGGTCCTGGCCTTTGTCACCGACATTGTCCCGGCCCGGGTCTTTAACGCCCCCAAACAGGGTTCCATCTGTTACCATCCCTCCATCTTGCCCAGGTACCGGGGCTCGTCCGCCATCAATTGGGCGGTGATCAACGGCGAGACCGAAACCGGGCTCACCATCTTCTGGGTGGATAAGGGGATCGACACCGGGGACATCCTCCTCCAGAAAAAGGTGGAGATCGGCCCGGATGAAACCACCGGCGCGGTCTATTTCGATAAGCTCTTCCCCTTAGGGGTGCAAGGGGTATTGGAGGCGGTGGCTTTGGTGGCCCAGGGGAAAGCGCCCCGCATCCCCCAGGATCACTCCCAGGCCACCTACGATCCCCCCTGCGACGAGAAGGTGGCGGGCCTGGATTGGAACAAACCTGCAAGGGCAGTCTATAATTTCATCCGGGGCTGCGACCCCCAGCCCGGGGCCACCACCACCTTCCGGGGGGAAAAGGTGAAATTTTATAACGCCGCCTTTAGCAGCGACGCCCCCGCAGCCCCGGCCGGAGAGATTCTGGAAGTGGGGGAGAAGGGCCTCAAAGTGGCGGCCAGCGGCGGCGCGCTCTTCATCACCCGCTTCCGCACCAAGGAATTGGGGAAGGTGAAGGCCCCGGATTTTATTGCCGCCCGGCAGCCGAAGGTGGGGGAACGATTCGGAGCCTAGATTATAATGGTGCGTAAGACGCACCCTACATCCTTGCTCCGTAGGGTGCGTCTTACGCACCGATAATTGCATGGTTATTGCTCAAACGTGCCGATGAGGCGGTAATAAACGGCGCGGAACTGGAAATTTTGCGATACGCGGCCTAAGGCAACCATTTCAGGATTTTTTAAACCTTGAACTTTTCCCCCCTGCGGCCGATATAATTGGCATCCTAGTTTTTCATGGAGGCCGGAAGATGGAGTTACCTCAAGGCATTTCCCGGATCATGGAAGTTTCCGGTAATAGCAGCGTCGATGAGCTGCAACGGGTGGGCGCAGCCCTGGCCGCGGCCAAAAATCAAGTGCGGGAAGCCCTCCAGGACCTTACCGGTCCGCAGATGGAGGACATCATCCACAAGCTGGAAAGGGGGGGGCCACTGACCCAGGAAGAGCAGGACTATGTGCGGTCCTGGATCATCGGGGACGCGGAGAGCTACACCCGGGTGGAGAACCACCTCCAGGCCTGGCTCCAGGAATTCCAGGCCCTGCAGAGCCAGGTGGCCAGCTATGAAGGTCAGGAAATAACGGTCCAGGTTTTGCTGAATCTCCATGCCGTCCTGGAGGAAGCGGTGCGGGTGGCCGCGGATATCGAGACCTTCCTGGAAAAGAAAGAAAGAGTGGCGCGCTTTGAGAAAAGCATCCAGAGCCTCGATAGAAAAGAAGCTCCCTTCATCATCGACATCTTGAAGAGACAATTGATGTCCGAGGAGATCTAGGCCGCAACGGCTGCCTGCCACCTATGGTTGCCAGAAAACCTTCCATGCATCATATTTCTCGGGAAATGCTGCAGAAGCAGTTTAAAATAACCAATTATATCGGCCTGGTTATGATCGGCTCGGTCTTTATGTTTGCCTCCCTGGTGTTGGCCATGGACCATGGCTATTTCTCCTTTCTGGAAAACGGCAATCAGAAAGTAGATGCGGCAGTGGTGACTAAGCTTAGATATTTATTTTATTTAATATCCGTAGTCTTTTTTCTTATTATAAAATTCATGAAGAATATTATTCTTAGGTTTTTCCAAAAACAATATTCCCAATCTTTATATCCGGTGGTATTGCGCCTCTTTGCTTTCACCCTCCTGGTCTTCGCCATGTGTGAATCAATCTCCATCTATGGACTCGTCCTCTTCATTTTATCCCGAAATCCCAATGACTTCTTCATTTTCATGGCCATCTCCCTGCTCTATTTCTATCTCTTCTACCCCAAATATGCAGACTGGGAAAGAATCTGGGATCAAGAGTTGCAAGCAAAGCCATCTCGGTGAAGATTTATATTTGATTCCAACTTATGCATAAAAAACGTCGGAATCTTTTGCTACCAGTAATAGGGCGGGCATTGCTTACCATTCTTTAATTAATCTTCTGCAAAAGGAATGATTATGGACATCTATGTATTTAGCTCCCGTGATCTTACAAATATTTGGGCGGCGATTGGTGCTAAAAAATGGGCAGTATCCATAAAGCAGTCTAATAATCCTTCGATACTTACAAAAAGTAAGAATTTGCCAATTGGATCTTTTGGCCTTTTCTATTGTGTTAAAGAAAAATGTCTGACAACTCCGTTCGTGATCAGGTCTAAACCATCTCAAGAAGAAACAATTGATAATATTTGGGATAAAACTTGGGCATTACCATTTAGTATAATTCCTCTTGGCTCACCAAACAATCGATTAGATAAAGATAAATTAAAACAATTGTTGCCTTATTTAAAAAATAATCGAAGAAGTTGGGATAAAATATTTTTTGTTGGGGCCATGATGGTTTTCACACCCTCAAAAATACCTGAAGAAGATTGGGGGATTTTGATTAATTCACTGGTTTAATCATCTTAAAATTAATGAAAACGGCCTTAATTAAATAATAAATGAGATGAAAAACATCGGCATCTTCTACCATCCTTCCTTCAGCCGCAAGAGCTACATGACCGTGGGCAACCGCCTCCGGGACTTTCCCGAGGCCCTGGATGAGCTCCTGCAAAAACCCAACATCCGCCTCTATGAGTGTCCCCGGGTCTCCCAAGAATTGCTCCTCAAGGTCCACTCCCCGGAAATCATCCCCATGGTGGCCCGGGATTCTTTCTGCTCCACGGCCTATGAGTCCGCGGGGGGCGTGGTGGCGGGCATGGAGGCCCTGGCCCAAGGCGAGATCGACCGGGCTTTTTGTTTTATCGGCGCGGGGGGCCACCACTCCGGCTACCAGCAGTTCTGGGGGGCTTGCTGTTTTAACGACGTGGTCCTGGCCCTGACTCATGTCCGGGAAATAAGCTCTTGGCGGCGCTGCGCCATTGTGGACACCGACGCCCACCACGGGGACGGCACCCGCCAGTTGGTCCAGAACGACCCGGAAGTCCTGCACCTCTGCTTCTGCGGCGACGACTACCGCTCCCCGGACGGCACCAAGGTGGACGTGGACGTCTACCGCCTGGCCTATACCCAGTCCCCCGACTCCCAATACGTGGACCTGGTGCGGCAGCACCTGCCCCTGATCCCTCCCTTTAAGCCCGACCTCCTCCTCTGGTACTACGGCTTCGACACCCACGCGGACGACTACGGCTCCCTGGGCCTCAGCATCGAGCCCTTCTTCCAGATCTGCGACCTGATGATCAAGGCCGCGGAAGAGATGAACGTCCCCCTGCAAGTGGTCCTGGGGGGAGGGTCGCTGTCCTACCTGGCCACCCGCACCATCCCGGAAATTATCAGGAGATTGGCGGAGGGGTAAAAGAGATGTGGGGAAGGGGGCTAAGGGGCATGGCCCCTTACCCCCTCCCCCAATCCCTTATTGGGAGATTGGTAAGGGTGCACCATCTCCTCGCCCTGCCTGTGCCACCAGGTAACCTAATACCATGTTCGCATTGTAGGGGCGGGTTTTAAACCCGCCTACAAGTGATATCAATATGTTAGCATGTTATTTTGTTTCATTTCTAAGCGAACAGGGTATAACCCCCTCTCATACCAAGTCGCAATCAAAAGACAATTTTCTTGCAGGGGCGGACCCAGGTGTCCGCCCTAATGCGGGCGCACACGCAGGGCCGCCCCTGATACAATTCCGTGCCGTTTGATTGCGACTTGGCATCACCCCCCCAACAATTGACAGTCCCTTCTTTGGTGATTAATTTAAGGCCCTGGCCGGCAGTGGCGGATACACCGGGACAATTCCCGGGGATCGCCGCGGCCCGCATTATCCTCCGGGAGGCAGACCATGGCCAAGTGGAATATCAACCTTAACCATAGTTCCGCGGCCTTTGAGGTGCGCCACATGATGGTCTCCTGGGTGCACGGCCTGTTCGGCAAGGTCGCGGGCACCCTCGATTTTGACCCTCTGGACGTGGAGAAGGCCGGGGTGGCGGTGGAAATTGACGCCACATCCATCTATACCGGGGTGGAGCAGCGGGACGGCCACCTGAAAAGCGCCGATTTCCTGGAGGTGGACAAATATCCGGCCATCACCTTTAAAAGCACCCGGGTGGAGCCGGGGGGCCTGGACCGGGCCCTGGTCCACGGCGACCTCACCATCCGGGGCATCACCCGGCCGGTGGTCCTGGACGTCCGCTGGGCCGGGCCGTCTATCTTCGATGATGAGGGGAAAATCTACACCAGCTTCGGCTTCCGGGGTAAGACCAGGATCAACCGGGAGGATTTCGGCATGGTCTTTAATATGGAAATGGAGCACGGCGGCTTCATGGTGGGCAAGCACGTCTATCTTACCCTGAACGCGGAAGCCGATCTGCTGGAGGAGTAGACGGCATCAGGGCGGGGGGCGCTGCCCCAGTAATACCGTTTTCGGTTTTCAGTTTTCGGTTTTCGGTAAAAAGATTCCCAATTATCAATAAGTTAGTAATTAGATTTGTTGCAGCAGAAACCGAACTTGGTATAATATCAAGCTGCCCACTCCCTTTCCCATCTCCCCACCCGGACTGTCCCGAAGACCATCGGGAGTATCGTGAATCATTAAATAATAAAGGCCGCCTCCTGGAGGGCGGCCTCTTTGCCGCGGCCTCCCGGCAGGTCTCCGTCATCAATACCTGCGCCTCCTGGACCGTTTCTTATCTTTGGCCGCGGCTTGCTGAATGGCCCTGACCAAATCATCGGCGGCCTCGGGGTTAACCTTACGGAGTTCCGCCAGTTCTTGATTGGCGGCCTCCACGTCATTCACTGCCAGATAAATGAAGACCAGCTCCACGTAGGGGTCGGGCAGGTCGAAGAACGTCTTTTTGGCTTCATTAAATAAGGCGACCGCTTTTCTGAGCTCTTTGGCCTGCTTGGCCCGGCGCCCCTGCACCACCAGATCCTTGGCTTCGGCCCGCCAGCCCTCGGCCCGTTCTTCCAGGGTCAGGCCGGGACCCAGCTTCAGGTTCAAAATGTTTTGGCCCGCGGAGGCAAAATTGAGCATCTGCCCCCCTTCCACATAAAAGGTGTTGACCCCCACCACATTTCCCTGCATATTCATGACCGGGCCACCGCTGGAGCCCCGGGAAATGGGGGCCGAAATCTGAATAAAAGTTCTATTATCACTTTCCCGCACTGCGGAGACGATGCCATCCGCGGCGCTCCATTCCAGGCCTTTGGGGTTCCCCAGGACCAGCACCTTTTCCCCCACCTGGGGAACGACTCGGGTAGTCTTGAGAAAAGGCGGCACCAAATCGGGGACCACGGACGCCAGGATCAGATCCGCATTTTTATCTTCGGCCAAAACCCGGACCACCGGGTAGGTTTTGCCGTCCAGGGTTCTCACCCTGGCCCTGGTGGCCCCGCCCAACACATGGTAGTTGGTGATAAAGGCCCCTTTGGCATTGACAAAAAAGCCGGAGCCGAACTTCCGCTCGCGGCCGCTGGCATCCACTACCTGGATCCACACCACCGCGGGCTTGGCCTTTTTAATGAGTTCGGGCAAATTGCCCTCCCCCGGGTCCCTGGTCGCCTGCGCCAGGTTATCCTTTAATCTTTCCGCCAGTTTGGGGTCGAGTTTGGCCAAGATTTCCAGTTCCTTCTGGGCATCCCCGGGGCGTTTGGCCAACAGGTAAGCCTGCCCCAAATAATAGCGGGCCTGGGCGTTATCGGATTTAATCCTGACAGCCCGTTGCGAATGCGTCACGGCCCATTCTTTATCCCCTTTTCTCAGGGCCTGGGCGGCCTTGGAAACATAGGATTCGCAGGCCTCGGCAGCATGGGCCGCGGCCCAATCGGCAAAGGACTGGGGGGGATCAGCCTTTTTCAGGAAGTCCGGAGGGGGAGGAATGGCGAAATTGATGTCTTGCCGGTCACTGGTGCCCGCTCCGGCTATCCCCACCAATTCGCCCTTCAGGTTCACCACCGCCCCGCCGTCCGCACCCACAGGAATGGCAGCGGTAATTAAGATAACCCGATGCCCCAGGAAATCCCGGGCGCTGGAAACCATGCCTTCGTGGACGGTGGACTCCATCTTCTTGCCGTAGCCCAGGACCATAACCCTGGACCCCAGATTCGGAGGCGCGGCCACCATCCTGAGGAACGGCCAGGGGGCCCCTGGCGGGTCCACCAGGACCCTGGCCAGGTCGGAGACCTTATCATCCGCCAGCACCGCCTTCACCGGGTAATCATGGTTGGCGCCGGTCCGGATCAGCAGCTTGGCAGGTCCCAGGATGACAGAGCGCTGCGTCAGCAGATGCCCTTCCGGACTGATGAAAACCCCGTTGCCGATTTTTATCAATTTGCCGTCTATATCATAGCCAGTCACCTGGACTACGGCATCCTTAGTCTTGCTCACCAGACCGGACAGATCTTCCTGGGCCGGCGCCTGCCCTATCCCGGAAACAACCTGGAGTGCCAACCAAATCATGACCAAGGCGGCCCGCAACATAAGACCTCCTAGAGAATAATTGTTTTCCTGGAGACAGAAATATCCTCGTCATAATAGTGCCAGTTCTTTAAAGAATGCAAATTTATTTGCAGTGTAAGCCGCAGTTACACGGGGCGTGCTTCCTTATCAGCGCCGGAAGCGCTCATATCAAATCTTTTCACGGGCCGTAACCTCTTTCTCTTCCCCGCCGAAGTTGCCGTTTTCAAGGATTTTTCATATAATTAAATCATGTTTTTAGAAAAATTAGAGACCCTCGACCAGCGCTTCCAGGAATTGGAACGCATGCTGGGCGACCCCGAGGTCATCAAATCCCAGGATATTTATCAGAAATCCCGGAAGGAGCACGCGGAGCTGGCCCCCCTGGTCCATACCTTCCGCCGCTACCGCCAGGTGCAAAAGGAGTTGGGGGAGAGCCAGGCCTTGCTGCAGGAGGAGGCGGACGAAGAGCTGAAGGCCCTGGCCCGGGAGGAGATTGACAGCCTCAAAGGGCAGGCCGCGGCCCAGGAGGAAGAACTGCGCCTGCTCCTGCTCCCCAAGGACCCCAATGACGAAAAGAACGTGCTCCTGGAGATCCGGGCGGGCACCGGGGGCGAGGAAGCGGCCCTCTTCGTGGCCGATCTCTTCCGCATGTACAGCCGCCTGGCGGAGCGCCACCGCTGGAAGGTGGAGGTGCTGAGCCATTCCCCCAGCGGCATGGGGGGGTTGAAGGAAATCATCGCCTCCATCTCCGGGGACCGGGTCTACAGCCGGCTCAAGTATGAAAGCGGGGTGCACCGGGTGCAACGGGTGCCGGTGACCGAATCCCAGGGCCGCATCCACACCTCCGCGGTGACCGTGGCCATTTTACCGGAAGCCGAGGAAGTGGACGTGCAGATCAACCCCGAGGAGTTGCGCATTGACGTCTTCCGGTCCTCCGGGCCGGGGGGCCAAAGCGTGAACACCACGGATTCCGCGGTGCGGGTCACCCATCTCCCCACCGGGCTGGTGGTCTCCTGCCAGGACGAAAAATCCCAGCACAAAAATAAGGCCAAGGCCCTGAAGGTGCTCCGGGCCCGGCTGCTGGACCTGAAGGAGCAGGAGCAGCACCAGCAGATCGCCCAGGAGCGCAAGACCCAGGTGGGCACGGGAGATCGCAGCGAACGCATCCGCACTTACAATTTTCCCCAAAGCCGCATCACTGACCACCGCATCGGCTTCAGTTGCCACGGCCTGAAGATGGAAGCCGCGCTGGACGGGGAACTGGATGAACTCATCCAGGCCTTAACCACCCATTATCGCACCCTGGCGCTGCAACAGGCGTAAGATTGTTTTCAGTTTTCCGTTTTCCGTTTTTCGTTTTCGGTTACGAAAAGTTCCAAGGGGTGGCACAGCCTTTCCAGGCTGTGCGGATTTGCGCGGCAGGCGAGAGGCCCGCCCGACGTTCACCTTTTCAAGATTTACGGGTGGGCCTACGGCCCATGAGGAGTGCTCTAACAATTGTCTGAAAGCAAAACCGGCATGGGGCATCCTCAATGGACCATCCTGGAGATCCTCAGGTGGACCACCGGGCATTTCCGGGACAAAGGCGTCTCGGAGCCCCGGACTTCTGCGGAAGTACTCCTGGCCCACGCCCTGGGAGTAAGCCGCCTGGACCTTTACCTGCGCCATGACCAACCCCTCGCGCCGGAGGAGTTGGCCCGGTTCAAGGTTTTTGTCCTGCGCCGCCGGGCCGGGGAGCCGGTGGCTTACATTACCGGGCACAAAGAGTTCTGGTCCCTGGACTTCAAAGTCACCCCTGCGGTCTTGATCCCCCGCCCGGAAACGGAAATCCTGGTAGATGCAGTCCTTGAAGTTCTCAAACAACAAACCGAAAACCGAAAACCGAAAACCGAAAACTTGTGTTTGGAGGTGGGCGTGGGGTCCGGCGCGGTGATCGTCGCCCTGGCCCGGGAATTGCCCCAGGTGCGCTGGGTGGGCGTCGATATTTCCGCCCCGGCCCTGGCGGTGGCCCGGGAAAATGCCGCGCGCCACGGAGTCGCGGACCGGATTTCCTTCCTCCGGAGCGACCTGCTGGCCGCATTCCAGCCTGCTCCCCGGTTCCACCTGCTGGTGGCTAACCTGCCTTACGTCCCCCGGCCGGTTTGGGAACAATTGCCTAAAGATATCAAGGAATTTGAACCCCAGGCAGCCCTCCTGGGGGGAGATGACGGCATGGACCTGATCAGGCCCCTGGTCCAGGCCGCTCCGGTCTTTTTGCAGCCCGGTGGCTGGCTGGCCCTGGAGGTGGCCGCGGGCATGGCCCCAAAAGTCGTGGAATTATTGGAAATATCCGGGGAATTTGAGCAGATGGAAAAAATCCCGGACTATCAGGGGATGCAGCGGGTAATCCGCGGCCGCCGCCGGGAGTGAAAATGCTTCACCACAGAGGCACAGAGGACACAGAGGATCACAGAGAGAAAAAAATTAGCCCTGGCTTAAAAGCCAGGGCTAAATATTTTCTTTGTGTTTCTCTGTGCTCTTTGTGTCTCTGTGGTGAAATCTCTTAAAAAGTCAATTCCTTCATGACCGCGAAATAATATTCATCCTTGGTCTTGGACTGGGGATATCTGGGCTTATCGTCGTAGTTGCCCCAGCCTTCCCCGCCGTCAATTTTCAAGCGGTCCACCTGGCCGCCCTCGAGTTGCTGCTCAAACAGCACTCCCGAGCAACTGCTGACCGACCACATCAGCACCAAGGCCAACCCCAGCCTTCCCCAAGTTTTCCCTGCCGCCATGGCGCGCTTCCGCCTCAACTCAGTATGCCGCTGTCTCTGCCGTTGCCTGGAGATTATGGGCCTGGGGCCTTATTCCCCTTAAAAAGTTGCTTCTTTTTTCAGGATAAAGGCGCTCTCATCACCTTTGGTGGCGTTGCGGTCCCAGGTTTTCCAGCTCTCGCCGCCTTGAATCCGCAGACGTTCCACCTTTCCGTCTTCGTATTGGGTTTCCTGCAGAATTCCAGCGCATCCCGCCGCCCCCAGCAGAACCGCCAGCGCCAAACCCGGCCACCATTGATTCTTCCGGCTCTCCATGTCTTCCTCCCCGTCCTGTTATCCCTGGACCGTTGGTGGAGGTTTAAGTCAAAGCCGGCCTGCCGACTTATCGGGCTCGGGGCTGGCCAATTGCCGGGCCGAAACATTGCTCCCCGCCCCATATGGGGGGATAAGTAAAAAACGAGTCGTGTGGTTGGAAACCCGTGCGGAGACCCTTCCGAGTCTATGTTACCAAACCTTATAAAAAAAAGGCAACTTTTTTTTAAGGCCTCAAACAAACAAGGAAAATTTCTTTACCGGTTTATAAATCCCCAGGGCCGCAGATGCGTCCGGCCACCGCCGAAGCCGCAGCCACCGCGGGGTTGGCCAGGTATACCTGGGACTGGGGATGGCCCATGCGCCCCGTGAAATTGCGGTTGGTGGTGGCAATGGCCACTTCCCCGGCGGCCAGAATGCCCATGTGCCCCCCCAGGCAGGGGCCGCAGGTGGGCGGGCTGATCACTGCGCCTGCGTCCATAAAGACGGCAAACAGGCCCTCATCCATGGCCTGGCGGTAGATCAAAGGAGTGGCGGGGATGACGATGAGGCGCACGCCCTTAAAGACCTTGCGCCCTTTCAAGACCCGGGCCGCCAAACGCAGGTCCTCCAGTCGGCCGTTGGTGCAGGAGCCGATCACCGCCTGGTCGATGGGCACCTGCCCCACCTGGGACAAAGGCCGGACATTGCTGGGCAACGGCGGGAAGGCCACCTGCGGCTCCATGCCGCTCACGTCGTAAGTCTTCCCGGCGACATAGGCCGCGTCCGCATCGCTGGCATACACCGTATAGGGGCGCAAGGTCCGGCCCTGCACATACTCCTGGGTCACTTCGTCCGGGGCGATGATGCCGTTTTTGGCCCCGGCCTCCACCGCCATATTGGCCATGGAGAGGCGCTCGGCCATGGGCAGAGTGGAGATGGCCTCCCCGGTGAATTCCATGGCCCGGTAGTTGGCGCCGTCCACGCCGATATCGCCGATGGTCATGAGGATCAGGTCCTTGCCGGTGACCCATTCCTGCAGTTTGCCGGTGTAGACGAACTTCATGCTCTCCGGCACCTTGAGCCAGCACTCCCCGGTAATCATGGCCGCGGCCAGATCGGTGGAGCCCACCCCGGAGGCAAACGCGCCCAGGGCCCCGTAAGTGCAGGTATGGCTGTCCGCGCCCACGATCAGGTCCCCGGGGCCGACAATGCCCTTTTCCGGCAGCAGGGCGTGCTCCACCCCCATCTCGCCGCCGTCGTAGAAATGCCGCAATTGCTGCTCCCGGGCGAACTCCCGGACGATCCGGCACTGGTTGGCGGAGGCGATGTCCTTATTAGGGGCGAAGTGGTCGTTCACCAGCACTACCCGCTCCTTATCGAAGACCTGCTTGGCCCTGGCTTCGTGAAACGCCCTGATGGCCAGGGGCGCAGTGATGTCGTTCCCCAGGGCGATGTCCACCCTGGCCAGGATCAACTCCCCGGGATGTATATAATCTTGGCCGCAATGCGCGGCGAGGATTTTTTGGGTAATGGTTTGCGGTTTTGCCATTTAACTCTCCGTTCAAAGCTGTCATTGAAGCTGTCAGCTTTCGGCTATCAGCTATCAGCTTAATGAATTATTTGTTATTGGGCGCGTTTGGATTATTTTCGCTTCCCTCTTCCTCCCTCTCCCCACGGGGGGAGAGGGTTGGGGTGAGGGGGGCGACTTTGGGCAAGCAACTGTAATCAGCCTAAAAGACGCCACCCCCACCGCCTCCCCTCCGGCCAGGCAGAGTATGGGCCTGAGCCTCTTGCCGCCGGCAAAGAGACTGTAATGCATGGCCTTCACCACCCTGAACGCGGGTCCCCGCACCGCCGGCAGAAAGG
>JBFLXM010000044.1:0-97396 GCA_040757175.1 Thermodesulfobacteriota bacterium
CCTCAACAGAGTCAGAGAATTACGCATTAACATCCAAAATGAAGCTCGGATTCTGCATAATCACCCCCCAGAGTCTCAGCCTCTGAGGGATTACGCTTTTGCAAAAACCTAACCGGACAGTGCTGTGCCCATCCCCCCCTTTTGGGTGATCTTGCCTGATTTACAGCAGGTGGTATGCACGTGGCAGCATTCCGTCACGGTGTGTTCTAAAAAATCATGCTCATGGGAGACGATCAGGTAAGCGATGTCCAGGTCTTGCAGAATGCGGATGAGGCGGCGCCTGGTTTTCTCGTCCAAACCGGTGGTGGGTTCATCCAATAGCAGTAATTGCGGCTGCATGGCCAGGACGGTGGCCAGAGAGACCAGCTTCTTCTCGCCCCCGGAGAGCTTATAGGTCACCCGTTCTTCAAAGCCATCAAGCCCTAGCCTTGCCATGGTCTCCCGGGCGATCCCCAATGCCTCTGCTGGCGGTCTCCCCTGGTTCAAGGGACCGAAAGCCACGTCTTCCAAGACCGTGGGACAGAAGAGTTGATCGTCGGCGTTTTGAAACAGCAACCCCACCTTTTGCCGCACCGAGACAAAATCTTTCTCTTTGCTGACTTCCTGGCCGAAGACAAAGATTCTGCCCGCCTGGGGCCGCAACAGCCCCATAACTAGGTGCAAGAGGGTGGTTTTGCCGCAGCCGTTGGGACCGATGAGGCCCACGTGTTTGCCCGGCAGGAGTTTAAAATTGAAATCCTGGAAAACCGGGTTGGAGGAGCCGGGATAGGCAAAGGTAATGTTGTGCAACTCAATCAATGCCTCACTCATCATCGCCTCACCAGAGGGGCATCCCCCACTCCAGGTAGAGGAGCGCGGTCAGCGCCGGCATGGCTGCCCCCAAGAAGACCCCATCGCGACGCTGCCAGGAAAAGCGCCAGATGCTGTAAAAGGTCCCGTGAAAGCCCCGGCACCGCATGGCCTTATGGACGCAGTCGGCTCGGTCATGGCTGCGCACCAGCACCATGGCTGCCAGGTAGGCGTAAGTGCGGTAGGTGTGCAGATTAGTGCGCGGTTGAAAACCCCGGATTTTTAAGGCTTGGATGAGACGGTGGTATTCCTGCTCCAAGACGTAAAGGTAGCGGTAAGTGAACAGCAGCAAATGGCAGAGTTTGTCGGGGAACCGCAGATTCTGTAAAGCCTGCCCCAAGGTATTGACCGGTACCGTGCCGATCAGGGCGATCAGGGCGATGATAATGGCGTTGGATTTTAGGGTGATCAAACCGGCATAGATCAGACCCTGCCGGGTGGCTGACAGAGGCCCGAACCGCCACAGCACCTCTCCCGGATAAGTCAGCGGCAAGACGAACCAGAGAAAGAAAATGAAGCTGTTCACTGCCAGCAGTCGGGCGAACACTTTTTTCAGGGGGAGACGGGCCAGGGCCAGGCAGAAGAGAGCCAGCGCCAATCCGGCCAGGGTCGCGGCATAGGTGGTGGCCGTGGCCATGAGGACGGCAAAGAGGCCGGCTACCACAAGCTTGCCCCGGGGGTCCAAACGGTGCGCCGGAGAGGCGCCTGCGGAAAAAGGCTCTTGAATGGGACTCAAGAATTTTTCTTCCTCACGGTTTGAAAAGTTCAAGGTGCAAAGTGCAAATCCTGGCCCGAGGATCTGCACAATCTTTTCATAATTTACGAGTGGTCCCAAGGCCCATGAAGAACCCAGAGAGCCGGCAGAGGTTTTCTCCACAAAAAACATTTTTCAGGCATATATTCCTTCCAACATTTCAGGGCGGACTTTTTTGAGAAACAGGAAAATAAATAGCGTAATGACGCCTTCGATGATCATCACCGGGATATGGGCCAGGAGGACAAGTTCGGCCACTTGGAGAAAAGCCTGGCCGGTGGTGATCAAGGCGGCGGCCACCAGCAGGCCGCTCAGCAAAATGGCCGTGGCCCCGCAGGCAAAAGCCCCTACCGCAGCAGTAGTTCCAGGGCGGCGCCATAAACCGTGATAGGCATAAAAACAGATGACCGCGGGCGCTGCCATAGCCACCGTATTCACCCCTAACACCGTCAGGCCCCCGAACTGGAAGAGCAGGGCCTGGAGAAACAGGGCGATGAGAATGGCGGGGACGGCCACCCAGCCCAAAAGCAGGCCCATGAGGCCGTTGAGCACCAGGTGCAGCCCCACCGGGCCCACCGGCGCGTGGATGAGGGAGGCCACGAAAAAGGCCGCGGACAGGATAGCCACCCGGGGGATGGCCTCATAATCCAATTTTTTCAGGCCGATGGCGGTACCCACTACCGCCAAGCCGGCACCCCCGGCCAACACCGCGGGACTGAGCACTCCTTCGGAAATATGCATGTCTTACCTTCCTGGATATCTTGATTCATCAAGGACGGACGTACGCTTCACCCCAAAGATCACAAAAAATAAAAGGCCACGAAGGCGCCCTTCCTCAAGGAAGGGTTAGCAGCCTTCATGGCCTTGAATTTCTCTTCTTTAGTGATTGGGTGTCCCGGGGCTTCTTTCCCCGGGTTATTCTGTTACTTATATGAGATGTCGCACCGGTGCAAGGGAAAAAATCTTCGGCTCAAACGGTAATGAACGGCATCAAACGGTTCATCGGCATCAGTCCTTCGCTTTTCTAAAAAAAATTCTTGACAGAAAATTCTGATTGCCATATTTTTCACGTGATCTTGAATCCGGGGCAGAAGCTCCGTAAATTTTTACAGACAATCCCTAATTCTTAATTGTTGGCCATGAAGGCAAAAGGACCCCCAAGGGGGCCGTACCTTCATGGCTTTTTTTATTTTGGAGGCGACATGGACCTGACCAAAATGATGTTGAACCTGGCCCTGGGTGGAGGCACCTGGGTGCTGGTACTGTTGATCATCTTGAGCATTGCCTCGGTGGCGGTGATGCTGGAGCGGGCCAGGACTTTTTATCGCGGCCGCTTTGCCGAAGAGGCGTTTATCTCGGAGGTCGAGCCGCTGCTGGAAAAGGGCGCCTGGCCGGAGGCCGCGGCCCGCTGTGAAACCGCTCCAGGTTTTGAACCCCAGGTGTTGTTGGCGGGATTATCCCAGGTGCACCGCAGCCGGCAAGCTGCGGAAGAAGCCATGGAGGCCGAGCGTATCCGGCTGGGACAGGTTCTGGAAAGGCATCTGGGCTTTCTGGGCACCATGGGGGCCAACGCCCCCTTCATCGGCCTGTTCGGCACCGTGCTGGGCATCATTCACGCCTTTAAAGACATGGCCTTGTGCGAGGGCGGCGGCGGCCCCGCGGTGATGTCGGGGATCGCCGAGGCCCTGGTGGCCACCGCGGTGGGACTGCTGGTGGCCATCCCCGCGGTGATGGCCTATAACTTTTTCCACCGCCGGTTACATGCCATTATGGAGCGATCCCGGCGTCTCAGCGGCATCCTGCTTACCTACCTGCACGGTCCCGCGCCGACTGAGAAGGTACCGGAACTGCGCCTCCCCCTGCGACAAACCGGGAGGCTTTCGTGAAGCATCACCAGCACGGCCCCATCACCGAGATCAACATGACTCCCTTCGTGGATATCGTGCTGGTGATTCTGATCATATTCATGCTGACCGCCACGCTCTTGTTGCCCCGCACCTTTTCCATCGCCCTGCCCCAGGCCGCGGAGGCGGAGAAGATCGAGAAACCGCCGGTGATCATCGCCATCAATGCCCAGGGGCAGATCGCCATCAACGGGGTGCGGCTGGCCCATGACGGGGAGTTTGAACAGGTTTTCCGGGCGCAGCCACAGCGCCTGGAAGCCCAGGCGGTCATCGCCGCGGACAAGGATATCCGGCATGGCCGCCTCATCGAAGTCATCGACCATCTGAAACGCCTGAAGGTGCAGCGCATCGGCATTGAGGTGGAGCAGCGTCAGCGGCCATGAATTTGACGACTTTCGAACCCGGTTCTGAGCGGCAATCCTGGATGCTGGCGGCCCTGGCCTCTGTAGCCTTGCACGGCCTGCTGTTCGGGTCCTCGTTCTGGTTTCTCAAAGAGCCGCCTAAGCCGAAAAAGGTGACGGTACAGCAAATCTTTCTGGCGGACAATATCCCCGACGCGGTGATGAGTTCCCCCCAGCCCCGGCAGGCGTCTCCGAGGCAGCTTGAAGCGCCGGTGAAGCCGGTGCCCCCGAAGCCCAAACCGAAACCGCGGCGGAAGGTGATATCTGAACCCAGCCCGGAGGTGCCGCCCTCCCTGGCCATGGCCCGGCCGGGTCCGGTCCCCTCGCCCCCTGCGGCCAGGGGGCGACCCACCTCTGCGCCCCAGGGTCCGGGAGGGGGAACCGGCGTCGGCCCCCACCTTACGGACTTCGGCAGCGCTTCCGGCCCGGCTTTCCTGCGCCGGGTCTCCCCGGTCTATCCGGAGCAGGCCCGGCGGCGGGGCCAGGAAGGAAAAGTGTTGCTGCGGCTGACCATTGATGAACGGGGCAATCTGCAGAAAGTGGAGGTCTTGGAGGGGGCAGGCTTCGGGTTTGAGGCGGCCGCGGTGGAAGCGGTTAAACGTTCCTCCTTCCGGCCGGCGTCCATTGAGGGCAAACCCGTGCCCTCCATTGCCAGGCTGCCCATCAGATTTGTTTTGCGGAATTAAAGAGGACGCCACCCGGGTGCTCCCACGTAAAACGGAAAGGAGGGAAAAGGGCAGTCAGAGAACTGCCGCCGCGATACATAAGAAAATGAGGGGGTAGGCCGCGGCGACATAACCGCCCGTCCTTACCGCGGGACAGGCAGCAAAAATCAGGGCAGGGGCTGACTCTGGCAAGGCGGCCCTGCCCTGAAAGGACTCGGCAACTGACGGCCGTTAACCGTACACGTACGCACCAAAGCCCTCATTTTTTATTTATCGCAAAAATGGGGAGGAGGACAAGGGGAAAGGAGAAGAAAGTGAACAAGGGATTGCTATTAATATTAATGGGGATGTTGCTGTTAACCCTTGGGGCCGCCCCGGTTAGGGGCACCGAAAAGGAAGGCGCGGCCCCGGACAAGGAAGCCACTCCTGCGGCCCAAGAATCATCTAGCGCTACCCAAGAAGCCGCCACACCCAAAAAAGAAGCCACTCCCAAAGCCAAAGAACAGGCCCTCCCGGAAGTGGTGGTGGAAACCCAACGCCTGGTGGAAAAGAAGGACAAAGTAACTATTAAATCCGAGGGCCTGCCCGCGGAGGTGAATGTCATCACTAAGGAAGATATCGAGAAAATGCCGGTCAGAAACTACACGGATATGTTCCGCCAGGTGCCGGGGGTTAAAGTAACTAAATATGACCGGGGGGACTTGGGCGACTCCATAGCTTTTCGGGGCTTTTCCAGCGGCCATTCGGGCCAGGTAGCCTATTTCATCGATGGCGTCCCCATGTACCTGGTTGAAGGTTGGAGTAACACCGGCTGGACGGACATCGGCTGGCTGATCCCGGAGATGATCGAGCGCATTGAGGTCATCAAGGGGCCCTTCTCCGCCCTTTACGGGGATGCCGCCCTGGCCGGGGTAATCAACATCATCACCAAGAAATCGGATAGTTCTCCCAGTTTGACGGCCAGGGGGGGCAGCTATAACACCTGGCAGGGAGTGGGCGTCCTCAGCGACCCCAGTTGGACCCCCACCCCCTTCCTGGTGTGGGAAGGTTTCAACCGGGACGGCTATCGGGCCAATGCCGATTATCAACGGGGCCAACTTTTCAACAAACTCACCATGCCCGTATTGCAGGGCGACCTGTCCCTGCGCCTCCATCATGTGGCCCGGCGCTGGGGGGACCCTTGTAACCTGTTGGTCAGCGAGGTGCAAGCCGGACGGGACCCCCGGGACGCGGCGAATCCCACCGACCGGGGGGACTTCGAGCTGTCCGATGTGGTGGTGAATTATTCCCCCAAGGGCGGGGAAGGCGGTTTTTACGGAACTCTCTACTTCAACCATCTCACTTGGACACGTGGTTCTACCTTTAGGCCCAGTCCCCAAGATCGCTATGACGACCGCCGCAATTACTACGGGTGGAAGCTGATGTACAATTTCCAGCCCTTCGAACAACTCTCCCTGATCGCCGGCAACGACCTGCGCTACGACGACATCTTCATCAGACGCATGTACACCCAAAACCGTTACCAGGTATTGTCCGTGATTTGGGATTACCACATCCGCCAATTAAACACCGCCTTCTTTGCCCAAGGGCAATACAAACCGTTCCCTTTCATAAAACTGGTGGGGGGCCTGCGCTACGATCTTTTTAATATCGACGTGGATAACAAAATTATTCCCGCCAATTCCGGGGTCGGTACTCCCAGCATTTTCAGCCCCAAAGTTGGAATAATCGTCACCCCCTATAAAGACATTAATTTCTTCGCCAATAGAGGAGAGGGCTTCCGCTCCCCTGGCGCCAGTGAAATGTCTCCATACACTACCACTGGAAAGAAAGACTTCGGCCTGGACGTCCCCAAAGTGGACACCTGGGACGTGGGCGTCAACGCCCTGCTGTTCGACCGGGTCTATTTCAGCTTTGCCTACTTCAATACCTTTCTGCAAGGGGAAATTGTGCTCGATAACGCCACCGGCTTGTACAAAAACATGGGGGATTCCGTGCGGACCGGGTTTGAAATCGAAGCGAAGCTCTTTGTTACCAAAGAGCTTACCATTTTCGGCACTTTTGGGGATGTGCGGGCGCGCTTGAAGAATCCGCAGACACCGGGGGCCTATTATATAACCAGCATATCCCCGGACACCTCCACCGTGGGCTTTGATTTCCAAAGGTCCTGGGGGAAGGATAGCCAAAAGTCCTGGGTCAAGGAGAACCGGGTGGGGGTTAATTTTAACTACGTACGCTACGCCCGTGCGCCCGTAACCGCGGACGGGACCAAAATCCGCCCCCAATTCGACCAATTTCTCTCGAAATTCCTGTACGGGTGGAGGAACTGGACCGCCTCAGTGGACGTCATTTTTACTCCCCGGGATTTCTCCACCGAAAGCATGGGATGGAGCACTGCCTATAATACCTACACTTATTACCCCAAACCCAGGTGGGATGTGCTGGCCGGACTTAGATACCAATTCTATTAAGGTAACACCTGCCCATGGGAAGGAACGTAACGCACAAAAACTGTTCTCCGGTGAGAACATACTAAAAGGAGAATAACCATGAAAAAAACTATTTTGCTGGCTTTGGCCCTAACCCTGTTTTCTGCGTCAGCCCTGTATGCCCACGACACCTGGGTAGCCCGAGAGGGCGGCGATTTGGTGGTGAAGTATGGTCACGGGGATAAAATCGATCCCTACAAACCGGCATATGTTAAGGAAGCCAAGGCCTATGACGCTTCCGGCAGAGAAATGGCAGTGACGATAAAACCCCAGGATACCCGGGCCGTGTTGGCCCCGGCTCAAGCTCCGGCTTTGGTGACGATTGTTTATAACTCCGGCGCCTGGGTCAAAACTCCCGAGGGCTATAAAAACGTCTCCAAACGGGAGGCCAAAGATGTCCTTCAGTCCATGAAAGGGGAGACACACAACAAGAATATCTGGCAATGGAGCGACCGCTTCAGTAAACCTCTGGGCGGCAAAATGGAGCTGGTGCCCTTAAAAAATCCGCTATCCCTTAAGGTGGGTGATACCTTGCCTTTTCAAGTGATATACAACGGCAAACCTTTGGCCGGGGCCACGGTGGCGGCTGAAGGAGTGGAGAAAGACACCTTGAAAACCGACCTTAACGGCAAGGCCCAGATTGTCATTAAAAAGAGCGGCTTTAACGTGGTGAAAGCCAACCGCAAGACACCCACGCCCAATGACCCGGATGCCGATACCCTCTCGGAAACGGCCAATATCGCCTTTGAGGTGAAGTAAGTTAGAAGCGGACCCATTTTCGCCGGGTGAGGCGACCATAGCGGTCGCCTCACCCGGCAGCGAGGTTTGGCAATGCCGAAGTGTTGGTTCAAGGGCGGCCCGGTCATTTGGCCCCTTCTTTTGAGTTCCGTGGCCGCGCGGGCGGTTCTTTCCCTGGCTGCGGCCTGTGGCCCGGCCGGGTGCGAATCTCCGGAGGGGCGCCCTGAGACCGACCTGGAAGCTTTGATATGCGTCATCGTCAACCTGGTGAACGAGAAAAAATTTTCGGGATATGCTCTGTTATGAAAAGTTCCGGGCGGTGGCACAGGCTTTCCAGCCTGTGCGGTTACCCGGGCGGGCGGGGACGCCCGCCCCTACGTTCCCCTTTTCATGCTTTGTGGGTGGGCCATACGGCCCATGGAGAACTGTCCCTATCGATATGAAAAAAAAAAGGGAGGCGGTGGTTCCAGATGATGAAATTATGCCTATTTTTAAGCAGAGGGACGGTGCTCCTGATGGTCCTGATGGTTCCCCGGCAGGTCCTGGCCCATGGGGTGGAGGGGACCGTGCAACCAGGGGGGCTGGCGGTGGCCTGCCGGTATAGCAGCGGCGAACCCATGAGCTATGCCAAAGTTACCATTCTCTCTCCCGGGACCACTCAACCCTTCCAGGTAGGCAATGCCGATAAGAACGGGCGTTTCTGCTTTTACCCCGATGCCCTGGGAGAATGGCGGGTAACGGCTGATGACGGCATGGGGCACCATCTGGAGGTAAAAGTACCGGTGACGGACCCGGAGGCCACGAAACAAATTCTGCCGGCTCCTGGCGCCGGTAGCGTCTCTGACACCAGGAGCCTGAGAGTTCTGACAGGATTATCCGCAATTTTCGGATTATCCGGCTTTCTCTTTTGGATTCAAGGGATAAGAGCAAAACGAGGCCGCAAGGAACTTCAAAGCTAACTCCCTTCCCAATTCAAATTGTCCAAGGGAAGTGTGCGAAAGGAAATAGTTGCCTTCAGACCACACGGGTGACTCCATTCCCCAAGTGGCCGGCAACTTCACCTGGCGCGACCGTCATTTTTCCACCAGGACCAACTTGTGATTCACCAGGTTGAGTCGGAGAATCGCGGCGTTAATGACTTTTTGTTCGCCGAAGATGTTGACCAAACGGAGGCCGTCGCCCTCCGGCTCAATGAGGTCCACATCCGACAGCAGCAGTTCTTCTTGGCCGTTTCTCAAAACATAGGCAGCAGCTTCACACATTTCTGAGCACCTCCTTGAGTTTTTCGGTAATCGCCTTCTCCACCAAGTGAGGCAATGGTTCCGGGACGACTCCAATAATCTCCACTTTTGCCCGGGTCAGGGGCAGGAGAATCTTAAGACCCGGGGCCGAAGCAACGGCCTCCGCCATGCGGGGGGTCACTTCTCCCATCATGGCGTCGGCCAAAACGATGGAGATGCTGCCCAGGATGACATTCGCAGTGGAGACCGTGCGGACAATGGCATTCTCGCCGCTGGCTCCCCGGTTGGCCCGGGCTTTCATCATCTGGGCGGTAGCCAAGGGGTTGGTCCCCAAGGCGATGACTTCATGCTCCTCCAGGTAGACCTCTTTCAGACGCCTGATCAGGGCCACTCCGATGCCGCCTCCCAGGCCATCGACGACGCAGATACGCACCTATTTCTCCTCAGAAACCGCCCAATTTTTCATTGAAGATGCCAACCGCATTGTAAAGGAAAGCCCAGGAGGGGCCTGAGCTTCCCGGCGGTCCACGGTGAATAAATGATATTTGTTAAAGGGCATATTATCTCCATCTCACTTTTTAAAGCTCCGTTGATTACGATTCCTTTTCCCAACCCCCGCCCAGGGCCTGGTAGAGCGCAATCAAGTTGGTATCCACGGTGCGGGTGCTCTGGACCAGGGCATCTTCCGAAGTGTACAGGGAACGCTGTGCGGTAAGGACGTTCAAGAAATCCGTTTTGCCCGGGACATAAAGCTGCATGGCCACTTCCACGGCCTTACGGTTATTGACCACCACTGCCGAAAGAGCCTGACGGCGTTCCTGTTCCTTGGCATAGGCTACCAGCGCGGTTTCCACCTCTTTCAACGCGGTCACCACAACTTTTTGATACGTCAGCAGAGCTTGCTCGGCCAGGGCCTCTTGAACCTTGATGTTCCACAGGATGCGGCCACCCGCGAAAATCGGCCAGGTGACGGTAGGTCCGAGGCAGCGGCATTTTGAGCGTCCCAGGCGGGGGGGACCTTCATATCCGGCGGCTGATAATCGGGGCCCACGGCGCAACCCGCAATTATCAGGCTGCCCAGCAGGGTTCCCAAGGCAGTGGCAAGCGTTAACCAACCTTGGGGTGATGCTGCCGAATTAATGCATTGCCTGGCCATACTTCCTCATCGGGTTCAGTCATTGCGAGACCTCTGCGAAAGTCCCATGTGGAGCAGCCGCCCTCGGCTGTCCACCCTTGATTTAGTAGCAGGCGAGGGCGCCTGCTCCACTTTTGGATGAAAGAAGACAGTAAATGGGACTTTCGCAGAGGTCTCATCTCCCTTTTCACTCATAGCGCAAGGCGACGATAGGGTCCAGGAGCGAAGCTTTACGGGCTGGGTAATACCCGAAGGCCACGCCCACGCCCACGGAAACCATGAAGGCCGCGGCAATGGCTTCCAGGGACAGTTCCGTGGGCCAGCCCAAGATTGTCTTGATCAAGAAGGAAATGCCCCGTCCCAGAAAAATCCCGGCCACCCCGCCGCAGAAGCACAGGATGACCGCCTCCAAGAGAAACTGCTGCATTATGTCCCGTCTCCAGGCCCCCACGGCCATGCGCAGGCCGATCTCCCGGGTCCGTTCCGTCACCGACACCAGCATGATATTCATGATCCCGACCCCACCCACGGCCAGAGAGATTAAAGCCACGGCCAGCAAAAGCCTGGTCATCATCGAGGCGGTGGACGCCAAAGCCTTGGTTATCTCCATCATGTCCCGGATGATGAAGTCCGCCGCCTCGCCCGGCCTGAGGCGGTGGCGTTCCGCCAGCAGTTGGGTCATCTGCCCGATGGCCGCGGGAATCTCCGCGGTGGAGCGGGCCGCGGTGAGGATCTGGTCGACATTGGTGAACCTCACCGGCAAGGGCGTGTTCGCCGCCTGGCTGGGCGAGAGCAGGGGGTAAAGGTCAATTTTGGTGTTGGGATAGATCTGATTAAGGGTGTTTACCTGGCCGGCGACCAGGGGGGCGGCGCTCTGGTTGGCCGCGGCCAGGGAGGAGCCCGTCACCCGGAACTTGATGGTGGTCCACGGCGCCAACAGGATATCATCCTGGTCGATGCCGATCATGCTGGCCCCTTTGCCGCTGAGAACGCCCACCACTTTGAAGGAGACGTTTTGCACCCGCACTTCCTTGTCCAAAGGCGATTCCCCCTGGAAAAGTTCCCGGGCCATGGTTTGACCGATGAGACAGACCTTGCCGGCGTTGCGCACCTCCATGTCGGTGAAGCTTGCTCCCTCCTCTAAGCTCCATTCCCGCACGTCCAGGTATTCGGGGGTGGTGCCGTAGATATAGACGGGCACCCAGTTCTGGTTGCCGTAAACGACCTGGGCCCGGGCCCGCACTATAGGGGCAACGGTCTTGATTGCCGGACATTCGGCCAGGATGGCCTCCGCATCTTGGGGCGTCAGGGTCATGGCGGTGCCGGCCCCGGATTTGGCCCCGCCCAAGGAGACCGTTCCCGGGGTGACCAGGAGGTTATTGGCCCCCATACTGGCAATGGTTTTTTGCATGGAAGTGGAGGAACCGCGGCCGATTTCCATCATGGCAATCACCGCCGCCACCCCGATGATGATTCCCAGGGTGGTGAGCGCGGCCCGCATGACGTTGCGGCGCAGCCCCATCAGGGCGGTGCGCAATAACCCCCGCAGATGCGCCACCCCGCCGACGCGGCGAGAGCCTTCTTCGGGGGTTGTTATTGCCCCCGGCCCCGGAGAAGCCGGCGCAGGCGTGGCCGCGGTGGACACCACGCCGTCTTGAATCCGGATGATCCGTTGGGCCATCCGGGCCACGTTTTCATCATGGGTGACCAGAATGATGGTCACTCCGGCGTCGTTGAGTTTCCGGAAGATCTCCAAAATTTCCCGGCTGGTAACGGAATCCAGGTTGCCGGTGGGTTCATCGGCCAACAGCAGGGCGGGGTGATTGATGAGAGCCCTGGCAATGGCCACCCGCTGCTGTTCGCCGCCGGAGAGCTGGGAAGGTTGGTGATGGAGCCGGCCCTCCAGTCCCACTTGTTCCAGGAGCTTACGGGTCTGCTCTTTCCGCTCCTGGTCGGACCCCTCATCACCGGAATAGGACCGGGGCATTAACACGTTGTCCGCAGCACTGGTCCGGGGCAGGAGGTTGAAGGTCTGAAAGACGAACCCGATCTTCCGGTTGCGGAGCAGGGCCCGGGCATCGGGGGACAGATGGACCACATTCCGGCCTTCCAGGCGGTACTCCCCGGAGGTGGGTCGATCGAGGCACCCTAAGATATTCATGAGGGTGGTTTTCCCCGAACCCGAAGCGCCCATCAGCGCGAGAAACTCCCCCTGGGCCACGGACAGGGAAACCCCCCGGAGCACCGGCACCTCTACTTCCCCCAGGCGGTAGGTTTTTCTGATATCACGCAATTCAATGAGGTTCATGGATGAACCAGGAGCACCAGCCGATTCCTCCCGGTTAGCCGACATGTTCTAATGACCTTTGCCCTTAAGGATTTGCGGGGCAAAAGGGCTGCCTGTCTGAGAAGGCTTATTTGCCTCTTTTCCTTTAACCCCCATTACTACAGAGAGGCCTGCGGTGAGCCCCTCACCCCGGACTTCGCTTTGGGAACCGTCGGTTATCCCAATCTGCACCGGCAAGGGTTTTACCAAACTGCCCTGTGGGACCCACAACCTCCCCCGGGCTAATGCGTCCCTTTTTTGAGACTTCCCAGCCTGATGGCCCTTGCGTAAATCATGGTGAAACTTTTCCATTACCTGTTCCATTTTGGGATTCCAACGCAGGGCGGCGTTGGGCACCTTGAGCACGCCCCGGCGTTCGCTCACCAAAAACTTGACATTGGCCGTCAGATAGGGAAGAAGCTTGCCGTCGGCGTTGTCGGTGGTCACTTCCACGGTATAGGTCACCACATTCTGGATCATGGTGGCGTTTAACCGCACTTTTCTCACTTCGCCCTGAAAGGTGACTCCGGGATAGGCGTCCACCGTGAAGGTCGCCGGCTGGCCCGGATGAATGTTGCCGATGTCGGCTTCGTTCACCGCCACCCAGACCTGCAGGCGTTTCAGGTCTCTGGCGAGCAAGAAGAGACTGGGAGCGCTGAGGCTGGCCACCACGGTCTGGCCGATGTTCACCCGGCGGTCGATAATCACGCCTTTGACCGGAGACTTGATGGTGCAGTAGTTTAAGTTCTGTTCCGCCCGGCGCAGGGCGGCCGCGGCCACGGCCACGGCGTCCCGGGCCTTGGCTATGGCGGCCTGGCCCACCTCCAGGTTGGCCCGGGCCACCTCAAAAGCCGACCGAGCGGCGTCAAAGTCGCTTTGGGAAAGGGCTTGGGAAGGGCCAAGTTTCTGGGCCCGCTGCCATTCGAGTCCGGCCTGGACCGACTTGGCTTTGAGTTGTTTCAGATTCGCCTGGACGCTTTGCAAATCCGACCTGGCATGCTGCCACCCCGCCCTGGCCTGGGCCGCCTCCGCGGCATAGAGGGCGTCGTCAATCTGGGCCAGCACCGTGCCCGCCTCCACCACGGAGCGGTAATCCACGGGCTGACCGTTTTTATCCCGTCCGAAGGCGACGATCTTGCCGCCCACCTGGGCGCCCACATCGATGACCTCCTCCGGCTCCACCGTGCCGGTGGCGCTGATGACCGCGGTCAGATCACCCCGCCTCACCTGCGCGGTGAGAAAAGCGCCGGGGCTCGTAAAGCCTTGATAAATTTGCCCCAAGATAAACAGCGCCACCAGGCCCAGGGCGGCAATTATCAACCAGCCTCGTCTTGAAATTCTTCTCCAGTCCATGTTTTCCTCAAAAATGAAAAAGCCATGAGGGCAATACCCCTTGGGGGTAACTTGCCTTCATGGCAAAGTTTGGTGGCCGGAAATGGAAAAAGTAAATAATACTGGAGGTTCAATCCTCCAATTATGGATAAAAAAATAGCATAAGATCGGCTTAATGTAATTAATTTTAACGCCTGAGAATGATAAACGTCCAAATGCTCGATCTCTGATTCAGGAAGAAGCTCCTTTTTCATCGGTCCTGCACTCGGCCAGGTATGGCATCCAGAGCCTGGGCGATATGGTCCTGGAAAATTTTTATTACTCCCGGGTAAGACAGCAGGCCGACGGCCTCCAGGGTGACGGTCAACCCGGCTGCTTCCAGCGATGTTTTCCAGGAATCTTCCGGCCCGGCCAGATCTTCCTGGACATGACGCCCAGCCACCAGCATGAGTGGGAGAAGCCGCACCTGCTTCAGGCCGGACCGGATTACCTGGGCCACAACCTCTTGCCGGGATGGACGGCCTTCCAGGACGCCGATATAGACCTGAGGGCCGAATCGTTGGGACAGCAGGTATTGGAGGCCCAAGTAAGTGACCCAACTGGCGTGGTCAGTACCATGTCCCGCCAAAATGATGGCCTCCTCATCCCCGGCGACGTCCAGACGGTCCGTCAGAGCTTCCAGGAAAGCGTGATAATCCTCGGGCGCCCATAATAGAGGCAGCCCCATGGCCGTGCGCAGCCGGCAGGTCTGCACTTCGGCCACCAGACGATAAAATTCGTGCCCGGCCAGGAGATGCAGCGACTGCACCACGGCCCACTCAAAACCCCGGGCCCGTAATTCCTCCAGGACTTCCGCCGGACCTTTCCCCTTCCGGCCATGCCGCTGCCGGGAAAAGTCCCGCACCATCCGGGAAGAAAACGCCCAATGAACTTCGCGTCCAGGGAAGGCCGCGCGGATGTGTTCCTCCAGTAAAGCATAGGACTGCCGGGCTGAGGTGGTGGTGCCGAAGGCTACCAAAACAATGGGTACTTTTATCATTGCATCTTAATATTAAGGGGAGCAGAAAATTAATTGCATCGTCGAGCCTTGATGTAGGGGCGGGTTTAAAACCCGCCCCTACGGGAATGTAATTGCTTTTTCGCTCCGAGTAATAATCATTTGGAGATGCCGCCCTTCCTTCTCCAGCCCACCCTGAGGAGCAACAGGAAGAATAAAAATCCCAGGATAAACAGATAGGGGATGGGGGCGGCGGAGAACCCCGATCTGTTCACCTCCTGCACTTCGTAGCCTTCCACTTTTTGACTGGTGCCAGCCGGAGACGCTTGGGAATCCTTAGGCGGCAATTCCGCAGACGGATTTTTAGCATCCGGAGACGCCGGCACATCCCTATCCTTTGCCGCGGGTTGCGGATTTTTCACCGCGTCCAGGGCCTGCTTGAACTCTTTCACCCGGTTCTCCAATCCGGGCACGGACATCAGCACTGTCGAGGTGAATTCGGTCAGCAAGGGGTTATTGCAGGTGTGATCACAACAGGCCAGGCCCACTTCTTTGGCGCTCTCGGCATATTCCTTGGACAGAGTTTCCATGACTTTTTTATCAGGGTGCCAGTATCCCTTGCGCACCGTCTCCAGCATCCTGGCCACCAGGGATTGATAGGCCCACATATTCTGCGCGTCTTTGAACATCTTCTTGATATCCAGACCGTTTTTATCCAGGACATAGGTCTCGTACATCTCGTTCCACTTGGCCGCGTCCACTGCTTCAGGCACGGTCACCTGCCAGCCCCAGAGATGCTCGACCACCTTATCGATAAACCTGGCCCCGGCATACCCTTCCTGCATCATCGCTTTGATCCATTCCGGGTTTAAGTAGCGCGCCCGCATCTCCCTTCCCATAAATTTTTCCAGGGTCTCCTGTTTGGGATTCCCCGGGTTGGTCATGTTGGTGACCCGGACCTCCGGGGTTTTGCCGTCAACCGCCCGGATGGCCATGGCCGTTCCGCCCAGATACTGGAAAAAATCATCGTTATCCAAGGTGGCAAAGACATTTCCGGAACGGCTGTGTACCGCCAGCTTCGTGCCGGACAGGGCGGATTTTAACAGAGTCAGGCTTATGTCCTCGTTATTCTGGTTTTTTTTACCGGGGTTCTGGATCTTGTCCCCCCAAAACCCTTGTCCGTATAAATGGCTCATCCTCATCAGAAAGACATCCGCCACCTGTTTTTCGTGGTCCCAGGTATTGGATAGGGGGATGACCGTATCGATATTGGTTCCATAGGCGCCGGGCGGCGCGGTGAAGAGCCTGACTGCGGCCAGCCTTTCCGCCAGTTCTTTAGAGACCCCTTTGTCGATTAACATCTTCCTGGTTTGCAGCACATTGGCCCGGACTAGATTGTCTTCTTCGGTCTGCTTTTTCGCCAGGGTCACCGCCTTGTCCAGTAAGTCCATGAGATTGGGAAAAAGATCCCGGTAAAGCCCTGACGGGACAATGGTTACATCTATCCGCGGCCGGCCGAGTTCCTTTCTGGAAATAGCCTCCACCCCCGCAACCCGGCCCCGCTCATCCCATGTGGGCTTTATTCCCAGGAGATACATGATCTGGGAATCCATCACGCCTTCATGCCTGATGGTCTCCGTAGACCAGAGGTTAAAGGTGAGTTTGTCAGGGTATTGCCCATGCCTGGCCTGGTAGCCTTCGATCAGCTCCCGGGCCAGCTTTACCCCCATCTCATATGTTGCTTTAGAAGGAATCTTCGTGGGATCAAAGGAATAAAAGTTTTTCCCCGTAGGCAACGAATGGGGGTTTCTGATGGGATCGTTTCCCTGTCCTGCCGGGATGTATTTGCCGGAGAGGGCCGCACCAAAGGAGTCAAGTTCACGAGGGCCGGAGCGGCTTATTCTTTCTTCCAGATCAGCGAGCTTCTTTTTCCTTTCCTCCGCAGTCAACCCTTTCTCAATGGAGAGAACCGCCTCGGCAGTCTTTCTGCGGTAGTTATCCGCCGGTGATTTCCCAAAGGTATGGAGCCCGAAGGGAGTATGTTTTTCAGCAATATCTTTGAGGTATTGTTCAACCTCTTCTATCTCCGCCTCTGTCTTTATCTCCGCCTTTTGGAGGTCGGTAAGCAATCCTAACTTTTGGGCGAGATTATTTATCTCGGTTAGTTTGGTCTCGGCCAGGGGTGGACTCTTCTCCTTGGCCACATTGTGATCACTAATAAGAGCAGAAAGTTCTTTCAGCTCTTTATTCATCCCTGCTTTATCAAAGGGCGGGGTCAGGTGGTCGATGATTACCGCCATCCCCCGCCTCTTGGCCTGAATTCCTTCTCCGACATTATCGACTAGGTAGGGATAAATATTGGGCAAGTCCTGGATCAAAGCCTCCGGCGGATCGTCCCCGGTAAAACCCACTTCTTTGCCGGAGAGCCATTCATGGGTGCCGTGAGTGCCGATGTGGGCAACCGCGTCTGCCTTAAAATCATTTTTTAGCCAGAGGTAAAAGGCGAGATATTGATGATGGGGAGGGAGAGTGACGTCATGATACAATTTCTTGGTATCCTGTTCCCAACCCTTTGAAGGTTGAGGGGTGAAAAGGATATTGCCATATCTCACTGCCGGTATGACCAGATATTTCTTCCCCCCGGCATCCTGCCAGATCATGATCCTGCTCTGCTCCACCGGCCCCCAGCTTTTATTAATAGAATTTTTCAGGAGTTCCGGCAACTTCCCGAACCACTCTTTATAAGTCGCCAGGGGAATAAGCACAGGTCTTTTGCTAATCCCCTGGGCAGGTTTCCCGGGAAAGACCGCTTCCCCTCCCCCCTTCACCAGTCTCCCCATCTCCCCGGGGGCCCAGTTGCCGATATTCCGGCCATAATCTTGAATGTCCTGAAAAAGCTGTTCCTTGCTGATCCCTGGCCCCTGCCCTTCTGTCTCTTGACCCCCGAGATCATAGCCTGCAGACCTGAGCCTGAGCAGTATTTCCCATAAACTATCCGGCAGCACCTTAAGATATGAGGCCCCGATATTATTTTTACCCGGTGGATAGTTGTAATAGACCAGGGCAATCTTCTTATCTTTGTTAGGTTTATCCTGAAGATTAATCCAGGCCTTGACCCTGTCGGTCAGCCTTTTTATCCTTTCCGGTATGGGTTGTTCCTCGAGATACTCAATCCCGGTGGCCTTATCTCTGCTTCTCTCCTTGGCGGCAATCACCGTGGGCTGAATAATCCCTGCCATCTCCGGGGTGGCTATCTGGAAGGCCCTCTCAAAGATGTCCAGGCCGGATGGAGACTTTTCCCAGGCCTGTTTTGATTGGCTATAAAGGGATATGGCATTAACCACGGGAACATCGAGTTTGCTCAAAAGAGGGATCATAGTGGGAGGATTTATCCCCAGCTTCATACCCAAAGCAATAACCAGCCTTACCCGGCTGCCCGCCCGGGGGATTTCCTCCCCCCGCCTTAAATCCCCGCTTGGTTTGACTGAGTTATTGGGGTCACCTGTTTGAAAAAAGAACCTTGCTATGACGTCTTCATACGGCCGGCCATAGACCGGCAATACATTAAAACCCTCTCCTTCCAGGCTCTGGATTATGGCGTCAAGGTGCCTGGTCTGGCCGGTACTGACATTATTTTTATGAAAGACCACCCCTATCCAGGGGTTGCCTTCCCGGTAAGAGGCATAGGCCTTTTTATAGTCCTCAAAGTCCGCAAAAACCTTTTGGGTTTTGGATTCATAGATGCCCAAGTTGGGACTCTTTACCACCGGCTTAAAAGTAACATTAAATGAAAATTCCTTCTTTAAGACATATAGAATCATATTCTTAATATTTTCCTGACCCCCTTCGGTGAAGTATTCCACCATTTTCTGATCGGCCCTGACACCCATCTTCTTCTGGTTATCGCCATAAGTACCGCCGCCGACGTAATAGACTCTGCTCCCCCTTTTAATAGCCTCTTCGAGTTCAGGTTTCACCGCCTCGATAAGGTTGAGGCCCATGATCCAGATGCAGATAAGCTCCGACTCTCTCAAAGGGGCTAGGGTTTTCTTCCGGATGCCTGCTAATGGATAGATCTGGAATGCCACCTTTTTCTCTAAATCAGGATATGTTTGATAAATAGTCCTTACCGCCTCAACGGTCGTCTTGGAAGGGATATCGCCGAACAGCAGGCTGATTTTTATTTTCCCGGCATACGCAGGGCCAAGGGAACAAAACACCCCAGACAACAGGCAGCACAGACACAAGAATATTTTGGCCTGAGGCCCCCGATTTCTGCCCTCTGCAGACCCTTTATTCCGGTACATACACCACCCTGCCGTCTTTAAGCTGATAGGCCGTTCCCAGCCGGACGCCTTCACCGCTCAGCTTCTTGTCCGTCACCTTTTTGACTTTAATCTCCTTGCCTTTTTTGGTGATGATCTCCATCTCCCCGGCGGCGTTCTTTTTGGTAATGGTCACCTCGGACTTGGGGTTCACCAGGTCCAGCATGTTATAGGCCATGAACAGGGCGATCATCATGCTGACAATAAAGGCCACGCTGGCGTCAAAGAGATTGGCCACGCCGGAGATGGGGTCCTCCAGGGGTTCCTCGTATCTGTCAAACCGTTGCCGTCTTTTTAAGAAGCTCATCATCCTCCCCCACCTTGATATCCGGCCTTGGGCCTTTGGCCTTCCGGAGCCGCAACTCCGTGAGATACTCCATCTCCCGCATGTCCGCCCGCACCCATTTCTCCCGCACCAGGGACATCAGATAGGCCGCCACCCCGCAGGCCAGACCCACCACCGTGGCGGTAAACGCGGTAACCATGCTCCCCGCCATTTTCGGCATGTCGCCCTGGGCCAGGGCCGCCAGGGAGATGCCCATGGGGATCAAGGTGCCCATCAAGCCCACGGCCGGGCCCACCCGGATGGCGAACCTGATCTTATCCAGGCCCTTAATCAGCTCCAGCTCGGCCTCCTGCAGCCGCCTTTCCAGCTCCAGATCAAGGTTCGCCGCCTTGGTTAAAATCTCGGAATCAAGCATTCTCTTATATTGCTGCAACGCGGCCGACCTCCCCTGCCTCCGGTCCAGATAATCCCTGAAGAAACCGCCCAGGGAAATCACGACCCAAAGGGTAAGGAGAATCAGCCCTACCACCACCGGATAAAAAAGGGCCGAAGCTATGACATAGAGGAACGTTTCCAGACCTGCCAGGATATTCATTCGCTGACCTCGCGTCTTTTATTTCGTAAAAAGCCGATCACCAGGGCGGCCAGAAGAAGCAAAAAAACCCCCAGGTGGTCGCCAAGGGCGATATTGCCGCCTTCCGTGGCGAAGGATTGATAGATAGTCTTGGCCGCCTCAATATGTGCTGGAAGAAATAAAGAGGTTAGAAAATAAAGGCCGATGCCTATCATACTAAGACCAAGAGCAATTCTTTTATTTAAATGGGTTGAATTCAGAGTAAAGACTCTTATGAAAAAGTAAGTAAGCAGCGAAAGGATAATAAAAATAATTCCCAACCCCAATCCCACCACCAAAGCCGGCAACTTAATTACCTGCAAGGCCGCCCAGGTGGAAAAGGTGATGGCCGTGAGGCAAACGGGGCAGGGAAGCAAGAGAAACAGGGCTGAGTGATGTGTCAGCCGGGATGAATCTTCGGCTTCCTGCTTGGGGGAATTAGATTGAAGGCCACACGCCCGCCCCGGTCCCGGCAACTTGCGGAGGATATATATCCCCCAGGCAATCATGCCCAAGGCCATGAAGGCATGAAGAAACGGGCCTTGTCTCACCACCGGCTCCAAGATATTTATGAGGCTGGCGGAAAAAAACGCGGCAAGCAGGAAAATTCCCAGATACAAAAACAGGCTCAGGGATATTCCCCTCCATCCCAGCCGTCCCCAACCCAGTCCAAAACCCACCTTGACCACAAAGATGCTGAGGCTGAAAAGCATCCCGCCCATCCACAAAACAATGTTGAAATCCATTTCTTATCCTTTTGATGTAGGGTGGGCACTCCCCACCAATTCCTCTGCCTTACTAATATTTCAGGGTCACCTGGGTCCAGATGGTGCGGCCGGGAGTGAGATAATTGAAAAAGTATTCCCGGTTAAGCATGTTATCCACGGAAAAAGAGAGATCGACATACTTCACCGGGGAGAAGATCACCTTGGAGTCCAGGGTGAAGAAGGGATCATAGGACCCATAGACATTGTTGACCACATCGCTGTTGTCGTCCTGGGACATCATCTTGCTGACATAACGGCCCGCAAGGTTGGCCTTGATCTTCCAGTAGTTCACCGTGACCCCGAAGTTGAACTGCTGCCGGGGCGTCATGGTGATCTTTTTGCCCACCGAGGCCGGATTGTAAGGATTCTCGTTGATTCGGGCATCCAGCAGGGTGGTATTGGCGAACACCTCCAGCCAGGACCAGAGCTTCTGCTGGATCTCCAATTCCACCCCTCTGATCGTGGCCTTGGCGGCATTCTGGTAAATCTGGGTTTTGCCCGTGGGATCGGTGGAATCGGCAGTCCGGTAGATCAAGTCATCCACGTAATTCTCGAAATAAGTGGCGGCAAAGGTTGTTCCCTTAAAGGGTTTTAAGGTGGCGCCGATCTCCCAGGAGAAGGCGGTTTCCGGAATAAGCCGGGGATTGCTCTTCCAGAGCGTGCCGCTGCTGGATCGCCAGGTGCAGTAGAGTTCATAAATATTGGGGGCCCGGAACGCGGTGCCCACCGAAGCCCGCCAGGACATCCACTCCCAAGGGCGGAAGAGAAAGGCGACTTTCGGGCTGACCGCGGTTTGGCTCCGGTTGGGCAGGTGCACGACGGGGGCTCCCGCGGCCTGCATATAATTGCCCCCATAGGTTTGCCACCAGTCCAGCCGCAACCCCGCCACGGTATTGAACTTAGGATGCCAGGCGATCTCGTCCTGGAGGAAAACCCCGATATTCCGGTCCCGGCCGCCCCCTATCCGGCTTATCGCGCCCTCGGTTTCAGGATCCCGCCAGTTGTTCAGGCTGTACTCTTTGGATCTCGACCAGCCGGTGTTATAGGAGAGCCCCGCCACCAACTGCTGCTTTTTGCCGATAGCCTGCTCCACCTGGAATTCCGCGACCCAGTTCTGATTGGCGGTGCGGGACAAACTCCCCGGGCCGCCGGAAAAGGTGGTTAAGGAGCTGGAGGAACTGGGAGTGGTGTACCAGTCTTCCGGCTGGTTCACCAGACCGCCGTGGAGCTTGAGATTCGTGGTCTCCGTCAGTTTGTGTTCCGAAGTCAGGTTAAAGACTTGGGTGCGGTTCCGGCCATTGCCGCTTAAAAAGGCTCCTTCCGTAAGGCTGCTGAATTTCGTATTGGTGCCGGACAAGCCCACCGTGCCTTTTACCACCGCTGCGCCGGTGGCCGTATTGGTGAGATAGGAATGGTAACTGTCATAACCGTAACTGTAATAGCTCACCAGGGTGCTGAAGGTGACTTGGTGGCCGTCAACCGGATCCCAATTGATTTTCCCGTTGAGGCTGTAGTCGGTCCAGAAATTATCGCCGCTATCGCCGATGATATTGGTGGGAGAGCCGGTTCTCGTGGTGGTGGGGATCCAACCCGTTACCTTGGGACTGGCCGCGCCGCTGCTGGCCGTTTTGGTCACCAGGTTGGTGGGGTAACCCGCGGTGCTGCGATAATTGAATCCCCCCTGGAGGCTCACTTTGTCCCAGACGCGGTCTCCTGCTCCCAGGTAGGAGGTCCAGGTGTCATAGGTGGCGTAGCCGCCCTGGGCCAGCAACTCCAGTTTTTTAGGGGTTCTGGTGATGATATTGATGACCCCGCCCATGGCGCTGCCGCCGTAGAGGGCGGAGAACGGTCCCCGGATCACTTCGATCCGCTCAATATTCTCCACCGGCAGGCTGGTCCAGACCACGGAATTGGAGTAGGCGTCGGCGATATTCTGGCCATCCAGCAGGATCAGGGTGCGTTTCTGGCTGCTGGCCGGGAAACCCCGGAGATTCACATTGGCCATGGTATCTCCCCAGCCCTTGCGCCGGCAGTCGAAGGCCCCGGGGACCTGGGCCAGGGCCTGGTCCACCGTCTGGATGTTCTGTTTCTTGATGTCCTCTTTGGTGATCACCGTGATACTGGCCGGTACGTCATCGGGATTGCGGACGGTCTTGGTGGCCGTCACCACAATCTTCTCCATGGCTTCCACCTTCTCCGGCGAAGCCGGGGTGGGAGCCGGAGCTTCAATCTTTTGGCCTTCTGCCGGGACCACCACTGTCACCTGTTCTTCTGCTGCTTGTGACCAGATGGGGGAGTACATTCCCAGGCTCAATATCCCTGAGAACCCAATGATCCTTGCCACCCAGAACCCACGCCGCATGGAAACTCTCCTTCCGCTTTCGATTTGCGTCTCGGCCCTGGTTTTGGTAGAAAGAAAACGGGCCGATCTTCCGCCTTGAGGATTGGTCTGAAGGAGGGGCCGGGACTCTTGGCCGGGTGCCGCCTCTCCTTCCTGTTTCTGCCGCTTATTCTTCGAACTCTTAAACCTCTCCTAGCAAAAAAAAAATCCCTGAGTCCAGGAACGGACCCAAGGATTGCACCCAGTTTGCTTTGTCCTCAGGATAGGCTGCGAAGGTTTTCCATCCCTTCGCCAGCCGCGTTATCCCCAATCGCACGTTGGGAAATAACCGCTGACTTACAGGCAGGTCTTCTGATTTCCGGATCCGTCTACTCCCTGCGCCTTCCCATTCGGCTCCAGCCGGAACAGTGGCTTCTCGCAGGTTTCGTCCCCGGTTACAGCGGCGGGACCATGCCGGACTTGCACCGGCTTCCCTTTTAAACCCCGAAGGGCACCTGTATGCTTAAAGTTAATACATCTTAAAAAAAATTTCCCCGCTGTCAAGAAGAAAAAGGGGATGGTATTAAACGATTCCAGGTTCTCACCCCCCCTCACCCTGCCCTCTCCCCCCGAGGGAGAGGGAAATATTTGACATATCCACAAGATATAAACTTATGGGTAATGATGAGCCCTTGAGGAGGAAGGTGGGGGTGAGATTGCCTGGAATTGCGGCTACTTAACCCCCTCACCCCCCAGCCCTCCACCCTGGAAAGGGAGAGGGGGGTTTTGCTGTGGCTTGCTTCAGCCTGCACCAGCTCTGGAGAAGATGATGCGGCTAACATTTCTATCATCAAGTTGCGCCGCTTTCGCAAAATCTCTGCCGGACACTACTGCCCTAACCCCCATTTTTCAAAGGGGGTGTCAAAAACTTCTGCTTTTCAGGCTCACAAACTATTTTTCAACAGCTTGCAAGGATGTTGAAGCCAGTTGCCTGCCGCCAAGGAGTTTTATCAAAGCCGGGGGAAAATTGCAGACTGCGGGAAGTTCCGGCCCTCATGCAGATGGAAGCGCTTCAGGTCCCGGTAACCCAAGGCCCGGAGCATGGGCACCCCGCCGCTCCCCCGGATGGCCTCCTGGCAGAGGCGGTACCGCTCGTCGCCGCCGCCAAGCCGGCCGGTGAGGCGCCGGTCCCAGTCGCGTTTTTCCGGCAGGTCGGCGTCCCACAGTTAGTATTTATGAAGGCCCGGCAGTATCCAGCACCTCCCTGACCTTCTGCACCAGGGCCAGGATCCTGAAGGGCTTGGGAATAAAATTGACATCAGAATTTAATACCCCATGATGGATTATGGCGTCTTCCGTGTAGCCCGACATAAAGAGCACCTGCATTTCCGGATGCAGCAGCTTCAACTGTTCGGCCAGGGCGCTGCCGCTAATTTGGGGCATCACCACATCGGTGAGCATTAAATGGATGGAGGACTTTTCTCTCTCACAGAGCAGCAGGGCCTCATCCCCCTGCGCGGCTTCCAGCACCGTAAACCCATACTTGCGCAAGGCCGTGGAGATCAACTCCCGTAAGCCGACATCGTCTTCCACCAGGAGAATGGTCTCTTTCCCTTCCAATGAGGTAACCGGGGCTGCCTTTGGCTTGATCGTTTCAAGACTGTCTTCCACCCTGGGAAGATATACTTTGAAAGTTGTTCCCTGTCCGGGCTCACTATAAACCCAGATATTGCCGCCGCTCTGTTTGACAATGCCGTAAACGGTGGCCAAACCCAAGCCGGTGCCTTTGCCGCTCTCCTTGGTGGTAAAAAAAGGTTCAAAGATGTGGGACAAGGTATCCTTATCCATCCCTGTCCCATTATCGCTCACCGCCAGCATTACATGGGGGCCAGGGGTAACGTCTTCACGCCCCTGGGCATAATCCTGGTCTAAATAGACGTTGGCAGTTTCAATGGTCAGTTTGCCCCCCCGGGGCAAGGCATCCCGGGCATTGACCGCCAGATTCATGATGATCTGTTCTATCTGACCGGGATCGGCCTTGACCAAACCCAGTTCCTGGTCAATAACGGTGGCTATGTCGATATCTTCGCCGATCAGCCGCCGCAACATCTTATCCATATCATGGACCACGTCGTTGAGGTTGACCACCCGGGGCTGTAAAATCTGTTTGCGGCTGAACGCGAGAAGTTGATTGGTCAGTGCGGCTCCACGATTGACCGCCTTCGTGATCTCTTCCGCATATAAGTGGGAAGGGTCTCCTGGTCGGAGATCCATCATCATCATCTCGCTGTAACCGGTGATGGCGGTGAGCAGGTTGTTGAAATCGTGGGCCACTCCTCCCGCCAGCCGCCCCACCGCTTCCATCTTTTGTGCCTTGAGAAGTTGTTCCTCCATGTACCGTTTTTCGGTGATATCCCGGGCCACTCCGAAAATCAGTTTCTCTTCCAGCAAGGGAAAAGAGTTCCAAGAAATCCAGCGGTAGGAGCCATCGAGGCATTGATAGCGGTTCTCAAATTGAATCACGGTCTGGCCGGTCTTGAGTCGATCATTTGCTGCGGCGGAGGCAATACGGTCCTCAGGGTGAACGAAGTCCAGCCAGGGGCGGCTTAATAATTCCGTCTCCGGCCAACCTAGATTTTTGCTCCAGGCCGGGTTAAGCTGCTTGAAGAACCCGTCAAACCCGGCCACGCAGAGCATGTCCAGAGACATATTAAAAAGGCGGTTGCGTTCTTCCTCTAAATTTTTACGGTCGGTAACATCAAAGACTACCCCATTGACATAGTCAATCCTGCCGGCGCGGTCCAGGAAGATCTGTCCATGGACCTGTATCCAGATAATCTCACCGGTCCTTTTGCGGATGCGGTATTCTTTCTCATAAGCCCCCGTGGCCTTCATGCCTTCAAGAAAATTGTTTTTAGCCTGGGGGAGGTCGTCTGCCAAAACCAGGTCGGACCATTTGCGGCGGCGGGAGTCAAAATCTTCTTTGGGATAACCGGTGAGTATCTCTATTTTCCGGTCGAAGGTATCTATGCTTCCATCTGCATAGCCCCTGAATACCACCGCCGGGATTTGGTTGATCAACAACCGGTACTTTTCTTCGCTTTCCCGCAGGGCCCGTTCCGCGGCCTTGCGTTGGGAAATATCCCGGCAGACGCAGAATATCAGCTTCTCCCCCCCCAACACGGCGCCATTGGTGCTGATTTCCACGTCGAAAATGGTGCCGTCCCGGCGCCGGTGGCGGGTCTCGAAGTGGTCTCCGTCAACCCCGATGGCGCGGATTTGTGCCAACAGTTCTTCTTTGGTCCATTGCGCGTCCCAATCCCAGACGTATAGGTTGCGGACGTCCTCGGCTGGATATCCCAGCATCTCGGCATAGCGCCGGTTTGCCTCATAGACCTTGCCGGTTTGGTCAAGGACGACGATCCCGTCTCTTGACTGATCCACCAGGATGCGCCGCCGGATCGCTTCTTCCGCCAGGGCCTTTTCGGCCCGCTCCTTTTCGGCCCGAAGTTGACGCTTCTCCAAAACCTTGCGAATGGTGAGGGCTAAGCGATGAATATGGGTGGGGGTCTTGATGATATAGTCCGCCGCGCCGGAGCGCATAGCCGCCACCGCGATCTCCTCGGAACCGGTGCCGGTGACGATGACCACTGGCACTTCCGGGTCCCTGGCCTTCACGGCTTCGATGACCTGCAAGCCCTCAAAGCCCAGGATGTTGAAATCGCTCAACACCAGATCGAAATCGCCTTCCTGAAGGCGCTCCCCGAATTCCTGCCGGGAGGACGCCTCAATGAGCTTAAAACCCTCCTGCTCTTTCTCCAGGGCGTCCCGCACCAGCTCCCGGTCCAGGGCATTGTCGTCCACGTAGAGGATCCGGATCGGGTTCATCAATCCTGCTCCTTGGGCGGTCCGATATTGAGGATGAGCCAGTAATCCTGCACTTGCCGGACCACCTTGAGGAAACCTTCAAAAGAGACGGGCTTGGTCAAGTAGCTGTTGGCCCCGCAGTCATAGGACAGGGCCAGGTCACCCTCTTCCCGGGAAGAGGTCAAAATGATCACCGGAATGCGTTTCACTTCCGGTTCGGCCTTGACCCGGCGCAGCACCTCAAAGCCGTCCAGGCCCGGCATCTTCAAATCCAAGAGGATGATGTCGGGCAAGGGATACTGCTCACGGTCGCCAAATTGCTTGCGGCCGAAGAGGTAATCCAGGGCCTCTTCGCCATTTTTGGCTACATGCACCGAATTTCCCAGCCGGGCTTCCTTAAACGCGTCCAGGGTCAACTCGATATCCAGCCGGTTGTCCTCCACCAATAGAATATGCGCAGCTTTAGGCATGCCTCACCCCTTGGGTAATTTTACCAAAAAAGTGCTTCCTTGGCCGACTGCCGATTCCACCCAGATCCGGCCTCCCAGCATCTCCGTGGCTTTTTTGACGATGGCCAGGCCGATGCCGGTGCCGGGGTAGTCCTCGTCACTGTGGAGGCGTTGGAAGACGTTAAAAATTTTCTCCTGATATTCCGGGGGGATGCCGATGCCGTTGTCGGCGACCGCCAGGATAATCTGGCCGTTTTCAAGGGTCCAGGTCACCCGGAGTTCGGGGACGACGCCGGGCTGGTGATATGTCAGGGCGTTGTCCAACAGATTGGTGAAGATCTGCTGGAGCAGCGTTTGATCCCCGAAAACCAGGGGCCAATCCCCGGGCAGGTTAATTATGGCCCCGGTGGCCGCCACCCGGTCGGCCAGGTTGTCGATGGCCTGATTCAGGACCTTTCCCAGATCCAAGGCCCGGAGCTTCAGGGCGTAACGCCCCAGGCGGGAATAGGCCAGGAGATCGTCGATGAGGCACCCCATACGCTCCGAGGCCAGAACGATGTTATCCACATAGTGCTGCCCTTCCTCGTTGAGGGCCCCGCGGTGGCGCCGGGCGATGATCTGGGCGAAGCCGCTCACGGCCCGCAGCGGCGCCCGCAGATCGTGGGAGATGGAATAGGCAAAGGCTTCCAGTTCCTTGTTGGCCGCCTGTAATTGCTCGGTGCGCTCCCGCACCCGCCGGTCCAACTCCCTGGCGTGCTGTTGCAGTTCCCGGTACAACAAGGCGTTGTAAAGCCCCATGGCGATCTCGCCGACGATGGTTTCCAGAAAGTTGGCCTGGGCCTCTACGTCCTGGGCCGCGGCCCAGGCCAGGCCCAGGACTCCCAGGATTCGCTCGCCGCCCCAGAGGGGCAAGGCCGCGAAGGAGCGCATACCCCCCTCCTTGCAGGCCGTCAGGGTGCAGCGGGGATCGGCGTGGATGTCGGGGGCATAGACCGGCTTCCCTTCCTTGAGGGCCAAACCACACAGGCATTCTCCAATTCGCAACCGCGCTTCGTTCTGGCTCAGGGCCAGAAGCTCCGGCCTGGCCCCCTGTAAGACTAAGCGGTCGTCTTCGCGCAAATAGAGCATCGCCAGGTCGGGGGGGGTGGGGTAAACGGACCGGTCCAAGGCCGCGGCCGTCACCTCTTCCAAAGAGAGGCTGGCCTGCACCCGGTGTGCCAGGGCATTGAGGGCCGCCAGTTCTTCGGTGCGCTGCTCCAGCTTTTCTTCTGCCCGCTTGCGGTCGGTGATGTCCATGGCCGCAACCACTACGCCGCCGGCAAGGTCAGCAGGATCGAGGGGTGATAAACTCAGCCAGATATCAATACTCTTTCCATCCCGCCGCTGCCAACAGGTTTCCACCGAGGCCACGCCGGTGGCGTTAAGAGTTTGGTAAACCCTGCCGACCCGTTCGTACTCGGCGTCGCTTTTATAAAGCCTCCGGCTGTCCCGACCCTTGAGATCATCGATACTATATCCAGTAAAATTTGCTAGATGATCATTTGCCCAGGCTAGTGCGCGATTATAAACCAGGCCGATGCCGATGGGTGCAGTCCGCAAGACCCCAGCCAAGGTAGCTTCTCTCTCCTTCAGCGCCTCTTCGGCCCGTTTGCGTTCGGTGATGTCCATACAGACCCCGACCCATTCCCGGATGCCGCCCTCCGGGGCCATAACCGGCACCCCGTGCGCCAGGAAGAACCGGTAGGCGCCGTCCTGGCCGCGGAGGCGGTATTCCGTGGCAAAGGGTTCCATATTGGCCACGGCCCGGGACCAGGCCTGTTTGGTAAGTATCCGGTCATCCGGGTGTAATGCCTCCTGCCAGCCCCGGCCCCGGGCGTCCTCGGGGGTCTGCCCGGTTAAGGCTTGCCACGAAGGGGAGAATTCGGTGACCCGGCCCGCGGCATCGGTAATCCAGGCAATCAGGCCGCCGGCCTTGGCCAAGGCCCGGAAGCGGTCGGCGCTCTTCTGCACCGCCAGCTCGGCGTCCCGGCGCTTCTCTTGCTCCGCCATGGCGGTCAGGGCAAAGGAAAGGTCCTCGGACAGGGCTGTCAGCAGTTGGACTTCTTGGTCGTCAAAAAAGCCGGGGGTATCGGCATAGAGGCTCAAGACCGCCACCACCCTGGAGTTGCAACGCAAAGGAAAGGCGCCACTGGCCCGGTAGCCGCGGCGGAGCGCTTCCTCCTGCCACCGGGCTCCCCGGGGGTCACGCTGCAAATCGTTGCACACTTGCACCCGCCCCTCCCGGACGGCGATGGCGGTGGGGTTCCGGGTCTCCGGGGCAGGCAGAGTAAAGACATCGATTTCGTCCAGATAGCCCTCCACCTTGCCGGCCTGGACCACCGGTCGCAGCCGCTGGGCCTCCTCGTCCACCGCGCCTATCCAGGCCAGGCGGAAGCGGCCCTCCTCCACCGCTACCCGGGCCACCTCTTCGTAAAGCTCCTGGGGGTCCCGGAGGCGCACGATGGCCGCGTTGATGCGGCTGCGGACCGCGTACAGGCGGGTTAGGGCCGCCAGCCGTTCTTCCGTCTGTTTGCGGGCGGTCACGTCCGTACAATATCCCACCAACTCCAGAGGCCGGCCCTCGGATTCCCGCACCAACCTGAACTCGGTGTGCATCCAGCGGTAGGACCCGTCCTGGTGCCGGAAACGGTATTCGTGGGCGAGGCGGCCCTTCTCGAAGAGTTGTGCCAATTCTGAGAAAACCCGGGGCGCGTCGTCGGGATGGATATGGTCGGCCCAGAAATTCGGGTCTGCTAGAAATTCCTCGGGTTCATATCCCAACTGCTCCCGGATGGTCCCGCTCATGTAGGTGAAGCGATAGGGAAAGTAAGGTTCGCAGATATAAATGATGGCTGGGATGGCAGCCACCATGAATTCCAGTCGCTCCCTAAGGCTGTACAGTTCCGCCGTCATCTCTTGCCCCTCTGCCTCCCGTTGTTGCCGAGATGCCGCCATATGGTAAAAAGCGGGGGCCAGTCGACTGTATTCATCGGTCCCACATCGGGCCTAAACAATCTATCGGACTATTTCTCAGTTCCCTCGAAATTGTCCTTAGTTGGCAGGTCCCAGGGTCTTGCTTAGAGCCTCCTGCAGCGTGCGCACGGTATAAGGCTTCTGAATGAACCCCGCCACCCCTTTGCCCGCGAATCGCTGGGTCACTTCCTGTTCGTTGAAGCCGCTGGAGAGGATCACCGGGACGTCCTTCCGGAGACGGCGCAGCTCCCGGAACATTTCGTCCCCGGCCATTTCGGGCATGGTAAGATCCAGGAGGACGCAGGTGATCTTATCGCTGTTGGTTTTAAAGACCTCCAAGCCTTCCCGGCCGTTGGCGGCCGTCAGCACTGCAAAGCCCAGCCGTTCCAGCATTTCCGTCACCACCTGGCGCACATGGGAGTCATCGTCCACCAGGAGGATGGTTCCCCCCTGGAGTGGCTGTCTGCCGGCGGGCGCACTGGCTTCCAACTCGCCCGGGGCCCAGTCCACGGCCGGCAACAAGACTTTGAAGGTCGTTCCCTGTCCTGGCTCGCTGTAGACCTTGATGGCTCCCTGATGTCCCCGGACAATGCCCAGCACTGCGGCCAGACCGAGCCCCCGTCCTGTGAACTTGGTGGTGAAGAAGGGATCGAAGATGCGGCGCCGGGTGTCATCGTCCATGCCGCACCCGGTGTCCGCCACTTCCAGGAATACGTATCTCCCCTCCGGGAGGTTATCGTCCAGGTAGCTTTCGGAGAGATAGGGCCGGTCGCAGTCCATGACGCCGGTGGCCACGGAAATGAAGCCGTTCCGGTCCCCCAGGGATTCGGAGGCGTTGATGATCAGATTCATAATGACCTGGCGCATCTGCGTCACGTCCACCTCCACCGCGGGGAGGTCCGCGGCAAAGGAATAGCGCAGGTTGGCCTTCTTGGAGACCGACACTTTCAGCATCCGCGTCATCTCCTGGACGATCTCCGAGAGGTTGTAACGGCCGATGACAAACCGGCCCTTGCCGGAATAGGCCAGCATTTGGCGGCAAAGGTCCGCGGCCCGCAGAGAACCCCGGGTGATGGCCTCCACGTGGGGGCGGGCCGGGGATGCGGCCGACAGGGCCAGCAGCGCCAGGTCGGCATTGCCCAGGATGGCCATGAGCAGGTTGTTGAAGTCGTGGGCGATGCCCCCGGCAAGCACGCCCAGGCTCTCGAGCTTCTGGACCTCCCGCATCTGGGCTTCCAGCCTGGCCCGTTCTTCCTCTGCCCGTTTGCGATCGGTCAGATCCGTGCAGAAGAAGATGACCTTGGGGCCCACCAGGACGCCCCAGATTTCCATGATGCGCACCGAGCCGTCTTTGCAGGCCACCTGTACTTCCAAACTTTGGATGATCTTGTCTCCGTCAATCGCCTCCGCCAAGGCTTTTTCCCACTTGTCCATAATTTCTTGCCGGTAATCCGGATCGGGGTAGGCCAATCGGAACCAGTCCGCCATTCGGGGTAAGTCCTCCAAGGTATAGCCCAAGGTCTCCACAAATTTTGGATTCAAATACTCACCCTGGCCCCCGCTGACGATTGCGATGGGCAAGGGCGAATGTTCCACCACCTGGCGGAACCTGGCTTCGCTCTCCCGCAGGGCCTGTTCCGCCTGCTTGCGCTCGGTGATATCGCGCTCGAGGGCTAGGATAACATCTTTGCCGGCGATGGTTCCCCGCTTAAGGTGGACTTCACTCCAGAAAAGGTGGCCGTCCTTGTGCTTGCAGTGCCACTCAAAGACCTGGGGCTCTCCGGCTGCAGCTTTTCTCAAAAACTCCACGGCCGTCTCCTCTATGAAAGGAGGGACGCCCGAACTGATGTCCTCAACGTTCAAAGCCATCGCTTCCTTGACAGAGTAGCCCAACATCTCCATGACATTATTATTAATGTCTATAAACTCAAAGGTCTCGATATCGTGGACCCAAATGGTTTCGCTGACGGTGTTGAAGATCTCCCGGTAAGTGACCTCCGAGATTCTTAAGACCTCTTCCGCCCGCTTGCGTTCGGTGATGTCCAGGTGGGTGCCGCAGGCCCGCACCGCCTTGCCTTGGGCATCCCGTTCGATGACCTTGCCTTTATCCAGCACCCACACCCAGTTTCCCAATTTATGCCGCAGACGCTGCTCAGTTTCATAAGAAGTGGTCTGTCCTTCCAGGTGGGCGTTCAGGTTCTTCATGACTCCAGGGAGGTCGTCCGGATGGACCAACTTCTCCCAGAAATGGAGGTGGGGTTCGACTTCTGCCAACGTATACCCCAGCATTTCCGCCCAGCGTTGGTTTACCAATATTTCGCCGGTCTCCACGTTCCAATCCCAGGTACCCAGATCCGCCCCCTTTAGCGCCAATTCCAAGCGTTCCTGGATAACCAGGAGTCGCTCTTCCGCTTGTTTCTTTTCGGTGATATTGCGAGCCACCTCAATGGCTCCCCGTAACTCCCCCTGATCATCGTAAAGGGGGACCGCCCGCAATTCATAAATATCTCCGAAAGAGACCATTTCTTCAGTCTCCATCTTGCCGGAGCTAAAACAGCGGAGCACCGGACAATTTTCACAGGGTTCCGGGCGTTCATGCCGTAATGGATAGCAATGTTTGCCTATGACATCAGGGAGTTGACTGTCAGGCAAGGCCAGAGCCGTGGCCTCATTGCCCCAGATTATCCTTAAATCCGGAGAAATCAGACAGAGAATGTCCGGGATGGTATTCAAGATTCCCTGGAATTCCTGGTAAAGGGAGCGATATTTTTTTTCGCTCTGCCGCAAGGCCTCTTCGGCCATTTTCCTTTCCGTGATATTGTAAGCGGTCCCTCGAGTCCCGGAGATATTGCCGTCTTTATCACGCACCACCTTGGCGTTGAATACCAGGTGCAGTTCCCGGCCGTCTTTGGCGAGGTGGACGGTTTCCAGTCCTTTGACGATATTGCCTTTCAAGAGCCGGTAATGCTCTTGCTGATCCCGGGCGGCATAATCCGGAGGCTGAAAATCGGCAAAGTGTTTCCCCAGCATTTCCTCAATTTTATAGCCGAAGACCTCCTCCCAGGCAGGATTTAGATAGGTGTACCTGCCTTCCGAGTCGCACTGCCAGATGAGGTCCTGCGCGGTTTCCACCAGGTCATGATAGAGGGCCTGGGATTCCCTTAAAGCCTCCTCCATGCGCTTGCGCTCGGTGATGTCCCGGGCGACCTCCAAACCTCCCCGCAACTCGCCATGATCATCGTAAATAGGAAAGGCCCGCAGCTCCCAAAACTTGCCGTGCGCGCTATGTATTTCAGTTTCCATCTTCCCGGATTTGAAGCATTTTAAGACCGGACAATCATCACAGGGTTCGGAGCGGCCATGACGTTGGGGATAACAGTGTTTCCCGATTTCGGAGATGTTGGGCATCCCCTGGCGGATGGCAGGGACCTGATTTGCCCACAATATGGTTAGATCCGGAGAAAGCAGGCACACGGTGTCGGGGATGGTATCCAAAATCCCCTGGAAGTCCTGGTAAAGGTGGCGATATTTGGTTTCGCTCTCCCGCAGGGCCTCTTCCGCCTTCTTGCGCTCGGTGATGTCCAACACCGTTCCCACAATGGAAAGGAGATTGCCCTCTGTATCATACTTGCCCTGGAAGGTCGAATAGTAGTAACCAATACTTTTGTCAGGACGAAGAAACCGCTGTTCATAGGTCCCCTGTTCAGGGGAGTCCATCGCCTTCCGAATCAAATCCTGGTCACGCCCGCGCTCCCCGGGCCATGGCGATAATTCCAGAATTGAATCGATGGTGGGAGTAAATTCTTGGGGATCGAGTTGAAAAATTTTATAAACTTCATCCGACCAAGTGACCTCACCCGTCTTCACATTCCAGTACCAGAAGCCCAAATGCGCCAATTCTTGGGCTTCTTTTAATCTTTTCTCACTCTCCCGCAGCGCCTCTTGCGCCTTTTTGCGGGCGGTGACGTCGTGGATGATGGAATACAAGAGGTCCTGGCCCTTAATGCGGATGGGGCCGCTGAACACCTCCACGTCCCGGACTTCCCCGCTGGCCAGGCGATGTTGGAATTGAAAATGTTTCTGTTTTTCGGCTTTGGCCTTCTGCATGGCCCGGAAGACTTGATCCGGGGTCAGGGTGTTGAGATCCGTGGTGGTTTTGGTCAGCAGTTCTTCTTGGGAGTAACCGTAGAAGGTGCAGGCCGCGGGGTTGGCGTCCATGATGGCCCCGGTTTCGGGGTCAACCAGGAGCATAACCGCATGGTTGTTCTGGAAAAGGCTGCGGTAGCGCTCCTCGCTCTCCCGAAGGGCCTCTTCCGCCCGCCGGCGCGCGGTGATGTCCATGACGGCCGCCACTCTTACCTTGCGGCCTTCGTATTCCATCTCTCGGACCCGAATTTCCATGGGAAACTTGGTCCCGTCCTTCTTCAGGCCGATGGACTCGTATGCTTCCAAGCTGCCGGCAGCAATATTTTTCCTCATGGACTCAATGGCTTCGGGGGCTACGGTCAAGGGCATTGCCTGTTTTCCCAGCAGTTCCTCCGGTTCGTACCCGAACATCTCGAAGAATTGGTCGTTGGCGCCAAGAATGATGCCTTTCTCATGAATAATTATGGCTTCAAACGCGGCCGCGGACAGGCGGCGAAACCGTTCCTCGCTCTCCTGCAGCGCCTTCTCCGCCTCCTTGAGAGCCGTAATATCCACCCCGGTTCCCAATACGTAAGGCATATCATCGATGATGAATTTCTTGGCGGTAAAGAGGAAAGGGGTTTTGCGGCCATCTTTGGCAAGATGTTGGGCTTCAAGAGAAGTTTTGCCATTGGCGAAGACTTCTGCCAACGCGCGTTCAGCCGCGGGTTTATCTTCGTCGGCAATAAAATCGAGGGCATGCATCTGGCAAATCTCTTCCAAGGAATATCCCGAAGCCTCCAGTCCGGAGGTGTTCGTGCGCAGATGTTTGCCCTGGGAATCCAGGAGAAAGAAAGTGCCGGGGAGGCTGTCCAGGATCGCTTCGGTGAATAATTTTTCTTTTTTCAGCGCCTCTTCGGTGTGTTTGCGTTCGGTGACGTCCCGGTAGTTGTTAACGATGGCCTCCACACCGGGGTCTGCCAGGAGGTTGGTCAAGTTGGCCTCCAGATAACGCCAGGAACCGTCCCGGTGCATTACCCGGGCGGTAATACTTCTCGTTTCCCCCGGGTGTTGCAGGATATCGGCAAAAAGGGCGGTAAAGGCCGGCAGGTCCTCAGGATGGACCAGGGAAAACGCCTTTCTCCGCCTCAGCTCCGGCAAATCGTAGCCTAACACCCGGGTGGAAGATGGACTGCCGTACAAGGTCTCGCCGTCCTTCCCAAAGAGGACAATGGCATCAGCACTGTTTTCGATTAAAGCCCGGAAACGCCGCTCGCTTTGCTGGACCGCATCTTCCGCCCTTTTACGCGCGGTCACGTCCACGGCAATGCCCCCCAGCAAGACGGGTTCGCCCTCGGACACCACCGGGAATTTGTAAGTGTCGAAGAAGTGTTCCCGGCCCTGGACGTCGGTGATTTCCTCCTGACTGACCAGGGAGCCGGCGGCCAAGGCCCGCCGGTCATCAGCCACCATGCGGGCCGCATATTCCGGGGGCAGCAGCTCTTCGGTGGTTTTCCCCAGGCAATCCTCCCAGCCGAAGAGTTCCTGGAGGTGGCGGTTGGCAAAGAGAAGACGGCCAGCCTGGTCCTTGATAAAGACCGCGGCCGGCAGGTGGTCCATAAAGGTTTTGAAGCGCTGTTCGCTTTCCGCCAACGCGGTTTCCGCGCGTTTGCGTTCGGTCATGTCCACGTGTTGAAACACGGCGTTGGTTATCCGGCCGCGGTCATCCCTGATGGGAGAAACTGTGACATCCAGAATGACTGACGCGGCAGTTTTTAATGGGAGATTTTTAAGCTGGGAAGTGTCATAAGAGAGTTCGAATCTGACGGTCTCCCCTTTTTCGAAAACCCGGCGCACAAGGGGGGTAAGCCCCTGTTGTTCAACGATATTATCCTGAAAAACGTTGTATTTGCCCACCACCTCGTCCCCGTTGAGGTGCAGCAAGTCCCGGCAAGCCTGATTGAGCCAGATGAGGGTGCCCTGGGCGTCGGCAATCCACATGGGGTAAGGACTTTGATCGAGAATGCTATGGAGGAGGGACTCCGAGGCGCCTAAAGCTTCCCGGGGCAACTGGCGCGCCTTCAGGTCTCCCGGGGAGGCGGGGATTTGAGGGCCACTGGTATCCCCTTTGGGGGAATTATCGCCATTCTTTTTAGACGCCATATTACCCTCCCTTTCCTGTAGTCGGTAAAAGAGCGCCAATTATTTAGATAAATTTTAAACTTTTAGTGCCTTATTGCCCAGACCTTTAAGGTTAACAATTTTAAATAATAATTTAAGTTATCTAAAAACTATATGTGGAGCAGACGCCCCCGCCTGCTACATGATGGAGGGGGACAGCCGATGGCGGCTGTTCCAACTGAGACTTTGGCAGAGGTCTCATAGGTGTTAGGCCCTGCTGCCCGATCCCCGGTATATCGGCTGGAAAGCACGACGGCTCAAGGGCGCGGCCTGGGACGATTTGCTGGGAGGAATGCGTGGTGGCGCTGGCGGAAGTCTTTCCCTTAGTTAGTCAATGTGAGGATTTTACCGATATCCAGGCGTTTAAATTGCTGGAGAAATGCCGGGAGCGAATCTGCTGCGGCAATGACGGCATTCAGGGCACCGCGGGGGTGTGCCTGGCCGGGATTTATTCCGGGCTGCGCCTCAACTGCGGCCGGCTGAGGGATCAAACATTCCTCTTCCTGGGGAGGGCGGTGGCCTGCCAGCGGGACCTGGCGGCCCGGCCCCGGCCCGATGAACTCCCGGCCTTGATCCGGGCGCAGAGGTGTGAGCCTAAATACCGGAGTTACGTTTGCAGGGAATTAAGCGGGGTCAATCTTTTGGGGGTTATCTCAGAATGGAGATTTGCTAACCGCCCGCCAGATCCAAGTAAGCCTCTTTAGCGGCCCGGCAGATGGCCAGGGGTGCGGTTTTAGCCCTGCTTTCATACCTTTTGCATTTTCTGGGGCTATAAAAAGAGACCACCCAAAGTTCTCCGGATACCCCTAGAAACATATCCATTTTCAGCTCGCAATGATACTTGCGCATCATCCTTTCCACCACCAGCCAGGCCCGGGTTATATCGGCGGTGAAAGGAAGGGCGCCCTTCTTCTCCATCACCCGGGCGGCGATGAACTGGTCCAGTTCCCGGTCGGCATAATCGGTCTGCAAACCCATGTTCCCCCTAAAGCTCAAATCATTATCACATTTTGTCAATTTCTCCTAAATATTCCTGGAAGAAATCCACGTCGCGGTTTTGTGCCAACTGTTTATCCTCGTAAGCCGCGGCCACCCGCCGGTAAAATTCATCGGCAATATTCTTAAAAATGCCGGTGATATTTTTTTATCTAGGGCATCGACATCACTCCTGCCAGCTATTTTTAAAATAGTTTAAAAAAAGCCGGGGAAGATGCAAGGGGTTCTATAAGAGATATCCTGGGGATGAAAAGCTGTAACTTTTGGGCGGATATGGCTTCTTATCAGCTTTCTGCCCTGGCTCCTGCCGGTTAAAGGGGCTGGGTATCAAGGAGTAAAAGGGAGAATAATTTTTGGAGCAGAGGCAGGCGGCATGGGAAAGCGTTGACTTTCGCCGCAGCATTGGGTAAGGTATAGTAAGTTCTTGCTATTTTAGCTAATTATTTCTGGGGGTTCAGGGATGGTAGTCACTTGTGAGAAGTGCCATACCAGATTTAACCTGGACGAGCACCGCCTAAAAGGGCCCAAGGTCAAAGCCCGCTGTTCCCGTTGTCAACACGTCTTCTGGGTGGAGCGGGAGGAAGAACTCCCGGACGCGGCGCCTCTGGAGGAAGGGGAGCAGGTCGTTGCTGACTTCGAGGTCCGCAGGCCGGAGCCCGGGCCCAGTCGCCAACCATTAATCCCGGAATGGGAGGCGGTGGCCAGCGAAGAAGAACTAGCGGCCCGGGCTGCTGCTAAAGCCGCCTTGCCCAAACCCTCCATCCTTCTCACTGCCGGTGCCAGACGTTCCCCCTGGCCCTGGATCATTTCCTTAATCCTGGGTTTATTGGGTGGCGTTCTGGTGGGCGGCGCGGTCATGTGGTTCTGGGGTTATGGCTGGGTGGCCCAAAAAGTCCATTTCCAGGACAAACCCTCCCTGTCTCCGGCGGCCAAAGCTGCCGGGGTCGCCAAGTTGGAGACTGTCTCTCCACCCCTATCACCCCCGACCGGTGCAGGAGACCTGAAAGAGCTGGAGATCGTTGGCCAGGAGGAGCGCTACCGGGGATTGGTGAACCGCAAAGGCGGGCAGCTCCTGCTGATTCAGGGCAAGGTGAAAAATGCTTCCCCGCAACCCCGGGGCCCTATTCAGCTTAAGGCCATTCTCACCGACCCCCAGCAAAAGACCGTGAAAGAACGGGAATTCTATGGGGGCACCGTGGTTTTTGATGACGAGTTGCAGAGTCTGGAACCCGAAGAAATCAACCGCTGGCTTGAAACCCCGGGAGGCCGGGCCCAGAAGCAGGTATTGAAACCTGGGGAGGAGCAGTCTTTCATGGTGGTTTTTTTTGGGGCGCCCCCAAACCTATCCGGATATGGCTACAAGATACAAGTCATCAAAGGGCCAGTGGCTGCTAGCGAATCTCGCCGCAAATGATTAAGCGTTTTTGGGATCGATTCCGCCGGGATCGGGGCTTGCACAAGGCCTCGGTGCGCATTGATTTTTTCCCAGAGGGAAAAGTCAGACCTTCCATCTTCTGGCACCACAGCCAGGACCAGGAAAACGACACCGTCCCTTTGGTTCTTTATTTGTATGCCCGCATTTTGTTTGAATTGGCGGAGATGAACGACGTGCGGGTGGCCCGGGAATTAATGGGCTTTGTGGAGCAGGTATGCGAGCTGGTTTTGGCCAAAGAAGGCCCGGCCAGCCGCATCCGCCTGCCTTTGGGGGAGTTGGGCCTTACCGGGGAAGAGTCTGACCAGCCATTGCGCTCCTACCAGGCCGAGCTATTCCAGTTTCAGGACGGCAATTTCCGTCTGGAATTTCAGGGGAGCATCGGCAAAGAGAGTTTTTACCTGCCCGCGGCCTTTCTGGTGCTCTTGCAGTCCTGCCTGGACAACCTGGGAGACAAGCCCTTGAATATGCTGGCCCGGGGATTGACCCGGTTACACGATTATTATCGTTATCGCCGGGATTTCTGGGAGAGCACTTCTCTGACCGCAGGTCCGGTTTTGGCACTGGGAAAAGAAGAGCTGCGGCCGGAAAAGACGGAATCGGCAGGTTAAATTTTGGGAAGGGGGCCAGGGATTGCTTTAGGTTTGAAAATCTGGGCCACCAGTCCCTGGCAATCTTCTCCCCTAGATACCCTCCCCAGCCCTTGCATGCCCTTTCTCAATGATTAGAATGCTAATCAGTCTGCCGGCGCCAAGGCGCCCTTCCTCTTCAGGGATAAATTTCTTGCAAAGATAGGGAAAGGACAAGCTATGCCTCTTTCTCCCGGTGGCGATTTTCAGGAATTGCTGGCCCTGGCCAGGGGTTTTCAGGCCGCCAAGATGCTGATGGCGGCCGTGGACCTGGCGGTATTCGATTTTCTGGAGGAACCCCGCCGCGCGGACGCGGCCGCGAGCTGGCTCAAGGCCGACGACCGGGCCACGGGCATCTTCCTGAACGGCTTGGCGGCCCTGGGACTGCTGGTGAAGGAGGCGGATCGCTTTAGGAACAGCGGCATCGCCTCCCGTTACCTGGTGCAGGGCAAAGACGATTACCGGGGGGCGATCATCAAACACATGGAGCACACCTGGGACCGGGGCTGGAACGATCTCCAAAACACGGTAATAGTGGGCCGCCCCGGGGAGGCGGACCCGGAGAAGTGGCTGGACGCCAAACCCGAGCGGGACGAAAAGGAGGTCCGGGCCTTTATCTGCGGCATGGACGCCATCGCCCGGGACCTGGCTCCCCAGGTTACTGCGGCCCTGGACCTCAAAAACGTCTCCCGGCTCCTGGACCTGGGAGGAGGCCCGGCCACCTATGCCATGGCCTTTGCCCGGTCCAACCCCCAGCTCCGGGCCACGGTTTTTGATCTGCCCAGGCCCATTACCATCGCCCGGGAACAGATCGCCAGACAGGGCCTGGAGGACCGTATTCAGACCCTGGCGGGAAACTTCCTGGAAGACGACATCGGTCGCGGCTACGATTTTATCTGGGTCTCCCAGATTCTCCACAGTCACGACGAGAAGCAGTGCCGCCTTATTCTCGACAAGTGCGTCCGGGCCCTGGATGCCGGGGGGACGCTGGCCATCCACGACTTTTATCTCAACCAGGACGGGGTCAGCCCCCCGGGTGCGGCCATGTTCGGGGTACACATGCTGGCTGTCACCCCCCGGGGCCGGGCCTACACTTGGGGGGAAGTGGCGGCCTGGATGGGCGAAGCCGGTCTGGCCGCGGCCAAACATATCCGTTACAACGGCGGGGAGGCCAGCATCTTAGTGGCCCCAAAGAAATAGTGGCTGGAAAAAATTAGAAAAGTTTGTATTTTTTTAAATGGGCATAGAGGCTGGAACGGGACATGCCGGAGACGCGGCAGGCTTTCTGCAAATCCTTGCCCACCGCGGCCATCAGATTCTTGAGGTACCGGGCCTTCATTTCCTCCTGGTAATCCCGGAGGCTGGGCATCTTTTCCCCGAAGACGTAAGGGACGGCAGGCTCTTTGACGGAGGGCGGTTTTTTTACTGCGCTCTGGGCTACCTGAATGCGGATATGGGGCGGCAGATGCTGGGGGATTAAAACGGGCTCATGGTAAGCCGCGGCCCAGGCCCGTTCCAGGGTATTCACCAATTCCCGCACGTTTCCCGGCCAATCATAGGCCATGAGTATCTCCAGGACCTCGGGGGACAGCCCCTTGGTTCCCACTCCCTGGTGTTCCCAGAATTTGGCCAGGAAATGCATGACCAGCTCTTTAATGTCTCCCCTCCTTTCCTTTAAGGGAGGAAGATCAATGCTTAGAGACCGGAGGCGGAAGAGCAGATCCTGACGGAACTGCCCCTGTTTCACCATCTGTTCCAGATTCCGGTGCGTGGCCGCGACTAATCGGAAATCGCTGCTAATTTCCCGTTTGCTCCCCAGGGGCCGGAAACGCCGCTCATGCAGGACCCGGAGGAAGGATTTTTGTACAGTCCGCGGCAGCTCCCCCACCTCATCGAGAAACAGGGTGCCCTTGTGGGCCTGCTTGATCAGACCATCCTGGTGCTTGGCCGCGCCGGTGAACGCGCCTTTTTCGTGTCCGAAAAGCATGCTTTCCACCAGGGTTTCGGGAAGCACGGTGCAATCGACCACCACAAAGTTATGGGAGGCCCGGAAGCTGTTGTGGTGAATGGCCCGGGCGAAGAGTTCTTTGCCGGTGCCCGTTTCCCCGGTGAGCAGCACGTTGACGTCGCTTTGCGCCGCCTGGGCCAGCAGATCATAGCAGGTCTTCATTGGCGGGCTGCTGCCGACGATGCCGTTCATATTTAAGGCCATCAGGGGCTTTTTGGCCTTTTTTTCCTGGCGGTACTGCAGGGCCCGGATCAAGGGCAGCAACATCTCTTTTTTGGAAGAGGGCTTCTGGATATAATCCCAGGCTCCGTTTCTGATGGCCAGCTCCGGGCCGTTGAGGTCACCGTAACCGGTGATGATGATAATCTCCGGGAAGCTCGGGGTTTCCCGTAGCCGGGGCAGGGCCTGCAGCCCGTTGCCGTCGGGCATGCGCACATCCAGGAAGACCACGTCGAATTCCTGTTCCCAGGCCTTTTTGACGCCGTCTTCGAGAGTCAGGGCAAAAGAGACCTTATGTCCCAAGCCCTTCACCGCATCGGCCAGGGTTTCGCAAATCAACTGGTCGTCATCAATGATGAGAATATTGCCCATGGACTTCTTTAATCCAGATCCTGAAGGCGCGCCAACGCCCGCCGTATGGTTTCGGCCATCACCCTGGTGGCAATGGGTTTAATGAGGAAATCCCGGAAGCCCATGGTCCTGGCCTTCTCCGGAGACATGGTCTCGCTGAAGCCGGTGCAGATGATGATGGGCAGGTCCGGACGCAGATTCAAGATTTCCCGGGCCACCTCTTCCCCGGTCAGGTGGGGCATGGTCTGGTCGGTAATCATCAGGTCGAAGTCTTCCGGGTGAGCCCTGAAGGTGTCCAGGGCCGCGGGGCTGCTGGTAAATGCCGTTACCTGGTAGCCCAGGCTTTCCAGCATAGCCTGCATGGTCGAGATTATTTCGGCTTCATCGTCCACCAGCAGGACCCTTTCCCGACCCTGGGGCAGAATGATGAGGTCCCTGGTTTCCTTCGCGACCTCGCCCTCCCTCCGGGGGAGAAAAATATGGAAGGAGCTTCCCTTTCCCAATGCCGATTCCACGGAAATGGCCCCCCCGTGCCTTTTTATTATACCATGGACTACGGCCAGTCCCAACCCGGTGCCTTCCCCGGGTTTTTTGGTGGTAAAGTAGGGATCAAAGATCCTTTCTTTAGTATCGGCATCCATGCCGTGGCCATTATCCTTGACCGTCAGTTGCAGGTAGGGGCCAGAGCCCAGTTTGGGAGGCACCACCCCCCGGGTCTGGTCGCCATCCAACTCCCGCAGGCTGATATCGATCACCCCTCCCCGGTCCCGCAGGGAGTGGGCGGCATTGGTGTACAGATTAATCAGCACCTGCTGGATCTGGGTGGGATCGGCCAGCACCGTATCAGCCGCGCCGTCCAGATGCTGGCGCATCTCGATGGTGGCCGGCAGGGAGGCCCGCAGCAATCTCAAGGAATCATCGATGATGGGAGTCAGATGCACCAGCGACAGCTCCCGTTCCTCCTGGCGGCTGAAAGCCAGGATCTGTTTCACCAGATCGATGGCCCGCTCGCAGGCCTTGAACACCCGCTCCATGCGCTGCCTCAAGAGGCTGTCCGGAGCCAGGCTCTCCAGGATCATCTCGGCGTTGACCAGGATGGGGAAGAGTATATTGTTGAAATCATGAGCTATTCCACCGGCCAGGGTGCCGATGGCCTCCATTTTCTGGGCCTGGAGCAACTGGCTGCGCAGGTCCTTGGCTTCGCTGATATCCAGGACAAAATCCAGGATCGCGGGCTCACCCTGGTAATCGATCTCGGTCTGCCAGACCTGCACCTCTATCCGGGCCCCGTCCTTCTTCAGCCCCCGGGCTTCGTAAGAAAAAGGCGCCACCTTGCCCGCGGGGAGGAGCTGCTTTTTCCGGGGTATTGCCGACGCGTCCGAGGGAAAAAGCAGATCCAGGGGCAGACCCACTATCTCCCCGGCGTCCCCATAGCCAAACATGTTCATCAGGGCCGGATTGACGTAAATATGCTGACCCTGCTGGGTAATCCTGATCCCCACCGGAGAGGATTCAATGACCAGCCGCATCTTCTCTTCCGCTTTTTTACGGGCGGTAATGTCCCGGGTCAGCAGCACATTTCCCAGGAGCTGGCCGTTTTCAGCCCTAACCGGAGAAGACCGGTAGAGGATGATCCTGCCGTCAGGCTTAACGACCTCTATATCCAGGGGCTGGCCGGCTTTCATGGACTTGATAACCTGGCAATCCGGACAGGGAGTGTGACGCTGGTGTAGAAGTTCATAACAGAAAAGGCCCATCACCTCATCCGAAGTCAGGCCGACGAAATCGGCCATGGCCTGGTTGGCCCAGATTATGCGGTTGTCACAGTCGTAATAGACTACCTTTTCCGACATGTTTCTCAGAATCAGGGATTTTTCCGCTTCCGACTGCCGCAAAGCCTCCTCGGCCCGTTTGCGCTCGGTGATATCCAGGCCCACCCCCTGAAACTCAATGATCCGTCCCTGGCGATCAAAAATGGCCCGGATGGTCCATTGGTGCCAGGCTGTCTGGCCATCGGGCAGAAAAACCCGGTTTTCATGGGTGGCAAAAGGATGGTCCCGGTTGAGCGCGGCAATATTGTGGCGGACCACGGCCTTTTCGTCATCAGGGAGAGCGGGAAAGAAATTACTGCCGACCATTTCTTCCCGGGGTTTGGCGAAATAGCGGCAAAGGGCCTCATTGGCAAAGGTCACGGTGCCGTCCGCCAAAAACCGGCACACCAACTCCGTTTGATCTTCGACAATGGCGCGGTAGCGCTCCTGGCTCTGCCGCAGGGCCTCCAGCATTTCTTTCCGCTCCGTAATATCCTGAGTATTCGCGACAATTCCCCGGATAAGCGGCTCCTCCAGGAGGTTTTTGGCCTTTACTTCCAACCAGCGCCAGGAACCGTCTTGATGGCGGTAACGCACTTCCTGGGTAACAACCTTCCCCGGAGACTCCAACATTTGCCTCAAAACCTCCAGGGCCCGGGGCAGATCCTCGGGATGCATAAGATCTAATCTGTTCTTTCCCTGAAATTCGCCCCTTTCATATCCCAGGGGGCTTTCCATGGTGGGATTTTCATAGATAACTGTGCCCTGGGCGTCGATAACCCCCAGGTGCACCATGGAATTTTCCATGAGCAGGCGGAAACGTTGTTCGCTCTGCCTTACCGCTTCCTCAGCCTGCTTTCGTTCGGTGATGTCCTGGGTATTAACCACGATGCCCCGGATTACCGGCTCATCCAGGAGGTTTTTGGCTTTTACTTCCAAGGAGCGCCACGACCCGTTTTTATGGCGGTAGCGCACTTCCGCGGCCACAACCTCTCCCGGAGACTCCAGCAGTTGCCTCATGACCTCCAGGGCCCGGGGCAGATCCTCGGGATGTATTAAGGCAAAAGAGTTTTTACCGTCCAGCTCGCCGATCTCATATCCCAGAAGTCTTTCCATGGTGGGGTTTTCATAGAGAACTGTGCCTTGGGGATCGATAATCGCCAGGTGCACCATGGAGTTTTCCATGAGCAGACGGAAGCGTTGTTCGCTCTGCTTTACCGCCTCCGCGGCCTGGTATCGCTCCGTGACGTCTTCGCAGGTCATCAAGTTGTCGCCGTTTGCCAATTGTATGGGGATAAAACTGATGATCTTGGCCGTACCGTCCTTGCAGGTGACCGTATAAGTCCGGGGCCTTTTCTCCCGGGGCTTGGCGCGTTCTAAATCTTCCACCCAGGAGGCAATTACCTGGCGCCGGTAAGCCGGGTCGGGGTAGGCTTTCCGGAACCAGGTCCTGCCGTCGGGAACGTCTTCCAAGTCATAGCCGAACAGCTCGATAAACTTGGGATTAACGTATTTAAATTCCCCCTCTTTGCCGATCATAACCAAGGCGAAGGGTGAATCCTCAGTCAAAGTCTGGAATTTCTTCCTTTCCAATTCCAGTTCCCGCTCCACTTTCTTGCGCGCGGTGATATCCACCAGAGAGCCTACGCTCTTGTTGGTTCCCGGGAGCATACTGGCAGTCACCAACATAACTTTCACCTCCCCCTGCCGGTCTATAAACCGGGCCTCGTAATTCCTGGGGGCCAGGTGGGGATCAATCCGCCGCAGGCGGTGGTATTCTGTCATCTTCAGTTGATCTGCAGCCGAAGCAAACTCCTTCCAGCTTTTCTTTCCCTCCAGTTCCTCCCGGGTATAGCCGGAGAGTTTCGCAAATTCACTGTTTACCAGGGAAAGGGTATGGTCTTCATCCACGATGCCGATGGCGGTGCCGCTGTTTTCAAAGATGGCCCGGTATTTCTCCTCCGATTCCTGCAATGCTTTTTCCGCTTGCTGTTGGGCGGTGAGATCCACTAAAGAGGCTACGGAGTTATTCGTTCCCGGGATCAGGGCCACAGTGGCCAGCATGTATCTGATCCGTCCCTGCCGGTCTTGCCACCGGAGCGTATAGCTTGTCGGCGCGGCCCCCGCGTCCAGACGGCGCAGGCGGTGATATTCTTTAAGTCTCTCCAGGTCTTCAGGGACGATGAATTCGGTCCAGCTCTTTTTGCCCTCCAATTCCTCCCGGCTGTAGCCGGTAAGTTTGATGCATTCCTCATTGACCAGGCGTAAAATAGTATTCTCATCAGAAATGCAGGTGACGGTCCCCGTGTTTTCAAAGATGCTGCGGTAGAGGACCTCAGATTGCCGTAATTTCTCTTCCGCCTCTTTTCTTTCCGTCATATCCCGGGCGATGCTGAAGGCTACGGGCAACCCGGCGTACTCCACCAGGCGGCTGCTCAGCTCCACGGGGACCGCGGCCCCGTCCCGGCGCCGGAGCGCGGTTTCCAAGAATACGTGGCCCCGGTGGCGGGACTCCCGGATTTTTTTAGGGAGCGAGGGGTTATCCGGTGCGTCGATATCCTGCAGGGCCATCTGCTGCAGCTCTACCCGGGAATACCCCAGGAGCCTGCAGGCCGCGTCATTCACCTGCAGCAGCCGCCCCCCGGTGTCATGAATGAAGATGGCGTCCCCGGCGCCGTCCAGGAGGGTTTCATAACGGTTTTCCGCTTCCAGCAGCGCTTCCTGGGCTCGCTTGGTAGCCGTGATATTACGGGCAAAAGACAGCACCCGCGGCTGTCCGCCCAGACGCAGGCATTTAAGGGTGACCTCCAGCCAGATGGGCCTGCGGTTCCGGTCCCGGGCCAACCATTCCACTTTTTGAGGCCCTTCCTGGACCGTTTTCCTGATGATTAGCAGACACTCTTCTTGATTATAGGGGGTCTGGCCCCAGGTGATGGTTCCCAGGTCCAGATTGCTCATTTCCTCCCGGCTGAAGCCCAACATTCTGCAAGCCTCCTGGTTGCCGTCCAGGATGCGTCCGGTTTCCGGATCGTGCACCAAGATGCCGTAGGGGATGGCTTCAAAGAGGGCGCGCAAATCTGCAGCTTCGCCCTCGGGAGGTTCTGGGGCCGCTCGCTGGGCCCGGTGCCTGGCGGCCTGGACCACCGCGGGCAGCCGCCGTATTTCTTCCGGAGACGTAAGGACATAGTCGTCCACCCCCCGGCGCAGCGCCTCCCAAGCGGCTTCTTCCCGTTCCGGCGCGGCCAGCATGACCACCGGGCACTCCGGACGCCGGCTCTTCAGGCCCTTCACCACTTCCGGGGTATCCGCCCAGGGCAAGGCCTCGGCAATAATGCCCAGGTTAAAGTCCCCGGCCTCCAGGGCCTGTTCCCAGGAAAGCATATCAGTCGTCTGCTCGATCCGGAGATGGTTAGTCCCTTGGCCCAGGGCCTCCTCCACCAGGACGCGGTCGCCAGGCTGGGGAGAAACCAAGAGGCAAGACAAATTCTGGTGCATAAGGTCACCACCCGCTGAAAAGTTATCTATCGATAGTTACCGGCAAATATATCTCTTAAACTCCTTGCCCGTCCACCTAATCTAAGGTATGGCTCAGGAGCAGGTCGGCCAAAGTGTCCACCAACGGCAACTTGGTAAGGGTCTCGATCCAGGCAAACTGGCCGCCGGGATTTATTTCCAGGAACACGTATTCGCCCTGGTGCGTAAGGATGAGATCAATGGCCCCAAACTCCAGGTTAAAGTTTTTCACCAGGGCCAGACATTGCTTTTCCACTAGGATGCCCCGGTCAAAAAGAGGGGCAAAAAGCAATAACGCCCCGACCCCCAAAGCCGCACTTAGGGATAAGAGCGTTATATTGCCGGCCAATTGCCACGGGGAGCGCAGGAAACACCACCGCAGCAATCCTGATTTTGCCCCTGGAGCGGCGAGAGCGTAACTTTTGCCGGTGGCGGGCTGCAATCTAAATTCTTCGGTCCCTTCGGGGCCTCAGAATGACAGTAGAGGCAAATTACTTCTTGCTCCGAGTAATAAAAATCGTCACCGTTAATCCCGATTGGCATTTTAAAAGATCTAGAATAAATTTCAAGATAAATTACCGGCAATAAAGGACGGGCAAATTGCGGAAAACCTCGTTCTGGGAGGAGACCCGGAGCCTGACTTGGCCTTTCTGGGTGGTCAACATCATGGAGACCATCGAACGCCTCGCCTACTATGGCGTGCGCGTGGTCATCCCCATCTATATCGCCCAGGCCGACGAGATCGGCGGCCTGCACTTCAGCCAGAGCGATAAAGGGTTCATCTTCCTGTGGTGGGCCCTGGTGCAATCTTCCCTGCCGATATTCACCGGCGGCTTCGCGGACCGTTACGGGTACAAGAAGCAGATCGTCGTGGCCATCATCTTAAAAAGCCTGGGCTACCTGATGATGGCCACCCAACGCACCTTTTGGCCGTTTCTCGGGGGCTGCCTGCTCCTGGCCGCAGGCACCGCGGTCTTCAAACCGCCCATTCAGGGGACCTTTGTCAAGACCCTCACCCGCGAGACCTCCGGGGTGGGCTGGGGTTTCTTCTACATGGTCATCAATGTGGGCGCCTTCCTGGGACCGCCGCTGGCGCATTTTCTCTATGGCTACTCCTGGCCCATGGTCTTTTATGGCTGCGCGGTCCTGGTCAATCTGAACCTGCTGTGGCTTTTTACTTATAAGGAAGTGGATTCCGGGGCCGATAGATCCACCGGGGTCCGGCAGGTGTTGGTGGACACGGCCCGGGAGATTCTCAATCCCCGGCTTCTGGCCTTTATTATAATTATTTCCATATTCTGGGCGGTTTTCGAGCAACTCTGGGACATGCTGCCCAATTTCATCGTGGACTGGACCGACAGCACCACCCTGGCCCGGCACCTGCCGGAGTTCATGCTTTCCCGGAATCTCTCCCGGGGCCCCCAGATCGCCCAGGAATGGGTGATCAACCTCAACCCTTTTCTGGTCATTCTCCTGGTCGCGCCCCTCTCCTGGTATTTCAACCGGGTGATGCGCCGGCTCACCTCCATCTTTTTCGGCTTTATCTTTGTCAGCCTGGGTCTTTACGTGGTGGGGTCGAGCATGTCCATTTACGTCCTTCTGGGCGGGATCGTCTGCTTCACCGCGGGGGAGATGATGTGTTCCCCCAAGATGCGGGAGTACCTGGCGGTGATCGCCCCGCCGGATAAGAAGGCCCTGTACATGGGTTACGCCAGCATCCCTTATGCCATTGGTTGGGGCTATGGGTCGTTTCTGGGAGGAAAGATCTATGAAAGGGCCGGAGAAAAGGCCAATTTGGCCCTGCGGTACATGTCCGATGTGCTGGGCGTCCATGACCTGCCGCACCGGTCCCAGGCCTTTGCCAAATTGACGGAAATGCTGGGCCAGACCCCGGCCCAGGTGACGCAGCTATTGTGGGACAAGTATGACCCCAGTTGGGTCTGGACCCCCTTTGCCATCGCCGGGATTGTGGCCGCGGGGGCCATGTATGTCTTCATCCGCCTGGCCCGGCGCTGGGAGGATGTTAACGCCTGAGCGGTTGGAACCAGATGAATGTATTACAGAAAATCTTTAACTTCGTGGGAAAATTGAGATTCTTCACTCCGCTTCGCTCCGTTCAGAATGACAAAAAGTAGGGTGGGCATTGCCCACCAACTCCTAAGTGTGCCTAAGTGAACAACATTGGATTTAGGGGGATTATCGGGCGCTCAATTAATCCCCCCTGCCCCCCTTTAGAAAAGGGGGGTGATTCTTTTCTTTAGCTTAAACCCTTCTGGCCGATTCAAGGTGATTTTATACCATGTTCGCATTGTAGGGGCGGGTTTCAAACCCGCCCCTACGAGTGATGTCAATATGTTAGCGTGTTAGTTTGTTTGATTTCTAAGCGAACAGGGTATTACAGGTAGGTTTTGAATGATGTCTTCTAAACCGTTTCCAAAGTTCAGGGGGATTTTACCGGAAGGCGCCGGGCGGCCAGGGCCAGCATCACCGCGGACCAGCCACCGAAGATCAAATCGATGCCCACAAAGAGGCCGATGACCCACAGCCCGGATACGGGCCACCGGTTCCAAATAAGAATACCCAGCACCAGGGTGACGGCGCCGTTCAAGAGACGCCAGCCCCAACTGGGGAAGCGCATCATGAAGGCGGTGACGATCCGGAAGATTCCCCCCACCATAAAGAACATGGCCATCAGCAGGGTCAACACCAGGGCGCTGGCCCCGGGGTTGACCACCATCAGGAAACCCACGACGATGGAGAGGATGCCGTTCACCAGGTGCAGAAAGAAGCCGCCCCACTGCCGCTGCCAGAAGGAGTGCCCCACCTCGAGGCCCCCCATCAGCAGCAGAATCCAGCCGAACAGGACCACCGTGGCCCAGGTCACCAATACCGAGGAGCCCAGGGCGAAGGTGCCGAAAATGATGGACACTAGACCCAACCCCAAAAACCATTTCCAGTGCTGGGCGATCTCTTGAAGATCCGGTAACTGGGGTGTCAGCGGAGTGACTTCAGCAGGAGCGGCCATAGTTATTACCTCTCTAAGGAATGTTAGGGTGTTCTGGGATCGATGTCAATTGAACCCCGTCAAAATTTGCCGGACCAGTTGAGACCGGCCTGGTCAAAAGCATAAAAACCTACGCCCCCTTAATCGTTCCTCGTCATTATTCCCCAAATCCCCTATAATTGGCAGGTCAAAGGATAGAGGGGGCGCGCATGGCTGATCTTTTTGATTTTGCGGATGACTTGGGGCCGGCGAAAATTATTCATGTTTATGAACCCTCCGTCAATCTGAAAGCGGTGCTGGTGGTGGACAACGTGGCTGCGGGGCCGGCCATCGGCGGCGTGCGCCTGGCCCCGGACGTCACCACGGAAGAGTGCGTCCGTCTGGCCCGGGCCATGACCTTGAAGAATGCGGCCGCCGGTTTGCCCCATGGGGGGGCGAAGGTGGTTCTCTGCGGCGACCCGGCGATGCCCCAGCCGGATAAGGAGCGCCTGATCCGGGCCCTGGCCTGCTCGTTGCGGCATGAGCAGGAATACATCTTCGGACCGGACATGGGCACGGACGAAATGTGCATGGCCTGGATCAAGGATGAAATCGGCCGGGCCGCGGGCCTGCCCGCGGAAGTGGGCGGCATCCCTCTGGATGAAATCGGGGCCACCGGCTGGGGGCTCCGGCAGGCCACCGAAGCCGCGCTCCATTTCTGTGATTTCAAGCTGAAACACGCGCGCTTGGTGATTCAGGGCTGCGGCGCGGTGGGTCTCCATGCCGCCCGTTTCCTGACGAAAAAGGGGGCCGTCCTGGTGGGCGCCGCGGATTCCCGGGGCGCGGTCTATCATCCGAAAGGCCTGAAAGTGGAGGAGCTCAGCAAATTAAAGAAAGCCGGTCAAAGCGTGGCCGATTACCCCAGGGGCGAGAAGTATGGCCGGGAGAAGGTCCTGGACTTCGACTGCGACATCTGGATTCCCGCGGCCCGCCCGGATGTGTTGACCGAGGAGAACGCGCATCGCCTCAAGGCCAGGCTGGTGGTGCAGGGTGCCAACATCCCCATGACTTACGGGGCCGAAAAATACCTCCATGAAAAGGGGATTATCTGCGTCCCGGATTTCATCGCCAATGCGGGGGGAGTGATCTGCGCGGCCATGGAATACCGAGGCGCGAACCAGGCCGCGGTCTTTGCAACCATTGAAGAAAAAGTGCGTTATAATACGGAAGTGGTGCTGAAAGAATCCCAGAGCATGAAAATCATGCCCCGGGAGGCCGCGCTGAACCTGGCGGTGCAAAGGGTAAAGAAGGCCATGACCACCAGGCGCTGGTCGATTTTCTAACCAGCCGCCGGAAAATCGGGGAGTGCGCCATGTATCGCCTCCGTTTCCACGGCCGGGGCGGCCAGGGCCTGAAGACCGCCGGCCGCATCTTGGGCACGGCCTTTTTCCTCGCGGGCTTTGAAGTCCAGGACGCCCCCCGCTATGGCGCAGAACGCCGGGGCGCGCCCATCTTCGCCTATGTCCGGGCTGATCGCCGCCCCATCAATGAACGGGGGATTATCCGGGAGCCGGACCTGGTCATGGTCGCGGATGAGACCCTGGTATTGATCCCCGCGGCCGGGGTGCTGGCGGGGATCACCCCCCGGACCGTGCTCCTCATCAGCAGCAAAGAAAAGCCCGAAGTCTGGCGGGAGAGGCTAAACACTGCCGGTCCGGTGCTCACCCTGCCCCGGGCCGCATCCCAAGCCGGCCCCCAGGAATTGCGGTATATCGGCGCGGCCTGCGCCGGGGCCGCGGCCCGGTTGGTGGGGGTCATCCCCCGGGACTGCCTGGCCCAGGCCATCCGCGATGAACTGGCCCACCTGGGAGAAAGCGTGGTGGCCAAGGATCTGGACGCGGCCCTGGGGGCCTATGATCTGGTGCAAGAGCACGCCGGGTGCGTAACCGAGGCCCCGGAGCCCCCCGCGGACACCTACGAGAAGCCCTCCTGGATCGACCTGCCCTTTGACGCCGCCAATCTGGCGGCCCCGGACATTTTCACCCCGGCCAGCAGCGCCCAGGTGCCCACGGGCCTATGGCGCACCGTGCGGCCGGTGATCGACTATGACCGCTGCCATCGCTGCGCCTGGATCTGCAGCACTCTGTGCCCGGACAGCACCATCAGCGTAAATGCAGAAGGCTTCCCGCAGATCGACTACGAGCACTGCAAGGGCTGCCTCATCTGTATGACCTCCTGCCCCGCCCACGCCATCCGGGCCGTGCCGGAGGAGGAGGCGGGAAAGGCAGTGAGCAGTAAGCAGTAAGCAGTGAGCAGTTAAAAAAATCCCGCTAGATAAAACTTGTTTTTTTACTGCTTACTGCTCACCGCTCACTGCTTACTACTGAAAGGAGACCCACCATGACCCGGGCGCTTTTGACCGGCAACGCCGCGGCGGCCTGGGGGGCCAGGCTGGCCGGGGTGAACTATGTGCCGGCCTTTCCCATCACCCCCCAGACGGAGATCATCGAAACCCTGGCCCTATGGATGGACACCGGAGCCCTGAACAGCCGCCTGGTGACCCTGGAGTCCGAGCACTCCATGGTCACGGCCGCGGGGGCCGCGGCCGCCACCGGGGTCCGGGTCTTCACCGCCACCTCCAGCCAGGGTCTGTTGTATGCCATGGAGATGCTCTACACCGTGGCCGGCTGGCGCGCGCCCTTCGTGCTGGTGAACGTCTCCCGGGGGCTGTCCGCGCCCATCACCCTGGAGCCCGACCACAACGACATCCTGGCGGCCCGGGACTCGGGTTTCCTGCAGATCCACTGCGGCACCTGCCAGGAGGTCCTGGACAGCGTGCTCCTGGCCTTTCGCCTGGCCGAAGACCAAAGGGTGCGCCTGCCGGTGATCGTCAATATGGATGGGTTTTACCTCTCCTTCACCCGGGAGCCGGTGGAGATTCCCGAGCCGGACGCGGCCCGGGGTTTTGTGGGGACTTTCGAGCCCGGCAACATAAAATTCCGGGCCAGCGCGCCGGTGAGCCAGGCGGTGGTGGTCCTGGGGGGCACCCCCTATTCCTATTTCCGCTATGAGATGCACCTGGCGTCTTTAAACGGCCTGGCGGTCTATGACGAACTGGCTGATGAATTCGCCCGGACCTTCGGGCGCCGCCACGACCCGGTGGAGGCTTATCGCACCGAGGACGCGGATTACGCCTTCGTGATGCTGGGCTCCTTTGCCCTCAAGGCCAAGACCGCGGTGGACCGGCTTAGAGACGCGGGCCAAAAAATCGGCCTGGTGCGGCCCCGGCTGCTGCGGCCCTTTCCGGAGGCGCGCCTCCGGGAGATTTTGTGCAGCAAAAAGGGCGCCGCGGTCATCGACCAGAATATTTCCCTGGGCAAAGGCGGGGTCTTATTCGCGGAACTGGCCTCGGCCCTCTACGGCCGGAAAGACGCGCCCATCCTCACCAGCTTCATCGGCGGCCTGGGGGGCCGGGACTTGGCGCCGGAAGAGTTCTACGAAATGGCCGCCATCACCCGCCAGGCCGCAGCAACCGGCCAGGCCCCGGGGCCGCGGCTGCTATTCACGGAGGAGGAGCTGAGGGAAGTCAGGAAGTTGCAGGCGATTGCGCAGGTGGAGAGGGAGAGGTTGGGGAGGGAGGAAAAATGAATTTGAGGGGATGACCGGGGGAGACTATGGCAAGCTTGCCAAGATGTATCTGTACCGAAAGGTTCCAGGTTCCAAGTTCCTGGTTTCAAGTTGGTGGGGCGGCCGTCCCTGGCCGCCGGACGCATGGCGGGCACGGAGGCCCGCCCCACCAGTCTTTTCATGATTTATGGGGGAGCCAACGGCTGCTGCCACAACCGCTACAATTTCTCGCAGGTTAAAACCGTGGTTAGCTCTTTATAGCGGCATTGCAGGCAGGTGCTGATTTCGTGGGTTACCTTGTCGAACCTGCTGCTGAATAAACTGACCGCACCGGCCCGGCAGAGCCCCGGCTGGCCGCATTTAGGGCAATTAGCCTCTACTTTAAAGCAATAATAGATGAACAGGTTTTCCGCCAATGCCGCCACAGTTTTCAAGAAGATTTTTACTTCCCCCGGGGAAAGGTTATGGCGGAAAGTTTCCATCATTTATATTTACACTTGGCAATTCGGCGCGGCAGCGCTGGGAGGACGCTGTGGTCCGCAACTCCCGCGGGAGAGGAAACGATGCAAAGGATTCGAGACATTCTGGGCGAAAATATGCCTGCCATTAAATTATTATGGAAAATACCGATAAATGTCTTTGCGGTGCAGAATGCGGACCAGGGTGACGGTATCGGCTTCGATGACCAGGCCCAGGCGGTAATCCCCCAGCCTGAGGCGGTAATGGCGGCTTTCCGGGGAGAGTTTTTTGAGGTTCTTCAGGTCTTGAATGCTGCCGGCGGTTTCAATTTCCTGGATCACCTCCTGGAGCCGTTCTAACACGGAAGCATCCCTAATCTGCCGCAGGTCTTTGGCGAAGCTCCTGGTAAACGCGAGGTTCACGCCCGGCCTGCAATGATTTTGAGGATTTCCTTTTTATCTACGAAGCCGGTGCCTTCCCCCTCCCGGATCGCCCGGGACAGGGCCAGGTCCTCCAGGGCTTCTAAGAGTAACTCTGAAAATTCCTCCCGGCGCTCTTCCAGAAGTTCCACGAGGGTTTCTTTCAACAGGGCCTTAAACTTCGCGTCGTTTAGGGAAGCTTCCATAATAAATTCTCCTAACTTTAATAAATATATGCCAAAATGGCGCGGGTATAAATTAAAAAGTGAGATTATCCCTGGAAAGTCCGCTGTGGTTAAGAATAATTCATGACCACCTCCCAACCTAGAACCCCCCAAAACCCCTCCCCTCCGTCCCTCTCCTGGGCGATGGGACGCCCAGGTTTGCCGGGCGCAGGTAAGGTGGCCGCGGCCCAGCAGGCGCAGGAGAGATGACCCCGTATATCATTATTATCGTCGCGGCCGTAATCCTGGGGAGCGTATTTCTCTTTAAGGCCTTTACCTCCTGGGGGAATCGCTGGGGCGCGACGGCGGAAGAGTGCGCCCGGCGGATGACCGGAGACGCCTATCTGGACGGCGGCCCCCCGGCCCGGGTGGCCATGACCCGGGCCATTTCCCTGAAGCAGCCGCCGGAAGTGGCCTGGCCCTGGCTGGCGCAACTGGGCCGGGGCGCGGGCTGGTACAGCTACGACCTGTTGGATAACGGGAACAAGGCGTCGGCGCGACACCTGGTCTCCTGGATACCCGAACCCCAATTGGGGGACGCCTCCGCCATTGGTTATCTGCGTTTTCTGGACCCCGGCCGGGAACTGGTCTGGTGGGTGGGCGGGGAGCAGTTTCTGGGGGCAAAGGGCCGCATGCTGATTGACATCCTGGTCACTCCTGAAGACCGCGGCTCCCGCCTGGTGATCCGCATTTCCGCAGATGCAGCCGGGCCTATCGCCCGGCCGGCAATATGGTTTTTTCAAGTGATAGATACCATGATGGCCCGGCGTCAACTCCTGGGCATCAAGGAACGGGTCGAAACCTGCGGCGTCCGCGCGGCTGATCCCGAACATCCGGAGAATGGCCGGCCCGATCAATATCAATTCTACGAGACCATCTATGCCTCCGGCCAAAGCGCCGGGGTCCCCGGCCGGGAAAAGGCCGCATTATGGCGGCAGATGGCCATAGAAGATAAGGTGCTGGTTGGGAATGAATGAGCGGGGATCAGAAGGAGTGACTCTCTTATGAGAGTATTTAGTGCTGTCATAGAAAAATGCCCCGATACCGGTTTATTTGTCGGGTATGTGCCGGGGTTTCCCGGCGCCCATTCCCAGGGCGCAACCCTGGATGAGCTCAATGCGAATCTGAAAGAGGTCATCGAAATGTTACAGGAAGAGGGCACAGGAGCATCAGATGAACACCGCCACACCTAAAACCCCCAAACCCCTCCCCTCCGTCCATCTCCTGGGCACCGGCACCCCCATGTGCGCGGGGTGCGGGGGGTTGGAAGTGCTCCATGAGGTGTATGACCTCCTGGGGACGAAGACCGTGTTCGTCAATGCCGCGGGCTGCCTGACGCTCCTGGCCACCTATCCCTTTACGCCCTTCCGGGGCTCCTGGCTCTATACGGCCATGGCTTCGGCCCCGGCCGGGGCCCAGGGGGTGCGGGACGCCCTGGACCTCCTGCTGGAGAAAGGCAGGATGGGCCCGGAAGAGGACCTGGAGGTGGTGGTTTTGACCGGGGACGGCTCCGCCTACGGCATGGGGCTGTCGGCCACCTCCAGCGCCATGGAAAGGGACCTCAATTTTCTCTATCTCTGCTACGACAACGAGGGCTTCGGAAACACCGGCCAGCAGTACTCGGAGGCCACTCCCCACGCGGCCCGCACCGCCACCAGCCTGGGAGCCCGGGGCTGTTTGGGTTACAAAAAAGACCTCTTCGCCATCTGGACCGCGCATCAACCGGTCTATGCGGCCACCGCGGTGGGGGCCGAACCCCTGGATCTGGCCCGGAAGATCGAAAAAGCCAAAAATCTCCAAGGCCCCCGCCTGATCCTCACCCTGGCGCCCTGCCCCCCGGGCTGGGACTTCGAGCCCCAAGCCACGGTGGAGATCGGCAGGCTGGCGGTGAAAACCGGCGTCTGGCCCCTCAAGGAATATGTGGACGGCCAGGTGGTCCATACCAAAATTCCCCGCCCCCGGCTGCCGGTGGAGGAATACCTGCAACGCCAGGGGCGCTTCGCCCACCTCTTCCATCCGCAGCGCCATGACGCCCTCCTCCAGGAAATTCAGGCCCGCGTGGACGCGTATTGGGACGGGGTGGGTTGATTTTAAATCACCCTTTAATAAAGGGTGATTTATTTTGATTATCAATCGGTTATATAATTCCCCCTGCCCCCCTTGAGAAAAAGGGGGTGTTTTTTTTGCTAACCTGCCCAGGCGTGGTTGATACAAGATGATGCCGGAATTAGGTTTTAAGATGACTTCCGGATAAATAAAGAAGAAAACCCATGAGAGCCATGGTGTTGCCCCGGGTCACTGATCTGGCCCGGAATAAATCCCCTCTGGAGCTGGTTGACCTGCCGGTCCCGGAGCCCCGAGACCGGGAAATCCTGGTGCGGGTTGCGGTCTGCGGGGTCTGCCACACCGAACTGGATGAAATCGAGGGGAGAACCCCGCCGGAGAGATTCCCCATCATTCTGGGACACCAGATTATTGGCCGGGTGGAGAAAAAGGGAAAGGAAGTAACCAAATTCCAGGCCGGCGACCGGGTGGGCATCGGCTGGATCAATTGGGCCTGTGGCCGGTGCGCTTTTTGCCGCCAGGGAAACGAGAATTTATGTAACGACTTCCTGGCCACCGGCAGGGACGTGGACGGCGGCTATGCGGAGTATACCGTGGTCCCCGGGGATTTCGCCTACCCCATCCCGGAGGTCTTTAGCGATGGGGAAGCCGCGCCCCTCCTGTGCGCGGGGGCCATCGGCTTTCGCTCCCTGCGTTTGGCCAATATGGCGGACGGCGACAACCTGGGTTTGGTGGGTTTCGGCGCCTCGGCCCATCTGGTCCTGAAAATGGTGCGGCACCGCTATCCCCGGAGCAAGGTCTTGGTTTTTTCCCGGACCCAGGCGGAAAGGGATTTTGCCAAGGAATTGGGGGCCTTTTGGGCCGGGGACTTCGGAGCCGAGCCCCCGGAGAGGCTGCACCGGGCCATTGACACCACCCCGGTCTGGCGGCCCGTGGTCGAGGCCTTGAAGAACCTGGAAAAAGGGGGCAGGCTGGTCATTAACGCCATCCGCAAAGAGGGAGTGGATAAGGAGGCCCTCTTAAAAATTGATTATGCCCGGCATCTCTGGCTGGAGAAAGAAATCAAGAGCGTGGCCAACGTCAGTAGACAGGACGTGGCCGAGTTTTTGGAGCTGGCCGCCCAAATCCCCATTAAGCCGGAGTTTCAGGAGTATGGGCTGGAGGAAGCCAATAAGGCGCTGGTGGAACTTAAGGAAAGAAAGATTCGGGGGGCCAAGGTGTTGCGGATTGCCGGGTAGCTTACCGGCTCCGGCAATTATCGCTAAAATTGTAAAAATTTGAGATATGATATTCTAACCGCCTTCCCGCCCGGCGCCACCCAAAGGAGGTTCAGCCATGCCCGTCAGGGAATTAATGAGCAAAAAACTGATCACGGTCAACGTGGATGACAGCATTATGAAGGCTGCCAGAATCATGAAGGATAACGGCATTCAACACCTGCCCGTCCTCAAAAAGGGGGCTCTGGCGGGCATTGTCAGTGACCGGGACCTGAAAGAGGCTTCCCCTTCCAAGGCCACGGCCCTGGATATCCATGAGCTTTACTATCTCCTGGACCAGATCACCGTGGGGAGCGTCATGCCTTCAAGGGTCTTCACCATCGCGCCGATGGATACCGTAGAAAAGGCCGCAGCCGTCATGCTCAAGCACAACATCTCGGCCCTGCCGGTGGTCAACCCGGAAGGCGGTTTGGAGGGCATCATCACCAAAGGGGACATCTTCCGGGCCTTTGTCTCCATCTCCGGGATCTTTCAGGGAGAGTGGGCCATGGGTTTTGAGCTGGAGGACCGGCCCGGGTCCATTAAAGAGGTTACTGACGTTATCCGGGCCCACGGGGGACGGATCGCCAGCATTTTGACCGGCTACGAATGGGCGCCCCCGGGCTGGCGCCACGTTTATATTCGCGCCCGGGACTTGACGGATGAAAAAGCCCTGCAGCAAGAGTTGAGCGGCAAGGCAAAAATTCTCTATTTTCTCCATGAGAAAATGGAGTAACGCTGGGGCCGGCCGTTACCATGATGACCGGTATGCCGGGTGATCCCCGGGGGAAATTAGTCCATAATTTTTTGAGGTCTAGGAAATGACTGCTGAAGCCGATACCCTATCCTATCGCCGGCGCTATCGCGGTCTCATCGGCGTGAAGAGCAAGATGCCCATCCGGGACATGTCGGTGCTGAGCCGCATCTATACCCCCGGCGTAGGCGCGGTGTGCCGGGAGATCGAGAAAAACCCCATTGCCTCCTACAGCCATACCTGCCGGGGCAATTCCATCGCCCTCATCTCCGACGGCAGCGCGGTTTATGAATTCGGCAATGTGGGGGCTTTGGCGGCTCTTCCCAAGCTGGAAGCCAAGTCGGTGGTCTATAAGACCTTCGCCAATGTGGATGCCGTGCCCCTGGCCTTGAAGACCCAGGACGCGGATGAGATCGTGGAGATCGTCCGCGCCCTGGCGCCTTCTTACGGGGGCATCTGTCTGGAGGGCATCGCCGCGCCCAAGTGTTTTACCGTGGAGCACCACGTCCGCAAAGCCGTGCGGGTGGCGGTCTTGCACCATGAATTTCATGCTGCGGGCATTATTGTCCTGGCCGCTCTCATCAATGCCCTGAAGGTGGTGGGCAAGGGCCTGGAGGAGGTGCGCATCGTCATCAACGGCGCCGGGGCCTCCGGCATCGGCGTGGCCAAGGGATTGATCGTGGCCGGCATGGATAACATCGTGCTCTGCGACCGCCACGGCGCCTTGCGGGTTTACCGGCAGGTGGGCATGAACTGGGCCAAGTCGGAGATCGCCCGCCTGGTGGGGCCCCAGGATGTCAAGGGGAGCCTGGCCGAGGTCATCAAGGGGGCCGACGTCTTCATCGGCATGTCCTCGGGAGGCCTGGTCACCAGGAAGATGGTGGCCAGCATGGCCCAAGCCCCCATCGTTTTTGCCCTGGCCTTGCCGGAGCCGGAGATCAGCGAGGCCGAAGCTATCGCCGGAGGCGCGGCGGTGGCGGCCACGGGATTATCGGATAGCGCCAACCAGATCCGCTCCTCCCTGGTGACCCCGGGATTCTTCCGGGGCTGCCTGGATGTGGGGGCCAACCGGGTCAATATCGACATGTACCTGGCCGCGGCCCGGGCCCTGGCGGGCATGATTGCCGATAATAAGCTCACCTCCAATAATATTATTCCCCGGCAGATGGACTGGCACATCTCCCCGGTGATCGCCGAGGCCGTGGCCCGGGCCGCCCAGGAAACCGGGGTGGCCCAACTGGGTCCGGAGGTGGTCACCCCGGAACGGATTCATGAGCGCACCGAAAGCTATATCTATGAAGGGGAGATGGCCTGGCTGCCCCCGGAAGGCCAGGATTACGGGAAGATGAGCATCGAGGAGGAGGCCTTGGAACTGCACCGCCGCTATCAAGGCTGCATCCAGGTCAATACCAAGGTGCCCATCAAAGACGAAGTCATCTATAACCAGCTCTACGCCCCCCAGCCGGTGGCCGAGGTGGTGCAAAAAATTCTCCAGGAGCCCATGGCCGCGTATGATTTCACCTGCAAGAACAACCTGGTGGCCATTGTCACCGACGGCAGCGCGGTGCTGGGCTTCGGCAACCTGGGTCCCCGGGCCGCGTTGCCGGTCATGGAAGGGAAGGCCATCCTCTTTAAAACCTTTGGCGGGGTGGAGGCCTTTCCCATCTGCATCAACACCCAGGAAACCGACAAGATTGTAAACCTGGTGGAAAACATCGCGCCCGCGTTCGCGGGTATCAACCTGGAGGATATCTCTTCGCCCCGCTGCTTTGAAATCGAGAAGGAGCTGATTGAGAGGCTTGAGATCCCGGTGTTTCATGACGACCAGCACGGCACCGCGGTGGTGGCCCTGGCAGGTCTGATGAACGCCCTGAAGATCGTGGACCGGAAACTAGCCGAGGTGAAGATCGTGGTCAACGGCGCGGGCGCTTCCGCCATTGCTTCCATCAAGATCCTGCTGCAGGCCGGGGCCAGGCACATCATTGTCTGCGATACCACCGGCGTGGTCTATCAAGGCCGCGCCAAGGGGATGAATTTTATCAAGCAGGAACTCGCGGCCATCACCAACCCGGACCGGCTGCAAGGCGCCCTGGCCGACGTGCTCAAAGGCGCCGAAGTCTTCATCGGTCTCTCCGGGCCCAACGTGCTGACCCAGGACATGGTGCGATCCATGGCCCCGGACCCCGTGGTCTTCGCCATGGCCAATCCGGTGCCGGAGATTCATCCGGACGCGGCCCGGCAGGGTGGCGCCGCGGTCATTGCCACGGGCCGCTCCGATTTCCCCAACCAGGTCAACAACTGCCTGGCCTTTCCCGGCATCTTCCGGGGCGCGCTGGACGTCCGGGCCCGCACCATCAACGACGAGATGAATGTGGCCGCGGCCCACGCCATCGCCGACCTGGTGGGGGAGGCCTTGAGTCCCGGCTACATCCTGCCGGGGGCCATGGACTTTAGGGTGCCGCCCGCGGTGGCCGAGGCCGTGGCCCGGGCCTCCATGGCCACCGGCAGCGCCCGGATGCAGATCGAACCGGAAAGGATCGGGCGGCATACCCGGGAATTCATCTACGACGAGAGACTGTCATTACTTTAGCAGCCCATCCCGCTAGGGCCCGATTCCCGGGATAAAGGAAAAAAGCCCCCTTTAATCAGGGCGGCGGGCAAATCGTCAGGTCCCCTTTCGTTTCCCCGAATCTTCAGGCGGCCTTCATGGTTTTCTCCCCCAGGGGCAGTGGCCTTTTTCTCCAGGTTATACCATGTTCGCTTTGAAATGAAACAAAATAACATGCTAACATATTGATATCACTTGTAGGGGCGGGTTTAAAACCCGCCCCTACGATGCGAACATGTTATTATAGGGGCAGGTGCGAAAAGTTCCCTAAGCGATCCCACCCAATATGGAAAGCAGCATATCTTGGGCATATTAGAACGTTATGATTTAATTAATCATTTGTTAGCGATTGGTTAATTTTATCAAGTTCCCAGTATCTAAGCATATTTATGGATTACCCTTTAAAGAAAAACCCTTTAAAAAATCTCTGATATGTGGCAAAATAGTATCCAGTTTACCCCTGTTAAAGGTTCAAGAGCTTATTATAGTTGTTAAAATGACGCAATTGTTATTTTCTCGCAAAGTTATATCCAAATGAGAAAGGTGAGATATGAAAAAAACCTATATTTTGGATACTAATGTACTTTTACATGACCCGGAATCTTTATTCTCTTTTGAAGACAACTCCATTGTTTTGCCGCTTTCGGTCATTGAGGAATTAGATCGCATCAAGAGAAGAGGAGATGATATCGGCAGAAATGCCCGGGATGCTTCCAGAAAGTTGGATGATATGAGGCTTCTGGGCCGCTTGTCGGAAGGAGTGGAACTCCCCAGCGGCGGGTCCATTAGAATTGAGCTCAACGGCAACAAAGCCTACGATCTACTGGAGGGAATCGATTTAAATAATGTTGATAACCGAATTCTGGCCTTGGCCTATTTTCTGACCACTAATGAAAATGACCCGGTGGTGCTCGTTACCAAAGACCTGAACCTGAGAATTAAAGCCGACGTTTTAGGGATTGCCACTGAGGATTTTTATAGCGATAAAGTTGATTATTCCCAGTTATACAATGGAGTTGGTGAATTATTTTTTTCCGAACCGGAAATAGACCGGTTTTACCAGGACGGTTTCCTCGATTTTACCCAAAATTATCTCCATCCCCACCAGTTCTGTATCCTGAAAGTCCGGGAAAATCCCTCGATGTCGGCTTTAGCCAGATACTATGGCAAGAAGCTAAACAAACTATTTTATGAGGGGAAGACCGTCTATGGCATAAAGGCATTGAATAAAGAGCAGAAATTTGCCCTGGACCTCCTTCTGGACGACCACATCAGAATCGTCACCTTGGTGGGCAAAGCCGGGACCGGGAAGACCATCCTGGCCCTGGCTGCAGGGCTGGAAAAGATTTACGAGGATGACGGTAAATACAACCGGATGCTGATTACCAGGCCCATAGTTCCCTTAGGCAACGACTTGGGCTATCTTCCGGGGGATAAAGAAGACAAAATCAGGCCGTGGATGCAACCGATTTATGACAACCTGGAGTATTTATGCAACGATCATCTACACCATAATGGCAGCACAGATTATCTCATTAATAATGGCCGGATCGATTTGGAGGCCTTAACTTATATCCGGGGCAGAAGTATACCCCGGCAGTTTATTATTTGCGACGAAAGCCAGAATCTCACCCCCCATGTGATCAAAACCCTTCTCACTCGCGTCGGCAAGGGAAGCAAGATTGTGTTCACCGGTGATCCGGAACAGATCGACCATCCCTATCTCGATGCTTCTTCCAACGGCTTAAGCTATTTAGTCGAAAGAATTAAGGAAGAAAGTATTTCCGGCCATATAACCCTGGTAAAAGGGGAGAGGTCGGACGTAGCCGAATTAGGGGCCCGTCTGCTATGAAGTTACTCCCAAAATTTGGGGGAGCCGGACCGGGGCGGCCGCGGCCAAAGAAGAATCTCGTGTTTGCAAGGCCTTGAGATCCTTCACTGTCTTCAGGATGACAGAAATACAGGTTTGGCCCTGGCTTCCGGAAATCGCTCCGGCTGGGGGGTATCCAGGTGAGAAGCGGGGGGGCCATTTAAAAGGGAACGGCCTTAAGTCTGGGGATGCCTCATTTTCAAAAATTTTTGATTACCAAGATGGCCGAGTCCCTGGCCCTCTGCCGGCCATCCCGCGTCCTCAAGGCGGTGAACTCCGGGCGCCGGTAAACTTGGATCCCCTTGACTTTTATCTCCGGGTCCGCCAACCGGGCCACTCTCTGGTGAGACAAATCCTCGACCCCGATGCCCTGGCACAATTGGACCAGGAAATGGTAAGGATTTAGGAGTTCATCTTTACCTAAGCGATGGTCGGCATAAACCTGAAAGTGCAGGTGCGCCTGCCCCTGCCGGATGCCGGTGCGGCCGACATAGCCGATTAGTTCCCCCGCTCTTACCACCTTACCCTTCATGATGCCCGGGGCGTATCCTTGCAGGTGCATATAACCGTAGCCCCTGCCGTCTTGGCCCAGCATCTTCAGGGTAATGCCACCTCCCGGATAAGTTGCCAAAGTCTGGATGACCCCGGCGGTGACGGCATAGACCGGGGTCCCTTCCCGGGCAAAAATATCCACCGCCCGATGCTGTCTGCCCCCAGGACGACGGTCGCCCCAGGAGTCTCTGAAGGAAAAAACGCCCCCCAACGGGAAGCAGTAACCCCGGGGGTCCGACGCTGTTAACCGTCCTGGGGCCGGTGGCGCCAGGCCCCAGGCGGAGCCCGGTTCCTGGGCGGAGTTAAGGGGATTTGCCTGGGCATTTGGGGCCATGACTTGAGATTTCTGGGGGGAAGGGACACCCTGACGGCCCTCCGCCTGCTGGGGACCGCTTTTATCCCCGGGCTGTGCCCAGGGGGAAAAACAACCTAATTTTGTGAGCATTTTAATGGGATAGCGTATGGCTGCCCAAATATTTTCCTGGGCCTCAGAAGTTCCCGGCTTTGATTGCTCCGGGTCCAAGGCGCCTGGGGGAGAAGTGGCGGCGAGAGGGACATCTGCTGCCGAAGGGCTTGGGGATTTGACCGATGCGGGGGGCCCAGGGATAGTCAGGCCCGGTTGCCTGGGGCCCTGGTTGGTGAAGTAGTAGTAGATGACCCCATTTTTGTGGACCCGGAGGTAAGGCTCAGCCAGCCCGGGAGTAGGGCCCAGCAACAGAACTCCGGCGATGAGGAACCAGACTCCCTGGAGATACATGGATACTCTTTCTTGGCAAGAACACTATAAAAATGTGGGGATTCTTTGAAAACGGGCCAAAAAACGGGGGTTCCGTTCCTCCATAGCAAAAATATCCCTCCAGGTCAACTTAAAATTGCCCGGAGATCGGATTAGTTAAGGAAATATGGAATAAAACCTGAGCCAGCCAAGCCTTGTTATTGCCGCACCGCGGCAGCCTGGCCGATTCGCAGAGATAGTATCGTGTCCCGAGAACACCTTTCAAGATATCAGGCTTTGTAACTCCCCCTCCCCTGGTCCTGTCCATTACCCATAAGTTTGTTTCTTATGGATATTTCATATAATTCCTGAGATGCCCCCAAAAGTGAGACACTTTTTATGAGAGGGTTGGTTTAAAGCAATCGTGGCTCAGGTTACCCAGCCGCGCCTCTGGGGGCTCCGGTCGCTACGCTCCCTGCACCTCCAGAGGGGCGGTCGTCTCCCAGACCTCCAGTGGAGTCCGATATCCCAGGCTCTGATGGGGACGTTCCCTGTTTTACCAGTGCCACCAGCTCGCCATCTTGGCCTAGGCCTCCTAAATGACAGGGAACCACGAATAGAAGTCTGGTTGGAATTATCAAAGGCAGCGGTGCAACCTGCGATCATTAGTTTACACATAGAAGTATTGTTGTAAACAACGGCGGGACTTACCTGGCTCGGAAATGGTATGGTTAGGGGGTCACACCTTTCGCCTTGGCTAACCATTATCGAGCTTTGATGTCACAAGGGAATAAGGGCAAGGCAATGATGCTTGGACGAAAATAGACTAATATCTCCAGAATTAAAGAAAAAATGATTTTTTTGTAAGTTCTTTTGCTATCATGTACTAGAGTGGAGTTTATGGCATGTGTACGCATGGGAATAAGTTTAAAGCAACACTTAGATAAGACGTAGACCAGACTGTGGCATAATCTCTTATATAGTGACTATGCAAATAATAAATGGGTGCATTACTTAGTCGGGTGCTATGAGTCTTCGTGCCCCCCACCATTATCAAAAGGCGAGCCACAAATTGCAGAACCGGCTTATACGGTGAAGCGGCCTGAGGCAGTTCGGCCAATTAGCCCTTGGATATTGGTGGGTTACGGAGAATTAGGGCCATGAAGCATTTGCCGATAAGAATCAAGCTGATTTTGGGCTTTGGGGCTGTGGGCATCATCACGTTATTCGTGGGCTTAACCGGTTGGCTGGGATTGTGGCATCTAAAAGGGATCTTGAAAGAAATTAATGGCGTGCGTCTCCCCGGCATTGTCGGAGTGGCCGAACTGCAAGGACACATGTGGGCGATCCAAAGGTTTGAACGGGTTCTGCTCTATGAAAAGGATCCGGAAATCATCAAGAGGCAGTATACCCAACTGGAAAAGGCCTGGAATGAAGCAGGACAGTTGCTTAATAAATACGAACGTCTGCCCAAGACCAAGGAGGAAAGCCAGCTTTGGGATAGAATCGCGGCCAAGTGGGAAGCCTGGAAGGTGTTGCATCAAACCGTCATTGGCCTGATAAAAAAAGGCGATCAGAATTCTCTAAGGTATGCCCACGAACTCAGTTACGGTAAAGCCCGAACGGTTTTCCTGGAAGCCCAGGAAATTATCACCCACCTTCTCAATGTCAGTCTCAGCATCACCGCCGAAGACCATGACCGGGCCGAAACCTCGGAATACCGGGCCATGATCATCCTTGCCGGCTGTACCTTAGCCGGGGTCCTGGCGGTTCTGTTCCTGGGACTGTTTGTCACCAAATCCATCCAGAAAAGCCACGAAATTTTACGGAAAAGCGAGAACTGGTTTTCCACCACGCTGAAAAGCATTGGGGACGCGGTGATCGCCACCGGCCCACAGGGACAGATAACCTTTATGAATGCCGTGGCCCAGGCCCTGACCGGCTGGCCCATGGAAGAGGCCTTGGGGAGGCCGGTGGAAGAAGTCTTTCATATTGTCAACGAGGAAACCGGCGCCCCGGTGGAGAATCCGGTGACCAGAGTAATCCGCGAGGGAGTGGTCGTGGGTTTGGCAAACCATACGGTCCTGATCGCCAAAGATGGAACCAGGATACCCATAGATGACAGCGGCGCTCCCATTAAGGATGATCAGGGGAACATCATTGGCGCGGTGCTGGTTTTCCAAGATATTACCGAAAGCAAGGAGGCAGAGGAGGCGCTCAGGGCCAGTGAAGAAGAGTATCGCCTCCTTTTTGAGAACGTCCAGGTGGGGGTCTTCCGGACCAGGATTGGCGACGGCAAGATTTTGAAAGCCAACCACCGCCTGGCGGAAATATTCGGATACGAAAAATACGGGGAATTCCTGCAAGAGTTTGTTGCCTCGGAACATTATGCGGATCCTGGAGCCCGGGAAAGATTGATCACTAGTTTTCGGGAGGGAAAACTGGAGAGTTACGAAATTAGAGCCTCCCGCAAGGATGGCGCCATCGTCTGGTTACTGATTTCCGGCCGCATTAATCCGGAAGAAGGTTACGTGGAAGGGGTGGCTACGGACATTACCGAACAGAAACAGGTGGAACTGGCCCTCCAGGAGAGCCAGGAGCAATACCGGCTCCTGGTAAATCAAATTCCCGCGGTGGTATTTAAAGGCTATGCCGACTGGAGTGTGGATTTTTTTGACCAAAAAATTGAGGTTTTAACCGGATACCCCAAGGCTGACTTCGATTCCCGGCGCTTGCAATGGTCCCACCTGATCCTCCCGGAGGACCTGAAAAGAATAAAAAGGGCGTTAATTGACTTTTTGAAAACTGCTGGACCTTATGTGCGGGAATATCGTATCCGGAAAAAATCCGGAGAGATCGCCTGGATTCAGGAACGGAGTCAAATATTCTGTGATGCGGCGGGCCGGATTAAACATGCCAGCGGGGTCTTTTTTGATATCACGGAGCGGAAACAGGTGGAGGAAGCCGTTAAGGGCTCGGAAGAAAAGATGCGCCTGGTCATTGAGTCATCACCCATCGGCATCGGCATAGGTCAATCTGGGCAGCTTGCCTACGCCAATCCGTCCCTGGCGAAAATGCACGGCTACAATAGCCCGGCGGAGATGGTTGGTCAATCGATCAAGAACTTTTATGCCCCCGAATATCATGGATTGATCGGTCAAACCACGGAGATGCTGGAATCGGGCCAGCCGATCATCCCCTCTTATGAAGCCAAGGTAATTAAAAAGAATGGGGAGGTTTTTGACATCTCTGTTTGGCTGAGAAAAATTGATTATCAGGGCCAGCCCGCGATTTTGTGGTTTGCCATAGACGTGACTGAACAAAAAGCCCTGAGAGCCCAATTGTTCCAGGCCCAGAAGCTGGAGGCCATCGGCACCCTGGCAGGAGGCATTGCCCATGATTTCAACAATATCCTCTCGGCCTTGATGGGTTATACGGAACTGACTTTGGATGACATCCCCCCGGAGATGGAAGCACACGCCAATTTAGTGGAAGTGCTCAAGGCCGCTGAACGGGCCAGAGACCTGGTAAAGCAAATCCTGACCTTTAGCCGCCAGGATAAACATCAGGAAAAGAAACCGGTACAAATAAGCCTGATTATCAAAGAAGTCCTAAAATTCCTCCGGGCTTCCTTGCCCACCACCATTGACATGCGCCGAAATATCACCGCCCTGTCTGCCAAGATCTTAGCGGACCCCACCCAAATCCATCAAATAATGATCAACCTCTGCACCAACGCCGCCCAGGCCATGCAGGAAAGCGGCGGGGTTTTGACCGTCAGTCTCGATGAGGTGGATTTGAGGCCGGGCGATCAAGCTCCGGGGGCGGATTTGCTCTCCGGACCGTACCTCCGACTGACTGTCAGCGATACCGGTCAGGGCATGACCCCGGAGGTCATGGCCCGAATCTTCGAGCCCTTCTTTACTACCAAGGAACTGGGGGGAGGCACCGGTATGGGCCTGGCGGTAGTGCATGGCATCGTCAAAAGCCATGGGGGGGAAATCAAGGTGTTTAGCGAACCGGGACAGGGGAGCACCTTCCAAGTCTTTTTCCCCAGGGTTGATAACCAGGAAATAACGGAGACTCCCATCTTGCCCGCGGTTCTCCGGGGGCAGGAGCGCATCCTTCTGGTGGACGATGAGGAAAGTCTGGCGCACCTGGGACGGCAAATGCTCAAGCGCCTGGGTTATGAAGCCGTGGCCATGACCAACAGCCTGGAAGCCCTGGAGGCCTTCCGGGCCCAACCCCACCGGTTCGATCTGGTCATCACCGACCAGACCATGCCCCATATGACGGGTATCAAATTGGCCGAAGAACTGCTGCGTATCCGGCCTGGCCTTCCCATTATCCTGTGCACCGGATTTATCGAAACCGTCTCACCGGAGGAAGCCCTGGCCCGGGGTCTGCGGGAGTTGATTGCCAAACCGCTAAAAAAAGGCGAGCTGGCCAAAATTATCAGGAAGGTGCTGGATGAGAATACTTAGCTTCTTGATAAATGTGCTTTTCAGCCGCAAGTTCGGAGGGAGGTTGTCATGGCCCGCGTGCTGATCATCGATGATGACCGGGTTTTTTGCCAGATGTTGTCCAAGATAGTCAGGGGCTTGGGACAAGAGGTTGCCTCCTCTTTCACCTTAAAGGACGGGCTCCACCAATCCCTTTCCTGCGCCTTTGACGTTGTTTTCCTGGACGTGGGGCTGCCTGACGGCAATGGCCTGGAGGCCTTGCCGAGGATCAGGGAAATGGCGGAAGCCCCTGAGGTCATCATTATCACCGGCTCCGGCGGTCCTGACGGCCCGGAAGCGGCTCTAAAAAACGGGGCCTGGGATTATCTGGAAAAGCCGGCCACCACCAAAGAAATGACCCTGTCCCTGGTCCGGGCCCTCCAATACCGTCAGGAAAAAAAGGCCCCGGGGCCCCCTGTTTCCTTGAAAAGGGAAGGCATCGTCGGGGACAGCGCGCGCCTGCGGGCCTGTCTGGATCTCCTGGCCCAGGCCGCGGCCAGCGACGCCCCCGTCTTGATCAAGGGGGAAACCGGCACGGGCAAAGAGCTTTTCGCCGCGGCTATCCATCACAACAGCCGCCGGGCCCCTAAGAATTTCGTGGTAGTGGATTGCACCGCTCTTCCCGAATCCCTGGTGGAAAGCACCCTGTTCGGTTATGAAAAAGGGGCCTTTACCGGCGCGGACCAAACCCGGGAGGGACTGGTGAAGCATGCGGACCACGGCACCCTCTTTTTGGACGAGGTCGGGGAACTCCCTCTCTCTTTGCAAAAGACCTTCCTGCGAGTCCTGGAGGTCCACCGTTTTCGCCCTTTGGGGAGCAAGAAAGAAATTACCAGCGATTTCCGGCTGGTGGCCGCGACCAACCGGGATCTCCAGAAAATGGTCCGGGCAGGCCAATTCCGGCAAGACCTCCTGTTCCGTCTCCAAGCCCTTACCCTTGAGCTGCCCCCGCTGCGAAAAAGACCCGAGGATATCAAGCCCCTGGCCATGTTCTACCTGGAGCGCTTATGCGCCCGGTACCGGATAGGGTTGAAAGGTCTGACCCCGGAATTTTTAGGGACTTTGCAGGCCTATGATTGGCCGGGCAACGTGCGGGAGTTGATCAATGCCCTGGAAAGCGCCCTGGCTGCCGCCCAGGATGAACTCACCTTGTTCCCCCAACACCTGCCTCTAAATATTCGCCTGAAGATGGCTCAGATTAAGATCGGCAAGGAAGCCGAATCCGCGGTCCGGGACCAAGGTGCGCCCTATCTGGAGTCCTTCCCTAATTTGCGGGTCTTTCGGGAAGCCATGGACATGGAATACTTAAGGGCCCTTCTATACCGCACTAGCGGCAACATCTCCCAGGCTTGCAAGATCTCGGGGCTTTCCCGCTCCAGCTTCTATGAATTGTTGAAAAGGCACAATCCTTAATTATCTCGCATCCTTTCTCCTGTCCGCTATTCCGGACACTCTAAAAATTAATCCGGTTTACCGGATAGGCGCCCATTATTCCGTTATGTCATCTATCTATAGTTAACTACCAATTTTTATTAATAATATTAGCCTGTAGCCTGCCCTCCAAAAATTGGCAAGCTTCTTGCCTAAAGACTTTAGGCCAGGATTCGCCTGTTATTCCCCCGCGCAAGGTTTAGCAGATGGTGTCCTCGAGCCTAGGCCCCGGGAGAGTTGCGGTCAAGGTTCGACAACCCGGATTTCTCTGGCTTAAAGAATAAATCCAATCAAGGAGGATATTTTATGTCTTTTACCAAGCTAAAACTGGGGACCAAATTGGCTCTGGGGTTTATGGTTATCTTATCCCTGCTGGTAATCATGCTGGTCTTATCCGTAAGCCGCTTAAATCTCTTGAATGAGTACTTGGATGACATTGTCGACAACAAGAACCCCAAGGTGAATCAGGCTTACGACTTAAAGGCGGACATCTATGACATCGCCCGGGCGGTGCGCAACATGGCCATCAGCAATGATGCGGAGTTCAGCAAGCAGGAGAAGGCCCGGATCGACAAGAATCGCGCCGATTTTGCCGGGACCATGGCGAAATTGGAAAAAACCGTGCACTCCCAGAAAGGCATAGAGATAATCTCCAGGATCAAACAGAGTAATGCCACGGTTAGACCCCTGGTGGACAAGGCCGTGGTCCTGGGCCTGGAAAACAAGGCGGAAGAGGCCGGGAAGGTGTTGTTTACCGAGGTCAGGCAACCCCAGGCCAAGTTGTTGAACGATCTCCAAGACTTGGTGGATTATCAGACCGCGTTGGCCAAAAAGTCGGGAGATACGGCGACCCAGGCCACGGCCCAGGCCCGGCAGTTCCTCTATCTCTTAGGCGGGGGGGCTTTACTTTTGGGGTTTTTGCTCGCTTTCTTCCTGACCCGCAGCATTACCAAACCCATTAACCGCACCATTACCGGCCTTAATGAGGGAGCCGAGCAGGTCGCCTCGGCCTCTACCCAGGTTTCCTCCGCCAGCCAGTCCTTGGCCGGGGGCGCGTCCCAGCAGGCCGCAGCTCTGGAGGAAACCACTTCCTCCCTGGAAGAAATGGCGTCCATGACCAGGCAAAACGCCGCCAGCGCCAAAGAGGCCGAGTCACTGATGTCCGAAACCACCCGGGTGGTGGAGGGGGCCAACCATTCCATGGGTGAATTGACCCGGTCCATGAGAGAGGTTTCCGCGGCCAGTGAAGAAACCGCCAAGATTATCAAGACCATCGACGAGATTGCTTTTCAGACCAATCTCTTGGCCCTGAACGCGGCGGTGGAAGCAGCCCGGGCCGGAGAGGCGGGCGCGGGTTTTGCGGTCGTTGCCGATGAGGTGCGCAATCTGGCCATGCGTGCGGCGGAGGCCGCCAAGAACACCGCCAATTTGATTGAAGGCACCGTCGCCAAGGTCAAAGAGGGCTCGGGCTTGGTGGAGAAGACGGGTGAAGCCTTCTCCCTGGTGAGCGCCAGAACCAGCAGGGTCCAGGAATTTGTGGCGGAGATTGCCGCCGCCTCTCTCGAACAGGCCCAGGGAGTGGACCAGATCAACAAAGCGGTGAACGAAATGAACCAGGTCACCCAACAGGTGGCGGCCAATGCGGAAGAATCGGCTTCGGCCTCCGAGGAGCTTAATGCCCAGGCGGAACAGATGAAAGGCTTTGTCTGGCAATTAACCGAAATCGTAGGTGGCAGAGGCAATGGCCTCAATGGCCATGCCCATCATGGGGATATACGGTTGCAGCCGGGACCCGGCCCTTCCTTGGCCCGGAAGCTTTCCTTCCCCGGCAAAGGCAAAAAAGACTCTAACGGCCAAGGAGTCACTAAGCTTATCAGGAGTGAGAATACCCTGTCTAAAGCTTCAGGAAGCGACATTACTCCTAATCAAATCATCCCCTTGGAAGGTGATGGTTTTAAGAATTTTTAAGGGGAAAAAACCGAAGAACCAGTAAGGGAGAGACCAGTAAGTAGTTAACGTTATTACCCGCTGATCTCTCCCTGCCTAATGCGTCCTACGACCCATCGTCTGAAGGAGATATAAGGGTTATGCAAGCAAACGATTATTCCGCCAATCTTAAGAACCAAGGTAATGAAAGTCAGGCCGGCAAGTACCTAACCTTTGCCCTGGCTCAAGAAGAGTATGGCATCGGCATTCTCAGGATCAAGGAAATCATCGGCATGATGCCGGTTACCGCGGTCCCCCGGACCCCCCCCTACGTTAAGGGAATCATTAATCTCCGGGGCAAGGTGATCCCGGTGACCGATCTTAGGCTCAAGTTTGGTCTGGAGCCTATGGAATATACGGATCGCACCTGCATTATTGTGGTGGAGATCAACAATAATTCCAGGTCCTTGATCATGGGCCTGGTGGTGGATGCCGTGTCTGAGGTGGCTAACATCAAAGGGGATGATATTGAAAAAACCCCCGACTTTGGAGTGCGGCTGCAATCCGACTATATCCTGGGGATGGCAAAATCCGAAGGCCGGGTCAAGGTCCTGCTGGATATCGACAGCGTCTTGGCTAACGATCAACTAGCCGCCATAAACGAAATGCATTGAGGTTGGGGAAGGCTGGGGCGGAGGGCGGCAGTAAATGACCCTCTGCGGTTGAGGGAGCGGAAAATGGTTACAAAAATACCCATCTCCGGTCGACTCCGCCGCTGCCTAACCCTGCCAGGGTTGGATATTGTTGCCAGCTATTTCCCCAGCAGAGCGGAGGATATGTCGGTGGAAACAGAAAAATGGTTGACACTCTCTGAGGTGATTCACAAGGCCAATTTAGACGCATCCGAGGCCCGGCGGCTAGTTGGCAAGTTTAGCAGGTTCCTGGCCGCGCGCAATTTTGGGGATATTACTAAATATCCCCCCACCGCGGCTGACGCCCTATCCCTGATTTCCCACCTTTGTCGGCAAGGCTGGAACACTAGGGAGATAATGGAGATCTTGATCCCCACTGACCATCAAGAGGTTCCGTCATTTCCTGAGCAGTTGCGGCAGGAGTTGGGCGCCTTGCTGGAAGCCCAGAATCAGGCCTACCAATCGATGCTGGCCACCTTCGAAATGGTGGAGGACTTGATCTCCGATGTGGTGGCCGTCACTGCCAGATTGGCGGCCGCGGAGAAAGAAATCCAAGCCCAACGGACCCTATTGGCCCAATTTAACACGCGGGAAATTTAAACTGCCGCTTGCTCAAGCTGGTAGAAAATTTCCCTGAGATTATCAATAATGAATCTGCGAAGCGAATACTCGGCAGGTAAGGAAACCATTCTGGTGGTTGAAGACCATACGGCACTGCGGGATATGATCGCCACTGCCCTGCGCAATTATGGCTTTCAGGTCTTGGCAGCCGCTCCCGGTAATGAGGCCATGCTGACCTACGAGAGGGAAAAGGCCTCTATCCATTTAATTCTGACCGATGTGCTCATACCCAAAACTAGCGGGAGCGTCATATCTGAAAGTATACCGCCCATCCATCAGGAGGTTAAAGTACTTTACATGTCCGGCTACACCAAAAACTTCCTCGTCCATCAAGGAGTCTTAAATTCTGAGGCAAATTTTATTCCCAAGCCCTTCAGAGTGTCAGCATTGGTGAAGAAGATCCGGCACGTTCTGGACACCTCCCGGCAGGAACGCCAGTATCGAGCTTGATGTTTGCGGTCTAGCTCTCTCCCCCAAGATCTTCTGCCTGATCGTGGCATGGGTTCTGCCGGGTGTATAATAAGTATCTACTCTGCTGAGATTGCACCAGTTCCAAGTTCCTGGCCATTTCCTGGAAGGTCCACCCCCATGCGGCGGTGGGCCTGGTTCCGGCTGATTTGCCGCGGCCCTGCGGTCCCGATGATTCCGGCCAGTGCCGCCAGGGCCGCGGAACCTTCTTCTGGGGTAGCCACCAGAATGCTGCCGATGGCCGCGGGACTAGAGCGCCGCTTTTGCGGATAGCGTACCGTGACCTCCAGGCGCCACCGGCCTTCGATAATTTCCGTGACCGCCCTGCAGTTTAAGTCGATTTTAGCCATAACTACCTATAGTTAGCCAACATAGTTCTCTTGGCGTAAAATTTGATATTTACAAGTAAATATTTTTCTGTAAACAATCCCTCATTGCCAGGTTTTCCATGGTGTTGATTGCCTTCAAACTGCGGGCTCTCCCGGAAAAACGGCAGGAACTCCGGCAGACTCTTGAGGCTCTCATGGAAAAGGCCTCGAACCTAAAAGATTGCGTGAGCTTCTCCCGGGAACAGAACCCCGGAAACCGGAATGCCGTTACCTTGATGATGGAGTGAAGAATTCCGGAGGCTTTCCGCGCCTAGCAGCAGGTGCAGCATTTGGGGGTGCTTTGGGGAGCCTTCAACCTTCTGTGCGTCTCCGCGCAAATGCAATAAGACACCGTGAAGAATTAATCAACGGGCCTTAGTAAGTCGGCCCGGCCCCCTGGCCAGCGAATATCGGCGGATTGAGGAGAAGAGACATGTGCCTTACTGGGAAGCCGCAAAATGCCGCGAAGATCGCCATCCTGGGATGCCTGGCCTGGCTGGCAATCCTCTCGCAAGGTTGCGGGGTGGTCCGGGCGCGCCATCCAGTGCCTCCAATTCTTCAGGATGAGGTGCAGGTGGTGGGCATGCCGGATGTCAGGGGATACGGCGATTCCCCTGATGACAGTATGCACCGGAGCATCGTGGAAGCCATCCGCCAGGAGTTGGCGGTCCAGCCCGGCAAGCCGGCTGGCGTCTTTGCCACGCCCATCGTGAACTTTCTGGCCCTCTCCGGCGGTGGGGCGGATGGCGCCTTCGGCGCGGGGCTGCTTTGCGGCTGGACCGAACACGGCGACCGGCCCAAGTTCAATTTCGTGACCGGCATCAGCACCGGGTCGCTGATCGCGCCCTTTGCCTTCCTGGGGCCGGAGTATGATCAACCGCTCAAGGAAGTGTACACCACCATCAGTACCAAACACATCTACCGGTTACGAAGTCTGCTGAAGATGCTGCGGTCCGATTCCCTTGCCGATACCTGGCCCCTGGCCGAGCTGGCCACCAAGTACATGGATGACGCCATGCTCCGGGCCATTGCCGCAGAGCATCAGAAAGGCCGCCGCTTATTCGTGGGCACCACCAATCTGGACGCCCAACGCCTGACCATCTGGGACATGGGGGCCATCGCCGCGGTCGGCACCCCGGAGGCTTATAAACTGTTCCGGCGGATCTTGCTGGCGTCGGCCTCTATTCCGGTGATGTTTCCCCCCGTTTATTTAGAGGTTGAGCGGGCAGGCAACAAGTTCGATGAGCTTCACGTGGATGGCGGCGTCGTGGCCGAGGTGATCACTTACGAGTTCGTTTTCAAGCCCCTGGCGGCCAAATCTGAAGCAAGGGGGAAAGACGCCAAGCCCCGGCCTGGCCGGATGTTTATCGTCCGCAACAGCAAGACCAAGCCCGAATGGGGCGTGACCGAAGCCGGCCTCAAAGGCATCACCGAACGGGCCCTGAACACCATCATCAAATACCAGGGGATTGGCGACTTATACCGGATTTACACCCTGAGCAAGCTGGACGGGTGGGACTTCAACCTGGCCGTTATTCCCGCGGACTTCAAGGTGGAACGGAAAGAGGAATTTGACCGGAATTACATGAACCAACTGTTCAACTTGGGCTTTGATCTGGGGAAACGCGGCTATGCCTGGATGAAGTATCCCCCGGGATTGCAACAGGCCATCGAGGCCGAAGAGAAGGGCAAGGCCGCCGGTAAGACCTCTAACCGGCAGCAAGGACGATGAATTAAGAATTAATGAGGAACTAAATGGGGAAAAATTATTGAAAAACTTGGACCAAAAGATTAGGGGAAACGGCATGGGGCCCTTTGCCAGGGCCGGCGCTAATTTTAGGGGGCCATCGTTCAGGAACTGAGGTATGATGGCCCCCACTGTTGCCGCCCCGCAGGTTTACCCTTAAAATGGGGAGGAAAGTTAATGGAAAGCATGTCTACCAGCGCTTACGGTCTCGAAACTCACGGTATCAAGAATACCGGGTTCGTCTACTGGAATCTCTCCACGCCGCTCTTGTATGAGGAGGCCATCCGGCGCCGGGAGGGACGCATGGCCCATCTGGGCCCCCTGGTGGTGCGCACCGGCGAGCATACCGGACGCTCCCCCAATGACAAGTTTGTGGTCCGGGAGCCTTCCAGTGAAGATAAAGTCTGGTGGGGCCCGGTGAACAAGGCCATGGCCGCGGAGCGGTTTGCCTCCCTGCAAAACCGGCTGCTGGCTTACCTCCAGGGAAAAGACCTCTTTGTCCAGGATTGCTTCGCGGGGGCCGACCCCGCTTACCGCCTGCCCATCCGGGTGATCACGGAGACCGCCTGGCACAATCTCTTTGCCCGCAATATGTTCATCCAGGCCAAGGCCCAGGAGTTGGCCGGCCACGCGCCCCAGTTCACGGTGATCAACGCCCCCAATTTCCATGCGGTTCCCGAAGTGGACGGCACCCATTCGGAGGTCTTCATCGTCATCCACTTCGGCCGGAAGCTGGTGCTCATCGGCGGCACCCAGTATGCCGGGGAGATCAAAAAGTCCATCTTCACCGTCATGAACTACCTCCTGCCCCAAAAGCAGGTGCTGTCTATGCATTGTTCGGCCAACCTGGGGACCAAAGGAGACGTGGCCATCTTTTTCGGCCTTTCCGGCACCGGCAAGACCACTCTGTCCGCGGACCCCATGCGTACTTTGATCGGCGATGACGAACACGGCTGGAGCGACAAGGGCGTCTTCAACTTTGAAGGCGGCTGCTACGCCAAGGTCATCAAATTGTCCCCCACCGCGGAGCCGGAAATTTATGAGACCACCCGGCGCTTTGGCACTATTCTGGAAAATGTGGGCTTTGAAAGCATGACCGGCCGCCTGAACCTGGATGATGACTCCCTCACCGAGAACACCCGGGCCGCCTACCCCATCAGCCACATCCCCAACGCCACCCGGGAGGGGCTGGGGGGGCATCCCCAAAACATCATCATGCTGACCTGCGACGCGTTCGGGGTATTGCCGCCAGTGGCCAAGCTCACCCCGGCCCAGGCCATGTATCACTTTTTGTCCGGTTATACCGCCAAGGTGGCGGGCACCGAAAAAGGCGTCACCGAACCCAGCGCCACCTTCAGCACCTGTTTCGGCGCGCCCTTTATGGCCCTGCCCCCCACGGTGTATGCCAACCTCTTGGGAGAAAAGATCGCGGCCCATAAGGTGGACGTCTGGCTGGTGAACACCGGCTGGAGCGGCGGTCCTTACGGGCAGGGGCAGCGCCTGGCCATCGGCCACACCCGGGCCCTGGTGCATGCGGCTCTGGACGGCTCCCTCTCCCAGGCCCCCATGGCCACCGAACCCCTTTTTGGTCTGGCCGTGCCCGCCGCCTGTCCCGGAGTGCCCGCGGCAATCCTCAGCCCCCGGAACACCTGGAGCGATAAGGCCGCGTACGATGCCCAGGCCAAGAAGCTGGCGGGTATGTTTGCAGAAAACTTCAAAGCCTTCGCGGACCAGGTGAGCCCGGAGGTGCGCCAGGCAGGGCCGCAACCGGGGTAGGGCTTGGCCGGAGGTTTTAAACCAGGATACCTTCACCACAGTTGTTCATGGGCCCTTGGCTCACCCATAAATCATGAAAATACTGGCCGGATATTGCTTTTGACTTTGAACCTTGAACCTTGAACCTTGAACTTTAAACTTTTCAGGACAGTCGCTCATGAGCCCCTGGCTCTCTCAAAAGAATGAAAAGGCTGGTGGGGCGGGCCTCCGCGCCCGCCGGACGCCTGGCGGCCAGAGACGGCCGCCCCGCCAACTTGGAACTTGGAACTTGGAACTTGGAACTTTTCGTAACAGGAGTCCGGATAATGGCACAGGTTTATTATAAAGAACTCGGGCTGGTGAATACCCGGGAGATGTTTCAGAAGGCCATGGCCGGGCGCTATGCCGTGCCGGCTTACAACTTTAACAACCTGGAGCAGCTCGAGGCCATCGTTATTGGCTGTGTCCAGTCGAAATCTCCCGTAATCCTCCAGTGTTCCGGCAGCGCCCGGAAATACATGCACGAGGCCATGGTGCCCCATCTGGTTAAAGGGGCCGTGGAGATGATGAAGGACCTGGGCGCGATGATCCCCATGGCCCTGCACCTGGACCACGGCGACACCTTGGAACTGGCCCAATCCTGTATCAATTCGGGTTTCTCTTCGGTGATGATCGACGGGTCGCATCATCCTTTTGAGGAAAACATCCGTCTCACCCGCCAGGTGGCGGAATACGCCCATGAACGGGAGGTGACGGTGGAAGGAGAGTTGGGGGTGCTGGCCGGGGTGGAGGACGAGGTCTCCGCGGCCGCGTCCCATTACACCCAGCCGCACGAGGTGGAGGAATTCGTGCACCGGACCGGGGTGGATTCCCTGGCCATCTCCATCGGCACCTCCCACGGGGCCTTCAAATTCAAAGTGAAGCCCGGCGAGGAGCCGCCCCCCTTAAGGTTTGACATCCTGGAAGAGATTGAGAAGCGCCTGCCGGGATTTCCCATTGTGCTTCACGGCGCTTCCACGGTCATGCCCGAGTACGTCGACCTGATCAACCGGTTTGGCGGCAGGATGGAGGAGGCGGTGGGCATCTCCGAAGAGCAGTTGCGCCGGGCCGCCCGCTCCGCGGTCTGTAAAATCAACATCGACAGCGACGGCCGCCTGGCCATGACCGCGGTGCTCCGGAAGATTTTTGCCGAAAAACCCGGGGAATTCGACCCGCGCAAATACCTGGGGCCGGCCCGGGACGAACTGATCAAGATGGTCAGGTACAAGAACGAGCAGGTGCTCATGAGCGCCGGGAAAGCCTGAGACCCCTGGGAAAACCGCGGAACGCAAGGAATAATCATGCAAAAGAAGCAACAGTCTCAAGACCGAGAAAACATTCGCACAGGGACCAGTCCTGAGACTTTGGCCCAGGCCCTTTTGGACAACCTCTACTATGTCCAAGGGCGGCCCCCCGAACTGGCTACCCGAAACGACTGGTACATGGCCCTGGCCTATACGGTGCGGGACCGGCTGCTGCATAATTGGGTGCAAACTCTCAAGGCCATCCGCCAGAAGGTCAAGGTGGTGAGCTATCTCTCCGCAGAGTTTTTACTGGGGCCGCAGTTGGGCAATAATCTCCTCAACCTGGGCATCTGGGAGCAGGCTAGGGAAGCGGTGTCCCGGTATGGACTCACGTTGGAAGAACTCTTGGACCAGGAGGGCGAGCCCGGCCTGGGAAATGGCGGTTTGGGGAGGCTGGCCGCGTGTTACCTGGATTCCCTGGCCACCCTGGAGGTTCCCGCCATCGGTTACGGCATCCGCTACGAATTCGGCATTTTCGACCAGGAAATCCGGGATGGCTGGCAGGTGGAGATTACGGACAAATGGTTGGAATTGGGCAATCCTTGGGAATTGAGCCGTGCGGAGATCGCCTATCAAGTGGGCTGGAAAGGATTTGTCGAAACCTACAATGACCCTGAAGGCCAACAGCGGCGGCGCTGGATCCCGGGCCGAGTAGCTAAGGGGAAGGCACACGACTATCCGGTGCCCGGCTACCGCAACCGCCAGACCAATATTCTACGCCTATGGGCGGCGGAAGCGGTGGAGTCTTTCGATTTTGCCGACTTCAATCTGGGTGACTACTACGGCGCGGTTCAGGAGAAGGTGTATTCGGAAAATGTCACGAAGGTACTCTACCCCAATGACGAACCCGAGGTGGGCAAGCGCCTCAGGTTGGGGCAGCAACATTTCTTCGTTTCCTGCTCGCTGCAGGATATGATCCGCATTCATTTGTTGAGGGGAAAAGGCCTGGACAGCTTTCATGAAAGCTTCGCAGTCCAGCTTAATGACACCCATCCAGCCCTCGCGGTGGCGGAGTTGCTGCGGCTCTTGGTGGACAAATTTCTATTCCCCTGGGAGCAGGCCTGGGAGATAACCAGCAAGACCATGGCCTATACCAATCACACCCTGCTGCCGGAAGCCCTGGAGACCTGGCCGATCTCGCTCTTTGCCGAATACCTGCCCCGGCATCTAGAGATCATCTATGAAATCAACCGCCGTTTCTTAGATGAGGTGCGCCTCCGGTATCCCCAGGACGATGACCGGGTCAGACGGCTGTCCCTGATCGACGAAGGTGGGGGCAAAGCCGTGCGCATGGCCCACCTGGCCTGCGTGGGCAGCCACACCATCAACGGGGTGGCGGCCCTGCATACCGAACTCCTGAAGGAGACGGTGCTCAAGGACTTCTATGACCTGTGGCCGGAGAAGTTCCTCAATGTCACCAACGGCGTGACCCCCCGGCGCTTTCTGGCATTGGGCAACCCCTTCCTGACTGGGCTCATTACCCGCAAAATAGGCCCGGCCTGGGTCAAGAACTTAGAGGAACTACGGCGTCTGGAGGAATTCGCCGGGGACTTGGAGTTTCAACGGGACTGGCGCGCAGTCAAGCTCGCCAACAAAAAGGCCCTGGCCGCGGTCATCAAGAGGCGCACCGGGGTGGCGGTCAATCCGGAAAGCCTCTTCGATGTCCAGGTGAAACGGATTCACGAATATAAGCGGCAGCACTTAAACGTATTGCACATCATCACCCTCTACAATCGCTTGAAGCGCCGCCCGGAAGAGGATATCGCTCCCCGCACCTTTATCTTCGGGGGCAAGGCCGCGCCCGGCTACTGCATGGCCAAACTGATCATCAAGCTCATCAACTCCGTGGCGGCAGTGGTGAACAACGACCCGGACGTCAAGGACCGCCTCCGGGTGGTGTTTTTTCCGGATTTCAACGTCAAGAACGGCCAGCTCGTATACCCCGCGGCCGACCTCTCGGAGCAAATCTCCACCGCGGGCAAGGAGGCCTCCGGCACCGGCAATATGAAGTTCGCCATGAACGGCGCCCTCACCATCGGCACCCTGGACGGCGCCAACGTGGAAATCAGGGAGGAGGTGGGGCCGGAAAACTTCTTCCTGTTCGGGCTCACGGCCGGAGAGGTGGCGGATCTGAAGGCTGGAAACTACAATTCTCTGGAGTATTATGAGAGAGACAGGGAGCTCCGGGAAGTCATCGACCTCGTCAGCTCGGGATATTTCTCCCATGGTGACACCCAGCTCTTCCAGCCCCTGGTGGCCTCACTCCTCTACCGGGACGAATACCTGCTGTTGGCCGACTATCGCTCTTACGTGGACCGGCAGGATGAAGTAGGACAAGCCTTCCGGGATGAGAAGCGCTGGACCCGCATGTCCATCCTCAACGCGGCCCGCATGGGCAAATTCTCCTCGGACCGGGCCATCCGGGAGTACTGCGAACAGATCTGGAAGGTCAACAGGCTATGATGACTCGCATACCTTCCTCCAAATGTCGTCTTACCTGTCAGTAAGGTTATCCAGATGAAAGAACTTGACCTCAATTTTACGGTTTCGAGGTTGGGCGAATGCCAGATCGCCTCCCCCCTTACCGGGGAGCGCTTTGTCAATGATATGGAGCAGGTGCTTTGCCATTCTGACTAATACCTTTAGAGATTCAACCCTGAATAAGGAGAATACCGGCTCATGAGAAAACTCGTGTTGCTCCGCCACGGCGAGAGCATCTGGAACAAAGAGAACCGCTTCACCGGCTGGATCGACGTGGTGCTGTCGGACAAGGGTATGGCCGAGGCCCGGGAGGCCGGCCGGGTGCTAGCCCGGGAGGGCTTTGTTTTCGACGTGGCCTTTACCAGCGTCCTCAAGCGGGCTATTAAGACCCTGTGGCTGGCCTTGGAAGAGATGGACCTCATGTGGATTCCGGTCCATCACAGTTGGCGGCTTAACGAGCGCCATTACGGCGGCCTCCAGGGCTTGAACAAAACCGAAACCGTGGAAAAACACGGTATGGAGCAGGTGAAGATTTGGCGGCGAAGCTACGACGTGCCTCCGCCCCCCCTGACACCGGAAGACCCATACTACCCTGGCCGGGACCCCCGGTATGCCGGCGTGCCACGGGTAGAGTTGCCGCTCACCGAGTGTCTGCAAGACGTGGTGGCCCGGTTCCTGCCCCACTGGCACGAAACCATCGCCCCGGTAGTGAGAAGCGGTCAACGGGTGGTCATCGCCGCCCATGGCAACAGCCTCAGGGCCCTGGTGAAATACCTGGATGAGGTGCCGGATGCAGAGATCGTGGGTCTGAACATTCCCACCGGCATCCCCCTGGTCTATGAATTGACCGAGGACCTCAAGCCCCTGCGCCATTATTACCTGGGAGACCCGGAGAAGGTCCAGGCGGCCATCCAGTCGGTGGCGGATCAATTGAAAAAGAAGTCCTAAGGAGGAATCACCCTGGAATTGATCGATAACCCTTAGGCTTAGAGATGAGGCTCCAAAGATCACTCCCATGATTCGTTACCGAGGAATAATCATAGGCTTGGAACGTTGACCGGCATTCTGAGCGGTGGGGTAATAACTTGGGGAGATGGTAAAGAATGCTCATAGAAAACGAAAAAGTCAAAAAAGTCCAGATGATGGGTTTCGTCCAGCAAACCCTGGCGGGGGAGCAGCAAGGTTTGAAGACCCTGGAGGTCTGGCTGCTTACCCTGCCTCCGGGCTCAGAAACTCCGGTTAACCAGCATTTTGGCGAGGTTGTCGTCATAACGCTCAAGGGTAATGGACACGTCATCGTGGACGAAAACCGCGTAGACCTGTTCCCCGATACCACCCTGGTTATCCCGCCCCAGGTCACTCGCCAGGCAGTAAACACCGGCAAGGAAGACCTGGTGATCCTGATCATCAGGAGTTTGGTGCGCCCCCCGGAAAAAGCCATGATGGAGATCATGGGAAAGAGGCGGTGAGCCGGAGATAGGGATAAGGGAAGGGACAGCGGTAAGCATTGAAGAAAGCTGACGCAGGAATTGCCTGCAAAGGAGCAAGAAGTGAGCACCGCCGGAGGGAACATCTTGAAACTTTTCCTTTCCTTGAACGTGCTGCTCATTTTTGTGCCCCTTTCCTTATATCTGGAGCATTTTCGGCCCCAGGGCCATACCCTGATTTTCTTTGCCGCCTGTCTGGGCATCATCCCGCTGGCGGGATGGATGGGGAAAGCCACGGAGCAGATCGCGGACCGGGCCGGGGAAGGCATCGGCGGCTTATTAAACGCCACCTTCGGCAACGCCGCGGAACTCATCATCGCCATAGTGGCCCTGCGCGCCGGGTATCTGGATATCGTCAAGGCCTCCCTTACCGGCTCCATCATCGGCAACATCCTGCTGGTGCTGGGGGCCTCGTTTCTGGCGGGCGGAATGCGCTATAAAATTCAGGAATACAATGCCATTACCGCCCGGGCCCAGGCCCAGATGTTATTGCTGGTCTCGGTGGCCATCATCATCCCGGCCCTGTTTCATTTCTTGCGTCCGGTGGAGATTGCGGTCAATGAAGCCGCCATCAGCTTGGCCTTGGCTGCTCTACTCATTGTTGTGTATCTTTTCAGCCTCATTTTTTCGCTGCACACCCATAAGGAATTATTTCGAGGTGCCCCCCAGGAAGAGGCGGGTGGAGAGAAAGGGCACGCCGCCTGGAGTTTGCCGATGGCCCTGGCGGTCTTGGGCGTTGCCACTTTTTTTATCGCCTGGCTGAGTGAAATCCTGGTGGGGTCGGTGGAGCAGGCGGCGCTGCATCTGGGCATGTCCAAGGTGTTCGTGGGCATCATCATCGTGGCGGTGATCGGCAACGCCGCGGAACACAGCACCGCGGTCATGGCCGCCCTGAAAAACCGCATGGATCTGAGCGTGGGCATCGCCATCGGCAGCAGTACGCAGGTGGCGCTCTTTGTCACGCCGTTTCTGGTGTTTCTGAGCTATCTGATTGCCCCGCGCCAGATGGACCTGGTCTTTACCCGGGGCGAGGTCTTCGCCATCGTCATCTCCGCCACCCTGGTGGCCCATACCACCGGCGACGGAAGATCCAACTGGTTCACGGGTGTTCTTCTTCTAACGGTATATCTGGTCATGGCGGTGGCGTTTTTTCACATACCTGGTTAGTAATCCTTATGCAGCTTTCCAGACTCCATCCCCGCCATTTTTGGTCCAGCGAAAGAGGTCTCACCGGTTTGCTTATTTCCCTGATAGGGTTTTTGGCCCTTTACTCCCTGGAAGGTTTGGCAACCTTCAAGCTTTTAAGCCATTTGCTGTTCTCTCTCATTATTGTGTCCGGTGTTCTTGCGGTCTTCATGCAGCGCGGGGTGCGCTTCTTCGCCATTTTCCTGGCGGTGGCCAATCTTGCCTGCACCTGGGCCAGCGGGGTTCAGCCCGGCAAGCTCCTGGCTATCCTGAATGCCAGCCTGGGTTTCCTTTATCTGGGGTTCTTGCAGGCCGCATTAATTGTTCAGGTCTTCGGAGAAAGTCAGGTGACCAGCCACCGGATTCGCGGGGCCATTGCGGTTTATCTCATCTTCGGACTGATGTGGGCCTTGCTTTATCAAGTTCTGGCCCTTACAGTGGCAGGAGCCTTTAACCTTCCTGCCGATATTACCCCGGATGACCCGGGGGGGCTCCAAAGGGCCCTGACCTATTATAGCTTTATTACCTTGACCACCTTGGGTTACGGCGATATTACCCCGGTTCTGCCCGCGGCCCGGACTCTGGCCATGTTCGAAGCCCTGGTGGGACAGCTCTACCCGGCCATCACCCTGGCCCGGCTGGTGTCGTTGGCAGTTATGCACCAGAAAGATAAACCTTGAAGTTTTCAATATCTGAAAGAGATGAGGTCAATCCCTATGAATCTGCATCCTAATATCCGGAGACCCAGCCTTACAGCTTATCTTTTGGCGGCAGCCTGCCTGTCGGCTGGCCTGGTAAGCGGCTGCGGCGACAAAAAGTCCACCGGCCCGGCCGCGCCCGCAGTGGAGGTGGCGCCGGTGGTCCAGAAGGATGTGCCCATCATCAGGGAGTGGGTGGGCACCACGGACGGCCTGGTGAACGCCAAGATCAACGCCCAGGTCCAGGGCTATCTCATCAAGCAAAACTATCAGGAAGGCTCGGTGGTGAAGAAGGGCCAGGTCCTCTTTGAGATCGATCCTCGGCCTTTCCAGGCCGCCCTGGAGCAGGCCAAAGGGCAATTGGCCATCAACGAGGGCCAGTTGTACACCGCCAAGGCCAATTTGGAGAAGATCAGACCCCTGGCCAAGGTTAATGCGGTGAGCAAGAAAGACCTGGATGACGCCATCGGCCGGGAGGCATCGGCCAAGGCCGCGGTGCAGGCCGCTAGGGCCGCGGTGCGCAAGGCCGAGATCGATCTCAGTTTCACCAAGATCACTTCCCCCATCAACGGCATCGCCGGCATCGCCAAGGCCCAATTGGGGGACCTGGTGGGGAACGCCGGCGGTCCGGAGTTGACCACCGTGTCCACAGTGGACCCCATAAAAGTCTATATTCCCATCAGCGAGCAGGAATATATGCACTTTACCCGGACGGCAGAGGCCAAATGGAACTCCGACCGGGAAGGCCCCAGCCTGGAACTGGTCCTGGCCGACGGCCGGGTCTTTCCCCATAAAGGCAAGGTTTACTTTGCGGACCGCCAGGTGGATGAACGCACCGGCACCATCAAAGTGGCCACCCTTTTTCCCAATCCCGGTAACCTCCTGCGCCCCGGCCAGTTCGCCAAGATTAAGGCCTTGATCGAAACCCAAAAGGGGGCGCTCCTGGTCCCCCAGCGCGCGGTCACCGAATTGCAGGGGAGATTCCAGGTAGCGGTGGTGGGTCCGAATAACAAGGTGGACCTGCGCTGGGTCAAAGTGGGCGAACGCGCCGGTTCCCTGTGGGTGATCGAGGAGGGCCTGAAGCCAGGGGAGCGCGTGATCGTGGAAGGCATCCAAAAGGTCCGAGCCGGTATGCCCGTCACCCCCAAGCCGTTCCAGGAGGCGCCGCCGGCCGCGTCCGCGTCGCCGGGCAAGCCGGGCGGTCCCGGTGCGGCCTCCAAGGCTGAGAAGAAGCCGAGGTAAGGGATCATGGCGCGATTCTTCATCAACCGCCCCATTGTGGCCATTGTCATCTCCATCGTCATGGTGATCGTCGGGGTCGTGGCCCTCCTGGGACTGCCCATTTCCCAATACCCCAACATCGTGCCGCCGGAAATTTTTATCAACACCACCTACGTGGGCGCGGACGCCCAGACCGTGGAGCAGTCAGTGGCCACGCCCATCGAGCAGGAAATGAGCGGCGTGGACAACATGAATTACATATACTCCTTGAACGCCAACAACGGCGAGTTGAAGATGTACGTGAACTTCGACGTCCAGACGGACCCCAACATTGACCAGGTGCTCACGCAGATGCGTGAGAGCCAGGCCGAAGCCAAGCTTCCGGCGGACGTGCGCAATTACGGCATCACCGTCAAGAAGTCCACGGCGGCGCCTTTGATGGTGGTGGACCTCATTTCCCCCAAAGGCACCTACGACGCCACCTTTCTGGCCAATTACGCCTACATCAACCTGAACGACCAGATGACCCGGGTGCCCGGCATCGCCAGCGTCACTGTCTTCGGGGCCGGGCAATACGCCATGCGCTTCTGGGTCAAGCCCGATCAACTGGCCAAGCTGAACATCACCATTCCCGAGATCGTCGACGCCATCCAGAAACAGAATACCGTGAACCCCTCCGGCCAGGTAGGCGCGGAACCGGCCCCACCCGGCCAGGAATTCACCTACGCCATCCGCTCCCAGGGCCGGCTGGAAAACCCGGAGGAGTTTGAACGGATAGTGCTCCGGGCCAATCCGGACGGGTCCCTGGTGCGCCTGAGAGACGTGGCCCGGATTGAGCTGGGGTCCCAGACTTACGCCCTCCAGGGGCGTTTGAACGGCAAGGCCGGCGCGGTCCTGGCCCTTTACCAGCTCCCGGGCACCAATGCCATCCAGGCGGTGGACGGGGTGAAAAAGCTCATGGAGGAGGCCAAGAAGTCCTTTCCGCCGGATATGGACTACGTCATCGCCCTGGACACCACCCAGGCGGTGCGTGAGGGGCTCAAGGAAATCGTCCACACCCTGTTTGAAGCCCTCATTCTCGTCATCATCGTGGTCTTCATCTTTCTCCAGGGCTGGCGGGCCACCCTGATCCCGGCCCTGGCCGTGCCCGTGTCCCTCATCGGCACCTTTGCCCTCTTTCCCGTCATTGGCTTCAACATCAACACCATTGCCTTGATGGGGCTGGTGCTGGCCATCGGCCTGGTGGTGGACGACGCCATTGTAGTGGTGGAGGCCGTGGAACACCACATTGACCACGGCCTGTCGCCCAAGGACGCGACCATCAAGGCCATGGAGGAAGTCTCCGGGCCGGTGGTGGCCATCGCCCTGGTGCTCTCCTCCGTCTTCCTCCCCACCATCTTCATTCCCGGGATCACCGGCCGGCTCTACCAGCAGTTCGCCATCACCATTGCCATCTCCGTGCTCATCAGCGCCTTCAACGCCCTGACCCTCTCCCCGGCCTTGTCCGCCCTGATTCTGAAGCCCAAGAAGGAATCCCGGGGCTTGCTCAGCCGCTTCTATCGCTGGTTTAACTACAACTTCGGCCGGGCCACCAACGGCTACGTCAGTTGGTGCGGGGCTTTTATCAGAAAGGCGGGGATGAGCCTGCTCTTCCTGGCCCTGGTGACCGGGGCCACCGGCCTGTTGGGGGGGAGACTCCCCGGCGGCTTCCTTCCCGAAGAGGACCAGGGTTATATGTACGCCGGGGTGCAGTTGCCCGACGCCTCCTCCCTGCAACGCACCGGTGAAGTCTGCCGCCAGATTGAAGAAATCATGATGAACACTCCGGGGGTGGAATACGTCACCTCGGTGATCGGCTACAGCATGTTGAGCGGCGTCACCAACACTTATAGCGGCTTTTTCTTCGTAACGCTCAAGCCCTGGCACGACCGGAAAAAGCCGGAGGAGAAATACGAAGCCATCATGGCCGGCCTCAACCGCAAGCTGGCCCAACTCCCTCAGGGCATCGCCTTTGCCTTTTCGCCGCCGGCCATCCCCGGCATCGGCACTGCCGGCGGGGTCACCTTCATCCTGGAAGACCGGACCGGCAAAGATATCAAGTTTCTCTGGGAAAACACCCAAAAGTTCCTGGCGGCCGCGCAGAAACGTCCGGAACTCTCCCGGGTCACCACCACCTTCGTGCCCACGGTGCCCCAGATCTTCGTTAAGGTGGACCGGGACAAGGTGCTTAAGCAGGGCGTGGACATCGCCGAGGTCTACCGGGTGCTCCAGGCCTTCATGGGCGGCTACTTCGTCAACTACTTCAACCGCTTCGGCCGCCAGTGGCAGGTGTACGTCCAGGCCGAAGGGGAATACCGGGTCGATGCCGCACAGTTGGGCCAGTTTTATGTGCGCAACAAAAACGGCGACGCCGTGCCTTTGAGCGCGCTCACCAGTCTGGAGCAGCGCTCCGGGCCGGAGTTCACCATGCGTTACAACCTTTACCGCTCCGTGCAGATCAATGCCGTCACCGCGGCCGGCTACAGTTCGGCCCAGGGCATGAAGGCCCTGGAGGAGGTCTTCAAGCAAACCATGCCGGGGGAGATGGGCTACGACTATCTGGGCATGTCCTATCAGGAAAAGAAGGCCCAGGAGGGGGTGCCCGCCTGGGTCATCTTCGCCCTGTCCCTCACCTTTGTCTTTTTAATCCTGGCGGCTCAATACGAAAGCTGGTCGCTCCCCTTCAGCGTGCTGTTGGGCACGCCCATTGCGGTCTTCGGGGCCTTCCTGGGCATCTGGATGCGCAGCATGGAGCTGAATCTCTATGCCCAGATCGGCCTGGTGATGCTCATCGGCCTGGCCGCCAAAAACGCCATCCTCATCGTCGAATTCGCCAAGGTGGAGTATGAGAAAGGCAGGGATATCGCGGATGCGGCCCTGGAGGGGGCCAAGCTCCGGCTCCGGCCCATTCTCATGACCAGCTTCGCGTTTATCCTGGGGTGCGTGCCCCTGGCCCTGGCTTCCGGCTCCGGGGCCATCGCCCGGAAGGTCATGGGCACCGCGGTCATCGGCGGCATGGCCGCAGCTACAGTCATCGCCATCTTCCTCATCCCGGTGACTTTCTATGTGGTGGAAAAATTCTCTCACCGCAAGGGCAAGGAGCACCCACAGCCTGCCGCGGCCCTGGCCGACCCCCCTGGCGATGAAGGAGAAAAGTCATGAGGACCCGGCTGACCATTCTTCTATTCATTCTGATTTGCGGCTGCGCCGTGGGCCCGGACTACCAGCGGCCCGGCTATCCGGTGCCCTCCAATTATCGGGGCGAAGGTCCGGATATTCCCACCCAACCGGCAGCAGTTTCCTTCGGGGACCTGAAGTGGTTTGAGGTCTTTAAAGACGAAAAACTCCAGGAGTTGATCAAGATCGCGCTCCAGGAAAACTACGACGTGCAGATCGCCGCGCAGCGGGTGCTGGCAGCCCGGGAACAGATAATTATCCAGAGGTCCTTTCTCTTCCCCACGCTCAATGCCAACAGCCAGTTGAACCCGGTGAGAACCTCGGAGCGGGGCATAAATTTTATGACCCCGCGCCTGGAGCGGGTTTCCGGCCTGGTGTTCGGTGATCTATCCTGGGAACTGGACTTCTTCGGCCGCATCCGCCGGGCCACGGAAGCCGCGCGGGCCGAGTTCTTCGCGTCCGAGGAGAACCGCAAATTCGTCATCCAGACCCTGGTGACCGACCTGGCCCGGGCCTATATCGAGCTTCGGGCCCTGGACCAACAACTGGAGATCAGCAACCGCACCGTCAAAACCCGGGAAGAATCTCACAAGTTGGTGAAAGCCCGCTTCGAATATGGCTGGGATTCCCTGACGCCGGTACTGATGACCGAGAACCTGCTCTATGGGGCCCGGGCCGTGGTTCCCGACCTGCAACGGGCCATCGAACAGAAAGAAAACTTGATCAGCGTCTTGCTGGGGCGAAATCCGGGACCCATCACCCGGGGCAAGTCTCTTTTGGAGCAGGATTTATCCGTCACCATCCCGCCGGGACTGACTTCCGCCCTGTTGGAGCGGCGCCCCGACATCCGTTTTGCCGAGCAGACCCTGGTGGCGGCCAACGCCCGCATCGGTGAAGCCAAGGCCTTGCTTTTCCCCAATATCCGCATCACCGGCGCGTCCGGGTGGGAGTCCGCGGCCTTGAAAAGCCTGTTCACCGGGCCGGCCAGTTTCTGGGATCTGGTGGCGCCAGGAATAACCCAGCCCATCTTTAATGCGGGCCGGCTCCGGGCCGGGGTCCGGGCCGCGGAGGCCTTGAAACAGGAAGCCCTCCTTACCTACAAAAAGTCCATTCAACAAGCCTTCCAGGAAGTGTCCGACTCCCTGGTGGGGGTGCGGATGCTGAAGGAAGTCCGCATGGAAACAGGAAAACAGGTTACGGCCTTGAGCCAGCAAACCGACCTGGCCTATCAACGCTATTATGGCGGCGTAACCCCTTATCTGGAAGTTTTGGATTCAGACCGGCAGTTGTTTGAGTCCGAACTCAGGTTGACCCAGGACCGGGCCAACGAGCTCCTGGCCATCATCGCCCTCTACCGGGCCCTGGGGGGCGGCTGGCAAAACGGCGGCGAACCCGCGGCCTCTCCAAACCCAAATACGGCGGGAATGAACAAGGATACGGGTAAATAATTCCAGGGGAGAGATTAACAATTAAACAAAAACCATACCCGGCTTAGACTGAGAACCTTATCTGCCGGGCCGGGCAAAGACCGTCATGTTGCTCAAAATTTTGTTGAATTGCCAATACATATGGATATAATGGCACCTAGACGCGAACTTTACAAAAATGAAGTCCTTAATCATGTTCCTGTAAAACTTTTCAACTAATTGCGCTTGGCGCCTGCTTTCTTCCGGGAAATAGATGCATCCGCCTTTAAGCGTTGCCAAGATCCTCCCCCCCCGCTTCCCCCATATCCTCAAGCGGTCCCGCCTGCTGGAACGCCTGGAGCAGCAGCGGGACAAAAAACTGATCCTCATCCTGGGCCAGGGTGCCCAGGGAAAGTCCACCCTGGCCTTTTCCTATGTCCACGACTCCCAGGCGCCCTGCGCCTGGATGAATTTGGGGCCGGAAGACTCGGAGGCGGTAAACCTGTTTTATCTGCTGGTGCAATCCCTGCAGCAGGCTCTGCCGGAGCATGATCTTTCACCCCTTCTCACTTATCCCACCCTGCCTTCCGGTCCCCGGGAGGAGGTCCCGTTATACCGGGATTGGCTCCTGACCTTGCTCAGCCGGATCAATTCGCCCGTGCAGGTCGTCTTTGACGGCCTGGACCGGCTCGCGCCCCAGGCGGCCGCGTTCCGCTTCCTCCAGGTGCTGCTGGAGGTCGCGCCGCCGCATCTCCATCTGTTCATGCTCTCCCGGGAAATGCCCCCTTTGAAGCTCCAGGAGTTGAAGATCCGGCAGGAAGTCCACCTCCTGGGCAACGCAGACCTGGCCTTCACCGCCAAGGAAACCAGGAACTATCTCCAGACCTTGCGCAAACTCCTTTTGCCCTACGATCTCATCGTGCAGATCAACGCCTTCACCGAAGGGTGGATCGGCGGCCTGGTCCTCTGGTGCGAAACCCTGGAGCGGTTGCCGGAGGAATCCAGGGAACAATTTTTATCCACGGAGGCCGCGGAGAAATTCGCCGCGGAGGTGTCCGGCTATTTCGAGGAGAGCATCTTTTCCTCCCGGCCCGCTGAGACCCGGGATTTTCTCCTAAAGTCCGCCATCCTGGAGGTGGTGGAACCGGATTTCGTCAAAGATTATCTGGGTGTGGCCAATGCCCGGGACATCCTGGAGGGCTTGAGCGCCAAGAACTTGTTCGTGCAGCCCATCTTCGACAAGCAAAGGGGCTGGTTGTACCGTTATCACCAGTTATTTAAGGACTTCTTGCAGGCCAAATTCAGAGAAGTCCTGCCCCCGGAACAACAGGCCCAGACCTATTTTCGAGCCGGCTCCCTCTTGGAGGAACGGGGTGACCTGGAAACCGCGGTGGACTTTTATCTGCAGGCCGGGGCCGCGGACCGGGCCGCGGCCGCCATCGAGCAAGTCGGCTTCCAACTATATAGGCAGGCCAAGACCGCGGAGCTGGCCCGCTGGCTGCCACAACTGCCCCCGGACCTGGTGCAGGACCATCCCTGGCTGCTGTTTTTCCATTTCCTCAGCGGCCGTTCCACCGGCGCGCCGGAGTATCTCGCCAGCCTGCAGCGGGCCCACGCCCTTTTTCAACAGCAGGATGACCTACGGGGGTTGCTCCTGACGTCGTCCCATCTCTTTGAGCTATTAATGTTCTTTGGCCTTCCGGGCTGGTCTTTGGACAACCTGCTAAGCCAGGCGCATGAGCTGCTGCAAAGGGCGGAATCCCGGGCCTTGCCTTATGAGAGCGCTCTTCTCTGGTTTCGGGTGGGAACGGCTCAAATACTCAAGTTGGATATCCTCCAAGCCTACCCGCACTGCCTCCGGGCTTCTCTCCTGGCCAGGGACGCGGGGGACCGTTACCTGGAGATTCTAGCCTTGCTTTGCGGCCAGGAGATTTTGACCGCGGTGGGTGAGTTCGGTCCGGCCCTGGAAAACAATGCCAAGATCAAAGATCTTCTGGCCACCTGGAATTTTCCGGATTTGCAGACGCGATATCTTATTTCTAACTCGTATCTAAAAATATTCCTGGGTGAGGTGGCGGAGGCGGTCATGCTGGCAATAATGGCCCAGGAGCATGCGGCGAAGCATGGCCTGGTCTTTTTGTATCCGATGATCCAGCTCTATCGCTGCATGTCCCTGGGATACGCGGGGAGATATACGGAGGCGGTGGAAACCGGCCTGAACCTGCTGCATGACCCTTCCCAACCAAGGCTGGTACAGGCCTTAATCTTGATGCACCTGGCCATCTTCCACTACCATGCCGGCGACCTGGCTGCCGCCGCGGAGTTTAGCGCCAAAGCCAGGCAAAGTATGTCCAGCAAAGAAGCCAGGTTCGAATATCATCTCTGTCTTCTCCAGATGGTGGAGGGGATGATCGCCTATCATCGGGAAGAACTGGCTCCGTCCACGGAACTGCAACTGGAACAGACCCTGGCAGAGGTCACCGGCATCTCCAGTTTTTTGTTCATGGCGGACGGCCACTGGGTCCTGGCCCTGTGGCGCTGGCGGCAAGGCCGGAACCGGGAGGCTGCGGCCCACATCAAGGCGGGGATGGAGGTCGCGGCCCGGCGGGGCTCCCATTATTCCATTCTCCTCAGCCCCCGGGACCGTGGACGCATCTTCACCCTGGCCCTGGAACTGGGAGTGGAGGAGGTCTGGGACCAACTGCCGCGGCTGCTGGCGCTGTTGGCGGACCTAATTGGGCCGGACCTGGCCCGACTGTGCGGCCATGCCAACCCCAAGGTCGCGGCCAGGGCCCGGGAGCTGCGCCGGGGCCTGCACCGGCTGCATCTGCCCCGGCTGCACCTCGAGACCTTAGGCAAGTTCCGGCTGCGCCGGGGACAGGAACCCATAAAGGAGGAGGTGTGGGAGAGGAAGCTGCCCAAGCTGCTCCTCAAGGCCCTCATTGCCCACGGGGCCGCGGCGGTTCCCAAGGACGTGCTCCTGGAGGCCCTCTGGCCCGAAGGCAACCCGGAGGTCACCGAGAAAAACTTCCGGGTCAGCCTGCACCGCTTGCGCAAGGCACTGGAGCCCGGGCTGGACAAGGACTTTGGCTCTTCTTACATCCTGAGCGATGAAGGGCTTCTCTCCCTGGACCCGGAGTTGTGCCTGGTGGACCTGACGGAGTTTTTAACCCTCCAGGCCGCGGGCCGGAAAGAGGAAGAACAGGGGAACCTTAATCAAGCCCTGGCCCGGTATAAAGAGGCCGTCTCCCTTTATGGCGGTGATTTTCTGGCGGAGGAGCCATACCTGCCCTGGGCCGAGAAGAGGCGGGAGGAATTGCGGGGGGTTTACCTGGACCTCCTGGAGCGGGTCTCCCGGCTCTACGAAAGCCAGGGGGCCTTGGGACGGGCCATCGAGTACTGCCAAAAGGCCATTCAGGCCGACCCCCTGCTGGAACCCGCGTACCGGCGGCTGATGAGCCTCTATGCCCGCCGGGGCATGCGGGCCGAGGCCTTGAGGACCTACGAGGCCTGCAAAAAGGCCCTGGCCCGGGAACTGGACACGGTCCCCGAGGCAGTGACCACCGCGATTTTTAAGAAGCTTCAGGAATCGGACTGACCGGTAGGCATCAGCGGCTATCTATTATAAGTATTAACCGCCGCTTGCCGCTGATTAACTTCGATGCCCCCACCCATCCTCGTTCCATTTCCATTACCAGATTCGGGATTCGACTTTTTTTGAAAATTGGCCGTGCCCAATTTTTCGATTAATACTACCTTATCTCACCAATATCATAAGGTTAGCCATAAACCCCGCCTCCTCCCGCCGGTAACATCTCGGCAACACAGTCTGTGGTAAAGAAATATCCAGCCTAAGCAGGCCCCGGTGCCCGGGGCGGCCCCGGGCCTCCGGCGCTCAGGGTGACCAAAAGAAGCGGTTTAGAAAGAGCGAGACCTCTGCAAGAGTCCCCTTTCTATCATTCTGAACGGAGCGCAGCGGCGTGAAGAATCCAGTTTTCCATTGATATTGTTGAGATTCTTTGGTCGCTCCGCCCCTGGAGATGACAAGTAAGAGGGCTTTTCCAGAAGTCTCACGGCTTCTTATCATTGAACCGCGGATTTCCCAGGAGGAGGCGTTATGAAGACCAAATTCCGGTTGTTGGTCCTGGCGGCCATGGTCCTATGGCCTACCACTGCAGCTTGGGCGGATTTTTACGTGGTCGGCGTCGGGAAGGTGGGCACCAGGATCACTAGTGTGCCCTATACCATCTCCCAGCCGGGCTTCTATTTCCTGTCCGGCAACCTCACCTACAGCGGCACCTTCCACGCCATCACCGTCAATGCTGATGACGTTACCATCGACCTCATGGGGTTCAGCCTGATAAAGGACGGCCCGAGAGTCGGCACCGGCGTCTATATGTCCGGGCGCACCAACGTGGAAATCAGAAACGGCACGGTGCGCGGCTTTGGTTATGGCGTCCGGGAGGCGAGTGCCACCGGCAACAAACACCGGGCCATCAATGTCCGGGCCACCGGCAACCTTTACGGGATTTATTTTCTCGGGAGTAACCACCTGCTCCAGGGTTGCAGCGGCTCGAATAATGACCAGATCGGCCTTTTTCTGACCTCCGGGGTGATTACCGGGTGCACCGCCTCCAATAACTCCAGCGGCATTGTGGCGCATGGGCCGGCCAATGTCTTGGGCAACACTGCTTTAAATAATTCTGGCGTTAATTTCCATCTCGGTAACGGGACGTCCACCGCCATCCTGGTGGACCAGAACTGCGCCTTCGGCCTGACCCCCAGCTCCAACTATTACGCCCCGCTGGGGACTTCGGGCATCCGAGATGGAGTTAACGCCGGCGGCTGATAAGACGGTTTTCGGTTCCTTCCGGCCCGGCCACCCGGAAAGCCGGGATCGAGGCTCTCAGATCAATTTAGAATGGGTATCAGCCCTCCGAATCTGGAGGAGGCGTATCTTGATCGACTTATGGCCCGACCATCTGGGGGCGGCAAGCGGCAGGGCCCCCGCGGCCATCCTCAGGGAGCAGGCCCGGCATCTGGAAAATAAGACCAATAAAATGCTCACCGGCAGGATCGAGCCGTCATATTTGCCCAGAGTCACGGTAAGGGAAAAATTCGGCAGCGACGAAGACCTGTTCATGTACGAATTTCACCTGGAAGCGCCGCTCCTTGATTATTACCACCATAATCTCCTGACCATCTTTCATGGCATCGATTTATATCCCGTGATCGTACATACCGATGAGGGAATAACAAATAAGTTATCCGGAAATGTATTAAATATCACTGCGAACAATGAAGATGAGTTTTTGGACATTCTGAAAAATATATTCAGTTCGGATAAAATCGTAACCATTATTAATTCAATATTGGCCCAGGTTAAAGAATTAGTTTCAACACCAGTTGCTTAGTCCATTAATTTCTTTCTAATTTAATATTTATTCTAATAGATGTCAGTTCTGTCCGGTTAACTGATTAAAAAAGGCCCGAAAAATCCTGGGAACCTGTTAGAATGGGTTTGGCATAACCTATCAAACAGACAGGAGATTCCGGACCATGGCCCATTGTAACACAATCTTT
>JBFLXM010000045.1:0-56802 GCA_040757175.1 Thermodesulfobacteriota bacterium
AAAGATTGTGTTACAATGGGCCATGGTCCGGAATCTCCTGTCTGTTTGATAGGTTATGCCAAACCCATTCTAACAGGTTCCCAGGATTTTTCGGGCCTTTTTTAATCAGTTAACCGGACAGAACTGAAATCCTTAATAAATACGCAACATTTTCCGGGCAATTGGGGTTCCACCGTTTAAGGGCCTTGGTGTAATAAAATTTTGCATTATCAATCGATTCAACAAGCAATATGGTGAAACGCAAAAAATAAAGAATATTTTTCTTTTTCAGTGAAACTTATGCTATTCTGCCTACGGAAAGAATGGTGGCTTCACAGGTGAACCTTTCTGGGGGAGACTTAGGAAGAAAGGAGCCTGGAATTTTTTGGCAGGCCGCGTTCAGGCAGCGCCGATTCCTTTAGTGGGTTTTGCTGTGATTAAGGGGGGGATTATGAAGAGCAAAATCATTCGCGGAAGTTTCCGGAAAACACTCCTGTCGGTTCTGATCGCCAACCTATCTCTGTTGATTATAACGGCCATCATCAACATCGCCTGGGCCAATGAGGCGGGGGAAATCTTCCTGGCCCGGGGCACCAAGCTTTATCTGGACGGCAAGTACCTCGAAGCTAAAGAACAATTCGCCCAGGGCGTAAAAGCTGATCCCGAGAATGCCGAGATCTGGGCAGCCCTGGGTTCAACCAATCTATCTCTCAAAGACTACCCCGCAGCCAAAGAAGCCCTCACCAAGGCAGTCACCATTAACCCGGAAGTCCCCCGGGGAAAGATGTTCTTGGGAGTAACTTATTATTTTCAGGGCAACTTGGTGGAGGCCAAGCGCTTACTCCAGGAAGCCAAGGCGTTAAACCCCAACGATGCTATGGCACACTACTATTTGGCGCTGTTGGCCTCCCAGTCGCAGCGACCCCAAGAGGCCCTGCAGGAACTGGAAATCGGCCTATCCATTGACCCGACACACAGCCCAGGGTTTAGAAGCGCCATCCAGGCGGCCCAAGCGCCCATGGCGGCAGCAAGGCCATACGGCATTGCGCTCACCAGCGGGATTGAATATGATGACAACGTCAAAGTCCTGCCGGATAATATTTCGGCAACCGGACAGTCAGTCTTTTTTGGGCAATACAAAGGTCATAAGGCCGATTGGCGAACTCCGATTATTGTGCGGGCTTATTATGAACCTCTGCGAACTCCCACCACCACCATGGGAGTCCGCTATTATAGCTATGTGGGACTCAACTATTATCTGGACAATTTCAACAACTATGAGCAGTATGGGGAACTTTATTTAAAATATCAATTCAACCGGTTAACCATCAATCCCTTCTATATTTTCGATTACACCTGGGTGGGGGGGCAACCCTGGGCCATGTTCAACGACGTGGGCATGCGGCTGACCCTGCAAGAGACTTCGTGGCTCACCGGGGACCTGGTGTACATGTTCAAGGCCCAGGATTACAAGTGGCTGAGAAACGGTGATCTGCCTTGGCAAATTCACCGCGACGGCTATGTGAATCAACTTGGCTTTTTCCAAACTATCAGATGGAAAACCGCGTCTATTAGGGCCGGATTTTATTGGGAACGGGAAGTTACCAACGGACCCAATTGGACCCAAAATATCTACCACTTCCCTATCGAGGCTGCCGTGGATTTGCCCTGGCAGATCGGCGCGTACGGTTATTTTGAATACGCTTACGGCGCCTATTCGAATGAAGATTATCTTTATCTAAAACTTCGCCGTGACAACCTTTTCACGGTGATCGCCCAACTGCGCCGGCCGATTAATACCTGGGCAACCGCGGTATTAATGTATACTCATGCCAATAATGATGGCTGCAACATCGGCGATTACCGGTACCATCGCAACATCTATTCCATGCTGCTCCAGTTGCACTATTAATGGTCTCAAGGCCTTGAGAAAAGAGGTTTGCGCCATGATTAAGAGCAGGAAAACTTTTTGGTTCTGGGTCTTATGGGCTTTCCTGGCAGGAAGTCTGACCATCGCCATCCCGGGGGTTCAGGCCCAGGAGCGGCAAGCAGTCGCCGAGATCATCGCCCTGGTGGGAAATGCGGAGATCAAGTCGCCACCGGAGACCCTGTTTCGCAAAGCCAAGTTGAAGGATTCACTCTATGCCCGCGACCAGGTGCGCACCCTGGAAAAATCCCGGGCCAAACTCTTCTTTAAGGACGAAACCATCTTGATGCTGGGAGAAAAGACTTCCCTGGATATCTCCCAGTTCCAGATGGACAATCAGAACCGCCGGCAGAACGCCCTGTTCAAGGTATTGACGGGGACCATGCGCTTCATCATCCATAAATTTTATCAGGGCCTGCCGCCGGGAGTGCAAGTTGAAGGCATGACCGCGGTCATGGGCGTGCGCGGCTCCGATTGTATCATTGAAGTACGCAGCCCTGACCTGTTTTTGAATATCGGCGCTTCCCCCGAATGGGTAAAGAGCCTCACTACCGGGGAATCCATCACCTTACCTGCGGGAATTTGGGCCCGGGTTATGCCCGGTCTGCCCATAACCACCGGCACCATTACTCCTGCCATGAGGCAGCAATATATCAACCAGACCCAAGCCGGACAGACGCAATTACCTGACCAGGTTACAGCGCCGCCGGCACTCATTACGGGGGGGCCAAGCGCGCTCGGGAACCCCCTGGTGCCTCAAGATAGCCAATATAGAAGTTTGACCACTCCCAGCATCCAAGGCGCGGGCGTGCAGCCGGCCCTGCCTTCGATTCATCATGGAGCGTCACCTACCCCTCCTCACCCGCCGCCGGGCACCACACATAAATAACCCGTACGACAACTTAAAGCCGCGACCTTTTTCATCAAAAAATAAAGCACCCAGGGGCCCCTTCCGGGGCCCTGGGTCTTTCCGGCCTAGGCCCGCTGCGCCCCAACCCGGCACCCAACTGACAGGGCGGGCTCCCGGCGGTGTTTAGATCACCGGGGCCCGCCCTCTACATTGGCATCTGCAAAATGGTAAACCCTGCCGGGTTTTTTTCAAATGCGAGGCAGGAGCGCCTTTTTTTCTTCCGCCAGGTACCACCCCATGACCTGGGTAAGGAACTCCTGGGTCTCTTTGATGTCCGGCACCCGGTAGCCGCAATTCACCACCCGCTGGTAACCGGCATTATAACCCGCCAGGGCCAAGGGCACCGAGCCCCCGAAAAAGTCCAGGAGAAGCCGCAAATAGCGGCATCCTCCCAGGATATTCTCCCGGGGGTTAAAGGGTTCCTGCACTCCCAAAAAGGCCGCGGTCCCGGGCATCAGTTGCATCAGCCCCATGGCCCCCTTGGGGGACACGGCCCGGGGGGTGAAATTCGATTCGACCCGAATCACGGCCCGAATCAGGGTGGCCGGCAGGCCGTAGGCCCGGGCAGCCTCCTGGATGATGGGCTCCAGTTGGGCCCGGGCCTCCATCACCGGCTGGCTTCTCCCTACCCCGGCTGCCGGCTGGGCATTGCTGATGGTCAATCTGCCCCGCTGTTCCCGCAACACCGAGATCCCGCCATAATTGCGGACAGGTGGGGAGACGCTTCCCATGGCGCCGCCCGCATTCCCCGAGGCCCCGGCAGGAGCGATTCCCGGGTTGAGGCTGGCCAGGGTCAGTTTCCGGCTCAGTTCGTCCAGCCGCGGCAGTTGCGGCGGTCCTCCTGGCCCGGAAGCCTCCCCCGCGGTTTCCAGATGCGTAACCCCCCGCCCATCCCGGTAGCGCCGGATACTTCCCGGGAGCACGGTCTCGGGCTTAGAGAAAGGGGCTGATATCAAGGCCGTGGGCGGGCTGGGTATCTCTGCCCCGGACCAGGCCCCGGGCTGCTGCACCTGGTCTTCCGCCCCTCCTGAAGGCGGAGGCCGGGACTCCGGCGGCGGCGCCCTGCCGTCCTCCGGTCCGGCCCGGGCCAACGTCGGCTGCTGCTGGCTGGGTTCCTGGGACCCGGCCTTCTCATTGTCGATGTGAATCACCCCCTGGCTGTCCCGGTAAATACGGATAGTATTTTCCAGGCCTGACGCCGGTTTCCCCCCAGTCGCGGCGCTGGCGGTTAAAGGGGAAATACCGGGATGATCCGGGCTCCAGGACACCTTTTGCAGGGGCAGGTTGGTGGGAACAGGCGTCTCCTGGCCTGAGGGTTCTGCCAGGAAACCTTTTTCTAAAACCCCGGGGGTTTTAGCTTCCGGCGTTCTGGTTCCGGAATCTTCCCGGCCTGGAGGAGTATTGGTGACGTGCAGCACCCCCTGGTGGTCCCGGAAACGCCGGATGCCGCCTTCCTTGATAACTTCCGGCTTCCGGGAGGCCTGTACCTGGGAGCCGGGAATGGCCGCGGCCTCAGCCTCAACCCCGGTGAACGCGACCTTTTTTACCGACGGTGTCCGGGCCCCGGTCCCGGTCTCCACAGGGTTGGCCATCCCCTGGTATTCAGGGGGCGCCGGGAAGTTCTGTTCCTTACCTGGAGCCGGATCAGGGGCCGAAGAGGGAGTCGGCGGGATGGCGTCCGGCGGTCGCGGCCCCTGGGGTCTGGGGCTTGTCGCTGCCCCAACGCGCGGTTTGGAATTATGGCCCTCCTGGTCCCGGGCCGCAGACGCGGCAGCCGGGCTTTCTTGCCGGCTTTGGCCCGGTGGGGCCGGGGTGCTGTTGCTGATGCGGATGACGCCCTGGCTGTCAACATGTCTCTGGATGCCTGCGGCCGTCGGGGCAGCCAAAAGCAGCCAGGCCATGACCATGGTGGGAATGCCGACTCGCCAGATCATAAGCGCCCACGAAGAATTAAAAATATTTTGTGGCTGGATCTTGGACGATATTTTTTCCTAATTATATTAAAGAGGAATCGAACAAATGTCAAGTTTCGGGGCAGCCAAGGAGGAAGAGCAGGCGCGTCAACTTGGCCCAATTACCGCTAAAAAACGTTTGCCACCTTGAGGGGGGATGGGTGTTGCCGCCTGTCCTGATCCAGGCATCCCTTTCCGGATCTGGGGACCCGCGTCTATTAATTGGCGCCATTTGGCGGTGGAGGCCCCCAGAGACCATATTTCCCTGGCCCCCTCCCCTCTTTTTGTTGCAGTATATTATCCAGTATCCGGTTATTTCCAGGCGGTGGCAGAGGATGCCAGCGACCCTGAAGAAAGGTAGAAAAATGGACCTGCAGATTTTCGAGCAACTGGAAGCCCCGGCCCTGCGGCAGTATATTCAGTTTTTGCTCCGGCAATACCGGGTAATGGACTCCTTCTGGTACATCTACCTCACCGAACTCTTTGACGAAGCCACCGCGGACCGGCTGAATGAAAAGGTCTGGGGCAAAATCCCGGCCCTGGGGGCCAGAGACCTGGTCAAGCGGTTCCACCTCCGGGAGAAGGGACTAAAAGGTTTTGTCCAGGCCCTGCGGTATTGGCCCTGGCATATCCTGGTGGGTTACCGGATCGAGGAACGGGAAGACGAAGTCATCATCTCCGTGCCCTCCTGCCCCACCCAGGAAGCCCGGCTGCAAAGGGGCCTCAAGGAATATCACTGCAAGGAAATGCACCGTCTGGAATTCGACAGCTTTGCCCGGGAGATCGACCCCCGCATTCAGACTGAATGCCTCTTTGCCCCCCCCGACCCCCACCCCCCGGAGATGATCTGTCAATGGCGGTTTTTCCTGGCAGGTGAATAGGGACGGGTAAGAGACAGAAGAAGTATCTGGTATAGATACTTTACTGGCCCGATTCATGGCCTAGCCCATGGTCCTTCTTTCGTCAAAGTATTTTCTCTAGTTCATTCTTCCTTTGGAAAGCGCAGGTATTAGCAAGCTAGGTGTAAGAACTAGCAGGGCAGAACAAGGCTGGGGGTGATACTCTCATGTGAGGCGCTGCCTTACAAATAGATAAAGCCCCCCACCTTGGGGACATTGATGGGGTATGCGAGCATAATAAGGGAAATTTTTTAAGGGGCTTATCTTGTAAACATTCGTTTGGATGATTAATAGAGTTTTAACAAATCACTGATGCGGAGACTTCTGGTGAAAGAATGGCTCTTGCAGCAGAGATGGCGGGTCATACTGGCCGGGGCGCTGCTGGGCGCGGTCCCGGTGCTTAGCCTGGCCTTTTTTGTCTATTTGACCCTGGCCCGGAACCTGGAAAAACTGCTCATCGATGTGTGCCGCGAAAATGCCGGCGACTGTGTCCAGGCAATTACCGACAGACTGAACGGCAATTTGGCCCTGGGCCAGTCTTATGCCTGCCGGCCATTGATTCAGGCGGCCCTCCAAAATGACGACCGGGAAAAGCTGCGGTCGCATTTGCAGCAATTGGTTACCGGGAGCGATTCCCTGGAGCGCGCCTTCATCGCCTCTCCCCAAGGCGTCCTGTTGGCGGACTATCCGTCTGATCCCAAGGTGCATGGCCAGGATTTCTCCCATCGGGACTGGTATCGGGGGGTTTCCCGGAAGTGGACTCCCTATGTCTCGGAGTTTTTCCAGCGGGCCGCCCATCCCCCCAGGTTTCTTTTTAACATCGCTATTCCCATCAAATGCCCCAAAAATCGCCTTTTGGGCATTCTGGTGATGCAGCCCAAAGAAGACTTCTTTCAAACCCCCCTGAAACGCACGGAAAAGAAAAGCATTACTGTCTGCATTTTGGACCAGAGAGGTCGCATCGTTTATCAATCCCACCGGCGAATAGACCATCTTCAGGATGTTTCCTCACACCCTCTGGCCCACCGGCTCCAACAGGGTCTCCAAGGAGAGGAAATGACCAGATCATTGGGCAGCCGGGAAATGGTGGTGGCTGCATACAGGCCGTTGCCTCCCTTTGGTTGGGGGGTAATTGCTGAAAAACCGGTGGATGAAGCGTTCGCGCCATTTACCGGGGCCATCGTTAGCCTGACGATTTTTACCGCCTTCGTGCTCTTGTTGGGAGGGGTTGGCACTTACCAGGGGGCCAACCTCCTCCTTTCCACCCATCGTCTCACCAAGGAGTTGGCCAGGGTGAACGCGGAAATGCAGGCGCATCAACAAGGGCTGGTGGAGGCCAATGACAAACTGGAAGAAGCTTCCAAGGCGAAATCCGATTTCCTGGCCAACATGTCCCATGAATTGCGCACCCCCATGAACGCGATCATCGGGTTTTCCGAAGTTCTCCAGGACGAACTGTTTGGCGATCTCAATCCCAAGCAGCAGGAATATGTCCAAAATATCTATAACAGCGGTTTGCACCTGCTGGGCCTGATTAACGACATCCTGGACCTGGCCAAGGTGGAGGCCGGCAAGACGGAGCTGGAGCTGAGCCGCTTTTCCCTCAGAGAGGCCCTGGAACTCTCCCTGACCATGGTGAAAGAGAAAGCCATGAAACAGAGAATAACCCTCAATCTGGAGGTGGAACCGGACGCGGAGGGGGAAATAACTCTGGATGAACGGAAATTCAAACAGATCATGTTCAATCTTCTCAGCAATGCGGTGAAATTCACCCCGCCGGGAGGAAAAGTGACCGTATCGGCTCGGGGATGGACCCCGGAACCAGCCTCCATGGCCCCGGGAGCCAAGGTTGAAGCTGATTTTCTGGAGATCTGCGTGGCCGATACCGGCATCGGTATCAAGCCTGAGGATATGCCCCGGTTGTTCGAGGAATTTACCCAGTTATCCCCGGTCTATACCAAGCCCCATGAAGGCACGGGTTTGGGCCTGGCCCTGGCCAAACGCCTGGTGGAGCTGCAACGGGGCCAGATCTGGGCGGAGAGCGAACCGGGCCGGGGCAGCCGCTTTCTTTTCACCATCCCCAGGGAGGTGGGGGAGGCCCCGCGCCCGGTTTTCGCCCCGTCCGCCCCCTCCCCGGCAATGACACCGGATGAAAGGGTGGTCCTGCTCATCGACGACGATCCCCAGGACTTGGCCATATTGGAGGAGGCGGTGGGGTCCAAACGGGTCCAAGTGGTCAAGGCGAAGAGTGGTCAGGAAGGATTGGACCTGGCCCACCGGCTTAACCCCGATCTGATTATTCTGGACCTGCTGATGCCCCAGGTGAACGGTTTCGAGGTTATGGAGGCCCTAAAATCCGCAGAGGAAACCGCGGTTATCCCGGTAATCATTTTGACCTTTATGGACTTATCTGGGGAGGACAAGGCCAGGTTGGGAGAGAAGGCAATGGCCGTTTTGGAGAAAGGGGTAGTAAGCAGAGAAGCCTTTAGGGAACAGGTGCAGAAGGCGTTGAGCCTGTAATTTATTAGGAAAGGGCGAGAAGGTGGGCAGGAAGATTCTCATCGTGGAAGATAATGAGATTAACCGGCTGCTGATGAAGGATGTCCTGGCCTATCACGGCTATGAAATTTTCGAGGCCGCCAACGGCGCGGACGGCCTGGAAAAGGCGAAGGCGTGCAGGCCGGATCTGATCCTCATGGATATGCAAATGCCGGTGATGGACGGATTTGCCGCGGTCACCCTCCTGAAAGCCGACCCCGAGACCCGGAATATTAAGGTCATCTGCATCACCTCCTTTGCCATGAAAGGCGATCGAGAAAGAATCCTGGAGGCCGGATGCGACGATTATGTGGCCAAGCCCATCAATACCCGGGAACTGCCCAAGCTGGTGAAACATCATTTGGAGGAAGTATAGGTTTTCGAAAGTCTTCGAAAGGTAATGATGAATACGAAATCCAGAATACTTCTAGTGGACGATGAACCGGTGAATGTGGCTCTCCTGGAGGCGGTGCTGGTCTCCCGGGGTTATGAGGTCCTGCCCGCCAGAAACGGCCCTGAGGCCCTGGACTTGGTCCGCGAGGAAAACATCGACCTAATCCTCCTGGATATCATGATGCCGGGGATGGATGGTTTTGAAGTCTGCCGCCGCATCAAGGGGGATGAGTATCTCCGGGATATTCCCATCATCATGCTCACCGCCCTGCATTCCAAGGAAGACCGCATTCAGGGCATTGAATCCGGGGCCGATGATTTCATTTCCAAGCCTTTCGATCAAGGGGAGGTTCTGGCCAGAATCAGAATGCTTCTGAAGATGCGGGAAATCAACGAAAGCCTCCGTTCCGCTTATTATCACATCAACCTCTTGGGCTCCCTGGGTGAGAGCATGATCAACAATTTCGACTCCAGCAATTTTGAGGTCATGCTGGGCATGAATCTAATGGTGGAGCAGATCATCAGCCACCCGGGAGGACCCTTAGGCAGACCTCAACTGATCCTGTTGGGGGTACTGCTGGAGAACCAGGCCTGGCAATGGCGTCTCTATCATCGGGCTGGCGGGCAGTTGCGACAATACGATTTTCAGGAGACGAACTTCCGGAACCTGATGACCATGATCCCGGAGGATAAGTTGGGGGCGTTCCATTTTAACGAGGGTGGTTCATTGCCTCCCGAGTTCCATGATATTTTGCACAGGCTGGACGCATTGGGCTTGAAAGTGGCCAATATGGCGGGTTACGTCAACCCTCGAATGTGCCTTTTCGCCTGCAATTACGGCCGTCCGGTTAATCAGCATGATGTGGCGGTGATCAAACACCTGGTGATGGAGAGGCTTTTTTTTAAGTCCATCGCCGAGCAGATTACCGCGGTGGAGGAGGCTTTCGCCAATACGGTGCAGACTTTGGCCCGGGCCGCTGAGGCCAATGATGAAGATACCGGCAACCATATTTTGCGGGTGGGGGAGTACGCCGCAGTTTTGGCCGAGCATTTGCAGCTTCCGGAGGAATTTGTCCGGAACCTCAGGATCCAGGCGCAAATGCATGATGTGGGCAAGATTCATGTACATCCGGATATCCTGCGGAAACCGGGGGCGCTTTCTCATGAAGAATGGCAAGTCATGAAAACCCATCCTCTGGCCGGCGGCAAAATCCTGGGAGACCATGTGCGCCTGAGGGTGGCAAAAAATATCGCCCTCACCCATCATGAAAGATGGGACGGCACCGGTTATCCCGTGGGGTTAAAAGGAGAAGAGATACCTCTGGAGGGCAGGATTACCATCATTGCTGACCAGTACGATGCCCTGAGAAATGCCAGGGTGTATAAACCTGCTTTTGACCACCAGGCTACTTGCCAAATTCTTACGGGGGGTGACGGCCGCACCATGCCGAGCCATTTCGAGCCCCGGATATTGGCAAGCTTTAAAGCCATTGCCTTTCGGTTTGAAGAGATTTACGAGGCACTTAAATAACAGGATAGATCAATGCTGATATATCCTCATTTTCCCTGACCTCCAAAAACTTCCGCTCCAGGGCACATTTGGGGAAGTAGCCCATGAAAAAAGGCGGCCCGGAGGCCGCCTTTTGGATGTCCTGGAATTTCCGGGGCTAAAGGGGCAGAACCCTACTTCTGGGCCCAGGACGGAGGTGTTCAGCGATAACCGCCGCCGCGGCCGCCGCCCCGGCCACCACCACCACCACCACGGCCGCCGAAGCCCTTTTTCAGCTGGGGCCTGGCTTCGTTGACCGCCAGGGTGCGGCCTTCAATATTCTTGCCGTTGAACATGGAAATGGCCTTCTGGCCTTCCAACTTAGTGTCCATCTCTACAAAGGCGAACCCCCGGGGCTGGCCCGTCTGCCGGTCGGTGATAATCTTGGCGGAGGCCACGTTGCCGGCGTCGGCAAATAGGGTTCGCAACTGTTCCTCGGTCATCTGCTGGGGCAGATTGCCCACATACAATTTGATACTCATCGCTTCCCCTTCTAGGTCTAGGCAGTTAGTTCGGCTCTTTAAGCTTCTTCTCCAGACGGCTGCGGTGTTTCCTCCGGGGGTGCGGTAGTGATCTTCCCCTGGCGGCGTTTCATTTTTTCTTCGTTTTTCTGTTTCCGGGCCATTTCTTTGGCCCGTTTTTCCCAACCATAACGGTTTCTTGCCAAAACAACACCTCCCTGGGGCCAAAAAGCCAGAACTCCGGGGTCAGAAGACCACCGGAGTCCTAGTCCTCAAGACTTGCGGCTTAGAGTTTTACCACGTTCTGGGCCTGGGCGCCTTTGGGGCCCTGGACCACCTCAAACTCTACTTCCTGGTCTTCGGCCAGGGAACGAAAGCCTTCGCCGACGATGGCGCTGTGATGCACGAACACATCCGGTCCGCTGGCCCGGGAGATGAAGCCGAAGCCCTTGGAGTCATTAAACCATTTTACTTTGCCAGTTTCCTTCATGAACAACCTCCAGCAGTTGCTGCAGTCATTATCCCGCTTAAAAAGCAGGCCGCACAGCAGTCAGGCAAAAAAAAAATCGGCCAGGATCTTTAGCATCCCCGTCCGATTAGTCTCCAGGACTCGCGGCCCTGCTTTCAGTCTGACATGCTAAACTTAAATTAAAATAACTCTAAAATAGCCCGATGTCAAGCAAATCAGCAAAAATACCGCCAGTATCTGGAGTTTCAGGTTCTGCGGCATTTTGATCAAGGATTTTCGTAAGTTGTTGCTCCTCTCGCCATACTGCCGGGCGGTTGCGGAAAGTCCCAGGGCCACGGATGGCTCCCCAAATCTTCAAGAGGCCGGAGCCAGGCGCCAGCCCCGCCCGCGTCTCGTGACGGCAACACTGGTGGACCCCCCAATAATGCCTAGGCGAAAATATCTTCAGGTTTAGGAATATATCGATACCTTAAATCCAGGTATTACTTAATGGAAAAGACCCATCTAGGGCCCATGAGTGACGATTATTGCCAGTTTACCTCCGGGATAGTTTACATTACTGAACTTATTTTCTCGATTTTCCGATATAATCTAATGCTAGCTTGGGGGAAAACATCGAAATAATTGGTCTAGAGCAAATGGAAATCTTTGCATCTTCCATGGGACATCCTTTAATAATTCCGCTCCAGCAGTAATGTCTAATCGGGGGTTCGAATCCACTAACATACACCACCATACGGATACTTTCTGATGAGCAGCCTCCGTTTCCGTTTAATGATCGTGGTCTTTCTGGCCATTATGCCGATGGCGGCCCTGATTGCTTACCATGACCTGGAAGAACGCCAACAGGCCAGCCTAAATAGTGAAAGAGAACTCCTGCGGGTAGTCCAAAACTGTGATTCCGATTACCGCAATATCATCGAGCAAACCAAGCAACTGCTGGCTGCTTTAGCAGAATTTCCCGCGGTTAAAAATTACGATACCATCGCCGCCACTGAACTTTTTGCCAAAGTGCTCCGGCAAGATTCCCTGTACCTCAACATTATGGCCACCCGGGGGGACGGACAAATATTTGCCAGCGCCAAACCTCTTCCTCCCCACGTTCCCCCCAATTTATCCGACCGCCTCTATTTCCAGCGGATCCTGGAGACCAGGCAGTTCTCCCAAGGAGAAATGGTCTTTGGCCGCGCCCTGGGAGTCGCCACCCTGCCGGTGGCCTATCCCCTGCTGGACCCCTCCGGCAGGGTCCAGGGGGTGGTGGCTGCCGGTTTGAATTTAGGACGAATCAGCCGTATTTTTCAGATCCAAGAACTTTCCCCGGAGTCCTCCTTCGCCATTATCGATAACCGGGGCAGAATCATGTTCCAGCATCCGGATCCCGGAAAATGGATTGGCAAAGACCTGTCCCATACGGAGATTATCCAAAAAATCCTGGCGGAAAAACAGGGCCCCATTAAGGCCCGGGATGTCTACGGCCAGGAAAGGTTATACGCCTATCTGCCCCTGGGCGGCAACCCTGAGGCCGGGTTTGCCTTTGCCGGCATCCCCCTGCAAACCATACTGGCCCCCGCCCGGCTGGCCTTCATCCGCAACTTGACCTCCCTGGGATTAGCGACGTTCTTGGCCTTAACCCTGGCCTGGCTCCTGGGCTTGCTCTTTGTCATCCGCAGGATGAACATCTTGACCAATACTACCAAAAAGCTGGCCGCGGGTGACTTAAGCGCGCGCACCGGTTTTGATTACGGTATAGGAGAAATAGACCAGTTGGCCCGTGCCTTTGATGAGATGGCAAATACTCTGCAACAGCGGGAAAGCGAGCGCCAGCAGTCTGAGAAGGAGTTGCGGCAGAGCGAAGAGAAATACCGGCTGCTGGTCAACCAAGTTCCTGCGGTGGTGTATAAAGGATACCTGGATTGGAGCCTGGACTGCTATGATGACAAGATCGAAAAAGTCACCGGCTATTCCAAAGAAGAGTTCAACTCCCGCCGGGTAACCTGGCTAGACCTGATTTTTCCCGAAGAGATTCAAGAAGCCCGGAAGCGTTTTGCCGAGGCGCAGCTCACCGATCGCTTTTGCGTCAATGAATACCGTATCCGCAAAAAGAACGGGGAGGTCTGCTGGATCCAGGTCCGGAATCAAATAATCACCGACCCCGCCACCCAGACGGACTATATCAGCGGCGTTTTTTTTGATATCACCGACCGCAAACTCCTGGAAGATCAATTGCTCCAGGCCCAGAAGATGGAGGCCGTAGGGCTTCTGGCCGGAGGCATAGCCCACGACTTCAACAACCTGCTGTCGGCCATCATGGGTTACAGCGAAATCATGCTTCTGGACCTGAGAAAGGATAACCCTCTCTATCAGTGTGCCGAGGAAATCATGAAGGCCACCGATCAAGGCGCCTCATTGACCAATAAGCTTTTGGCCTTTAGCCGCAAACAGATCTTGCAGCCCCGGTTGATCGATTTCAACGGCATCGTCACCGATATGGACAAGATGTTGCGACGCCTGATCGGCGAGGACATCGATCTGGTCACCCATTGTGCGGAAAAACTGGATTTGGTGAAGGCCGATCCCGGTCAGGTCGAGCAAATCCTGATGAATCTGGCGGTCAATGCCCGGGATGCCATGCCCCTGGGGGGCAAGCTGACCATCGAAACGGCCAACGTCAGCTTAGACGAGTCATACGCCCAAAATCACGCTGAGGTTAGCCCCGGTCCCTACGTGATGCTGGCGGTCACCGATAACGGCGCGGGCATGGATGGAGAAAGGCTAAAACATATCTTCGAACCCTTCTTCACCACCAAGGAAATGGGCAAAGGCACCGGGTTAGGGCTGGCCATGGTCTATGGCATCGTCAAACAGAGCGGCGGCCATATTTGGGTCTACAGCGAACCCGGCCGGGGAACCACCTTCAAGGTCTATTTTCCCAGGGCGGCCGAAGGATCGGCGGCAGTTGCGCCGCGGCCTGCGGGCAAACCGCGCCCACCTGCCATGGGGGGGGAGACCATCCTCCTGGTGGAAGATGATAGCGCGCTGAAAGGCGTAATTGCCAAAGGTCTCCAGAGATACGGCTATGAGGTATGGGAGGCTGCCAACGGCCAAGAGGCTTTAGCCATCAGCGCCAGGGAGAAAGGGCCCATACACCTGCTGCTCACGGACGTGGTGATGCCCCAAATGGGCGGCAGAGAACTGGCCGAACGCCTGGCCCTATTGCGGCCTGAGATTAAGGTGATTTACATGTCCGGTTATACCACCAACGCGGTGGTTCACCACGGGGTCTTGGATGCGGGCCTAAACTTTATCCAAAAACCCGTTAAAATCCTCAGTCTCATCCATAAGGTGCGGGAGGTCCTGGAGGCCGACGAGCCTTCCTGAAAACGAGCCGGCATCGCCCCCTGCTTACCCCTTTCCCCCTTTTTTTACCCACCCAGGAATTTAGCCGATAATCTAGCCAGGAGAAAAACTCTCTCCCGTTTTATACCAAATCGCAATCTAACAGCATTTTTTTGTAGGGGCGAACCTTGTGTTCGCCCACACAGGGCGAATACAAGATTCGCCCCTACAGTTCAATGCCTTTTGATTGCGAAATGGTATTAGATTTTTAGGAGAGCTGGGGAATTTGATCAGCGCCCTTAACAGCGGCCTTTCCGGACTGGCGGTGCATAGCGCCATGGTCACCAACGCCGGCGGCAACCTGGCCAACCTCAACACCACCGGTTTCAAAAGCAGCCGCGTATCCTTAGGCACCCTGGGGGCCTCGTCCCAGAGCCGCGGCGAAGTGGGCCGGGGCGCGCAAGTCCTGGCCTTGTCCCGGAATTTCTCCTCCGGACCTCTCCTCAGCACCGGCGGGGAGATAAATTTGGCGATCCAGGGAAACGGCTATTTTCGGGTGAGCAGGGGCGGCGAGGACGTCTATACCCGGGACGGCGCGTTTCACCTGGACCAGAACCGCTATCTGGTGGATGCCCAGGGAAACCGGCTGCAGCCGGACTTGCAGCTTCCCCAGGACGCGGCCTCCATCCAGGTGGACCGGAACGGGCATCTGACGGCCCTGGACGCGCAGGGCAACACCGTGGCCAGCGCGGATATCCCCCTTTACCGGTTCGCCAACCCGGACGGCCTGCAAAGTTTAGGGGAGAATGATTTTGTTCCCACTGCGGCTTCCGGACCCGCCCTGGAGGCCACGCCGGGAACCGGGGGCGCGGGCACGCTCCTCCAGGGGGCGCTGGAGGGCTCCAACGTGGACCCGGCCCGGGAGATGATCGGCCTCATGGTGGGGCAACGGGGTTTTCAAGCCAGCATCAAGGTGGTGCAGACCGCGGACGAGATGCTCGGGAGCATCCTGGATATCCGGGCCTAATTCTTTTTCTCCTCTGGATTCTCAGCCTCATCGGCTTGCAGGGGCCGTTTTTTTACACCCGGGGCAATCGCCTCCGGATCCACGCCGGGCATATCCAGCACCTTGCGGACCCGGCTGGCCAAAGCATTGGGGGTGAAGGGCTTGGCGAGAAAGGCTATGCCCGGGTCCAAAACCCCGTGGTGGGAGATGGCGTTTTCCGCGTAGCCGGAGATATATAAGACCTTCAGGTCCTGATACCGGGAAGTCAGGCGCTCTGCCAACTGCCTGCCGCTCATCCCCGGCATCACCACGTCGGTGAGAAGAAGGTGAATGTTGCCCTCCATCTTTTCACAAATGGCCAGTGCTTCCTCAGGATCACCAGCCGGGAAAACCTGGTAGCCGTTCTGCTGGAGCGCGGCGCAGGCCAGTTCCCGCACCACTTCCTCGTCTTCCACCAACAAGATGGTTTCCCAGCCCTGGAGATAACCGGTGGTTTCCGGACGGGCTTTTTCCACTTCCAGGCCGGACGTGGCCAGGGGCAGGTAGACCTTAAAAGTGGTGCCCCATTTGGGCTCGCTATAAACCCAGATATAACCGCCGCTCTGTTTGACGATGCCATAAACCGTGGACAGGCCCAAGCCGGTGCCCTGGTGGCTGCCTTTGGTGGTGAAAAAGGGCTCGAAGATGCGGGCCATGGTCTCTTCATCCATGCCCACGCCATTATCGCTGACCGCCAGCATCACGTAAGAGCCGGGCAGGAAATTGACGTCCCGGTACCCATAGGCCCCGTCCAACTCCACGTTGGCCGTCTCGATGGTCAGTTTGCCGCCCAGGGGCATGGCGTCCCGGGCATTCACCGCCAGGTTGATAATCACCTGCTCGATCTGGCCGGGGTCGGCCTCCACCGCCCCCAGCCCGGCCTCCATATTGGTAACCAGGTAAATGTCTTCCCCGATCAACCGCTGCAACAACTTCTCCATGTCCCGGACCACGGTGTTGAGGTTCAGTTTCTTGGGTTGCAGGATCTGCTTGCGGCTGAACGCGAGAAGCTGCCTGGTCAAGGACGCGGCCCGCTCCCCGGCTTTCCTGATTTCTTCCACTTCCCGGCGTTGGGGGTGTTGGGGATCGAGGCGCGCCAGTAAAAGTTCGGCGTAGCCGATGATGCCGGTAAGGAGATTATTGAAGTCATGGGCCACCCCCCCGGCCAGCCGCCCCACGGCTTCCATCTTCTGGGCCTGTAGGAGCTGTTCCTGACTGTGGCGCAAGGCCTCCTCGGTCTCCTTGGTGCGGGTGATGTCATAGAAAACGCCGCTGATATAGGCAAACTCCCCGGCAGCATCACAGATGATCTGGCTTCTTTCCTGAATCCAGAGGATTCTGCCCTCCTTGGCCTTGATGCGGTACTCCCGGGTATAAGACTTGGGGCCTTTTAAGGCCGTAGAGACTACCTTTTGGGCGGCAGACAGGTCTTCCGGGAGGATCAGGTCCGACCATTTTATGCTCCTGGAATCAAAATCTTCCTTGCGATAACCGGTCAAGTCCCCGATCTTGCGGTCAAAGAAATCAACGGTCCAATCCCCGTAACCCTTAAAAACCAGGGCCGGGATATTCCTTACCAACTGGCGGTATTTCTCTTCGCTTTCCCGGAGGGCCTCCGCGGCTTGCTGGCGGGTGGTGACTTCCTTAAGGGAGAGGACCAAAAAATCCACCTCTCCTTGCTGATTTAAGATGGGAACCAGGGTCCAGTCCCAGTAAGTCACCCCCCTCTCGGGATGATCCGGGAAGGTAAAAGGCTGGGCAAAGGCCTGATGGGGCGTTTTGGTCTCCAATACCCGCTGAAAAATAGTTTGGGCGGTGTCGGGGTAAAGTTCAAAGAGGCTTTTCCCGGGAAACTTTGAAACCTCCATCTGGCAGACCCGCGCGTAGGCCTGGTTTACCCGGATATAATGGAAAGCTGTATCCAGGATAACCAGGGGCGTAATAGTATGCTCAAAAAAGGCTTCCAGCAGCCAGGACTTTTCCAGCAGCTCTGCCTCGGCCTGCCTCCGGGCCGTGGAGTCATTGCCGACGCACAGGATTTCGCTGAGGCGTCCGGCATCATCCCGCACCGCCTTGTAAGTCCACGTGACCCAGGCCCGGCCGCCCCGGGGCCGCAGGTTTTCCAGCTCCAGACTGGGGTATTGCTCCGGCCGCTGTACTAAATCGGCGAACATGGCCGCCAAGTCTCGGCCCTGGCTGTCGGTGGGCGGCACCATGGTGCCCACCGCACTCCGGCCGAGAATCTCCTCTTCGGAAAAGCCGAAGAAGGTCTGGGCAAACTCATTAAAAAAAGTGATCCTACCCGCGGGGTCCAGACGCATGACGATGCTGTTGGCGTTTTCCACCAAGTCCCGGTACTTGGCTTCACTCCGGGCCAGGGCCGCATCGGTGCGTTGCATGGACCGGAACAGAGGACGGATACAGGCCATGCCCAGCAAGAGGAGGGCAGAAGTGGCCAAGGCCACCCACTCCGCCGTGAGATCGGCAGAAAATGCCCCTACCGCCGACTCCGGGTGCCAATAGCTGACGGCCCGGCGCAGGGCCATGAGCAATAGGGCTGCGGAGATCAGCCCCCAGGCCAGCCGCCTCCCGGTCACCGGAATCAGCCTGATGGCGAGGATGGCGGTGATAACTTGTAAGACAATGGATACTAGTAAGACGGTGCTGACATCCATACTTGCCTCTTATAGCATTTGCCTAGTAAAAGACGCCGAACTTTAGAAGCAGACACAGGGGTACCCCCAAAGGTGGCGGAATTATGGTTCTAACCTGCCAATAACCTGTAAACTTGGCGTTAGACAACCCCCAAAGCGAAATATTTAAACCGCGGATTCTCGTGGTAATCAAAGCGCTGGATGTTCACCTGAAGACTTGGGAAGGAAGAGGCGAGGGTAGGGATGCCAGTAAGTCGAACACCTCGAGGTGGCTGCGGCTAGTGATAAACAGCGCAGGGATTCATGGTTTAGACAATACATAATTTATACTAGATTTTATGTGAAATCAATTAATTGAACTAAAATAGCCCCTACATTTTAACGAGCTTGTTAAATATTGTACATGATTATTAATTCATATTCAAGCCCAAGAATTAGAAAAAAAGCTCGTTTCATTCTTTCCTGGCAATATTAAGCTTTGTTTTAATTTACTTGTATGGATGATTAACAATCTTCTTAGATTATTTTAAATCTAGAAAATAAGGGACTGTCTGGAAAGCTCCCCTTTCACTTCGATCCCCGCAGGTTGAGAATATCTTCTCCCGCACCAGGCGCCTTTAACTGATAGAGATTTCCCAATGAAGTTATTTGGATAGGGGCAATAAGACTTTGGGGGGGATATGGTTTTTGGCGGGGACCTCCATCCCCCGTTCCTGCATGAGGGCCGTGACTTTTTCCCCCACGATCTTCCTCATCATCATCAGGTCCTCACCCATGGCGCAGGTATTCAGATAATTTTTAATTCTGCTGGGGTTTTGCTGCCATATTCCGATTAATTGTTTCCAGAACTGACGCCTGGACGACGCACGCACCCCTTGGCACCAGAGGAGCCTAAAAAAAGCCCGGACCTCACAGAATTTCTTACGCCAATTCACCCTGCGCCGGTTCTGGACGTTGCTGGGCGGCGGGGGATCTCCTTTTTTGATGGCCATAGCCCGGCGTGTCGGCCGCATATCCAGGAAGAAGCGGTAGGTCCTCGATAGAAAACGGGAAGGTTCGTATAAATAGTCCCAGGCATCGATATATTCTTGCATTATCTCCCCTTCCGGCCGCTCCGGATAATAATTCATGACGCCAAAGGTCCCCCCGTAGTCGATATGCATCTCATGCCGCAGCCTTCCTTCTTTCTCTAACCGTTTCCATAACTTGGTATGGGGAGGGGCCTGCAGGAGACCCAGCATGGCGATGGGCAGGGAAGTCTGGTCCATGAAAGCGCAGATTCGCCGGCCGGCTCCTTTGGTTTCCCCGTCCAGGCCCAGGATAAAACTGCCAATTATGGACATGCCGTTATGTTTGATATTGTTGACCGATTCCACCAGGGGATTATGGAGATTGGGATATTTTTGGCTGATATGGAGAGCGTTCGCGTCAGGAGACTCAATGCCGATAAACACCAGCCCCAAGTTGGCATCAGTCATAAGGTCGATCATGGCCAAATCCTGGCCCAGATTCAAGGACGCCTGCGTCAGAAAGCAGAAGGGCTCACCCCGGCTCTTGGACCAAGGGGACAGTTCCTGCAAGAGGGTCCGGACATATTTCTTACTGCCGATGAAGTTATCGTCGCAGAAGAATACATTGCCTGTGGCTCCCAGCCGGCGGAGGGTTTCCAGTTCGGCGATAACCTGCTGGGTGGTTTTGTGCCGGGGTCTCCGCCCAAAGAGATTCACCACATCGCAGAATTCGCAGTCAAAAGGGCAGCCCCTGGTAGTCTGAATCGCCATGTTGGTGTAATCTTCCAGCCGCAGCAAATCATACCGGGGGATGGGCGAGGTGGTCATATCCGGCTTTTCCGAATTTTCGATTACTCCGGTCCGGCCGTCCCGCATCGCCTTCATTAGCAAAGGAATGGTATTTTCTCCTTCGCCCCGCACTACGAAATCACATCCCGCCTCCAGGGCCTCCTCGGGTAATGAAGTCGGGTACGGTCCTCCAGCCACCATGGTTTTTCCCCGTTGCTTGCCTTCCCTGACCAGGGCCAGGAAGCCCTCTTTCTGAATGGCCATGGCCGACAGCAAAATCAAATCGGCCCACTGCCAGTCATTTTCCGTTAGTTTTCTGGTGCTCAGGTCTGCCAGGCGCAATTCCCATTCTCCAGGCAGCAGTGCGGCCACCGTGAGAAGCCCCAAAGGCGGCACAATGTTCTTGGCGCCCATAAAGCCGATGGACTTCTGAAAACTCCAGAAGGAAAGGGGAAATTCCGGATATACCAACAAAGCCCGCATAGTTTTCAAACTCCATCATGGCTGGGATTAGACGGCATCTTGTCTTGCCGATGGTCGATCCTCCCGGGCAGAGGCCAGATTTTTCCGCACCAATCCCGGGTAGGCAAACAGGGTTTCTCCTAAACCGCAGTAACTCAGGTAGCGAACCTTCCGGCTGGGATTCCTGTGGATGACGGCCGCCAATTGTCTCCAGAATTGCCCCCGGTAAGGGGCGCGCATTCCCTGCCGCCAGATCAATCGCAGCAAACCCATAAAGCCATTGACTTTGATGATTCTTTGGCTTGAGGCCGGTGGGGGGGAGGCGGCACTCCGGTTTTCCTCGATACCCAGGGCCCGGCGGGTGGGCCGCATGTGCAATATCGCCCGGAAGGCCCGCTGCAAAAAGGCTGTGGGCTCGCAAAGACGTGCCGTGGCTTGCAGGTATTCCTCCATGATTTCCTCTGCCGCCCTGGTGGGGATGAAGTTCATGCCCTTGCCGGAAAGGTCGCCGGTCTCGAGCGTTCCCTCCAGGAGCCGTCCTTCCTCCTTCAGGCGCCGCCAGAGACTGGTCTGGGGCGCGGCCTGAAGGAGGTTGACCATGACCACGGGAATATGGTTTTCCTCGACAAAAGCGCAGATGCGTTCCCCGGCTCCCTTCTCTTCCCCGTCAAAACCGATGATAAAGCTGGCCACTACGGAAAGGCCGTTTTTATTGATATTCTTCAGGGATTCGGCCAGGGGATTGCGCAGATTGTGATATTTCCGGCTTAAACCCAGGGACGCGGCATCCGTGGATTCCACGCCCACGAAGATATAGCTGAAATTGGCCGCAGTCATCCGGTCTATCAATTCCAGGTCTTGACCCAGGTTTAGGGAGGCCTGGGTCCAAAACCCATAAGGTTCACCGTGACTCTTCATCCAGGGGGTCAGTTGCTCCAGTATGGCCAGGGCATGTTGCCGGTTGCCGATGAAATTGTCGTCGCTGATGAAAACCGCCCGCCGCCAGCCCAAACGATAAAGGGCCTCCAGTTCCGCCAGGACCTGCTCCGGCTTTTTGTACCGGGGTTTGCGGCCGTAGAGGTTGACGACATCACAAAACTCGCAGTCATAAGGACAGCCCCGGGAGGTTTGGATGCTCATCACCGTGTAATCTTCCAGGTCCAGGATATCGAACCTGGGTGGGGGCGAGTCGCTCATCTCCGGTTTGGCGTCCGCCTGAAAGACTCCCCGGCTCTCTCCGGCAGTCAGGGCTGCCAGAAAAAGGGGCATGGTATTCTCCGCTTCTCCCCGGAAGAGAAAATCGGCGCCTGCGTCCAAAACTTCCTGGGGCAGGGAAGTGGCATAAGGGCCGCCCGCCACCACGGTCTTCCCCCGGGCCTTGGCCTCCCGGACCAAGGATAGCAGGCCCTCTCGCTGTACCAGCATACCGGAGACCATCACCAGGTCGGCCCAGTCCCAGGCTCCCGCGGGCAGCGTCCGCACATTCAGGTCCACCAGCCGCAACTCCCATTCCGGGGGCAGGAGAGCGGCCATGGTGATGAGCCCCAGGGGTGGGGCCAGGCCCTTGGTGCCGTCAACCCGGCAGGTTTCCTTTAAGCTCCAGAAGGAGGGCGGGAATGAGGGATTAAGCAGCAAAGCTTTCATTATTTTTTTCTTTGGGTTAACGAGGAGGATGGCCCATTTCCCGGAAGGCAGGCGCGCATATCCAGCACCCGCTGGTTCTCATTCACTATGATAGCCGGAAACAGGTCCCGGCGCAACAGGACAAAGGGCCGCCGGCCTTGAACCAGGCCACGGATCTCGGCGTCGAAAGGCGCAAAAAAGGGGCAGTCCACCCGCTCCGCGGTCCTCTGCCCCTCTTTCTGCAAGGGGGGATTAAAAGGAGCCAGGAAGCGCCCCCCGGCCAGGAATTCAGGAGTAAAATGACGCTTATCCACCACCAGGAAGGAGACCTGGTACTTCCGGCAAAAGTCCCGGACCACCTGGGGGTCGGCCGCATAATAAGCCTTGAATAAATCTTCCAGACGGGGCCGGAGCCGTTGCCAGTAGCCTTTGCTCCAGGGGTGGGCCAACTCATAGCCGGCCAGGACCGGGCGCTGGGCAAAGGTGGGGAGGTTGTCCATCAGGTTGGGGTGGCCGGCGAAGAGCGCGGACTTTGGGGTCTGGGCCAAGGCCGCGCACAAGGGCCGATACGGGGAAAAGTCTTTCAGACCTACGTTTTGCAGACGCAAGCACCCCAGAACCGCGACCAAGGCCACGGCCGCCACGGGCAGCCATCGGGGCCAGGGCCGGACCCGGGTGGCCGCTTCCAGGCACAGGGCCAGTCCCAGGCAATAGCAAAGGTTAAGAGTATAGACCAGGTAGCGGTCCGGGATAAATAACTTCAGGAGAAAGACCCGGGCCAGGAAATAGAGGAGATAGGAAGACAAAAGCAGATACCAGAAGGGTTGCAGCCGGGATTTCAGGTCCTGCCCATCCAGGAGTCTGCCTCCCCCCACCACTACCCCCAAAAGCAAGACACCACCCAGAGCGCCGCCGATCATTCCACCCTCCGGGAAGGGCGCGATTAACTTCCAGGGATTGATCAATTCCCAAAAAATGGAAGACACGGGCAGGATGGGGAAGCGGCCCTGGGCGGTGAATTCCGGGTGATTGGCCATTTCCGCGGCGCTCACCAGGGGACCGAAGCCCGCGGCGTTGAACTGCTGGTTCATTAACCAAGTTAATCCGGCCCCCAGGACCACGATGAGGAGGTGGCCCCAGTGAAGGCAGGACGGCGCAGTCCACCTGCCGGTGCGGCCCGCCAGCCAGGCCAACACCGCGGCTCCGGCACCCACCAGGAAAATATAGGGAACAAACAGTGCCTGGAGCAGCAGGGCCAGAGCCAGGCCCCAGGGACTATCCGCCAGCCAGCAGAGGCAAAAAAGGGCCAGCAGGGGGGCGGCAAAGGACCGGGCCAGGCCCCCGGACAGGTTGTCCAGGAAGAAGGGCATCAGCCAGTACACCCCCACGGTGAACCAGGCCAAGCGGCGGGAGCCCAGGCGGGCGCCCATCCGGAAAAGGCACCAACCCAGAAAAACGAACAACAGACCCGGCAGCCATTTGGAAAGAATTATGGGGCCCACCCCCGGCAAGGGCAGCGGATATAGCCCCTTGCCCCACAGGGACAGGCACATGTATGACAAGCCCGGGAACAATTTCGCGAAAGTGTTGGGGTCTAGCAGGGGGGAGACCAGCCAATAGAGCCCTTTGACCCCCCAGGTGACGTAGGCCCGGGCGTAGTTTGCCAGCAAGTCCCCGGAGAAAAGCTGGGGATCCTCCCATTGCTGCATCCAAAAGATCTGCTGCCGCACGTCGTCATTGATGACCCAGTGGTTGGTCAAGGCCTGAAAATGGGCAAAAACGAAAATAACCGCGGAGAGAATGACCACCAGAACCGTATCAGTCCAGGGGATTTTTGCCGGTGGCGGCGAACTGGCGGTGGGGTTAGATTTCCTTTTCAAAGATGCGGAAGATCTTGTAAGGTTCGGCCCCCACGAACCTGAAGGCCCTCATGTAATGCTTCAGGTTCTCCGGGATCAGGGAAAGGTCGACGAACTCGCATGGTGTTTCCCGGGCCCCATCCACGTAGCTCTTGAGGATCAGGGCATGGTGCAGCTTCCGCCCCTGGTAGCGCTGCCGCACACCCAGCACCAAGGCCCGGGCCTTTTTGATGGGTTGGTATTTGGCGGCATAGAGGAGCCGCAGCTTATTCCAGAAGGTCAATTCCCCGTTAAAGGTCTGCACCAGGGGGTTGAGATCCGGCAGGACAATGGAGAAGGCCACCAACTCATCCCCGTCCAGCAGCATCCTCACCAGGTTGGGACGCAGGAGCAGCTTCAACTCGTCATAAAACAAGTGAAACTGCTTGCGGGTCAGGGGAATATGGCACCAATTGGAGCTCCAGGCCTCATTAAAGAGTTCATAGACTTCTTCCCGGCGGCGCTCCAGTTCCCGGGGATTATAAGCGGCGAGCCGCAAATTCTGCCCCTGGAGAATTTCGGCGATTTTCTCTTCCAGGGGCTCCAGGGGGAACCGCTGGGTGAGACGCAGGGCGTAAAAATCGAAGGTCTTGCGAAACCCCAGTTCCCCCAAAAACTGGGGATAATAAGGGGGATTATGGGACTGGAACATGGCCGGGATAGAATCGAACCCCTCCACCAGTAGACCCACTTCATCGTAAATGGAGAAGCTCAAGGGTCCCAAGAGCCGGGTCCGGCCCCGCTGCCGCAGCCAGTCGGCCGCGGCTGCAAAAAGGGCCGCGGCCACCCTGGGCTCCGGCAGGCATTCAAAAAAACCGAAAAAACCGGTTATCCGGTCGTAACGTTCATCATAGAGATGGTTGAGGTGCGCGGAGATGCGCCCAGCGAGCCGCCCTCGATGGAGGGCCAGGAAATACTGGGCCTCGCCGTGCTCGAAGAAAGGGCCCTTGCTGGGATCCAAAAAGTCCCGTTGGTGGCAGAGGAGCGGGGGCACCCAATAGGGATCATGCTGGTAAATGCGCCAGGGCAGGCGGAGGAATTCCCACAATTCCCCCTCCCCACGAACAGGAATGACCGTGACTTCATCCCTTTTTTCAAGGAGAGGCACAGGCTTAACGGGGCTTGCGCACGACAATGCGCACTTTCATGCCCTCTTTGAGGGTCAGGTCGGGATTGGGCACCTGGACCTCCGCCTCATAGTAAGAAGGCTGCTCCAGGCCCGGTTTTATGGGCACCCAGGAGAGGCGGCTGATCCGGGCCTCAAACTTGCGCCCGGGGGTGGATTCCGGGAAGATCTCCGCCTGGTCCCCCACCCGCAGGCGGAGAGACTCCATTTCATGTACCTGGGCCTTGACCACCAAGGGGTCCATCACCCCCACCTGGAAGGCCGGGGTATTGGCCCCCAGTTCCGCGTCTTCCCGGAGGTCAGGATGCACAAAAAGCACATACCCGTTGATGGGGGCTTTTAAGGCCGCCTCTTTGAGCAAGTGGCTGGAGCTCAAGGAGTCCCCCATCTCCTTCTTTAAGATCTGCAGCTCCTCAGAGGCCGACACCTTTTCCTGCTGCAGGTTCGCCTGCACGGCATTCCGCTGCCTTACCAGCAGGCTCCACTCTTTTTCGGCCTGGGTCAGGGCCTGCTTGGGGGCCAATTTTTGCGCCGCCAGTTGGGTGATCTCTTGACGTTTGGCCGCGGCCCGGTCCAGGGCCCTCTGCACCTCGGCCAGTCTCATCTCCAGGTCTTTGATTTGAGGCGGAGAGAGGCGCCGCCGCAACTGCATGGTGGCCTCCGGGGTAAGTCGATAGCGGGCCAGGACCTCCCCGGCTTGCACCTTTTGCCCGGCCTGGACCTCCAGGGAAGTGATAATCCCCTTAAAGGGCAGGATCACCTGACGTTTGAGGGGGCAACTGAATTTCCCCATAAAAGAGATCTCAGACAACCCTGGTTCGACCGGAGGGGGCGCGGTGACCTTGCCTTTCCCGGGCGCCTTCTCCGAGCTGCCGCCCGGGGAGGGGTAGCTCACCAGGGACAGACAGATCAAGATAACAGCGCCGGCAAGCCAGACCACCCGCTTATTGCTGCCAAGAACTCGCATCCACATAACTTCCATCCAAGTCTCCAGAAAGTTGCCGTAGCTTGATTAACGCCAAATCGTAGTCCAGATTCTTCAGAAAAGTATTTTTCTGGGCCTCCGCCAAGACCTTGCGCCCATCCAGATACACGGCCAGGGGCTCTCCCCCGGAATGATAACGGATTTCGCACTGCCGTTCTTTGAGGCGGGCCAGTTCCTCCTGGACTTGCGCCGATTTCCTGGAGACGTCTGCGACTCGCACGCTTTCCAGGGCCTCCTGCCACTGGCCGGCCAGGCCGATCTCTTTCTCGTGGGTTTCCGCCTCAAATTGCCTCAAAATGGTTTTTTGGCGGGAGATGTTCCGGAGCCGTTTAAATCCATCCCAAACCGGCACTTCCAAGCCAACTGAGAAGAAAAGGCCCCTGGAATTCGAGGCCAAAGGATCAGGACTCTGGGCGCCGATAAAAAAGGAGGGCAGTAATCTGGCCTTGGCCAATAAAATATGATAATTCTGCAGCTCTTTTTTCAGGGCCGCGATCTTGAGTTCGTAGGAGCGGGCCTTGGCCTGCTCCAGGCTGGCCGCACCCGCGTCAAAGGCTCCCATTACCTGGCGCCGCGCATCTTTAAAGTCCAACTCCAGGGGCTGGCCGGCTTTCAAGCCGATGAAGGCCCGCACATTTTCCTGGAGCCGGTTCTGGGAATAGATAATACGTTCTTTCTCGGCTTGGGCCCCTGCCAACTCCTGCTCGGCCACCTTTATTTCCAGGGAGGTAATGGTGCCGAGATGCAGCCGCTTTTGCACAAAGAGCAGATTCTGCCGGGCCAGATCGATGAGGTGATCCTGACGGGCCGCGGCTTGATTCAGGGCCTCCATCTCCAGAAACATCTTGGCCAGCTTCCGGATACCTTCGGAAATGACTTGCATATGGGCCAGGGCGGCTATTTGCGTGAGCAATTTCCTGGCCTGTAAGGTGAAATAGGACTCCACGGGATTATAATTGCTGCTGATAAAATTTAGAGAATAGGGACGGCCACTCACATCCGCCGGCTGATCGACATAGTATTGGGTGCGGAAAGTAACGGGCGGCAGTAGATCAAACTTGCTGTCCTTTTCATCCAGCCGTTTGACCTCAATTTCCAGGGAGCTTTTGGTGAAAAACGGCGAGCGGACCAGGGCCAGCCGCACAGCCCTATCAAAGTTCACGGGGCCGGTAACGGCCTGGGCCTCCCGGTCGTCCTTCCCCGTGGGCGCTTCTGTCGCCTGGACCGGGGGAGCCGCCGCGGCCAGGGCCAGAGCCAGAAAGATCAAGGCCAGGATATAGGGAATTTTTTCGCCCAGCCGCACCCTCGTTCCCGTGGGGTGCGGCTTCTGCAGACTCTGAGCGGCCGCGCCCCTGGGATCAATTCTCATTGAGGATGCCGTCTTCCAGGGAAAATATCCGGGAACAACGCTCCGCCACCTGCGGGTCGTGGGTCACCACTATCAGGGCAGTATCCCCGGCAGCCACGACTTTTTCAAAATGGTCCATCACCATGTGGCCGTGGGTGCGGTCCAAATGGCCGGTGGGTTCGTCAGCCAGGATAACCAGAGGTTCATTGACCAGGGCCCGGGCTATCGCCACCCGTTGCTTTTCCCCTCCGGAAAGATGATTGGCAGGGTGGTGGATACGGTGGGCCAGGTTCACCCTCTCCAGAGCCGCGGTGATCCTGTCCGGCCGTTCCTGACGCTCGACTTTGGCATAAACCAGGGGAAACTCCAGGTTTTCGTAAACCGTGGAGTTTTCAAAAAGGTCGCAATTCTGAAAAACGAAGCCCACCTGCCGGCGGCGGAACTCCGCCTGGGCCGCGCGGCTTAAGGCCAGCATATCCTGTCCCATGAATTGATACTTTCCCGAAGAAGCAGGCTGCAGCAGGCCCAAGATAAATAGGAGGGTAGACTTGCCCGAACCGGAGGGTCCCATCACCGCCACCATCTCCCCGGGCCGCACCTCCAGGTTGACGCCCCGGAGGACCGGGATGACCCCATGGCCATTGCTGTAATGTTTGGATAATCTGGTGACCCGGATCAAAGGGCCGCCATTTCCCGGGGTCATAAGGTTCCTATTCATAACGGATAGCAGATACCACTTCCATACGGCTGGCCCGGAGGGAGGGGTAGATTCCCGCAGCCACCCCCAGTCCCACCGCCACCAGGAGTCCCAACAAAACGCACATCAGAAAAAGCCCCTGTCCGGGATGGCTGTGGATCAAGAGGCTCGTGACCTCCACGGACACGAATCCCAGTGCGCTCCCCAAAAGAGAGGCGGCCACGCTGAGGCACACGGCTTCCGCCAGAAATTGGGCCATAATGGCCTGATCCTCGGCGCCCATGGCTTTTTTCAAGCCGATTTCCCGGGTGCGGGAGCGCACCGCCGCCATCATCACCGTCCAGATACCTACTCCACCCAGGATGAGGGTGGCAACAATGGAGCTGTAGATGAATAGCTCAACCCACCAGGCCACCGCTTCCACCCGCCGCAAATGATCCCAGGCCACTTCCACCTTGAGGCCCTGGACGGGTTGAACAGCCTGGATGGCCCCGGGGATAAGAGGCGCCACTTTGCCAACGTCTTCCCAGGTGCGGCAACGCAAGTAGATGCGGTTCGCGGGGCTGATCCCCTGAATGCGGTTCTCGGCGGTGCTCAAGGGCATAAACGCGAAATGGGCATAATCTCCCAGACCCGCGCCGTTGAGCACGGCAGTCACCGTGTATAGCTCTTGTTGCATTGCCAGTTGGTCCCCCACCACCTTTTCCCGACCGAAGATAGTGCGGGCCAATTCCGGGCCTAAAATGCACACCCGCTGGCTGTAGTTCGTGTCTCCGGAGGTGAAAAACTTCCCCCCTTGAGGTGTTAAGCCATTGACTTTCCAGAATGACTCATCCACACCCAGCAGGGCGAAATGGTAATCCCGCCCCTGCCAACTACCGAGGACCCAGGGATGTTGGGCCACCAGGCTGGCCTCGCTCACCCCCGGGAGGCGGCGTAAGGCCTCCAGAGTGGACGGCTGAAATCTTTGATATCCAAAAGATGGGCGTTTTTCGAAGTAAATCCGGATAAGAGTGGCTTTGCCTAAAAGTTCCAGGTCGCGATTGAAATTTTTTTTGAGGTCCCGGCCCATGGTGATAATGGTGATAAAGCCGGCGGTACCTATGGCGATGGCCAGTATTACCCCCCAGTAGCGCCGCCGATGGCGCAACAGTTGGCGGATACTGACTCGCAGTAGGTCACCGAGTCTCAAAAGAAAAGGTCCCCCCCACTATAAAATCGGCAAACCCGGCTGTTTTCTCGAGTCAAATGCGCAGGCTCTGGGACGAAAAATCATCTTTGGCCAGAAAAGGCTCTCGACCTGCCAAATCCGTGGCCCGGATGCGGTGTTTTTTAGCAAGGCGGTCCAGAACTTCCAGGACGAATTCGATCTGCCGCTCCTCATGGGTGCTCATATAAGCGGTGCGGATCACGGCTTGTCCCCGGGGAACTGCCGGAAAGATGGCCGGCAGCGCAAACACGCCTGCATCGAACAGATCCCTGGCAAAAATGGCAGCCTTCAGGTCGTCCCCGATGTGGATGGGTATGATGGGGGTTTTTGAGTCTCTGGTAATGAGGCCGATATCCCGATAGCCGGCATGCACTCTCCGGGTGATGTCCCAGAGGCGCTCGACTCGCTCCGGCTCCTGCTCCAAGATGTCCAGGCAGCCCAGCACGGTGGCCGCATTGCTGGCAGGCAAGGCCGCGGAAAAAATCAGGGGGCGGGAGTTATGGCGCAAATATTCCAGCACGTCTTCATCATCCGCGGCGATGAAACCGCCCACCGAAGCCAACGCCTTGCTGAAGGTACCCATAATGAAGTCCACCTGGCTGGTCAGGCCGAAGTGGGCCACCGATCCCCGTCCCTGGGGCCCCATCACCCCCAGGCCGTGGGCATCATCCAGGTAGATCAGCAGCTCCGGATATTCCTCTTTCAAGCGCACCAGTTCGGGCAGAGGGGCCATATCTCCGGACATGCTGAACACCCCCTCAGTGATCAGCAACATGAGGGACTGGCTTTTTTTCTCGCGGATAGAGGCCAGCTTTTTAGCCGCGTCCTCCACATCGTTATGGGCAAAAGGGATCAGCCGGGCCCGGGAGGCCTGGCATCCTTCAAAGATGCTGGCATGGTTCTCCCGGTCGCAGAGGATGACATCCTGAGGAGTTAACAAACAGGCGATGGCGCCCAGATTGGTACTGAAGCCGGTGACATGAACCACCGCCTTCTTCTTGTTGACGAAAGCCGCCAGGCGCTCTTCCAAGACCTCGTGTAAGACCAAGTTACCGCAAAGAAAACGGGATCCACCTGCACCCGTACCCCACCTGCGCAAGGCCTTTGCAGCCGCTTCCATTACCCGGGGTTCATGACTCAACCCCAGGTAGTCGTTAGAACCGATCATGATTAACCGCCGCCCGTCCACCTCCACCTCAGTCCCCCAGGACCGGGATAAAGGGCGGAAATACGGGTAATATCCCGCATTTTTGGCGGATTGCACGTAGCGGGCAAAAGGTTGGCAGCGAGTTTTCAGAGACATATCAAGAATCTGTTCCTCCCCCGTATGTCCTTAACGTTTTAATGGTATCTGCAGAAAAAGTCAACCGTATATCACCAGGTCCGCATTCGGCAATAAGACCTTCCCCCCAAGCGGAAGACCATATTCCGCATCCCATTAACGCAAATTCCCCCCAAGTAGACTCGCCCCGGCAAGTACTCGGAGTTGCAAAACTATTGGCCTCCTTTATCTTTAATGATATCCCGTCACCTATAATAAGGGATAATACGCTCTTATACCAGAATAAATAGACTTATGGAAAGAAAAATATCCATAATTATTGCCCGGGCCAGGATAATGGCAGCCAGTAGCTGTCGGAAAGGTATTTTTGCCTTTCAAAACATCCACCTATGACCCCGGACGGGGCCGTAATTCCGGGGTGCCGGAAAGGAAGAGCCGGATGCTCGCCGCCTGGGCCCAGGTCAGGTGCAGGCGCTCCGGATACCAGAATTGGGGAGGCACCATCTGTTGCCCGGCCTCCGGTGATTGCACCGCGACCATATCCAGGCGTTGATAAAAATCCTTGGACGCCTGGCTCATCTGTCCATAGAGCTTCTCCCAATGGGGCAGGCTTTTGATCTGGCCGCCCACCATGACCGCCAATACGACCAGGGGCACAACCCGGACCGCGAGGCCGGGGCGCATCCGCCGTTTGAGAATACCCCAGGCCGCGCCCAGGAGAAGCAGGGCTCCCATAAGGGTGAAGACTGCATACCGAGGGGCAAAGGCTTGATTCACCCCTCTCTGGTAACGGGCCAGGGAAACCAGAAAGATGGGCAGGGCATTGAAGATCAGGACCCAGAGCCCCAGACGCCGCTCCTGAAGGTCACCCCAGCGCCAGATCAAGGCGACGCTCAGGACCAGGGCGCTGGCTCCCAAAACATGGGCCCAAACCGGGTAATGGTAGTGCCCCCAAAATAGGTAAGAAAAGGGCGAAAAGAAAGCTCCGAAAAACCAGTGCACCAGATAAGCGGGACCGGGCAGGCCGCTCATTATCCCCCGGTTATGGCTGGCTGCGGCCCCGAACCCGGCAAAAGAAAAATATCCCAGGGTAAAGACCAGGAAAGCCAGGGCCACGGCGATGCTCACGGCCCAGAAGCGGCGCCGCGCTTCTTTCCCCCCCAGGATGGCTACATACAAGGGCAAAGCCCAGATCGCCAGGATGGTAAAATTCCAGGAAACTAGGGAAAACCAAACGCTTAGAGTGATGCCCGGCAACAAGATCCGGGAGGAAGTCTGCAGATAATAATGGGTTAGCAGCAAAGCCAGCAGGAAAAAATTGAAACAGAGGAGGGCATTGTTGTAAAAAGCCACCTGGGTCAGGCTGGTATGGGCCGCGGCCCCCCCATAAAACAATCCCAAAACTAATGCCTGCATGGAATCGAAGTGTTGCCTTAAAAACCAGTAGAACTGAAAGGCCAGCAAGCCGCTGGCCAGGCAGTTGATCAGCAGCAGGGTATCGTACCGCTCACCGCAAATCAGGGCCAGGCCGTAATAGACCGCCCGGGAGAGCGGCATCCAGACTTCGCCGTCCGGCATAGTCAGGTATTGCCAGAACGGGTGGCTCACCAATTGGGAAAGAATGGCCCAATCATCCTCAATAAAAAAAAAGTGGCCGGGACGCCAAAACAGGGCCACCGGCAATGCCAAAAAGAGCAAGGCTACACCGGCCAGGTAAACACCCCGGGGATTGCTTTCAATATTCACGAACGTTCTCTTGTTTCTTTTCGGCAAAAATTAATAAAATATCAATAAAGCAAGCAATACCGACCCGGGCTGTTCCAGGGCAAGCCCCGGCTCAGGGAGAGGGGGAGTTGCTTTTTGCCGGGAACTCTGTAAGAATCTGTTAAAGCGCATGCCCGTGCAAATATAACAGAGGCATGAACGGGGGGAAAGAACTTGTTGGCAGGAAAAAAGGTGCTGGTGGTCATGCCCGCTTACAATGCCGCCCGCACCCTGGAACGCACCTTTCAAGACATTCCTTTCGATATCGTGGACGAAGTTCTGCTGGTGGACGACGCCTCCCACGATGAAACCCTGGAAATCGCCCGCCGCCTCAGGATCCGCTGCTTTTTGCATGAACGGAACATGGGCTATGGCCGTAATCAGAAGACCTGTTACACCGAGGCCCTGAAATCGGGGGCGGACATTGTGGTCATGCTCCACCCGGACTATCAATATTCCCCGAAGATCATCCCGGCCCTGGCCGGATTGGTGGCCAGCGGGGAATACGACGCGGCCATCGGCTCCCGCATCCTGGGGGGCAAGGCCCCCCAGGGAGGCATGCCCATTTATAAATATATCGCTAACCGCCTTCTCACCGCGTTCCAAAACCTCTTTTTGGGAGCCAAGCTCTCGGAATACCATACCGGCTTCCGGGCCTTCTCCCGGCAGGTGCTGGAGACCTTGCCCCTTTGGGAAAATTCCGACGACTTCGTGTTTGATAATGAAATGCTGGCCCAGACCATCTACTTCGGCTTCCGGTTGGGGGAAGTCTCCTGTCCCACCCGTTATTTCGCTGAAGCCTCCTCCATCAATTTCCCCCGGAGCGTGAAGTACGGCCTGGGGGTGTTGGCCACTTCCCTGCAATTCTTCCTGCAGAAACGGGGTTGGGGCCAATACCGCATCTTTTCCCCCACGGGCCGCGGCCTGCTGCGCTCAACATATTACTCCGAGCATAAGCTCTCCTCACCATAGCCGCCCCTGCTGTACGCATTTCAGTTCAAGGTTCAACGTTCAAAGTTCAAAGTTGGGTCAAGCCTGGAACCAGGGCAATTCAAAACCTTGAACCTTAAACTTTGAACTTTAAACCAAACCCTCCCCTGCCCTGCCGGCTTTCCCTGCCGACCTGCTGAGCTCCGCCAGGGTAATCCCTTCCACCGGCCCCGTGGCCTTAAGCCAGGCCAGGAAGGCCCGGATTTTGGCGACAAGCCGGGCCACTGCCGCTTCGTTGGGGAATTGGGGGGTGCCCCCGGCCGCCAGCTCCGAAGAATGTAAAAAAAGGTTGAGCACCCGTCCCCCCCGGCGGCGATGCAGCCTGGCCGCCAGGCGCATGGAGGGGAGAGGAAACCACACGGGGTGGATGCCCGCGGCCAGTAAATAGGGGAACCGGGAGCGGAGACGTATCCCCCAGTCTCCGGGTAAAGCCCCGGTGACGCGGTAGATTAACCGGGGTGCGCCGGCAATGACCGGCACCATGGTCAGGGGGACCTCCAACAGCGTCCCTCCCGCCGCGCCCGGGACCGGCAACCGGAAAGGGTCGTTTGGGGCCAGGAAATAGTCCGGCCCCCCCACTTTTTGGGTCAGGGGCACCATGCTGCTGTCCACCTGAAAACCCATCTCCGGCAGGAGGGACAGGAGCCGGGGGCCCCAGTCAAACCGCCCCATACGGAAAGACCGGGGTGTTACCCCCAAATTCTCTTGGATAGCGCCAACCAGATTAACCAGCTTTTCCTTAAGAGCCTGGCGGGGGATCTTTTCCGACCGCACCGGCTCGGGTCCGGCAAGGTCCGGAAAAGGCGGGGTGTTCCAGGGGTGAAGGTGGGCGCCGATCTCCGTACCGTAATGGTCCCGCCAATACTCCAGGACCTTCCGGGCCGCCGGGTCCCGGGCCATCTGATAAGTGACCAGCAGGGTCAGGGGAAAGCCGAATTCCCGGGGGATGAACTCCAGTCGCGCCAGATTCGCCACATTGCTGACCCCGGGGGGAGTGCGGGGATACTTCCCGGAAAATAGCCCCTCTTCCTCCACGTCGATGCTGATGGCAAGCTTCATTAAAAAACCTTACCACAGAGACACAGAGGACACAGAGTTTCACAGAGAATATTTTTTAGGCGGGGAAGCCGCCTAAAAAATTAATTCTCCTCGGTGATTCTCTGTGCTCCCCGTGACTCTGTGGTTAAGTATTTATTTTTTTCTTAAATCCAACGCCACCTTGACGCTCTCAAAACGGCGCTTGTTGAAGGCCACCCGGAAGGCCTGGCAGTAATCTTTAAGGGGGAAGATATGGGAGAGGAGCTCCTGGTGGGGGTAATCCCCCCGGGCCAGGAGGTCCACGGCCATTTCATAGGTGCGGACTCTTTGGCCTTGAAAATGGCCGTAGCCGAACATGGAAGAGCCGGTGAGCCGCAGTTCCCGGAACCAAAGGCTGGAGAGATCCACCCGGCTAAGCGTCCCCGCGGTGCCCACCAGCACGTAGGTGCCATGGGCCCTGAGGGCCAAAAGGCCTTCTTGCAGGGAATTGCTGCTGCCCACGCAGTCAAAGAAAAACTCCGCGCCCCCTTCCGGGTTCCCGCCCCCCAGAGTGGTGGGCAGCATCCGGGCCCCCACGGCCGCGGCCAGCTCCTCCCGGCTGGGCTCCAATAAGACGGTGTCTGCGCCTCCAGCCCGGGCCAGGTCTTCCTGGAAGGGGTAGCGGGCCACGGTTATAACCCGGGCGCCGGGGACCAGGAGCCGCACCAGGCGGAGCAGGTGTTGGCCGATGATGCCGGCCCCATAGACCACCACCGTCTCCCCGTCCCCGGGCAGGTGGTCCAGGACCGGCTGCAGGGCCGAAGCCAGGGAATCCGTGAGCACCGCCACCTCGTCCGGCAGATTTTCCGGCAGCTTCACCAGCCGGCTGGGGTGCGCGGCCATGAATTCGGCCATCCCGCCCCCGGCATCCTGGTGAAAGCCGATGATGGCCCCGGGGGACAAGCTCCCCCGGGTAAAATTTTCACAGAGATTATATTCCCCCCGGGCACAATAGCGGCATGGCGGTATACCCCGGACCTCGCAGGGCAGCACCGGCTCCACCGCCACCCTCTCACCCGGCCGCCAGGCCGAGCCCGGCGGCGCGTCCGCCACTTCCGCCAGCACCTCATGGCCCAGCACCGCGGGGAAGGAGCCATAGGGCTCCAGGAGAAAGGATTCCGCGCCCTTCAGAAGCCGCAGGTCCGAGCCGCAAATACCGCAGACGCGGTTGCGCAGAATTACCCAATCCGGTCCCGGAGGCTTGAGGGGGATCTCCTGCAACCTGATGGAGGCCAAAGCCGGCCAGAACCGCCGGGGCCATAAGCGGTAGTACCACCGGGACAACAGATACCGGGGAATGGATTGGGTATAAACCAGGGCTTGCATGAGTTTAATAGGGGGCAGGGACCAGGGGCCAGGGGTCAGAAAAAACAATCAGCTTCCAACTTCAGACCTTTGGGAAAGTCCTCGTTTCTGTCATTCTGAACGGAGCGCAGCGGAGTGAAGAATCTCGTATTTATGGGTACTGCGAGAATTTTCAGTCCCTTTGCTCCCTTAAGAATGACAAGGATTCTCGAAGAGGTCTCAACTATCAACCTGCAACTGGCTGCTGGCCACTGGCCACTCTTTTTATCAAGGAATGTGCCCCGGGAAGTGCCCCTTGTCAACCCTATTCTCGGAAGAGTGTTGGGATATTAGCCTCAATGGAGTATAATACCATAAGTTTGGGGAAAATCGGGGGAGTGGGAAGCACCCTTCCCCCAGCAATTCTGGCGCATCAGGGAGCATAATGGGAGAACATAGCCGGGTGGCCCTGGGGGTGGTGCTGAAGAGCATGCGCCGCCTGGCCCGCCACCCCTGGATCTATTCCAAACTCGCGGCTTTGCAAGGGGAAAAATGGCTCTTTAACCGCTCTTATCCCCCCTCCAAAGAAGGACTGGGACGCCGCATCCGCCAGGTGAGCCTGAGGATCACCGACCTCTGCAATCTCCGCTGCCATACCTGCGGCCAATGGGGCGACCGGGGGTTTCTCCGGGGCCAGGACCTCAAGGAATTCAAAAAGCGGGAAGTCACCCCCAGCCGCTATCTGGAGGTCTTCGAGGACCTGGTGCGCCACGGCCACCGGCCCCTGCTCTATCTCTGGGGCGGGGAACCCATGCTCTACGAAGGGGCCCTGGAGGTCATCGACCGGGCCACCCAACTGGGCTTCCCCACCTCCATCGCCACCAACGGCACCCGTATCGCCGGATTCGCCGAACGCCTGGTGCAGGCTCCTTTGTTCCTGATGCAGGTCTCCATCGACGGCCCCACCGCCGCGCTGCATAACCGGGCCCGCCCGGCCGCGGGCGGGGCCGATAATTTCGGAGACATCCAGGCCGGTCTGGCCGCGGTGCGCCGGGCCCGGTCGAGAAACGGCGCAGGCGGCCTGCCCCTCATCGCCTCCCTCACCACCATTTCCCGGGAAAACTTCCGGCATCTGGTGGAAATCTATGAGGCCTTCCGGGACCAGGTGGACCTCTTTGTCTTTTACCTGGCCTGGTGGATCGACCGGGAGCGGGCCCAGGCCCACGAAGAGGATTTCTCCCGGCGCTTCGGGTTTAAACCCAGCCGTCCCTGGGGTTGGGTGGGCGACTGGAAGCCGGACGACTACCAGGAGTTGCACCGGCAGTTGCAGGAACTGTTGCGGCGCTCCCGTTCCTGGTCCGCTCCCCCGGTCACCCTGATCCCCTCCATCCTGGGGGCCGGGGACCTGCGCACCTATTACACCGACCACCGGGCCAGGTTCGGCTTCCACCGCTGCCTCTCCATTTTTCAGGTGGTGGAAATCAACAGCAACGGCGATCTCTCCCCTTGCCGGGACTACCATGATTACGTGGTGGGGAATATCAAGGAGGCCACCATCACCGAGCTGTGGAACTCCCCGGCTTACCGGAACTTCCGCCGCAGCCTGGCCACCGAGGGCCTGATGCCCGTCTGCTCCCGCTGCTGCGGCCTCATGGGCTATTGAGGGGCAGGGATCAGGGGCCAGGGGTCAGTGGTCAGTGGTCAGTAAAATATATCATAAGCCAACTGCTTTCTTAGGCGGCCATGTGCCCTCCTTGGGCTTTGATTTCCCTCCCTCGTTCCCAAGCTCCTGTTCCGAAAAGTTCCTGGTGGTGGCACAGGCTTTCCAGCCTGTGCGGATTACCAAGGCGGGCGGGGACGCCCGCCCTACGATTTTTCATCGTTTCGGGTGAGCCAAGGGCTCATGAATTACTGCTTGGGAACGCAATTTTTTGCCGAAGCTCTGCTTCTGCACCTTATCCGGTTTACATCATAGAAATTATTAAATAGACTGCTTGCGGATTAATCAATGACTAACTTATCTCCTCTCCGCCCCGCGCGTATTGTCTTGCTCCTGGAGGACCTGAAGTTCGGGGGCACCCAGCGCCAGGCCCTGGAACTGGCCCGGGGGCTGGACCGCCGGCGCTTTCAACCCGAAATCTGGGTCATGGCCGCGGGCGACGACCTGGCCCCCCTGGCCAGGGCTCGGGGCATACCCCTGGTCCGCCTCTCTGGGCGGAAGAAGCCGGGCCTCCCGGGCCTGGCCCGCCTCTGGGTGCAACTTAAAAAGACTCCCCCGGACCTGCTCCTGTGCCTGACCGCGTTGCCCAATATCTGGGGCCGTCTCCTGGGGCGATTGTCCGGTGCGCCCCTGGTGGTGGGCAATGTCCGGGGGCTTTTGCATGGGAATCAATTTGAGCGCTGGCTCTGGCCGCTGGCGGACCATATTCTTTGTAATACTCATAGCATACCGGTTATTCTTAACAAGGATTGTAAGATTTGCGCCTCCCGGCTTACGGTGATTCCCAACGGCGTGGATACGGACTTTTTCCGTCCCCCGGAGCCTAGCAAAACCGGTCAGCCCATCATCCTCTCCGTGGCCCGCATGGTCCCGGAAAAAGACCATGAGACCCTGATCCGGGCCTTCCGACTGGTGCTGAGGGACCAGCCGGACGCGCAACTCTGGCTGGTGGGAGACGGACCCCGGAAACCGGCCATGGAGCAACTGGTGAAGGCAACCCTGCCTCCGGCGCGGGTGCGGTTCCTGGCGGGCCGGGCCGACTTGCGGCCGCTGCTGCAGCAAGCCTCTCTCTTTGTCCTCAGTTCCCGGCACGAAGCCTTTCCCAACGTGGTCCTGGAGGCCATGGCCATGGGTCTGCCGGTGGCGGCCACCCGGGTGGGCGGCCTCCCGGAGTTGGTCATTCCGGGGGAGACCGGTTGGTTGACGCCACCGGGCAACGTCCCCGCCCTGGCCGGAGCCATGGCCCACTTGCTGGCCGACCCGGAGACCCGGGAAGCCTTCGGCCGCGCCGGCAGGGAGCGGGTGGAGCGGGAGTTTACCCTCAAAGACATGGTGCGCCGCCATGAAGAGGTCTTTGCCACTCTCCTGGCCCAAAAACACCGCCCCAAAGCTGCGGGCAAAGAACCGGGAGTTCCCCTTGCCCCTGCCCCCAGGCCCGGGGCCCTGGCAGGGGAATTTGCCGGTACCTCCGCAAACTTGCCGTGCCCCGGCCCTCCCCGCTATCAACCTTTATCCAAAACCGGCCCCCGGGTGGCTTATTTCCTCCTCTGGTTCCCAGAACCCACCCAGACCTTCATCCTGGATGAAGTGAACACCTTATTCCGGCTGGGACTGAACCTGAAGGTCTATACCTTCTATGGGCCGCGGCCCTCCCACCGGGTCTCCGGGATGGGGGAGGTCTTGGTCCCGGTGGACCGCCTGGGTCTGGCTTCCCTGGGAACCTTACTGTTACAACTGCTGCGCCTCTTCCGGGACCGCCGGCCCCTGGCCCGGCTGGTCCTGGCCGAGACCCTGGTCCGGGGCTGGCGTAATTGGGAAACCGCGGGCGAAGCCCTCTGGGCCGCCCTGGCCGGGGCTTACCTGAGCGGAGTGTTGGCGCGGGAAGGGGTGGACCACATCCACGCCCCCTGGGCGGACGGCCCGGCCACCGGCGCCTGGGTGGCCTCCCGCCTGAGCGGCATCCCTTTCAGCTTCTGCGGGCACGCCCACGATCTTTATCCGCCGGACGGGGCCTTGACGGCAAAACTGCAGGCGGCCGCGTTCATCCGGGTCATTTCCGCCTTAAACCGGGACTATCTGTCAGCCCTGCTGCCGGATGCCGCGGCCAAGATTAAAGTCATCCGCATCGGCGTGCCTCTATCCCCCCATCCACAGCCGCAGCGCACTCCCCGGCCCCCTTACCAACTCCTCAGCATCGGCCGCCTGGTCCCCAAGAAGGGGTTTCCTATTCTCATCCAGGCCTGCCGGGAACTGGCCGCCCAGGGGGTGGATTTTCATCTCACCCTGGCCGGGGACGGCCCCCAGCGCCGGGAGTTGCAGGACCTGGTGCGGCAATGCGGCTTGACCGGCCGGGTGCATTTCCCGGGGTTTGTCCTGCACCGGCAGGTGCCGGCCCTTTTGCAGCGGGCCGATCTCTTTATCATGCCCAGCATCGTTGACCCTGCCGGCGACCGGGACGGCATCCCCACGGTCATCATGGAAGCCATGGCCCATGAGGTGCCGGTGGTGGCCACCGACGTCTCCGGCATCCCCGAGGCCGTGGCCCCGGGCCAGACCGGCTGGCTGGTGCCCCCCGGTGATCCCCGGGCCCTGGCGGCGGCGATTAGGGAAGCCCTGGATAACCCCGCCGAGGCCCGGCGCCGGGGGCAGGCCGGAAAGCGGCGGGTGGCCGAGGAATTCGATTCCGTTAAGAATTATGGCAAGCTAAAGGGATTGTTGGAAAAATATTCTGGAAAGCAGGGATGACGGCGGGCCGCCATTTATGGTGCGTAAGACGCACCCTACAGAAAAAACCCCATCAATAATCCAGCTTTTTCTCCCGGACAAACTTCTCCACCTGCCCGAAAATCTCCGGGTTGCCGCAAAATTTGGCACTGCGGATGCGCTTCCGGAACTCCTCCAACCTGGACTCAAATTGGGGAATAATCTCCGGCTGCAGATAGGGGCCGGAGGCCTGGCGCCCATAGCCCAAACGCTCCAGGTAAAAGGCGTTGAGGAACTGTTCGAACGCGCCTTTGATGGGAAAGGAGATCACCGGTTTGCCGTAATACAGGGCCTCGGAAATCATGGAATGGCCGCCCCCGCAGACCACGTAGGCGCAGGTGGCCAGGTCGTCCAGGAAACCTTCCTCGGACTTGGGTTTGTACAGAAGATTCCCTTCCCTCCCCTCCTTTTTCACCCCATAGACGATCACCGGCCTCTTTAACGCCTCCACAAAGGCCAGAAACTTCCGGAAATCGGTGATATAGCTCTGGTACACCAGGACGTGGTCGCCGTCCCGGGGCTCCCGGGCCAACACCGTGTCCCGGAGCAGGGGCGGCAGAATCTTGGCCCGAAACCCCGGCCTGACCTCCGGCTGGAAAAAGGAGATCACCAGGTAGTCCGTAGCCCGGCTGAAGAGCTGCTTCACTGCCAGGCTGGTGGCCAGATAACTGGGGTACTCCCTCCACGGTATGGGATGGCGGCAAGCAGTGATGACGTGCTGGTGGTCGATGGACAGGCAGGGCACGCCGATCTTGCGGCAGGCCCGGGGCAGGAAAAACTCATAGTCGCTGATCACCGCGTCCGGCTTGAAGCTCTCTATTAAATCCAGGACCCGGCGCATTAAAACCTTCCGGTCGCGCACAACCGGATAATTCAGCCTCAGGGTGGCCAGGGTGTCCACCCGGTGCTGTGCAAAAACCGTCCCCAGGCTGGGGATATCCACCACCGGATACTCCCCCTGCAAAATCGCGGGCCCCGCCTCATGGCTGACAAAAAGAAACTCGTGTTCCGGGAACCGCCGGGCAATACTCAAAGCCCGGATCGCATGCCCATGCGCGGTGCCGTGTACGCCGTAGAGGATTTTCGCCATAGTAGTAGTTTAAATTCTGGTTCCCAAGCTGTGCTTGGGAACCCCCTATTTATTTGCAAAGCTTTGCTTTGCCAACGATACCATTATATTAATCAGAAGCGATGCATAAAAGACATTGCAAAACCTCAATTATCCTAATTTGTCATTCTGAGCGCAGCGAAGAATCTCGTATTTTCGAGGCGTTGAGATCCTTCACTGCGTTCAGGATGACAGAAAAGGAGGTTTTGCAATGGCTTCTATGAATAACTTAGACCAAGCAAAGCTTGGCCCATAATTACGTTCCCAAGTACAACTTGGGAACGAGCGAAAATATTAATATTAATGGTGCGTAAGACGCACCCTACATATCCTTTCTTACAAATACCCCATCACCAGCAAATCCGGCCCTAACCTACTAACCCTCAATTCCTTTGCCTGCAAGGCGTTGCCCAAGTGCTTGACCCCCGCGCCGGCCAGCATCCCCGGCGCGGTCTTGCCACCCAAAATCTTGGGGGCGTAGAAAAAATAAAACTTGTCCACCAGGCGTTGGTCGAAAAACGACCCCAGGGTCTCCCCGCCCCCTTCCACCAGCAGGCTCTGCACCTGGCGGCGGCCCAGTTCTTTGAGCAAAGGTGGTAAGGACACCAGGTCCCTCGCTTCCGGGGTTACCGAGGCAGGAATTTCCGTAGGGTGCGTCTCACGCACCATCCCGGGCATGACCAACACTTCCGCTCCCAAATCTTTCAAGGCTTTGATCTTTTCTTTGGGGGCCGCGTCGGTGCAGGCGATCCAGGTGGCCGCGGCTGAATCCAGATGCAGCAGCCGGGCGCTCAGGGCCAGCCGCAGGCGGCTGTCCAAGACGATGCGGATGGGGTCTTTGAAACGGTTTTCGGTTTTCGGTTTTCGGTTTTCGGTTTTTCGACTTGGCAGACGAGTGGTGAGTTGTGGGTCATCCGCGATGATCGTGCCCACGCCCACCAGGATGGCGTCCACCTGGTGGCGCAGTTGGTGGCCCAAAGACCGGGCCTTCTCGCCGGTGAGCCACTGGCTTTCGCCGCTGGCGGTGGCGATCTTGCCGTCCAGGGAGCACGCGGCCTTGGCGATGACGAAGGGGAGGCCCGTGGCCACCCACTTGAACCAGGCCTCGTTCAGCCGCCGGGCCTCAGCCGCCAGCAGGCCGGTTTCCACCTGCACACCCCGGCCCTGCAAAACTTCCGCGCCGCCGCCGTTCACCCGGGGATTGGGGTCTAAAGTGGCGATGACCACCCGGCGGATACCCGCGTTAAGCACCGCCTGGGTGCAGGGCGGCGTTTTGCCCTGGTGGTTGCAGGGCTCCAGGGTGACGTAGAGGTCGGCCCCCTGTGCCTCTTCCCCGGCCCGGTGTATGGCCTCCACTTCCGCATGAGGCAGCCCATAAGCCCGATGATAGCCCCGGCCCACGATCTCTCCTGCCCGGACCACCACCGCGCCCACCATGGGGTTGGGGGAGACCCAGCCCGCGCCCTTAGCCGCCAGGCGCAGGGCCAGCTTCATGTATGCTTGGTCGTTCATATAAAAAGAATAACCACAGAGACACAGAGAGCACAGAGTTTCACAGAGGAGAAATATTTATTTAGGCGGGGGACCCGCCTAAATAAAAAAAATCTCTGTGCATCTCTGTGTCCTCCGTGTCTCCGTGGTGAAATTATTTCTCCCCTTCTTTCCGGCTGGCCAGGAGGTTACGGATTTCGTTCATGAAGTCCGTGGCGTCGGTGAAGTGGCGGTAGACGCTGGCGAAGCGCACGAAGGCCACTTCGTCCCAGAGGCGCAGTTGGTTCATCACTTTCTCGCCGATCCAGGTGGAGGGAATTTCCCGCTGGCCGCTCTCCAGCATCTCCCGTTCCAGTTGGTCCAGGAAGTTTTCGATGGCGTCGATGGAGACCGGGCGTTTTTCGCAGGCCTTTTTGATGCCCTCGGAGATTTTGGGGCGCTGGTAGGATTCCCGGCGGCCGTCTTTCTTGATGACCAGGGGCATGCTCTCTTCCACCTGTTCGTAGGTGGTGAAGCGGCGCGCACAATTGAGGCATTCCCGGCGCCTGCGGATGGCGTTGGCCTCACGACTTGGCCGGGAGTCGATGACCTTATTATTGGTGCTGTGGCAGTAGGGGCAGCGCATGGGATTATCTTATATCAAAGGATGGGACGCTGGGAAAGGGTAAATAGATAGTAGCTGTGAGCTTTCAGCTATCAGCGGTCAGCTTAAAAGCCATTAACGGGTAGGGTGCGTTTCACGCACCATTTTGGCGCGCAAAGAGTGCCCTAGGAGTGACATTTCTTGAAGATGGTTCAGCCTGTCCTGCACAGACTGGAAAGCCTGTGCTGCCGCTTAAAGGCAGCGAAGCCCCAAAAGCCCCTTAAAAAAAACCGCAGGCTAAAGCCTGCGGCTAGCATTCTTATAAAAAGCTAAAAAGCTGAAAGCTGACCGCTGAGAGCTATTCCACCTGCCATTCCTCGGCAAATAAGGGAAACTGGGCGCAGAAGTCCCGGACCTGGGCCTGCAACCGGTTGAGGCTGGCGCTATCTTTAGGATTGCTCAGGGCCTGGTGCATAAAATCGGTGACTAGGGCCATCTCCCCTTCCTTCATGCCCCGGGTGGTCAAAGCCGGAGTTCCCACCCGAATGCCGCTGGTGACCTTGGGGGGGCGGGGGTCGAAGGGGATGGCGTTCTTATTCACCGTGATGCCCGCCGCATCCAGGGCCTCTTCGGCTTCCTGGCCGGTGAGCCCGGTTTCCGACAGGTCCACCAGGATGAGGTGGGTGTCGGTGCCCCCGGCCACCAAACGATAGCCCCGTTTGCTGAATTCCCGGCCCAGGGCCCGGGAATTGCTGATAATTTGTTCCTGGTAGCGCTTGAAATTGGGGGCCAGGGCTTCTTTAAAGGCCACGGCCTTGGCGGCGATGATGTGCATCAGGGGGCCGCCCTGCATGCCGGGAAAGATCTGGCTGTCCAGGGCCTTGCCGTATTGTTCCTGGGCCAAAATCAGGCCGCCCCGGGGACCCCGCAAAGTCTTGTGGGTGGTGGAAGTGATAAAATCGGCCACCGGCACCGGGTCGGGGTGCAGGTCCGCGGCGATAAGCCCGGCGATATGGGCCATGTCCACCAGCAGATAGGCCCCCACTTCCCGGGCGATGTCCGCGAAGCGGGCGAAGTCCAGGGCCCGGGGATAAGCGCTGGCCCCGGCGATGATCATTTTGGGCCGGTGGCGCCGGGCCAAATCGGCCACTGCGTCAAAATCCACCTCTTCCGTCTGCCGGTCCACCCCATAAGTCACGGGCTTGAACAGGCGTCCGGAAAAGTTCACGGCCGCGCCGTGGCTCAGGTGCCCCCCATGGGCCAGGTCCATACCCATGATAGTGTCGCCGACCTGCAAATAAGTAAAATAGACGGCCATGTTGGCCTGGGTGCCGGAATGGGGCTGGACATTGGCGTAGGCAGCCCCGAAGAGTTCTTTCACCCGGCTCAAGGCCAGGTTTTCGGCGGTGTCCACGTATTCGCAACCGCCGTAATAACGGCGGCCCGGGTAGCCTTCCGCGTACTTGTGGGTGAGGATGGAACCCTGGGCCTCCATCACCGCGGCGCTGACAAAATTCTCGGACGCGATCATCTCCAGTTTCTGGAGTTGCCGCTGCCGCTCCCGTTCGATGACCGCATAGATTTCCGGGTCAGTATGTGCCAAATCGTCTATCATGCCGAACCCGCGAGAGGCCTGGCCTCCCGGGCCAATTGTTCCAGAAGGTTCAACCGTTCCTGGTGGCGTCCGCCGTCAAAGGGCGTTTGCAGCCAGGCCCGGACGATCTCTTTCCCCAGGTCCACGCCGATAATCCTGCCGCCCATGACCAGAAGATTGGAGTCATTGTGCCGGCGGCTCAAGATGGCGGTATAGATGTCATGACAAAGCGCGGCCCTGATGCCGGCAAAGCGGTTGGCCGCGATGCTCATGCCCAAGCCGGTGCCGCAGATCAAAATACCCCGGGACCGGGGCCGGGCCAGGAGCGCGTCCACCACCTTTTTACCGTAGAGGGGGTAGTGCACCGACTCCTGGGCGGAGGCGCAACCCAGGTCCGTCACCGGCACCTGTAATTCCCGCAAGAGTTTGAGAATTTCGGTTTTCAGGCCGTGACCGGCGTGATCGCAGGCAATGGCGATCACCTCCCCATCAGGACCTGGCTTTGATGAAACTGATGACATCCTGGACGGTCCTCATCTTTTCCGCTTCCTCATCCGCGATTTCGAAGCCGAACTCCTCTTCCATGGCCATGATCAATTCCACCAGGTCCAGGGAATCGGCCCCCAGGTCGTCCACGAACACCGCTTCGGGGGTCACCTCGGCCTTGTCCACCCCCAATTTGTCCACGATGATGTCAATCACCTTCTCTTCCACTGCGCCCATGGGCAAGAACCTCCTTATTGTCTTAAACCATCAACATGCCGCCGTTCACGTGCAAAACCTGGCCGGTCATATAGGCCGCGGCGTCACCGGCCAGGAAGACCACCGCCTGGGCCACCTCTTCCGGGGTGCCGAAGCGGTTCAAAGGAATCTGGGCCTGCATTTCGGCCCGAACTTTCTCGGGCAGGGCCGCGGTCATCTCAGTTTCAATGAATCCCGGGGCCACTGCGTTCACGGTAATATTGCGGGAGGCCAGCTCCCGGGCCACCGATTTGGTCAGCCCGATCAGGCCCGCCTTGGAAGCCACGTAATTGGCCTGGCCGGCGTTGCCCATCACCCCCACCACCGAGGAAATGTTGATGATGCGCCCGCCGCGCTGCTTGAGCATGGGCTTGGCCGCGGCCCGGATACAATTATAGGCCCCCTTGAGATTGACCTCCAGGACCTGGTCCCATTCGCTCTCTTTCAGGCGCATCACCAGGTTGTCCCGGGTGATGCCGGCGTTATTCACCAGGATGTCCAGGCGGCCGCTCTCTTTGACGATCTGATCGATCCCCTGCTGCACTGCGGCCTGGTCGGCCACGTTGAATTGCAGCAATCGCCCCACCGCGCCTTTAGCCTCCACCTCCTTCCGGGTCGCCTCGGCTTCTTCGCCGATCACCACGTCATTGAGGTAAAGGGTCAGTCCCGGCTGGGCCAGGGCCAGGGCGATGGCCCGGCCGATGCCCCGGGCCGCGCCGGTTACCAGGGCTACTCGTGAGATCTCGGTCATCGGCTCGACTTGGGAATATTCCTTGATTTTACCGCCGCCCTACGGGGCTGGTCTCTTTCTCTCCAGACAAATTATCTAACTTTAATAAATCGAATCGCCGGAAATTGAAAGTAGTTTGTTACAATTTTTTCAAACTGGACCTGTCTCTCAGCCAGGCCGGGAACCTGAGGCAGGGGCGATTCTTCCCCTCCCCCATCCAAACTCCTGATCAGCCACTCCTTGATTTCTTGATTTCCTGGATCAGGGCCGGGACAATTTCCAAGACGTCCCCCACCAGGCCCACGTCGGCCACCTGGAAGATGGGCGCGGCCGGGTCCTTGTTGATGGCCACGATGAAGTCCGAGGACTGCATGCCCACCAGGTGCTGGGCCGCGCCGCTGATGCCGCAGGCGATATAGACTTTGGGGGACACGGTCTTGCCGGTCTGCCCGATCTGGTGGGGATAAGAGATCCAGTCCGCGTCCACCGCGGCCCGGGTGGCGCCTACCGCGGCACCCAACAGGTCCGCCAGTTCCTCCAATAACTTGAAATTCTTGGCCTCTTTCAGTCCCCGGCCCCCGGCAATGATGACTTCCGCCGCGGCCAAAGCCACCCGCTCCTTGATTTCGGCCACAGTCGCGAGCCAGCGGCTGCGGCCGGAAGCCATGCCCGGGTCAAAATCCGCCCGCACCACCTGGCCCTCGCCCGGGTCCCCCGCCGGCAGGGGTTTGAAGGTTCCGGGCCGGGCTGTGGCCATCTGGGGGTAGGTCCGGGGCGTAATAATGGTGGCCATGATATTGCCGCCGAATGCGGGGCGGGTCTGCTGCAAGAGCCGCTTTTCCTCGTCAATCGCAAACGCGGTGCAATCCGCAGTGAGGCCGGTCCGTAAATTTGCCGCCACCTGGGGGATAAAGGCCCGGCCCGCGTAGGTGGCCCCGGCCAGGATGATCTCCGGCTGGTACTGCCGGGCCAGGGCCGTCAGGGCCGCAGCATAGGGCTCCTCCAGGAATTCCGCCAGCAGGGGGTGTTCCACCAGGTAGACCTTATTCGCGCCCCGGCTCAGGAGCACCGGAGCCAGGTGCTCCACCCGGTCCCCGCAGAGCACGGCGCTGACTTTGACCTTTAAGGTCTCCGCCAGGCGGCAGGCTTCCCCCAGCAATTCCAGGGCCACCGGGGCCAGCTCCCCATGGCGCTGCTCGGCAAAGACCCAGACGCCGTCCGGGGGCACCCCGGGCCGGGGGGACGGCCCTGCCGTCTCCGGCAGGGCCAGGGCTTGCGCCTCGCAGACCTCCACACAGGCGCCGCAGAGATTGCAGCCCTCGCCGATGGCCAGGGTCTCCCCCTCCAGGGAGAGGGCCCCGAAGGGGCAGACATCCACGCACTGGCCACAGGCCGTGCATTTGTCGGTATCAAGAATAAGGCTCATTGATCACCTATCTCCCCTCCACCTGCAGCCAGCCGGTGCGTTTCTTGAGATACCTCACGCCCAGGTAGATGATAAGGCTGACCCCGAACATGACGGCCCACCGCCAGTCCAGCCCCAGCCTGCCCCGGCCGAATAACTCCCCGGCCACTTTCAACAACGTAAAAACCGCGATCATGGCGAAAAAGCCGGAATATTCCTTGCGGATCGCGGTTTTAATAGAGAACGGCAGGTCCGGCTTCACCCAATTTCCGAATTTCGGGATAAAGGCCGGGGTCTTCTCGGCCCACTGTACAAAATCCCCGCCGAATTTCTCCCGGAGGAACTCCTCCTCCGCGAACATGATCCTTTCGTAATAAAGCCAGAGGATCAAAACGATGATCAGGGTGAACCACCACAGCCCCAGAAACAGGGAAATTCCCAGCCACATGAGAAAGTTCCCCAGGTACAGGGGGTGTCTCACCAGAGAATAAACGCCCGTGGTATTCAAGACGTCCGCGACCTGCCCTTTGACGTTGCGCCCCGAGGTGCCCACGGGCACATAGCCGCCGGTAAGGAAGCGAATGCCCAACCCGCTAAAGGAGACGGCCAGGCAAAAAACTTCCCATAACCCACCCGGCGGAGGGCTGCCGTAAGGGTGGCGCAAACCCGCCAGGGCCAGGAGAAACAGGGCGATCAATAATAAGGGGAGATAGCTCCGCCAGCGGAACAGCCACTCCCCGGATTTCCTGAATTCCTCTTTGAGGGCCATTAAAGACCGTTTTCTGTTTTGCGTTTTTCGTTTAAAGCATTATTCTCGTTCCCAAGTTGCACTTGGGAACGGGAATTTGGGCCAAGCTGAGCTTGGCTACCAACAAACCGTTCCCGAGCTCAGCTTGGGAACGAGGGAATAAAGAATATTGCGTCTTGGCGCCTTGGCGTCTTGGCGTGAGGTATCCTGTCGTCTTGGCGTGAGCTAACCCGCGCTTTTCGACCTCTCCTGGAGCCGCTGCCAGAGCCGCGCGGCCAGGTCCCCGGCCGACCCTTCCCAGGTCTCCGAGGTCCCTCGCGCTGGCGGGGGAAAGACCTTCACTACCTGGGTAAAGGACCCGGCCAGCCCCACTTCCTCGGCCGGCAAGCCCAGGTCCGCCAGGCCCCAGACCGGAATAGCTTCCTTCTTGGCCCGGAGCTTGGCCTTGAAGGACGGCACCCGGGGCTCGTTGATCTCTTTGACCACCGTGATCAGGGCCGGGAGCGCCACCTCCACCGCGTCGTAGCCGTGGTCCAGGAGGCGTTCCACCTCTACCTTGCCGTCCGCGTTAAAACTCACCTTCCGGGCCCAGGACGCGAAAGGGATGTTCATGATCGCGGCCAGCATGGGCCCCACCTGCGCGGTGTCCCCGTCAATGGCCTGTTTGCCGGTGAAGATTAGGTCCGCGCCCCCCAGTTTCTCGATGGCCTTGGCTAAGGTCAGGGCCGTGGCCCAGGTGTCCGCGCCCGCAAAGGCCCGGTCCGACAGGAGCACCGCCCCGTCCGCGCCGAAGCCCAGGGCCTCCCGCAGGGCCTCTTCCGCCTGGGGCGGGCCCATGGTCAGGACCGTGACCGCGCCCCCCCGGGCGTCTTTGACTCGCAACCCCTCTTCCAGGGCATAGAGATCAAAGGGATTGATGATGGACTTGATCCCCTCCCGCTTCAGGGTATGGGTCACCGGGTCCAGGCGCACGTCCTGGGTTTCGGGCACTTGCTTGATGCAGACGATGATTTTCATAGTAGTCAGTGGTCAGTGGTCAGTCAGGAAAATTTCTCGCAAAGACGCAAAGTTCGCCAAGTTTTTTTATCTTTCCTTTGCGTCCTTGGCGCCTTTGCGAGAAACAATAAAGGATTTTTTGAAAAAAAAATGAACGGTGGGCAATGCCCACCCTACCCCTGGCCCCTATTTCTTCTTCGAATACTCTTTATTCAGAGCCAACCCGATGATATTGCGCATAATCTGATTGGTGCCCTCGTAGATCTGCAGGATCTTGGCGTCCCGCATCATCTTTTCCACCGGGTATTCCCGCATGTAGCCGTGGCCGCCCATGACCTGCACCGCGTCCACGGTCACCTGCATGGCCATGTCCGTGGGGAAGAGTTTGGCCATGGCCGCGGCCTTGGAGTAATCCTTGGGCTTGGAATCGATAAAGCGGGCCACGGAGTAAACCAGGGCCCGGGCCGCCTCGATCTTGGTGGCCATGTCCGCCAGGAGGTGTTGCACGGCCTGGAAGGAGAAGATGGGCGCGCCGAACTGCTGGCGTTCCTTGGCGAAGGCCGCGGCTTCGTCCAGGGCCTCCTGGGCTAATCCCACGGCCAGGGAGCCCGCGCCCGGCCGGGCCAGGTCCAGGGTCTTCATGGTGATGATGAAACCCAGGCCCTCTTTGCCCAACAAACGGTCCTTGGGAATGCGGCAGTCTTCCAGGACCACCTCCCGGGTGACGGAGGCCCGGATGCCCATTTTCTGCTCTTTTTTGCCGAAGGAAATGCCAGGGTCGCTTTTTTCCACCAGCAGGGCGCTGGCCCCCCGCACTCCTTTGCTCTTGTCGGTGAGGGCGATGACCGTGTAGAACTCCGCCTCTCCGGCGTTGGTGATCCACTGCTTGTTGCCGTTCAAGACGTAATGGTCGCCGTCTTTGACCGCGGTGGCGGCAATCGCGCCCGCGTCGCTGCCCGCCTGGGGTTCGGTGAGTGCGAACGCGGCCAGGGCCTCGCCTTTAGCCAGAGAAGGGAGATAAAGGTTTTTTTGGGCCTCGGTGCCGTACATCAGCAGAGGATAGGCCCCCAGGAAGCTGGCCGCATAGGTGGTGGCCACGCCCACGCAGCCCGCGGCCAGGGCCTCCAGGACCAGGCAGTTTTCCAGGGTGCCCAGCCCCAGGCCCCCGTACTCTTCGGGAATGATGGTGCCGCAGAGGTCCGCCTGGGCCAGGTCTCTGATGATCTCCGTGGGGAAGATCTCTTCTTCGTCCAGCTTAGCCCGGATGGGTTTGATGCGCTCCTCGGCGATCTGGCGGGCCAGATCCTGGAGCAGCCGTTGCTCCTCGGTGAGCAGGTAGTCCACGGGGGCTTACTCCGCGGCCTGGGGTATGACCAGCTTGCCCTTATAAAAACCGCAATGGGGGCAGGCGTGGTGGGGCAGGCGCATTTCATTGCACTTGGGGCACTTGGAGAGTTGCGGCAGGGTGAGATGATCGTGGGCGCGCCGCATCCCCTTCTTGGAAATGGATTTCTTGCGTTTCGGTAAAGGCATGATCCGACTCCTATGGAAAATTCATCTATTGGGAGGCAAGGTGTAAAGGTTTCACCACAGAGGCACAGAGGACACAGAGAATCACAGAGGAAATGATTTTTGCTTTGGCGCTTTGCGCCAAAGTAAAATAACTATCTCTGTGTACCTCTGTGCTCTTTGTGTCTTTGTGGTAAATCTTTTTCCTTTCCCCCCTAAATACATGTACACTCTTCCCGGTTGAGCAACGCGCCGCAGCGGGGGCAGAGGCCCCGGCACTCTTCCGTGCACAGGGGCTTCAGCGGCACCATAAGGATGATCTGTTCCCGGAGGATGGCCCCCAGGTTCAGGACCTCTCCGGAGTAATAGTCCACATCCAGGTCCGCGGCTGATAATTCCTCGTCTTGGCCGGAAATCTGCTCCGGCCTGGGGGCCAGGAGGAGATCGAAGTCCCCGTCCACCGGCAGGGCAAAATTCTCCAGGCAACGGCTGCAAGACAATTGCAAATGCCCCAGCAGATGCCCCCGCACCAGGATGTCCCGGCCGTGCTTTTCCAGGCGCACCGCGCCGCTGATCTGGGCGTCGGTGAACTCCAGGCCCGGGTCTTCTTCCTGCCATTGGGAGAACCACTCCGGCCCCAAATCGATGCTGCGCTCCAGGCCGCGTTCACTGATGGCCTTGATGGCGACCTGTAAGCTTTTATCTTTCATGGATGCTAATAAGTGCTCACAAACCCGAAATAATTTAATATATAAAAATCTTACCGGCTGTCAAGATAGTCCGGCAGGTTCGACCAGCAAAAGCGACTCCGGTGGACGCCGCGTTGCCACGGTCCCCAAATGAGCCTCAACGCGCCAGGGCAAAAAAAATGATGCCACGCTATTGCAATTGATTATCAATAATGATAAAAGCCTTTATCCTCAATATTCGTTAAATTCTCCAGGAGACGCCTAGCACCCGGCTATTACCCATGATTGTTTCCCTCATCGGCCAGCCCAATTGCGGCAAGAGCACCATTTTTAATTATTTCAGCGGCTATAAAGCCATGGTCTCCAATTTCCCGGGCACCACGGTGAAGTACACCGTCAGCCAGGTGGTGTTTCAGGGGGAAGAGATCACCTGCGTAGACCTCCCCGGGGTCTACTCCCTCACCTCCACCGATCCCGCGGAACTGGAGTCCCGCAACTATCTCCTGGCCGGGAAAGCGGACGTCATCATCAATGTCATCGATGCCTCCACCCTGGGCCGCAGCCTGGAACTCACCCTGGAGTTGATGAGCCTGGAGCGGCCCCTGGTGGTGGCTTTGAACATGATGGACGAAGCGGACCGCAAGGGCATCCGCATCGACGCCCACAAACTCTCCCAGATGCTGGGAGTGCCCGTGGTTCCCACTATTGCCGCCACCGGCCGGGGGCTTACGGAATTGCTGGAGACCGCAATCCGCGCCGGCCATGTGGGGGTGCGGCCCGTGCAGACCATGTTCAGCCGGGATATCGAGGAGGAGATCGCGGAACTGAGCGATCGCCTGGACCCGGACCACGCCCGGGAATTGGGCCTGCCCTGGCGCTTTCTCCTGGTCAAGCTCCTGGAAGACGACCCCCATCTCCTGGAGGAAGTGGGCCGCCGCCATCCCCACTGTCTGGCCCTGGTCCGCAACCACCAGAAGATTTTAGCCGAAAGCCACGGCAGGTCCCCGGAAATCGTCATTTCCTCGGAGCGCCATGCCCTGAGCGTCAATATTTTCGAAGCCGTGGCCAAGGTCACGCCCTCCCAGAAGCCCACCTGGCGGGAGCGCCTGGACCGGGTGGCCACCCACAAATTTTGGGGCTACGTACTGCTCCTGGCGGTTCTCACCCTCTTTTTCCAGGTAGTCTTCCGGCTGGGGCAAACCACGGAGGGCTTCCTGGTGGGCTACCTGGATGAGGCCCAGAAACTGGGGGGTCTCTGGCTGGGCAAAGACACCCTGGCCTATTATCTCCTGGTGGAAGGGGTGTTCATGGGCATCTTCGGGGGGGTGGCCGTGGTCATGCCCTACCTGGTGCCCTTCCTCCTGGGGCTGGCCTTGCTGGAGGACAGCGGCTATCTGCCCCGGGTGGCTTTCCTGATGGACAACCTCATGCACCTATTGGGGCTGCACGGCAAGTCCATTATCCCCTTTATCCTGGGTTTTGGCTGCAGCGTGCCCGCGGTCATGGCCACCCGCATCCTGGAAACTCCCCGGGACCGCCTGGTGGTTTCCTTGTTGGCCGTGCTCATCCCCTGCTCGGCCCGCTCGGTGATCATCTTCGCATTGGTGGCATACGCCTTAGGCCCTTATTGGGCCCTGGGGGTCTATCTCTTCAACCTCCTGGTCATCGGCATCCTGGGCCGGGTCTCCACCCTGCTCCTGCCGGAGGTCTCCCCGGGCTTGCTCATGGAGATTCCCGAATACCGGAAGCCCACCTGGCACAATGTCTTGCGAAAATCCTGGTACAGCCTGAAGGATTTTATCGTCGTGGCCTGGCCCATTCTCATTGCCGGCAGCCTGGTGCTGAGCCTGCTGAAATACTATGGCTTTGAGGGCTATGTCAACGCGGCCTTGCGGCCCTTGACCGGTCTCCTGGGCCTGCCCCTGGAGGTGGGCACCACCCTGATCTTCGGCATCATGCGCAAAGAATTGTCCCTGATCATGCTCAACGAGGCCCTGGGCACCACCAACCTCACTTCGGTGCTGAGCATGGCGCAACTCCTCACCTTTACTATCTTTGTGCTTTTCTATGTGCCCTGCGCCTCCACCATTGCCGCGCTGAGCCGGGAACTGGGCTGGAAACAGGCGGGCCTGGCCGTGGTCATCTCCTTCGGCCTGGCCTTGGCGTTGGGAGTGCTGACCCGCAGCTTCGGGGCGTTGGTGTTCTAAAGTAGGGGCGAACCTCGTGTTCGCCCCTGAATGCCTGGCAAACACAGGGCGAACACAAGGTTCGCCCCTACGGTTTTTATTGGCAATATCTTCAACAAGGAAAGCCCATGAAAGAAAAGAAATTCTTAGGCAAAATCCGGCAGGACCCCTGGGAGTCCCTGGCCAAGGGCCCCAAAGAGGTGATGGCCTCCCTCTGGCAGGAATATCTCCAAGAGGTTCTGAACGCCTCCCAAAAAAGCAGGCGTTTCCAGACGGTGCGGCGGCAGATCGAGGAGAAGGCTAACTTTCCGGAAATTTACCGGGATTGGAAGACCATGGACATCGAGGCCCGGGCCGCGGCCTGGAAGCGCCTCATCAACGCGGCCAAAGACGTGTTGTGGGCCGGCTGGGAAACCTGCGTGCGCTGCGGCGAATGCTGCGAACTCGGCAGCCCTACCCTGCTGGCCCCGGACCTGGCCCTCTTCCAGAAAGAAATTCTGACCTGGAACGAAGTCTATACTCTGCGGCCCGGAGAACGGGTCACTTCCCGGGAGGGCCAGGCGGACACCCTCCAGGAGGAGCGCCTGAAGATCCGGGAGGTCCCGGGCAGCCGCCAGTGTTGGTATTATCTGGCCGCCACCAACTCTTGCCGCATTTATGATGACCGGCCCGAACAATGCCGCCGCCAAGAGTGCTGGGGGGAGGAAGCCCCGGGACCGGCCCCTGGGGAACTACTGAACCGGGAAGCCATCCTGGCCGGGGTGCCGGAGGTCTGGGAATTGGTCAAAGCCCATCAGGAGCGCTGCGGTTTAGGACGCGTTCTTAAGGCCTTGGGTAATCTGGAAACCGAACCGGAGGCCGCGGGTGAGATCCTGTTTGACGCCCTGCATTTTGACCACTACCTGCGGCAGATGCTCCAGGAGGAATGGGAGCTGAGCCCCGGGGCCATGGACTTTATTTTGGGGCGGCCCCTGACGCAATACCTCAGAGACCACGGCATCAACGCCAGTTTAACCCCCGAGGGGACCTTCCGCCTGACGCCCCGGTGTGAGTGAGTTCCGAGTTCCAAGTTCCAGGTTGAGAGAAAGGCTTCCAGGGAATTTCAGGTTTTCTAAGCCCACAGTTTTACTAATGACTACCTCAAAAAGGTTTTTATCTTGCCCAAGTCAAGCCCGGGAGCATATTAAATAAAAAAAACTCCTAATACGTCCCCCCAACTTGGAACTTGGAACCAGGAACTTGGAACTTTTCAGAACTGGAGGAAAATATGATCGAAGAATTAATCACCGGCAACCGCAGCTTTCGCCGCTTTTACGAAAACGAGGCCGTGTCCCGGGAGACCTTGAAATGGCTGGTGAACCTGGCCCGGCTCTCCGCGTCCGCGGCCAACCTCCAGCCCTTGAAATATTTCCTCGCCAACGCCCCCGCCCCAAACGCGGCCATCTTCTCCTGCCTGGCCTGGGCCGGTTATCTGAAGGACTGGCCCGGACCCGCAGAGGGAGAACGCCCCGCGGCCTACATCGTCATCCTGGGGGATCAGGAGATCAGCCGGAACTTCGGCTGCGACCATGGCATCGCCGCCCAAAGCATCCTCCTGGGGGCCAGGGAGAAGGGACTGGGAGGCTGCATGATCGGCAGTATTCAAAAGGACCGCTTGGGGGAGATTCTGGAAATTCCCCCTAAATTGGAGATTCTCCTGGTTATCGCCCTGGGCCGGCCCCGGGAAAAGGTGGTCCTGGAGGAGATCGCCTCCGGAGAGAGCATCAAGTACTGGCGGGACGAACAGGGTGTGCACCACGTGCCCAAACGGCGTCTCGAAGACATCATCATGGGCTGAATCGGCTAAAGAAGGGAATGGTATTCAGGCCCTCAGCCGAAGCGGCCGGTGATGTAGTCTTCGGTCTGTTTGCGGGCGGGTTTGGTAAAGAGCGTATGCGTCTCGCCAAACTCGATGATGTGTCCCTGGAAGAAGAAGGCGGTGAAGTCGGAGAGGCGGGCTGCCTGCTGCATGTTGTGGGTGACAATGACCATGGCGTAGTTATTTTTCAGGCCGTTGATCAGCTCCTCGATCTTGGCGGTGGCGATGGGGTCGATGGCCGAGGTGGGTTCGTCCATGAGCAGGACTTCCGGCGCCACCGCCAGGGCCCGGGCGATGCACAGGCGCTGTTGTTGCCCCCCGGAGAGCGCGGTGCCCGGGCGGTGCAGGAAATCCTTCACTTCGTCCCAGAGCGCGGCGCGGCTCAAGGCCTCTTCCACCCGCTCCGCCATTTCCCTTTTTTTCATGGTGTAATGCAGCTTCAAGCCATAGGCCACGTTATCAAAGACGCTCATGGGGAAGGGCGTGGGCTTCTGGAAGATCATGCCGATCTTGCGCCGCAGTTCCATGATGTCATAACCGGGGTCCAGGATGTTTTTGCCGTCCAGCAACACCTCCCCGGTGGCCCGCTGCTCCCGGTAGAGTTCGAAAATCCGGTTGTAAATCCGCAGGTGGGTGGATTTGCCGCACCCGGAAGGGCCGATGATGGCCGTCACCCGGTTCGCGGCGATATCCAGATGGTTGTCGAATAAGGCCTGGTTCTCCCCATAGAAAAAATTGAGCCCCCGGGCCGCCACTTTGCTGGGCAAGCCCAGACGCGCCAGCACCGCCGCGGATTCGCCGGGGGTTTCCTCTTGATGATTAAGGGCGGGGATTCTCGCGGCCATCTGCATGGTAGAGGCTAATTTTCCTTAAATGCCAGTGGACATTTACCTTAGAAGACAAGGGACTCCGGCCCCTCAGGAAAACCGGGGCGCGGGCGGCCTCCCGGGTTCCAGGAGGGCGTCCAGATGTTCTTTCCTGGGGATATCCTCCAGGAGGGAATAGGTGTTGAAAATGTCCGGGG
>JBFLXM010000046.1:0-7080 GCA_040757175.1 Thermodesulfobacteriota bacterium
CTGTTGGAAAAAATGGCACCAAATCTCCCAGGATTTAAGAGAGCCCCCGCGTAAGAGGCTGTTACAATTAGATGTTTTAAAAAACCTGGCAGTTCATAACTGTCTCTTAAGTTAGCGCTTATGCCCCCTCCCCCCCCTCCCCCACACACCTTGACTCCATTGGTCAAACCTGGCTATGATAATAGAATAGAAATCAGGTCCAGACTTTGACAACCACCACCCCTCCCCTGCCCCCGGAAATCGCCGCCCAGCCCCTGGAAACCCTGGAGGGCACGGTGGAGCGCATCAGCTTTGCCGATCCGGAAAGCCACTACGCCGTGCTGCGCCTGAAGGTGAAAGGGGCCCGCCATCCCGCCACGGTGGTGGGGGGCCTGGCCGCGGTGCAGGAAGGGGAACAGCTCCACCTCAAGGGCAAATACGAAATCCACCCCAAATATGGAGAGCAGTTCCGGGCCGTGTGGTGGTACTCGGTGCTCCCGGCCACGGTGGCGGGCATCAAGAAATACCTGGCCTCCGGGCTGGTGAAAGGCATCGGCGGGGAGATGGCCCAGCGCCTGGTGGCCCATTTCGGGGCCCAGACCCTGGAGGTCATCGATAACCACTCCGAAAGGCTCCTGGAGGTGCCGGGCCTCGGCCCCAAGCGCCTGGCCCAGATCCGGGGGGCCTGGCAGGGCCAGAAGGAGATCCGGGAGATCATGGTCTCCCTCCAGGGTCTGGGCGTCAGCCTGGGTCTGGCCACCAAGATTTACCAGCACTATGGCGTCCGGGCCGTGGAGGTCCTCACCACCAACCCGTATCAACTGGCCCTGGACATCCAGGGTTTGGGATTCCTCACCGCGGACCGCCTGGCCTCCCGCCTCAATCTGGACCCCCTGGCCCCGGCCCGGCTAGCCGCGGGCCTGCTCCACGTCCTGGACACCCTGGCCGGGGAGGGCCACGTCTATGTGCCGGAGGAGAAGCTCCTGGGCCAGACCCGGGAATTGCTCCGGGTGGCGTCCGCACCCCTGGCCGCAGCCCTTCAAGGGCTGGTCCGGGAAGACCGGATAGTCATCGATCCCCTGCCGGATGGTCCCGGGATTTACAAAAAAGCCGCCTGGGCCGCGGAAACCGGGGTCGCCCGGATGCTGGGGGTACTCCTGGCCACCCCCGGCTCCACCCCGCCCCTGCACCTGGAGGACCTGGTGGCCCAGGTCCAGAAAAGCCGGGGGCTGGAGCTGGCCCCGGAGCAGGCCCGGGCCGTGGCCGCGGCCCTCAAGGAGAAAGTGCTGGTGATCACCGGCGGCCCGGGCACCGGCAAGACCACCATCGTCAGTTGCATCCTGGACCTGTACCAGGGGCTGGGGAGCCGGGTCCTGCTCATGGCCCCCACCGGCCGGGCCGCCAAGCGTCTCAGCGAAGCCACGGGCGGGGAGGCCACCACCATCCACCGGGCCCTGGAGTTTTCCCCCCAGACCGGGGGCTTCCGCCGCGGCCCCACGGACCCTCTGAAAGCCCAGGTGGTGATCGTGGACGAGACCTCCATGGTGGACACCTACCTGATGCATCATCTGCTCCGGGCCGTGCCTAAAGGCGCCCGCCTCATCCTGGTGGGAGACGCGCACCAGTTGCCCGCGGTGGGTCCCGGCAACGTGCTCAAAGACCTGATGGCCTCCGGGGTTATCCAGGTGGTTCACCTTACCCAGATTTACCGCCAGGCCCGGGAAAGCCTCATCGTGGTCAACGCCCACCGCATCAACCAGGGGGAATATCCCGTCTTGCCCAAATATTTCGGCAAGACCGACTTCGTGTTTCTGGAAATGGAGGAGCCCCCGGTCTTACAAAGGCGTCTGCTGGACCTGGTGGCCCAGGAACTGCCCCGGCGCTACGGCTTCGCGCCTTTGAAGGACCTGCAGGTGATCACTCCCATGCACCGGGGCCCCCTGGGCGTCCAGACCCTCAACCATCTCCTCCAGGAGCGCCTCAATGCCCGGAGCGAGACCTGGATCTGGGCCGGCCGCACCTGCCGGCGGGGGGACAAGGTCATGCAACTGCGCAATAATTATTACAAGGAAATATTTAACGGGGACATCGGCCAAATTTGGGGGGTGGACGGGGCCACCGGCCAGCTCCAGGTGAACTTTGACGGCCGGATCATCCCCTACGATCAGGGGGAGAAGGAAGAGATCACCCTGGCTTACGCCATTACCGTGCACAAGGCCCAGGGCAACGAATTTCCGGCGGTGCTCCTGGTGCTCACCACCCATCATTACCTGCTGCTGCAAAGGAATCTATTGTATACAGGGATAACCCGGGGCCGGCGCCTGGTGGTCCTGCTGGGCAGCAAAAAGGCCCTGGGCATGGCCATTAGCAACGATAAGCCCATCCGGCGCTATACCCACCTGGCGGCAAGATTACGCCAGGCCGTGGCCCCGGCAGCGACCTTGCTTTAGGATTAATTTGTAATATAATGCAGTGCATAGCATACCATCCTCTAAAAAATAAACGGGAATATCCTCCCGTTTTCTTTTCGAATTCTATATCTTCTTATCTAACATTGCCTTGATTGCCCTTATGTCAACTAATACATAACCAGGAGCGCCAGGAGAATTAAACCGCAAATTTTCAGGAGGCTGAACCGACCAAAAAGTTTCTGAATACACTTCCCTATCATAGTCCTTGGGCAAGAAAGCACTATCCACGACCACAAGAGCACAATTCAAATCCAGGTCATCAATCCACCTACGCCTTTTTTCTTTCCCATCTCGCATCATCTGACTAAGAATCGGGTGACGATCAAACCCAAATCTTACCAACTGCATAATTAATCCAATTTCAATAAGGTTTAAGTAGCTGAATTTCGCTGGAATTCCCTGTTTTTTTGCAGGTTCAGCGGGGATTATAACACCGCGCTTACACCAAATTTGAAGAGACCTAAAATTCAAGGTTGGATAAAATTTTTTAACATCTTTGAGAACATATAAAGGTTTGTAAAAGTCCATTGATCCTCCCAAATTATAGTATCTAATGCAACGAATAGCACGCTTTTTATGGCTTGTCAAGAAGAATGTCGAAGGTTTTAATACTGCATGTTGGGTGTTGCCCTCTTCTCCGCCCAAGCGTGGCCCCGATGGCCGGAAAAAACCTTGACTTTTCCCTGCCGCAAGGTCACAATCATGCTAAATAAATGGGGGAATTTAGGTGGTAACTGATCTCTTTACCAACTTGGAACAACGACTGGAGACCATCCTCAAGAAGTTTGAAAGTCTCAAGGAGGTAAACGCCGTCTTGGAGAAAAGCCTGGCCGTAAAAGAGCAGGCCCTCAAAGAAGCCGAAGCCGCCTTGGACAAGGTCTCCCAAGAGCGGGAGGTTATTCGTCAACGGATTGATAAGATCCTGAAGAGGCTTGAAATCCTGGATAAAGGAGAATCGGCCGAGCATTGAGCCAGGAGCCTGAGCCGGTGGTGGTGGAAATCTTGGGGCGGCCCCTGCAGATTCGGGGCAGTATCCCCCCAGAACGCCTGCAAGCGGTTGCCCGTCTGGTGGATGAGCATCTACGTGAATTGCAGCGATCCTTGCCCGCCACGCCACTGGCCGATCTGGCCATCCTGGTGGCCCTCAACCTGGCATGCGAATTTTTGGAAAGCAAGGAGGATTACCAACAACTCCGGACGGACATCGAGCACCGATCCAAACAATTGATTCAAAAGCTGGAGGCCCTTGGTTCATCTTCCCCACCCGGACCGTGAGGGGGGCAATTTGGGGAAGCAGGACCGGCCGGCAGCGTTGGGCCTGATCCGGAAAGGACAGGCCAGGGGCGAGTGACAGCAGGGAGATAAGGGATATTCTGGGGCAACCACCCCGGTTAGCAATATGGACCTGGTGGCGAAAGTTACTGGCAGTAACCAAACCACGATGCACATTTTCCTTTATGGGAGGATAGGGGAAAATTATAGCCAGCGTTGGCAGCCATAAATAATTAACCTAATCTGCGGTTTTGCCGGCTGATCGCCATGATCAGCCCTTACGCCCACCACCTTCCGCCCCTTTTATCTCCCCGGCGAATTCTGCGCCGTTTTACTCGCCCTCGCCCGAAGCCGGCGCATCGCCCTGATAGGCCAGGCCTGAAAGCAAAGGTCTGGAGGCCTGTCAGGATCTTTAGGCTATACGGACAAGGGAATTCCCATGAATAATATATTGTCTCATACGCTATTAGAGGGCTCCTTTTTAGGCATCGGCTTTCTGGCGGGATTTTTATACCGTAGATATGTGATGGAGTCCCACATCGGCTCCCTGGAGACCCTGGGAAAGAGAATCCTGGATGATGCGGGCAAAGAGGCGGAGGCTATCAAAAAGGAGGCCAAACTCCAGGCTAAGGACCACCTGTACCAAATCAAGGTGGACTTTGAAAAGGAGACCCAGGATCGGCGTCAGGAGCTTAATCAGTTAGAGCGCCGCCTGCTCCAGAAGGAAGATAACCTGGAGAAAAAAGCCTCGCTGGTGGATGAGCGGGAAACGGAGCTGGTTAAAAAGCACCGCTTTGCAGCCCAGCAGGAAGAGGACCTGAAGCAGCAGGCGGAGCGTTACCAGAAGCTGTTGGCCGAACAAAATGCCCGCCTGGAGCAACTGGCGGGCCTGAGCGCCCAGGAGGCCAAAGACCTGCTCCTGCAGTCCATGGAGCGGGAAATCCGGGCCGATGCCGCCCGCATGGTGAAGCGCATTGAAGGGGAGGCCCGGGAGCACTCGGACCGCAAGGCCAAGGAGATCATCGCCCTGGCCATCAAACGTTACGCCAGCGACTATGTGGCCGAACAGACCGTGTCCGTGGTCCCCCTTCCCAACGAGGAGATGAAGGGACGGATCATCGGCCGGGAAGGCCGCAATATCAGAGCCCTGGAGGCGGCCACCGGCGTGGACATCATCATCGACGACACCCCGGAGGCGGTCATTCTTTCCGCGTTCAACCCCATCCGCCGGGAAGTGGCCCGCCGCAGCCTGGAACGCCTCATCTCCGACGGCCGCATCCATCCCGGACGTATCGAAGAGATCGTGGACAAGGTCAACCAGGAGTTGGAAGTCAACATCCGGGAGGCCGGAGAAGAGGCGGCCTTTGACACCGGGGTCCATGGGCTGCATCCGGACCTCATCAAGCTGCTGGGCAAACTGAAGTTCCGCACCAGTTACTCCCAAAACGTCCTCAAGCATGCGGTGGAAGTCTGTTATCTTACCGGCATCATGGCCGCGGAGCTGGGCATCAATGTCAAACACGCCAAGAGGGCCGGTCTCCTCCACGACATCGGCAAAGCCGTGGACCAGGAATCGGAGGGGGTTCATGCCCTGATCGGCGCGGACCTGGCCAAGCGCTTCGGGGAATCACCCAAGGTGGTGCATGCGGTGGCCGCCCACCATGAGGACATCCCCCCGGAAAGCGTGCTGGCCGTTCTGGTCCAGGCCGCGGATACCTTGTCGGGAGCCCGCCCCGGGGCCCGGCGGGAGATGCTGGAAACCTACGTGAAGCGCCTGGAGGACCTGGAAAAAGTCGCCCGCTCCTTCAACGGCATTAGCAAATCTTACGCCATCCAGGCGGGCCGGGAAATCCGCCTGATTGTGGAGAGCGATAAGGTCAACGATGAAGAAGCGGCCCTCCTGAGCCGGGAAGTGGCCAAGAAGATCGAGACCGACCTCACTTACCCCGGCCAGGTGAAGGTCACCGTCATCCGGGAGACCCGGGCCGTGGAATACGCCCGCTAAGGCCGCGCTTGATGAACGTCCTGTTTATCGGTGATGTGGTGGGCGCGCCCGGCCGCCGGGCCCTGGAGGAACTTTTGTCCAGGGTGGTGGACCACCATTTCATCGACCTGGTGATCACCAACGGCGAAAACGCCTCCGGCGGCCTGGGCATCACCCCCGTGATCGCCGATCAGCTCCTGGCCCTGGGGATTGACGTCCTCACCAGTGGCAATCATATCTGGAAGCATAAAGAGATTCTCCCTTACCTGGCGGGCACGGACCGGCTCCTCCGCCCCGCCAACTATCCCCCGGAGACCCCGGGCCAAGGCTTAAGCATCGTGGAGACCGCGGCCGGCGAAAAGGCCGCGGTCCTCAACCTGGAGGGCCGGGTCTTCATGAACCCCCTGGAGTGCCCCTTCCGCACCGCGGATCGCCTTCTGGCCTCTATTCCCCCCCAAGTCAAGATAATTATCGTGGACATGCACGCGGAGGCCACCAGCGAAAAACAGGCCATGGGCTGGCACCTGGACGGCCGGGTCAGCGCGGTGGTGGGCACCCACACCCATGTGCAGACCGCGGACGAGCGCATTCTGCCCGGAGGCACCGGTTACATCACCGACGCGGGCATGACCGGCCCGGTGGATTCGGTGATCGGCATGAAAAGGGAGATCATCCTGGAGCGGTTCTTGAGCCAGCTTCCCCAGCCCTTTAAAGTCGCCACCCAGAATATCCAGCTCCAAGGGGTAATCTTGAAGATCGACGCCCAGGGCCGCTGCCTGGAGATCAGCCGGGTGCATTTGCCGCTGAAATCTTGAATCGATTTTCCTGCTAAAGGGGGGAAAGGGGAAAATAGTTTCTCGCCAAGGCGCCAAGGACGCAAAGAAAGAATAACAAACTTGGCGCACGTTGCGTCTTTGCGAGAAACTAATCACCGAAGAGACGCAGAAGACCCAGAGGGAACGCAGAGATAAGATATGAATTTTGCAAAAGCCTCAAATGGTATATCTGTTCCTTTTTCCCCTTTTCCCCTTTTTCCCTAATTAATCATTGACGTTCTGCTCCCGTCTGCTTAAATAAAAATACTCGCTGACAATTCCCCTCGATATTTCATTCAGAAAAGGACCTCCCATGAAAATACACGAATATCAGGCCAAAGAATTGCTCCGGAAGTTTCAGGTGCCGGTGCCCGAGGGCGCGGTGGCCGACACCAACCGCGAGGCCCGGCAGGTGGCCGAGGAACTGGCCCAAGGCCCCTTTGTGGTCAAGGCCCAGATCCACGCCGGGGGCCGGGGCAAGGGCGGCGGCATCAAAGTCGCGGCCACCCCGGAGGAAGTGGAAAAGCTGGCGGACCAGATCCTGGGCATGACGCTGGTC
>JBFLXM010000047.1:0-27236 GCA_040757175.1 Thermodesulfobacteriota bacterium
TAGAATTATCTATCTATTTCAAGAGGTTATTCTTCAACTAATGCGCCGCTGGGACTGAATCATTTTAAAGCGAAGAAAACGACCAATACCGCATATTCCATACCAAGGCTACATGCGATTGCCCTGGGTCAAGGGGCCTTTGGGTTGAAAAAAGATGGGAATTTCTATACATAAAATATGTTCAAAAAGATGCCTTGGGGAGCGGGGGGAAAGAGGTTATACCATGTTCGCTTTGAAATGAAACAAAATAACATGCTAACATATTGATATCACTTGTAGGGGCGGGTTTAAAACCCGCCCCTACAATGCGAACATGGTATTAAAGGGGGAAAAGGTTAAAAGGGGAAGAGAGAAAAACCCTTTGACCTTTGACCCTGTTCACCTTTTCCCCCCTGGCTTTCCTCCCAGGCAACTTATTTCGGAATTAATATCGCCGACTTTTAATTCGCAGGAAGGATAATGATGTCTTTTCCCTGGCAAGAAATTACCTGGGTGCTCCTGGATATGGACGGCACCCTGCTGGACAAACATTTCGACGACTATTTCTGGGAAACCCTGGTGCCTGATGAGTACGCCCGGAAGAAGGGGCTGCCTCTGGCCTTGGCCCGGGATTTGGTCTTTGCCCGCTACCAGCGGGAGGAAGGCACCCTGAACTGGACGGACATCGATTTCTGGTCTAAGGAACTGGACCTGGACATCCCGGCCCTGAAAGAAGGCATCCGCCACCTCATCGAGGTGCACCCGGACACCCAGGAATTCCTGGAGTTTCTACGGCAGCAAGGGAAAAAAATGGCCCTGGTCACCAACGCCCACTACAAGACCCTGAACCTGAAGATGAACCACGTGGGCCTGCTGGGTTATTTCGATGAGGTGGTCTCCTCCTTCGACCTGGGGGCGCCCAAGGAAGAACAGCAGTTCTGGGAGATTTTGCAGGAGAGAATAAACTTTGAAATAGAGCATACCTTGCTGGTGGACGATAATGCCGACGTCCTGGCCTCCGCCCAACGCTACGGCATCAAATACCTCCTCTTTAAAGCCAAATCCAGTTCCCAGCAGGGGCCCGAGGCCCACCCGGACTTCCCCTCCATCGAAAGCTTCCGGGAACTGATGGAAAAAGATTAACCACAGAGGCACAGAGAACACAGAGGTTCACAGAGAAAAAACTTAGCCCTTGGCGCCAAGCGCCAAGGGCTAAATAAATGCTCCGTGTAACTCTGTGCTCTCTGTGTCTCTGTGGTGAAGTTTTATTATCACGCCGGCATGCGCTTGATATGCGCGCCCAGGGCGGAGAGTTTTTCCACCAGATTGGCGTAGCCCCGGTCCAGGTGGTAGACCCGGTGGACTTCAGTGGTCCCTTGCGCGGCCAGGCCGGCGATGATCAGGGAGGCGGAGGCCCTCAGGTCGGTGGCCATTACCGGCGCGCCGGAAAGATGGCGGCGGCCCCGCACCACCGCCTGGTTGCCGGAGATGGTGATGTCCGCGCCCAGGCGCTTGAGTTCCCCCACGTGGATGAAGCGGTCCTCGAAGATGGTTTCGGTGATGACGCTGGCGCCCTTGGCCACGCTCATCAGGGCCATGAACTGGGCCTGCATGTCCGTGGGAAAACCGGGGTAGGGGAGGGTCTTCACGTCCACTCCGGCCAGGCTGCCGCCGGGGTGCACCTCGATGCGGTCTTCGGCAGCGGTGCAGCGCACTCCGGCCTCGTGGAGCTTCTCCAATGTCGCGGTGAGGTGGGCCACGGGCGCGTTGGTAATGGTGACCTGGCCCTTGGTGATGGCCGCGGCCGCCAGATAAGTGCCCGCCTCGATGCGGTCGGACATGACCGTGTAAGGCGTGGGGGTCAGGGCCTCCACCCCGTGGATGGTGAGAACGTCGGTGCCGATGCCTTCGATCCGGGCGCCCAAGGTTACCAGGAAGCGGGCCAGGTCTCCCACCTCCGGTTCCTGGGCGGCATTGACGATCCTGGTGGTGCCTTTGGCCAGGGTGGCGGCCATCATCAGGTTCTCAGTGCCGGTGACCGTGGGAAAATCCAGGATAATCTCGGCCCCTTTAAGCTCCTTGGCCTTGGCCTCCACGTAACCCTGGTTCAGGGTGATCTTCACCCCCATGGCCTCCAGGCCCTTGAGGTGGAGATTGATGGGCCGGGCGCCGATGGCGCAGCCACCGGGCAGCGAGACGCTGGCCTGGCGGGCCCGGGCCAGCAGCGGCCCCAGGACCAGGACCGCGGCTCGCATGGTCTTCACCACCTCGTAGGGGGCCATCCAGCCGGTGAGGTTGCTGGAATCCACCAGCAGGGCCCCTGCCGGCAGGTCCGGCCCCATGAGCCCCCCCGCCTCCTCAAAGGTCACCCCCATGAGGCCCAGGACCCTCTTCATGGTGCGGATATCCGCCAGCCGGGGGACGTTTTGCAGGCGGTGCACCCCCGGTGCCAGGAGGGTGGCGGCCATGATGGGCAGGGCCGCGTTCTTGGCCCCGCTGATGCTCACTTCCCCTTCTAAGGGCACGCCGCCGTCAATGACGATTTTGTCCATATTAGATTTTTACCATAAATTGCGTCTTTGCGCCTTGGCGTCTTTGCGTGAGAACCTATCTTTTAAGAGGAAACAGAAAACCGCACTTAAAGTTTCCCGAAAAACTCGGTGATGTCAAAGAACACGGTTTTTTTACCGCCGTCCTTAAGTTCAATCTCCATGCGGTCATACACCTTGCCTTTTTCCCGGATCACGCTCTGGCGTTTCAATTTCCAGTCCACGTTCCGCTGGCCGAAATTTTTCCCCAGGTAATAATACTCCGCGTTGATGCCCACCCGGGAATTGGGTGCGCCGGAGATGACCACCGCGGTGGCGGTGGTATCCCCCGGTCCGCCCGAAAAAGAGATTTTAGGCTTGGCCGGTTCTTCCGGGGCGGGGGCCGCCGCCTGGGCCCAGGCCCGCTCAGCCCCAGATGATGAGAGAGAAAATGGGCCCATATAAGAGAAGAACAGCGCCGCTCCCAGAACCATGCACAGGATTTTTGTCATTCGGACCTCCCGACCGGAATGATTACTTGCTCTTATCTTCAAGAATCATCTCCAAAACCTTCTGGGCCTTAAACTCCATGACAAACTGTTTGATTTTTCTCTCCGCCAGACGGCAGTACCGCGGCTCAATTTCGTACCCCACATACTGCCGCTCCCCCTGGAGCGCGGCGATCGCAGCTTGGCCCGAGCCCAGGAAGGGGTCCAGGACCACCTCCCCCTCGTAAGTGTAAAGCTGGATCAGGCGCAGGGGCAGCTCCACCGGAAAGGGCGCGGGATGCCCCACCTTGTGGGCGGAGACCGCCGGGAAGGTCCAGATGCTTTTGGTGTATTCCAGAAACTCCTCCCGGGTGATGGTGGCCTTCCGCTTTGTCGAGTTTTTCCTCTTGAAGCCGCCTTTGGAAAAAACCAGGATGTATTCATGCACGTCCCGGAGGGTGGGGTTGGCCGGAGACATCCAGGACCCCCAGGCGGTGGAGCCCGCGGCCGAGGCCGCCTTATTCCAGATGATCTCGCCTCGCATCAAAAAGCCCAATTCCACCAGGCTTTGGATGATGAAAGAATGGATGGGGAGATAAGGCTTGCGCCCCAGGTTGGCGATGTTGACGCAGGCCCGTCCCCCGGGCACCAGGACCCGGTGCACCTCCCGCCAGACCCGCTGCAAAAAGGCCAGGTATTCCTCCAGGGTATGGTCCTCGTCATAGTCCTTGCCCACGTTATAGGGGGGCGAAGTGACCATCAGGTGCACGCTGTTATCCGGCAGTTCGGCCATTTCTTCCGAGGACCTGCAAAAAATCCGATTCAGATGCTCCGGGGGCACCGGATTCTCCTCGTAGGCAATCTCTTGTTCCTGGGGCATTTGGGCATATAATTTACTGGCATAGAACGCGGAAGAATCGTGGGAAATGCGGCCCGGGGTGCCGAAGGAACTGGTGCGGGTCTTTTTTCTCATGGGTAAATTTTTCATGGAATTTTTGTAGGGTGCGTTCTACGCACCAACGACCAGGGTCGAGGATCGAGACCGGCTATTCCTTGCCGGATACAGGGGTTTTCTAAAATGGAGACTTTTTGGTGCGTGAAACGCACCCTACATGCTGCTTACTGCTCACTGTTTCCCCCAACTCCTGAATTTCCCTTGGTTTGTCTGGGGCCGATATGTTAGGATTATTATAGTTAGGCTCAGGGGTAAAGGAAAGAAATTTATGGAATTATGGGTGCTGGCCGGGGTGCCGGCAACCTCGTTTATCGTGGCCCTGTCCGGGGCCCTGATGCCGGGGCCGCTCCTCACGGTGACCGTGGGGGAGGCCGCGCGCCGGGGCTTCTGGGCCGGACCCCTGATCATCGTCGGCCATGCCTTGCTGGAGGCGGCCCTGGTCGTCCTCCTCCTGGTGGGAATAGGGGCATGGTTGCACCGCCCCGCGGTCCTGGGCCTGGTGGGCGTCCTGGGCGCGGGCATGCTGGGGTGGATGGGCCTGGCCCTGGTGCGGGCCTCCCGGTCCAGTAGTCTGGAATTTGACCCCCAGGCGCACTCCGGGCTCCATCCGGTGCTGGCCGGAGTCCTCCTGAGCCTGGCCAACCCCTACTGGCTTCTCTGGTGGGTGACCATCGGCCTGGGATATGTCATGTTTTCCGCGAAATTCGGCCTTTTGGGAGTGGCCCTGTTCTATGTGGGCCACATCCTGGCCGACTTTGTCTGGTATAGCCTGGTGTCCGGCGCGGTGGCCCAGGGCCGGCGCTTCATCTCCGACCGGCTCTACCAGGGTTTTTTGTCATGCTGCGGCCTTTTCCTGGTGGGCTTCGGCGGCTACTTCGGCTTTCAAGGAGTAAAGTTTCTTCTCGGTTAAAGGGGCGAACCTGGTGTTCGCCCTGGGGATGAGGGGCGAAACACCAGGTCCGCCCTTACAACGACAACAAGCCTTGAGACAGTGAACAGTAAGCAGTAAACTGTGAGCAGTAGAAGTCTTCTTCTTTACCTGCTTGCGGCTCACTGCTTACTGCTCACTCTAATAATCCGGAGGCACAATGATCCAAAAAGCCCTGTTGGTGGGGTTGCTGGAAGTCAACTGTTATATCCTGGGCGATGAAGAGAGCAAGGAAGCGGTGGTCATCGATCCCGGGGGCGATGAGGACGAGATCCTGGAGGCCCTGAAATACCACGGCCTGACCCTCAAAACCATCATCGACACCCACGGCCACTTCGACCATGTGGACGCCAACCAGCCCCTGAAGGACGCCACCGGCGCCTCCATCGCCATCCACGAGGCGGACGCGGCCATGCTGGCCAAACCCTCCGCGGAGGCCATGTTCTTCACCGGCAACCGCCTGCGGCTTTCGGGGGCGGATATCCTTCTTAAAGAAGGGGACGTCCTTAGCTTCGGCAAATACCAGTTGAAGGTGCTGCACACCCCGGGCCATACCCCGGGGGGCATCAGCCTGGTGATGGAAAACAGCCCCCTGGTTTACGTGGGCGACCTGCTGTTCCAGGGCTCCATCGGCCGCACCGACTTTCCCGGGGGCTCTTTCGAGGACCTGATCAACGCGGTCAAGACCAAAATCTTCACCCTGGGGGACCACTACACCGTCTTCCCGGGACACGGCCCGGTCACCACCGTGGGCCAGGAACGGAAGTATAATCCGTTTTTTTAGGGACAGTGAGCAGTGAGCGGTAAGCAGATGCCGCCCTATTGTGGTTTTATGGTGGGTGAAAAGGGGAAAAGGGAAAAAGGGGAAAAGGAAACAACCGGAGGCTATCTCTTTTAACCTTTTCCCCCTTTCCCCTTTTCGCCCCTGAGACCAAGGTTTGCCATTCCCGATGAGACCGAAAAATGATCTATAACGGCAAGCGCATTCTGTTAGGCGTCTCCGGCGGCATCGCCGCGTACAAGGCCGCGGAACTGGCCCGGCGGCTGGTGGCCGCGGGGGCCAAGGTCAAGGTGGTGATGACCCGGGCGGCCCAGGAGTTTATCACGCCCCTGACCTTCCAGGCCCTCACCGGGGAGAAGGTGGCTGCAGCCATGTTCGGACCCGGCAGCGAGCCCCTGGAGCACGTGGCCCTGGGGCAGGAGACGGACGCCCTGGTCCTCGCCCCGGCCACCGCCAATCTCCTGGGGAAAATGGCCGCGGGCATCGGCGATGACTTGCTGACCACCATCCTCCTGGCGGCCACCAAGCCCATCCTGGTCTGCCCGGCCATGAATTGCGAGATGTGGGCCCACCCCGCGGTGCAGGAGAACGTGGCCCGGCTTCAGGCCCGGGGCCTGACGGTATTGGAGCCGGAAGCCGGGGAACTGGCCTGCGGCGCCACCGGCTACGGCCGGCTGCCGGAGCCGGAGACCATCCTGGAGGCCCTGGCCAAGCTGGTGAGTCCCCAGGACCTGGCGGGGCGGCGGGTGTTGGTGACTGCCGGCCCCACCCATGAGGACCTGGACCCGGTGCGCTTTTTGACCAACCGCTCCAGCGGCAAGCAGGGCTACGCCCTGGCAAAGGTGGCCCGGCGGCGGGGCGCCCAGGTCTGCCTGGTCAGCGGTCCCACCCTCTTGCCCGGGCCCCACGGGGTGGAGCGGGTGGAGGTGTGGTCCGCCCGGGAGATGCTGGACGCGGTCCTGGCCCGCTTCCCTGCATCCGCAGTCCTGCTCATGGCCGCGGCCGTGGGGGATTATCACCCCACGAGCCGCTCCGAACACAAGATGAAGCGGGGTTCCCCGGAATTGACGGTGCATCTGACCCAGAACCCGGACATCCTTAAAAAAGTTGCCACCCTGAAGAAAAAGCAGGTAGTGGTGGGGTTCGCGGCCGAGACCCGGGATTTAGAGACCGCGGCCCGCAAAAAATTGGAGGACAAGGGCCTGGACCTGATCGTGGCCAACGAAGTGAACCGGGCGGATTCCGGATTTGCGGTGGACACCAACGAAGTGACCATCATCGGCCGCCAGAAATTAGTGGTGCGGTTGCCCCTCCTCAGCAAGGAGGAAGTGGCGGAAAAGGTCCTGGACCAGGTGGCCGCGCTGCTGCCGCGCCCCCGAGGCAAATAGGTACCGGAAAAAATCATCAGAATCAACAATATTGGTCCATTTCTCCCTATCGGTGGGAGGAGAACGCATTTAAAGCCCCCCTTTGAAAAAGGGGGATTTAGGGGGATTTCAGGCGCTTAGCAAATCCCCCCTAACCCCCCTTTTTCAAAGGGGGGGATAAGAACGTCATCATGAAATCACACACCGAAGACCCGGTCCAGGAACTGCAGGAGTTGACTGCGGCCCTGGTGGACTGGCTGCGTTTTCAGCGCCGCCTGGGTTGGCCGGGGACTCCGAAAGAAAGGGAGCCGGAAGCCGCAGACCAGGTTCCCGGGACCGGCCGGGTTTTAACCCTGAAGGAGATTCGCGCCGAACTAGGGGATTGTAAACGCTGCAAGCTCTCCCGGGGCCGGAAAAATATCGTCTTTGGCGACGGTTCGCCCCGGGCCAGGTTGATGTTCATCGGGGAAGGCCCGGGGGAGGAGGAAGACAACCAGGGCCTCCCCTTTGTGGGCGCAGCCGGACAGTTGCTGAACAGCCTCTTGGGCAAACTGGGCTTAAGAAGGGAGGAAGTATATATCGCCAACGTGGTCAAATGTCGTCCCCCGGGGAACCGGGAGCCGGAGGCGGAGGAGACCGCACAGTGCCTCCCTTTTTTACGGGAACAGATCGAGGCCATCAAACCCCTGGTCATCGTCACCTTGGGACGGGTGGCCACCCAGGCGGTGCTGGGGACGCAGGCTCCCCTGACCCGGTTGCGGGGTCAATGGCAGAAATATGATAAGATCAGGGTGATGCCTACTTTTCACCCCTCATACCTGCTGCGCTTTCCCCGGGAGCGCCAAAAGACCTGGGAGGACATGCAGCAGGTGATGGAGTATCTGGCAGCCCATGGCGAGATATAAGGTCCTGGTGGCGTTTTTTGTCATCCTTCTGGTCTTCCTGGCCCCCTGGAGGCCGGGGCCAGAGGCCGCGGCCCGACGCGTCCTGGTGTTGCCCGCGGTGGGGTCCATCAATCCCGGGCTGGCGGAGTTCATCATCACCGGCATCCACACCGCGGAAAAGGAGCAGGCTGAGGCCCTGGTGATCCAACTGGACACCCCCGGAGGGCTGGATTCCTCCATGCGGGAGATCGCCCAGGCCATTATTAACGCCAAGGTGCCGGTGATTGTCTATGTCTCCCCCCGGGGGGCCCGGGCCGCGTCCGCGGGATTGCTGATTACCATCGCCGCGCCGGTGGCGGCCATGGCCCCGGGCACCAATATCGGCGCGGCCCACCCCGTGTCCGTGGGCATGGGCAAGACGGATAAGGTCATGGGCGAGAAGGTGGTCAACGACATGGTGGCCTATGGCCGGGCCCTGGCCGCGGAACGGGGCCGAAACGCCGACTGGGTGGAGAAGGGCATTCGCAAAAGCGCGTCCATCCCCGCGGCCGAGGCCCTGCGCCTGAAAGTGGTGGACGTCCTCGCCGACGACCTGGAGGATTTGCTGCAAAAGGTGAACGGCCGCAAGGTGATGGTGGCGGGCAAACCCGTGGTGTTGCATACCGCGGGCGCCACGGTCAAGGATCTCCCCGAGGGCCTGCGCACCCGCATTCTGAAGCATATCGCCGATCCCAACATCGCCTTTATCTTGATGATGGTGGGCCTGGCGGGACTCTACTTCGAACTGGCCCACCCCGGGGTGGTGCTCCCCGGAGTGGTGGGGACGATCTGCCTGCTGCTGGCCTTTTTTGCCTTCCAGACCCTGCCCATTAATTTTATCGGCATCCTTCTGATCCTTCTGGCCTTTATTCTCTTTATCCTGGAATTCAAAATCACCAGCTACGGGCTCCTCTCCTTGGGAGGAGTAATTTCTCTGCTGTTGGGGTCCATGATGCTCTTTCGCCAAGGTGAGATGGGTATCGGTATTTCCTGGTGGGTACTCATTCCCACGGTGCTGGTAGTCTCCGGCTTTTTCATAGCCGTAGCCGGCATTGTCTTCCGTATGCATTTCCGCCGTTCCATGACCGGGGCCCAGGGTATGGTGGGGGAAAGGGGGACGGCCTATACCTCCCTGGCTCCGGAAGGCCAGGTCTTCGTGCACGGGGAGTATTGGCACGCGGTGAGCAAAGAGCCCATTGCCCCGGGGGAGCCCATCGAAGTGGTGAAAGTCGTCGACCTGAAGCTCCTGGTGTGCAAGGTAGAAAAATCTTAGTAATATTAGTTACCTTTGCAAAAGATACAGAATTACTATGAAATTTAGCGAAAATCTTCATTCTTTAAACTGAAAACCGAAAACTGCATAAGGAGGCGGGCATGTTCCAGTTTCTGTCCAGTTCTGTAGTGCTGATCGCCATCGTGGTGATATTCTTCCTGATGAGCGCCATCAAGATCCTCAATGAATACGAGCGGGGGGTGATTTTCCGGTTGGGCCGGGCCCTGGATTGGGCCAAGGGGCCGGGCCTGATTATCCTGATTCCCATTGTGGATAAGATGATCAAGGTCAACCTGCAATTGGTCACCTATGACGTCCCCTCCCAGGATATTATCACCCGGGACAACGTCACCATGAAGGTGAATGCGGTGGTCTATTTCCGGGTCATCGACCCTCTGAAGGCGGTGATTGAAGTCCGGGACTATTACAGCGCCACCCAACTGCTGGCCCAGACCACCCTCCGGAGCGTCTGCGGCCAGGTAGATCTGGACGACCTGCTGAGCGCCCGGGAGAAGGTCAACGCCCAACTCGCGGAAATCCTGGATAAGCACACCGATCCCTGGGGTATCAAGGTGACCCTGGTGGAACTGAGGGCCATTGACCTGCCCATCGAGATGCAGCGGGCCATGGCCAAACAGGCGGAGGCGGAGCGGGAACGGCGGGCCAAGGTGATCAACGCCGAGGGTGAATTCCAGGCCGCGGCCAAGATGGCGGAGGCGGCCGGCGTGCTGGCTAAGGAGCCCATCTCCCTGCAATTGCGCTACCTCCAGACCTTAAGGGAGATCGCCGCGGAAAAGAACTCCACCACCCTCTTCCCCATCCCCATCGATCTCATCACGCCCTTTATCAAGATTGCCAAGAAACTGGAGTTGGAGGAAGAGAAGAAGGGGTAAAAAGCTGTCAGCTTTTGATAAGTTAGCCATGATCTTTTTTAAGCTGAAAGACCAGGGCTTGAGAGGCGCAAGATAATGGGGCAGGCGCTGCCCATCCTGAAGGCAGCCGCAGGCTTCAGCCTGCCCATTAAACCAAAAAAACCGAGAGTTCATGGAGGAGAAAAATAATGGCAAAAAAGGAACGCAAAGAGAAAAAGGAAAAACCCCTGGACCGGATGACCGCCACCGAGCTTCGGAAATACGCCCTGGATTTGGGGGAGATCACCGGCGTCCACGGCATGAACAAAGAGGAATTGCTGGCGGCCATCAAGGAGGTCAAAGGCATCAAGGATGAAGGGAAGTCCGCGGAGAAGGTGAGCATGCGGGACCTGAAGGAAAAGGCCCGGGAGATGCGGGAGAAAAAGCAGGAAGCAGTGGCCGGGGGGGAACCCCGGAAAAAGATCGACATCCTGCGCAAGAAAGCCAACCGCCTGAAGAAAAGGACCAGAAAGGCGGCATAAGGAATCCCCATTTTCCTCGTTCCCAAGTTGCACTTGGGAACGGAGATGGACGCCAAGCTTGGCTTGGCCTGCAAGGGCGTTCCCAAGCACAGCTTGGGAACGAGGTGAACGAGAAGGAGGTAAAACCTATGTGCCAAATGGGACACGGTCACGGCCATGGACACGGCCACGGCGGCATGCGGGGTCACGGCTGCTGCACCGGGGGCGGCATGCACCACGGCTTCGGCGGCGGTCATATGCCCGGCTGTTGCAGCGGTATGGGCTTCAGGCGTTTCATCTCCCCGGCGGAGGAACTGGAGCGCCTCAAAGACTACCTGGAGGAGCTGAAGAAAGAGGTGGCCGGGGTGGAAGCCCGGATTCACGAGTTGAAAGGAAAATAAATAAGGAAATCTTTATTCTCTCAACGAAAAACGGAAAACGAAAAACGGAAAACGGTGCAAAAGAGTAAAGCCGGGACATGCCCCGGCTTTACTTTTATGGAGACCCGATCCTGGAGGATTGGGGAAGGGGTTTGGGGCGGGTGACCCCCCAAATTATGTCTTCAAGGGCCTAAAGGCCCGGGAAGATCTTCACGGAGTTCATGGCCAGGTTATAGAGGAACCCGGGGAAGATACCGATGAGCAGCACGCCCGCAGCAGTGACCAGCAGGGTGGCGGTCACCGCCGGAGGGAAACTTACGGCCCCCAGGTCCGCCTCCGCGGGTTTCATGTACATGAGCACGGTGATGCGCAGATAGTAGTACACGGACACCACGGAGTTCATCACGCCGATGATGGCCAGCCAGATATAGCCCGCCTTCACCGCCGCGGAAAAGATATAGAACTTGCCCACGAACCCGGCGGTGGGGGGAATGCCGGCCAGGGCGAACATGAACAGGGCCATGGCCGCGGCCAGGGCCGGGTGCTGCGCGCCCAGGCCCGCGTAATCATAAATGCTCAGGTAGCTGTCCTGCTTGCGGCCCACCAGGATCACCACCCCGAAGGCCCCCAGGTTCATCAGGGTATAGGCCAGGAGGTAGTACATTAGGCTCACCGCGCCCAACTGGTTGGCGGCCACCAGGGCCACCAGGAGGTAGCCGGCATGGGCGATGGAGGAGTAGGCCAGCATGCGTTTGATATTGGTCTGGGCAATGGCCACGATGTTCCCCAGGGTCATGGTGGCCACGGCCAGGACCCAGAGAACTATCGTCCAATCGGGCATCAGGCTGGGGAAGGCCAGGAAGAAGACCCGGGCAAAGGCCGCAAAGGCTGCGGTTTTTACGCCCACGGCCATGAACGCGGTCACCGAAGTGGGCGCGCCTTCATAGACATCCGGGGTCCACATGTGGAAGGGCACGGAGGCCACTTTGAAGCCGAAACCCACGAGCAGCAGGGCGATGGCCAACAGAGTCAGGGGTTTGAGCAGGTTGTCCCCGGCCAGGCGGGCCGGCAGGTCGCTCAGGAACAGGGTCCCCCCCGCGGCGCCGTAAAGCATGGCCATGCCGAAGAGCAGGAAGGCGCTGGCGAAGCCCCCCAGGATAAGGTACTTCAGCGCGGCTTCATTGGAACGGGCGTCCTCCCGGAAGAGTCCCGCAAGGACATAGACCGCGATGGACATCACTTCCAGGCCCAGGAAGATCATGATCAGGTGCGCGCTCGCGGCCATGATCATCATGCCCACGGTGGCGAAGAGCAGCAGGGCGTAATATTCCGCCAGGTTCTTGCCGTAATCCTTCAGGTACTGGAGGGAGATGAGCACGGTGAGGGCGGTGCCCAGAATGAAGACCATATAGAAGAAGAGGGAGAAGTTGTCCACATAGACCATACGGGCGAAGTCCAGGCCGGGTTTGCCCCAGAGGGAATAGGTCTGGAATCCGGCCACTGCCAACCCTGCCAGGGCCAACGCCGGGGCCGCGGTCCGGTTCCCCTTAGGGGAGAGGGCATCCGCCAGGAGGATGGCGATGGCGAAGAGCGAGAGGGTAATCCAGGGGCCGATGCTCGCCAGGCTGAAACTAGGAATAGTAAGGGTCATCTGGCCTCCCCCTTGTCCCCGTGAAGTAAGCTGACCTTGGTGGCTTTGGCCTTCTCCATCAAGGCCACAAAGTTTTCCGTGGAAGCCTTGGTTTTCTCCAGAAAGGTGCTGGGATAGACGCCGATCCAGACGATGAACAGCAGCAGGGGCACGAAGATGGCGATCTCCCGGCAGGAGAGGTCTTGCAGGTCTTTGTTCTTCTCGTTGGTCACTTCCCCGAACATCACCCGCTGGAACATCCACAGCATGTAGCAGGCCGCGAAGATGACCCCGGTGGCGGCGATGGTGGCGTAGATGGGGTTGGTCTTAAACGCGCCCAGGAGGATGAGAAATTCCCCCACGAACCCGTTTAATCCCGGCAGGCCGATGGAGGAGAGGGTGACGATCATGAAGATGGCGGCGTAGATGGGCATGGGGGTGGAGAGCCCCCCGAAGTCGGCGATCATCCGGGTATGGCGCCGTTCATAGATCATGCCGACGATCAAAAACAAGGCCCCGGTGGACAGCCCGTGGTTGATCATCTGGATGATGCCCCCCTGGACCCCGGGCATGTTGAAGGTGAAAAGCCCCAGCATGACGAAACCCAGGTGGCTTACCGACGAGAAGGCCACCAGCCGCTTCAGGTCCTTTTGCACCATGGACACCAGCGCGCCGTAAACAATGCCGATCACCGCCAGGATGCTGAACAGGGGCACGAAGTACAGCGCGGCCTGGGGAAAGAGCGGCATGTTGAAGCGCAGGAAACCGTAGGTCCCCATCTTCAGGAGCACCGCGGCCAGGATGACCGAACCCACGGTGGGGGCCTCGGTGTGCGCGTCCGGCAACCAGGTGTGGAAGGGGAACATGGGCACCTTGATGGCGAAGGCCAGGCCAAAGGCCAAGAACATCCAGAACTGCATGTTGAAGGGGACGTTCAGGCCATAGAGCTTAAGGAGGTCAAAGGTGTAGGTCCCGGTGGTCTTGCCCGCGTAAAAGTAGAGGACCAAAATGGCGACCAGCATCAGTACGCTGCCGAACATGGTGAACAGGAAGAACTTGATGGCCGCGTAGACCCGGCGCGCGGGGTTGCCCCAGATGCCGATGAGCAGGTACATGGGGATGAGCATCACTTCCCAGAACACGTAGAAGAGGAAGAGGTCCAGGGCCACGAAGACCCCCAGCATGCCGGCCATCAGGGTCAGGAGGCAGATCATGAACTCTTTGACCCGGTGCTGGATGTCCGTCCAGGTGGCCAACACGCACAGCGGCGTCAGGAAGGTGGAGAGCATGATCAGCAGCAGGGAGAAGCCGTCGATCCCCACGTAATAGCTGATCCCGTATTGGGGCAGCCAGTCGTAGCGCTCCACGAACTGCATGGCCGCGGTCTGGCTGTTGAACCGGAACCACAGGGGCAGGGAGAACAAAAATTCCGCCAGAGACAGCCCCAGGGTGACCTGTTTCAACAGCTTGTGGTTCTTCCGGTCCAGGAGGGCCAGGAGCACCGCGCCCAGCACGGGGAAGAAGACCAGGATGGAGAGGATGGGTAATTGCATAAGCCCCTCAGTCATTAACGTCCAATAAGGTAGCCGGTGATCACGACCACTCCTAAGAGGATGGCAAAGGCGTAGTTTTGGACAAAGCCCGTCTCCAGCTTACGGAGATGGGCGCTCAAGTAAGCGATGATCCCGGCGCTGCCGTTCACCACCCCGTCCACTCCTTTGGCGTCCACCACGGTCCACAGGAGGTTGGACCCTTCCTTGATGGGTTCCACCACCACGGTGTCATAGACCTCATCCACGTAGTACTTGTGATAGACCAGGTCGTAGATGGTGCGGAACTTTTCGGTTATCTGGGTGGGCAGGTCCGGGAACAGAATATACATCTTGTAGGCCGTATAAATCCCCAAACCGGCCACGGTCATGCTGAAGAGCATCATGCCCAATTCAAAGGTGGCGGTGGGATGGGCCGCGGCCCGGAAAGCCACCGGGGTAATGGCGGGGGCCAGGAAATCCCGAAACACGTTGGCTCCCTCGATGAGGGGGATGCCCACAAAACCGCCCACCACCGACAGTCCCGCCAGGATCATCAAGGGCACGGTCATCAGGGGTGGGGATTCATGGATGTGGTGGGCCACGTGGTGGTCCACCCGGGATTCCCCGTGGAAGGTCATGAACACCGCCCGGAACATATAGAACGCGGTGATGAAGGCCGCAGCGGTGGCAATGCCCCAATAAATGGCTTTGCCGTCCACCAGGGAGTGCAACAGGATTTCATCCTTGCTGAAAAAACCGGCAAAGGGAAAGATGCCGGCGATGGCCAGAGTGGCCAGCAGGAAAGTCCAGTAAGTGATGGGCATGTGTTTCTTCAAGTCTCCCATCTTGCGCATGTCCAGCTCGCCGCTCAGGCCGTGCATCACCGAGCCGGAGCCCAAAAAGAGGAGGGCCTTGAAAAACGCGTGGGTCATGAGGTGGAAGATGCCGGAGACATAAGCCCCCACGCCGCAGGCCAGGAACATGTACCCCAACTGGCTGACGGTGGAATAGGCCAGGACCCGCTTGATATCGAACTGGGCCATGCCGATGGTGGCCGCAAAGATGGCGGTGAGAGCTCCCACGGTGGCCACCACGGTCAAGGAAATGGGGGCCAGGGAATAGAGGGCGCTGCATCGGGCCACCATATAGACGCCGGCGGTGACCATGGTGGCCGCGTGGATCAGGGCGGACACCGGGGTGGGACCTTCCATGGCGTCCGGCAGCCAGGTGTACAAGGGAAGCTGCGCGGATTTACCGGTGGCCCCGAGGAACAGGCAAAGGGTGATGGCGGTGATAATCCCTGCGCCCACCGGGTACTTGGCGGCCAGGGCGAAGACCTCCCGGAAGTTTATGGAGCCGAAGGTCCAGAAGATGAGAAAGATGCCCAAAAGAAAACCGAAGTCGCCGATCCGGTTGACCACAAAGGCCTTTTTGCCCGCGTCGGACGCGGACTGTTTCTCATAATAGTAGCCGATGAGCAGGTAGGAACACAGCCCCACGCCTTCCCAGCCCACGAACATCAGCAGGAAATTGTTGGCGCTCACCAGGATGAGCATCATGCACACAAAGAGGTTCAGGTAGGTGAAGAAGCGGTAAAACCCTTCTTCTTCGTGCATGTAGCTGACGGAGTAGATATGGATGAGGGTGCTCACCCCGGAGACGATGAGGAGCATGATCAGGGACAGAGGGTCGATGAGGAAGGCCGCCTGCGCCTGGAAGGTGCCGGAAGCGATCCAGGTAAAGACCACCTTTTCCACCGCCCGGGCTCCCGGAGGCAGCTTCAAAAACTGGAAGAAGATGCACACCGTCACCAGGAAGCTCAAGCCCACGGCCACGGAGCCGATGGTGCCCACTACGTTCTTGGGCAAACTTTTACCCACGAGGCCGTTAATCAGAAAGCCCACGAAGGGGAAAAGGGGAATCAGCCAGACATAGTCCATCATGGTGTATGCCTCACCACTTGAGGATATTGAGTTCGTCCACGTACACCGTGGCCCGGTTGCGGAAGATGGCCACGATCAGGGCCAGACCCACCGCCACTTCGGCCGCGGCCACGGTCATGACGAAGAACACGAACATCTGGCCGTCCACCGCTTTGAAATAGTCGGCAAAGCCGATGAAGGCCAGATTGACGGCGTTGAGCATCATCTCAATGCACATCAGGATCACCAGGACGTTACGCCGGATCAAAACCCCGATCACCCCCAGGGCGAAGAGGGCTATGCTCAAGGCCAGATAATAAGAGACGGGAACCACCATACAAGTCTCCGATTTAGGTTTCTCGCCAAGCCGCCAAGTCCGCAAAGCTTTTTCTTTGCGAACTTTGCGCCTTTGCGAGAAACGTCATTTCAATTTACTCTTGGCCAGCACCACCGCGCCCACAATGGCCACCAGGAGCAGCACGGAGGTGACTTCAAAGGGGAGCAGGTAGTCGGTGAACAGCAGCCGGGCGATGGACTCCGTATTCCCCAATCCCGGGGGCGCGGCTTTGCCCGGCGGCAGGACCACTTGCAAGACGCCGTAAATCAAGAGCAAGACGGTGAAGCCCGCCAGGATGATGCCCCCCACTTTTTGCCCCAGGTGCATGAACCTGGCCTCCGCCTCGGGCTCCCGCAGGTTGAGAAGCATGATCACGAAGAGGAAGAGGACCATAATGGCCCCGGCATAGACGATCACCTGGATGGCGGCGATGAACTCGGCGTGGGCCAGCAGATAGATGCCGGCCACCGCGAAGAAGTTGACGATGAGCCAGAGCGCGCTCCTTAAGGGGTGTCTCTGAAAGACCACCAGCCCCCCGGAGACCAAGGCCACCCCGGCCAGGATGAAAAAGATTATCTGCATCCCTCAAGCCTCCTATCAGCGCCGCGGGCACAAGACCGCCTCATAGCCAATCCGCCATCCGCAGTTCGGACTTTTTCTGGGTAGCCCGGTCAATATCGAGCATGAGCAGGCTTTTGTCGTATTGGGCCAGCTCGTAGAGGTTGTTCAGCTTAATGGCCCCCTTGGGGCAGGCCTCCTGGCACAGGCCGCAGAAGATGCAGCGGGTCAGGTCGATGTTAAAGGCCACCGGGTATTTTTCGTGTTCCCGGCCTTCCGCGGCCTCGATGCCGGTAATGGCATTGCTGGGGCAGACCACCATGCACAGGGTGCAGGCCACGCAGCGCCGCCCCCCGTCTTCATTGACGGTCAGTTCCGGGTGTCCCCGCCAGCGGGGCGCCACCTGCCTTTTTTCCTCCGGGTACTGGAGGGTGATGGGCTTGGTGAAAACGTGGCGCAGGGTGGTGGCCAGGCCTTTGAGCAAAGGGATAATCATCTACTACCTCTGAAAAAACTGAATGATAATGCCGGTGACCAAAATATTCACCAGGCACAGGGGCAACATCACTTTCCAGCCGATTTTCATGAGCTGGTCGAAACGGAAGCGGGGGAAGGTGCCCCGCACCCAGATGAAGAAAAAGACCAAGGCGAAGGTCTTACCCATAAACCAGACGATGGGCGGGAGCACCGGCCCCTGCCAGCCGCCCAAAAAGAGGGTGGTGCACAGGGCGCTGGCCACGATGATGTGGCCGTATTCCCCCATCATGAACATGCCCCACTTCATGGAGCTGTATTCCGTCTGGAAGCCGGCCACCAACTCGTTTTCGCACTCGATCAGGTCGAAGGGCGTGCGCGCGCATTCCGCAAAGGCCGCGGTCAAAAAGAGCACGAAGCCCAGGGGCTGGTAGAAGATGAACCACATGGATTTCTGGGCTTCCACGATCTTCACCAGGCTCAAGCTGCCGGCCAGCATCAGCACGCCGATGACGGACAGGCCCAGGGCCAGTTCATAGCTGACCATCTGGGCGGTGAGGCGCAGGCCCCCCAGCAGGGAGTACTTGTTGTTGGAGGCCCAGCCCCCCAGGACCGCGCCGTAGACCGCCAGGGAACCCATGGCAAAGACGTAGAGCAGGCCCACATTGACGTCCGCGATCACCCCCTGGTTAAGAGCGGCCACCGTCAGGTCCACCTTGTAGCCGTAAATGGTGAGGCTTTCCGGCAGAATCTGGGAGGCAAAGGGAATGGCTGCCAGGGGTAGAAACGCGGTGGCTGCGGTGACGATGGGCGCCAGGATAAAGAGGACCTTATTTGCGCCCGGAGGCGTAAAGTCTTCCTTGAAGAGCAGCTTGATGGCATCCGCCAGGGGCTGCAGCAGACCCCAGGGGCCTACCCGGTTGGGGCCGTAGCGCAGTTGAATGAACCCCAGAACCTTGCGCTCCATGAGCACCGTGTAGGCGATGCAGGTGAGGAAGACCACCAAAACCAGGAGGATCTTCACGGCAGTGGCGATTATCAGGATGGGCAATTGATTCATCATATCAACCCTTCTGGATGGTTACCCTGACCAGGTTGGAGTTGAGGGTGAGTAAATGGGCCGGGGGCAAAGTAAAATGCTCCGGCAGGAAGACCACTCCGGCAGGCAGCTCCGGGGCCAGGGCCACGGGCGCGCTGATCTCCCCCTGGGAGGAAGTGACCTTGGCCGTATCTCCGTCCGCCAGCCCCAGGTTCTGGGCGTCTTCCGGGTTCACCTGCAACTCGGCCCGGCTCATCAACTTCAAGGTGCCCTCCGGGGCATGGGTGGTAAAAGACCCGGAATGATTCAGGGCCTTGCCGATAATCAAGGTGAAAGGCCGGCGGCCCGGCAGGCTCAGGTCCACTTCAAAGGGGACAAACGCGCCGGTGACCGCGCCCGGCATCAGCGGGTAACTGCCTTTGGGGCCCAATCCGGCCCACAGGGGCGCAGCCTGGGCCAGTTCCCGGAAGATCTGTTTGGGGTGGCTGGCGCCCAATTTATAGCCCATCTTCCCGCTCAACTGGCTGATGATCTGCCAATCCGGCCGCACGCCATTCAGGGGCAGGGCCTGGGCCAGGACCCCCAGGGTGCCGTCGCTGCTGATGAAGGTCCCTTCCTGCTCCGCATGCACCGCCACCGGCAGGACCACCTGGGCCAGCTTGGCGGTGTCGGTGAGGAAGGCGTCCTGGACCACCAGGAAGGGCACCTTTTTCAGGAGCTTTTCCGTGCGGCTGCGATGTGGCAGCCAGCGCAGCAGGTCGCCACCCAGCAGATAGATGGCCTGGGGCGCGGCCGGGTCTCCTGCTTCCAGCTTATCCAGCATCTCAGGCAGGGTCAGGCCCCGGGCGGCCTCATCCAGATGGCCAAAACCGGGGAGGTGCTCCGCCATGACTCCGGCTTCGCAGACGCCCCGGGAGTTGTTCTTCTCCGCCACCGGGTAAACCGCGCTACCGGGAGTGCCCGGGCGGCCGATGAGCAGAAAGAGGTCGGCCAGGGCCAGGGCGTTCTGCTCGCCCTTGTCCTGGGCCAACAGCTCGGTGCCGCATAGAATAGCGGGAGCCTGGGCCTGGGCCAGGAGGGCCGCGGTCTCCTTGATGAGGGCCTCATCCACCCCGGTCTTGGCGGCCACGTCCTTCAGGCTCACCTTCTTGAAGCTTTCCTTGAACTCCTCCAGGCCGTTGGCGTTCACCGCGGGGGTCCAATCCGGGTTGGCGGCAAAGAAGGCCTTGAACAACCCGGAAAGCAGAATCCGCTCCGTGCCCGGCTTGTAGCGCAGGCTCAGATGGGCGTAACGGTCGAACTTGCTGCGCCGGGGATTGGCCAGCACCAGGCGGAAGTTCTCTTTATCCAAAGCCCGGAGGAGCTTCCAGCCCAGGGGCGGCATCTCCGGGGTCACGTCCGCGCCCATTACCAGGGCCAGGTCCGCTTTCGGGAGATCATCAAAGTGACCTAAAACAAAGGGGAAGCCGCTCCCTTGCGCGCCCTCGCCCGGAGTCAGGGGAGACTGGTAGGGCAGGGGGAGTTGAGAAGAAGCCTCCACCCCGGAGACCTGGGGCGCGCCGAAGACCGCGGCCAGGCCCCGCAAGGCCCGGATATAGGAGTAGCGCCCCGGGTTGTCCAACTGATTGGAGCCCAAGTGCTGGCGGAAGAATTTTTGGAAGAGGTAATTGGCCTCATTGGTGGCCCGGGGGGAGCCCACGCCATAGATGGCGTTAGGGCCCGCGCTCTCCGCGATTTCCTTGAACTTGGCGGCCACCAGGTTCAGGGCCTCGTCCCAGCTAGCCTCCCGGAATTGGCCGTTTTCCTTGATGAGGGGCGTTTTTAGCCGGTCCGGGGCTTCCACCACCGGGAAGCCGAAGCGGCCCCTGGAGCATAGCAAAATACTGGCTTCGTTCCGCACCCGGAGGATGCGATCGTCTTTGATGTGCAGCTCATAGGTGCAACCGCCGCCGCAGAAGGGGCAGACCGTTTCGGTCTTTTCCACTTCCCAGGCCCGGGCCCGGTACTTCCAAAGTTTGTTGATCAGGGCCCCCACCGGACAGATGTCGATGCAGGAGCCGCAGAATTCACAATCCAGGGGCAAAACGCCGGAGCCCAGTTCGGTGAAGTAGCCCCGCTGCATGAAGTTGATGGCCATGGCCCCCACGTGGTCCCGGCAGATATGGACGCAGCGGCCGCAGGTGACGCAGCGGTCCGGATGCCGCTCCACGAAGAGGGAGTCGTAGTCGTGGTTGGGGGCCAGTTTCACGGCCTCCAGGTCCACCTTCTCCACGGCCAGGGCATGGGTCAGATCCTGGAGCTCGCACTCCCCGCCCTTGTCGCAGATGGGGCATTCCAGGGCGTGGTTGATGAGCACCAGCTTCATCAATTCGTCCCGGATTTTCTGGAGACGCTCGGAATTGGTATTGACCTCCATGCCTTCGGTCACCGGAGTGGCGCAGGCCGGGATGGGCCGGGGCGGGCCGGGTTTGACTTCCACCACGCAGATGCGGCAGGCGCCGATGGGCTTTAGGGCCGGATGAAAGCAGAGCCGGGGGATGAAGATGCCATGCGCGTCGGCCACTTCCAGGATGGTCTTGCCCTTGGGAGCTTGAATCGCCCGGCCGTCAATGGTCAGATTAACCATAAGTCTTTCCTATGTTTTCGCCATGTAGGGTGGGCCTGGCCCACCATCCCTTATTTATTGGCGAGCCATGCCCGCCCTGCATTGGTTAGGTGGAAGCAGATAGCTTGGTTAATCGAGCCTCTCGAGTTTGACCACCATGTAGATGGGGTCGCCTGCAAATTTTTCTTGTTTATTACAGGTCAACCTTACTTTCCATCCTACCCCTTTGACTTGGCCGGGACGGAGCACCGCTGAGGGCTGGGCGGTGTCGATCAGACCGGATCTGGCCGCGTCCCCGGCCGTGATGCGAAAATCGAGCTTCGGTTTGCTGTCCAGCTTGATGGTCAGAAATTTCTCCGTGGCGCCCATGGGCGTCATTTGGGTTTTAGAAGAGACTTCTTCAATCTTGCCCACAAAGGTCAATCCCCCTTCTGAGGCGGCCCCGGCCAAAACCGGCGCCACGCATATTAATACTAAAAGAAGGATCACCTTTTTCGGCATAATTGCCTGTCTCCCGGTCTTAGCCGCTGCAATTATCTGCTGGCGGGGGGATGCCCGCCGTATTAACTATCGATCCACGTCCGCCAGGACGATGTCCATGGTGCCGATCAAGGCGATGGCGTCGGCCAGCAGGCGGCCCCGAGCCAGTTTGTCCATGGCCGAGAGGTTGATGAAGGACGGCCCCCGGATCTTCAGCCGGAAGGGCTGGGGGCTGCCGTCGCTGATCACGTAAAAACCCATCTCCCCCTTGGGGGCCTCGATGCACTGGTAAACCTCGCCCTTAGGCGGGGTGATGCCCTCCTGGATCAACTTGAAGTGGTTGATCAACCCGGCGATGTCGTTATAGACCGCGTCCTTGGGAGGCAGGCTCACCCGGGGGTCTTTGGCCTTGATGTCCCCAGGTTCCGTATCCGCCAGCTTCTCCAGCGCCTGGCGGACGATGCGGTTCGCCTGGAGCATCTCTTCCATGCGCACCAGGTACCGGTCGTAGGTGTCGCCGTTTTTCCCCAAAGGCACCACAAAATCGAACTCTTCGTAGCTGGAATAGGGGTTGTCCCGGCGCAGGTCCCAGTTTACCCCGGAGCCCCGGGCCATGGGCCCGGACCAGCCCCAGTCCAGGACCTCGTCCGGGGTCATGGCGCCCACGCCTTTGGTGCGCTCGATCCAGATTTCGTTCTTGGTCAAAAGGTTATGATAATCCTGATGTTTTTCCGGGAAGGTCTTGACGAAGTCCCAGGCCGCGGGGATGAAACCCTCGGGCAGGTCCGCGGCCAGGCCGCCGATGCGGAAATACAGCGGAAACATGCGGGCCCCGGAGACCATCTCGCAGAGGTCCATGATTTTTTCCCGCTCCCTGAACGCATAGAACAAAGGCGTCATGGCCCCCAGGTCGTGGCCGTGGGTGCCCAGCCAGAAGAGGTGGGAGGCGATGCGGGTCAGTTCCGCCAGCATTACCCGGATGTACTGGGCCCGTTTGGGCACCTCCACATCCAGGAGCTTCTCCATGGCCAGGCAGAAGCCGAAGTTGTTCACCTCTCCGGCCAGATAATCCAGGCGGTTCATCAGGGGCATGCACCGGTGGTAAGTGCGGTATTCGCACATCTTCTCGATGCCCCGGTGCAGGTAGCCGATATCCGGGTCGGCCCGCAGGATGAGTTCGCCGTCCAGCTCCAGGAGGACCCGGAGCACCCCGTGGGTGCTGGGATGCGACGGCCCCAGGTTGAGGAGCATGGTTTCGGTGCGTTTCATGGTCTCAGCGCTCATCAGGTATTCCTACTTGCCCCGTAAGGGATAATCTTTGCGCAGGGGATGCCCCACCCAATCGTTGGGCATCAGGATGCGCCGCAAATCCGGATGGCCCCGGAAGCGGATGCCCACCAGATCGTAAGCCTCCCGCTCGTGCCAGTTGGCCGTGGACCACACCGGCACCACCGAATCAATGGCCGGGCTGTGGTCATCCGCCAACAAGGTCTTGAGGGTCACCCGGTTGTGGTTCCGGTGGGAATAGAGATTATAGACCACGCCGAACCGGGGGCTCTGGGGCAGGTAATCCAGGCCCGCGATCATGGAGAGATACTTAAAAGAGGTCTCCGGCGTGTCCCGCAAGGTCTTGCAGAGGTCCACGATGCGCCCGGGTTTGACGGTGATGGTGGTCTCACCCCGGAACTCCGTCACCTCCACCACTTCCTCGGGAAACTTTTCGTACAGCAGGTCCGCCGCGGTTTTCATACGGCCTCCTGGCGCAGCGCCAACCGATCCCGATATTTCTTGGTCAGGAAGGGGTCTTGCAAAATCTTTTCATGGAGCTTCAGGATGCCGTACAGCAGCCCTTCCGGCCGGGGCGGGCACCCCGGGACATAGACGTCCACCGGCAGGTACTTGTCGATGCCCTGGACCACCGCGTAGGAGTCGAAAATGCCCCCGGAGCAGGCGCAGGCCCCCATGGCGATGACCCACTTGGGCTCCGTCATCTGCTCGTAGATGCGCTCGATCGCGGGCATCATCTTCTTGCAGACCGTGCCGGCGATGATGATCACGTCCGCCTGGCGGGGAGAAGCCCGGAAGGCCTCCATGCCGAAGCGGGCGATGTCCCAGCGGTTGGCCGCGGTACAGATCATTTCAATGGCGCAGCAGGCCAGCCCGAAGGTGGCGGGCCACAGGCTGCTCTTGCGGCCCCAGTCCACCAGCTTTTCCAGGCTGGTGGTGAGGATGTTGTATCCTAAGTGTTCTTCAATACCCATTCCGTCGCTCCAAAAACCGGTTGTTAGTTTTTGGTTTTTAGTTTTTAGTTGAAATCGAATTAGGGTTAGACTTGCAACTTTTTCATTAACCAAAAACTAAAAACTCAAAACTAAAAACTGTCCTTTACTCCCATTCCAGCGCGCCCTTACCCCAGACGTAAGCCAGGCCCACCGCCAGGATGGCGATGAACACGCCCATTTCCCACAGGCCGAACCAGCCCAGGGGTTTGAAGACCACCCCCCAGGGGTAGAGGAAAATAGCTTCAATGTCGAAGACAATGAAGAACATGGCGATGATGTAAAACCGCACCGTGTAGCGGCTGCGGGCATCGCCAATGGGGTCCATGCCGCATTCGTAGGGGATGTCTTTCTGGACGGTGTGCGTCTTTTTGCCCAGCAACTCGGACAGAAGCACAATCACACCCACCAGCCCCACGGCGATGAGCAGGTAAATTAAGATGGGTAGGTAGTTAATCAGCATGGTTGAACCTTTATCAAGGGTTTGCTGAATTTGATTGCATGTATTGGCAGCTTAATATTTTTGTCTTAAGTGGGCACTGCCCACCATCTCCTCAATCGCGGGCAGAGCCTGTTTTCACTATAACTCCAGAGATATATATTCGGCAAAACTCCTCATCCGGGGGATAGGGATATTATCTTCTCGCATTCCTTCCAGATGAAGCTTGATGGCTTCCTCCATGCGCTTCAACACTTCTTCCCTGGTCTTCCCGGTGGCAACACACCCAGGAAGGTCAGGGCAATAAGCCGAGTAATTACCGTTGGCTTTTTCAACTATGATTAAGAAGCGCTCCATGAGGATTACTCTCTTAGTTTCAAGCCAGCCTGCTTCAAAATGCTGTTGAGAGTTCCTGGACTAAGGTCATCCTTCAAATGGCCCGCTATGGTAACACGTCCCGGTTTTGTAAGATGCTTATATTGCCGATGACTTCCCGGTATTCTGGGCTTGATCAAATACCAACCATCTGCTTCTATCAACTTTATCGCATCTCGAACTTTCAAGATGTTTGCCGGTTACATGTAGGGTGGGCATGGCCCACCATTTATGGCTTAATGATGCGCCTCCGCCTTACACACCCCCAACGGGCAACTCCCCGCCAGGTGGGCGTCGTATTCGTCCTTGAACCGCTCCATAGTGGTCTTGATGAAGGAGTGGGGGCTCCACCCCAAGGCGCAGTTGGCGCTTTCCACCATGGCCTTGGAAAGGCTGTACATGCGGTCCAGGTCCGCCTGGGTGCCTTTACCCGCGGCCACCTTGCAGATCAACTCGTAGAGCACCCGGGTGCCCCGGCGGCAAGGCAGGCAGAAGCCGCAGGATTCGTGCTGGAAGAAATACAGCAAACACTTCACCACGTCGATGATGCAGGTGGTGTCGTCCATGACCATCATGGTGCCGGAGCCCAATCCCCCCTCCACCTTGGCCAAGGCCCCGTGTTCGATGACGGTGTTCAGGTGTTCCGGCAGGAAAAAGCCCACGGACGCGCCGCCGGGCTGGACGCTCTTGATCTTCCGGCCTTCCCTGACGCCGCCGCCGTATTTGTCGATGAGTTCCTGCATGGTCATGCCCAGGTTGGCTTCGACGATGCCCGGTTTGTTGACGTGGCCCACCACCTGGAGGATCTTGGTGCCCGCGGTGTCCGGGGTGCCTTTGGCCTTATACCATTCCGAACCTTTGAGAACGATGCTGGGGACGTTCGACAGGGACTCCACGTTGTTGACAATGGTGGGTTTGTACCAGACGCCCACCTGGCCGGGGAAAGGCGGCTTGACCCGGGGGTTGCCCCTTTGGCCCTGGATGGATTCGATGAGCGCGGTTTCCTCGCCGCACACATAAGAGCCGCCGCCGGTCTGCACCTGAATGTGGAAGGAAAAGCCGGAGCCCATGATGTTGTCGCCCAGCAGGCCCTTGGCTTCCGCGGCCTTGATGGCGGTGTTCAGCCGGTGCATGGAGAGGTAATATTCACCCCGGCAGTAGATATAGCCGAAGTTGGCCTTCACCGCGTAGCCGGCGATGGCCATGCCTTCCAGGACCTTGTGGGGGTCCCCCTCCATAATGTAGCGGTCTTTGATGGTGCCCGGCTCCCCTTCGTCCGCGTTGCAGACGATGTACTTGGGGAAGACGGGGCTGGGAAGCGTGAAGGACCATTTCAGACCGGTGGGGAAGCCCGCGCCGCCCCGGCCCCGGAGACCCGAATCCTTGACCACGTTGACCACCTCTTCGGAGGTCATGGACAGGGCCTTTTTCAGGCCCTCGTAGCCGCCCCGGGCCTGGTAGTCATCCAGGCTCATGGGATCGATCTGGTCCACGTTGGCCAAGAGCACCAGCTCATCGGGGCTGGGGGGATAGTCGCTCAAGGCGTTGGTGGTGCGGCGAATCTGTTTGTAATCCGGGGCCCTGCCCGCGCGGTAGTCCGCCAGGACGCCCTGGAGCCGCTCGGTGGTGAGGCGGCCGTGCACCACCTCGTTGATCTGCATGGCCGGGGCCACTTCGCAGACTCCCAGGCAAGCGGTGCGCTCTAAAGTGAAGAGGCCGTCGCCGGTGGTTTCCCCCACGCCGATCCCCAGTTCCCCCTGGAGCACGTCCACCAGGTTGTCCACCCCCAGGATATGGCATTGGGGCGATTCGCAGACGCGGATGACATACTTGCCCCGGGGCTGGGTGGAGTACATGGTGTAAAAACTGAGGACGCCGTAAAGGTAGGGATAGGTGACGTCCATGCCCTGGGACACCAGCTTCAGGGCCTCTAAAGGGAGCCAGTTGCCGCAGATGTTCTGCACGGCGTGGAGCGCGGGCAGAAGACCGCCCTTGATGGTGTGGAAACGCTGGCAGGTCTCCTGGATGGCGCTGACTTGCTCCGGACTTAAGGCGGCGCTGACGGGGCGTTTGATTTCCAGCATTATCGACCCATTTGAGCTAATTTCTTGTGAAATTTTTCTTATATCGCCCAATTTTTAATCCCATTCCCCTTCGGTGTCAAGCACTTTTTTCGTTTTTCCGGGGAATAGCTGAAGTCCTCTATCTGCGCCCCGGTGGGGGGCTGGGGGAGGGGAGGCGGGGAGGGCGAGTGAACCAGTGTTCAGTGGGCAGGGGGTTAGTGAGCGGTGAGCAGTAAGCAGTGAGCAGTGGTTAGGGGCCAGGGGTCAGGAGCCAGGGACCAGTAATCAGTAATCAGCGATCAGTGGCAGGTGGCAGGGACCAGTGGGGCAGGGGTTAGGGGACGTAGCCAGTCGTCAGTGGTCATAACGAATTGCAGTCAAAAAGGTATTAAACTGTAGGGGCGAACCCAGCACTGTCCGGTTAGGAAATTGCATGACAACCGGTAAACATCATTTGAAAAAAATTCTCCCGGAGGCGTTTTTTTCCTTGACAAATTAGCTTGTGAACAAGTGCGGTTTTCGTAATATC
>JBFLXM010000048.1:0-176110 GCA_040757175.1 Thermodesulfobacteriota bacterium
GCCTCAACAGAGTCAGAGAATTACGCATTAACATCCAAAATGAAGCTCGGATTCTGCATAATCACCCCCCAGAGTCTCAGCCTCTGAGGGATTACGCTTTTGCAAAAACCTAACCGGACAGTGCTGGATAAAAATATAGTATTTTCAACGAAAATGAGAATCTAATTTTTTCAGTTTTTCTACGTTTTAACCGATAAATCTCTTGACAGGGTTAATCTAACTCATTACCATTTAGTCATTGAGACCCATCGACGGAACCCACTCCCGTTTTGGGGCTGGATTAGATTCTGTCGATAATTGTGCCCCCAGGGAGTATCCTCACGGATTACTCCCTGTTTTGTTTTTTGAGGGAGGGAATTAGAATGCCTCACCGCATACGGGTTTTTGTGGATTACTGGAATTTTCAGTTGACCATCAATAAACGGGAGGCTTCCGAAAGAGGAATAGTCGATTATCGCTTTGAGGTTGATTGGCTTGGGTTAGGCCCTTGGCTTGCCCGCAGGGCTTGTGAGCGGATTCAAATCACAGATTATTCGTTTGATGGGATAAATATTTACACATCTTATAACCCAGGCACTCAGGAGGGGAAAAGATTTAATCAATGGGCCAGAAATATTTTGAGCAAGGGCATGGGAGTCAGTGTCGAATGCATTGAGAGAAAACCGAAAAATTTTCCTCAATGTCCTGTTTGTCATCAAGAAATTAGAAATTGTCCTCACTCTGGGTGCGGGGCAACGCTGATTAGCACGGTAGAAAAGGGAGTGGATACCTTAATTGCCACTGATATGATTCGCTTGGCTTGGGAAGACGCCTACGATTTTGCGGTGTTATCCACAATGGACCGCGATCTCATACCGGCGGTAAAGTTTTTGAAGCAAAAAGGCAGAAAGATCATTCACGCCGGGTTTCCCCCTTTAGGAACAGACTTGGCTGCGGCTTGTTGGGCTTCTTTTGACGTTTACCATGCCAGAAAAGAAATAAAAAGACCTCCCAAAAAGAAGGTGTAGGTTCCTTTAACTTACTCTATATCTACTCGACTTGATTTTCCCTAAAAAACGCTTGGCACTTATCCACCCCAGATACTGCAAGGGTTTTAAGTCTCAACTCCCCACCTGGCAAAATATGCACAGCAAAATTTCCAGAAGCCGCCTTGACTCCCTCGATATTTGTGCTAATATGAACATGGAAGGATAGGTCTGTTGTTATTTAGTTGATAATTTAACCAGTTAGGAGTTGTCCATGGATTTTCGCACCGTATATACCACCTGTTCCTACTGCGGCTGCGGCTGCGGCATCTTGCTGGAAGTATTGAACGAAGAGGTCATCGGCTCTTTGCCGGTGAAGACCCACCCCGTCTCCGAAGGCAGCCTGTGCATCAAGGGCTGGAATATCCACGAATTCATCGGCAGCGACCAGCGCCTGAAGACCCCTTTGCTCCGGAAGGGCGCGGAACTCCAACCGGTGAGTTGGGACGAAGCCATGACCGCCGCGGCCGACGGCCTGAAAAAGGTAGTGGCAAAATACGGCCCGGATGCGGTGGCGATCCTGGCTTCCGCCAAGGTCACCAATGAAGAGAATTATCTGATCCAGAAATTTAGCAGGGCGGCCATCGGCACCAACAACGTGGACCACTGCGCCCGTCTCTGACACAGCTCCACCGTGGTCGGTCTGGCCGCGGCTTTTGGTTCCGGCGCCATGACTAACTCCATCCCGGAGTTGGCGGACGCCAAAGCCATCTTCATCATCGGTTCCAACACCACGGAAAACCACCCCATCGCCGCCAAGTGGATCATGCGGGGCCGAGAGAAAGGGGCCAAGATCATCGTTGCCGACCCCCGCTGGATCCAGATGTCCGATCTGGCGGAGATCGCGGTGCAGCAGCGCCTGGGTTCGGACGTGGCCCTGATCAACGGCCTGATGCACATCATCCTCAAGGAAGGCTGGCAGGATCAGGCTTACATCGATGAGCGCTGCGAGAACTTCGAGGCGCTCAAGGCCAAGGTGGAGGAATATCCCCCGGACAAGGTGGCCCAAATCACCGGCATCCCGGCTGCGACTCTGCGGCAGATGGCGGAAATCTACGCCAAGAACAAACCCGCGTCCATCGTCTACTGCATGGGCATCACCCAGCATACCACCGGGGTGGACAACGTCAAATCCCTGGCGAACCTGGCCATGATCACCGGCAACGTGGGGTTCGCGTCCGCGGGGGTCAACCCCTTGCGGGGCCAGAACAACGTCCAGGGCGCCTGCGACATGGGGGGCCTGCCCAACGTCTTCACCGGCTACCAGCCGGTGGCGGATGAGGCGGCGAACAAGAAATTCTCCGAGGCCTGGGGCAAGTCAGCCCTGCCCAACAAGCCGGGTCTCACCATCCTGGAGATGTTCAACGGCATCGACGAAGGCAAGATCAAGGCCCTCTATATCGTGGGCGAAAATCCCATGGTCACCGACCCGGACCTGCACCACGTGGAGTCGGTGCTGAAAAAACTGGAGTGCTTCATCGTCCAGGACGTCTTCCTCACCCAGACCGCGAAAATGGCCCAAATCGTGCTTCCCGGCACCTCTTTCGCGGAAAAGGACGGCACCTTTTCCAATACCGAGCGCCGGGTGCTGGCGGTGCGCCAGGCGATCAAGCCTGTGGGTGAATCCCGCCCCGATTGGCAAATCACCGCCGATCTCTCCACCCGGGTGGGCTACCCCATGAAATATGCCTCACCGGAAGAAATCTTCGAGGAGATCAAAAAACTCACTCCCAGCTATGCGGGCATGAGCTATAAACGCCTGGAAGAGAAGGGCCTGCAATGGCCCTGCCCCACGGAGGAACACCCCGGCACCGTCTTCCTGCACAAGGACCGCTTCACCCGGGGCAAGGGCATGCTCCACGCCATCGATTACAAACCGCCCGCAGAAGAGCCGGACGCGGATTACCCCATGTTCCTGACCACCGGCCGGGCCTTCGTCCATTACCATTCCGGCACCATGACCCGGGTCTCCCCCACCCTGCACCGGGAAATGGAGACCGGCTACGTGGAGATCAGCCCCACGGACGCCAGAAACCTGGGTATCAAGAACGGCGAGCGGGTCAAGGTCAGCTCCCGCCGGGGTGAAATTCAAATCAAGGCCAAGGTAAGCCATAAAGTGAACCGGGGCGTGGTCTTCATCCCCTTCCACTTCGCAGAGGCCGCGGCCAATATGCTCACCAACCCGGCCTACGACCCCACGGCGAAGATTCCGGAATACAAGGCCTGCGCCGTGAAAGTGGAGAAGCTGGCGGCGTAGAAATGACTTGGGGAGGGGGCTAAGGGCCACAGGCCCTTGCCCCCTCCCCAAACCCCTCCCCCAATCCCATATTAAAAAATTGAGGGCCGGAAGCAGGCTTCCGGCCCTCAATTTTTTATCCGCATATGCCGGTGGGGAGGAATCGCCACCCCCCTTACCACCATCTTTCTATAACAGCTTCACCAGAGCTGCAACAATGCTAATCCCCGCCACCAGCATGGCCCCCAGCCTTACGGTCAAGTCGTGCTTCAGCCGTAACTCCAGTTCCTGGAGGTCGCGTTTGGTGGCAATTTGCTCGACAGCTTCCCTACCAATCTGATCTTTGGCTTTCCGCTCCATCATTCGGAGACCCGCAGTTCCCCGGTCACCGGCAGTTCGAAGAGTTCCTTTCTCAGGAGCTGGGTGGAAAAAAACAGCACTTCCAGGTTCTCCACTTCTCCGGTTATGGGGTTAAGACGAGCGATAATGTCATCCCCTAACTCTTCCGATTCCTGGTCCGGGTAAGGCAGACACTTGTCAATGTGAAGAATGTCAGCCTCCCGGTCATATTTAATGGTCAGCTTCGCTGCCATAAAGATTTAATAATCTTTGCCCGGAGATTTTTCAAGTGGTCTTTTGGGGAGATTTGCCACTGACCCTCCCCCCAACTCCTTCACCCCCTCCCCCACCACCAGCGCGGCCACCGGCGTAATATGCAGCAGCAGCCGGTCCAGGGTGGCCCGGACATAGTTGGGGAATTCCTCCGCGGAGGTGGGCGCCACGCCGTAGGCCACCAGGATGGCCAGGAGGTTGCCGCCGATGAATAAGGCCAGGAAAAGCCGGGGGGAACGCCACAGGGAGCGGCCGCAGAAGATCAGAGCCAGAACCAGCCCGGGCCACAAGAACCCGAAGTAGAAAGGGTCCGCCAGGGCGTTGAGAAGATAGGAGGTGGCTTGCAGGAACTGCTGGGGATAGAGGTCCTGGATATGGTCCGCACCCATCTCCAGGTGGCGCCAGGCCGCGAACAGCCGCCAGGGGAGGTAGCCCGCGGCCAGGCCCAGGATAGGTATGCCCAGATTGAGGAGCCGGCCCTTGAGGTCCGGGGGGCGGAGCCAGGCCAGGGTCAGAACCGCGGCCAAGAGTATCGTCACCGCCAGGGGCGGACCTTCATATTTGCACCAGGCCAGGCCCGCAAAAAAGCAGGCCGCCAGGGCCAGCCCGCCCCGGGGAGATCTGTCCGTGAGCCACAGGTAAAGGAGCCCGGCCGCGGCCAGGGCAAAGTAGGCCAGGGGCAGGTCGGCATAAGCGATGTAGAGATGCGCCACGAAAACCGTGCCGTTTAAAGCAAAAAACGTGGTAACCCCCAAAGCCTGGGTACGGCTCAGGTTCATTCTCCGAAGAAGAGAATAAAGCAGGGCCAGAAGCAGGGCGCCCCACAGGGGAAAAAGCCCCTGGGCCAGGTGGTCGTTCACCCGGCCCAGACAGAAGTAGAGATAGCTCAAAAGCAAGGGCACCAGATTGGGATAGTAGTTGTGGGCCTCGATGCAGGTCAGATCCACACCCCGGCTCTGGTAAAAGACCTTGGCTTTGCAGCCCCAGGTGGCCACCGCGTCCCAGGCCCACATGGGATAAAGCATGGCCCGGAAGGCGGCAAACAGGAAGAGCGCGGCCAGTAAACTGAGAAATATCCAATCCCAAGAAATATATGGAGTTGGAGGCAGGGGTTGGGGGGAGGAGGCAGGGGGCGCTGCTCCCCGGCCCCCTCCCCCCAGCATCCTTTTCACCAGCAGTGCTGTTCCCACCAGAACCAGGGGCGGGGACAAAATTAGAAGCAGGCCGTAGGGAAGGCCACGCCAAGTGAGGATCAGCATCCACAGGGTGAGCAGGGTGGCGCCGCTGCCGAAGCTGAGGGACAGCTTCTCCAGCCCCCGGAATTCCCGGGGCTGAGGAACCAGAAGGGCGAACCAACTGTAACCCAGGAGCAAGACGGTCCCCAGACCCAGCAACAGGCGGCAGAGCATCAGGACCGTGTCAATCATAGAACCTTCCCAGCAGCCGGGTATAATCCACCCGGAAGAGCAGCCCCGGGCCGGGCCCCGGCATCGCCCGGAAAGCCGGGGATTGCTCCACTGCCTCCTGGCTGTCCCAGGATCGGTCCCCTTCCCGGATGATCAGATAAGAGGCCTTTTCCTGGCGCAAGGCATAAAAGAGAAAATCAGGGGGGATCGCCGGAGGCAGCAGCACATGCCGCCGGGGCGTGAGGTGATAGCGGGCCTCGATTTCTTTGCCGGCCTCGTAATTATCCAGGAATACGTAAGTGGCCTGGGGGGGAATTACCTCCGCCAGGGCCAGCAGCCACCGGTAAAAGGGGTCTTCCTGGCGGATGGCGGCGCCGGTGCGGTAACTTGCCAGCCTCCAGGCCAGGTCCTGGACCTCCGGGGCGAAGAACCAGGCCAACCACATCAATTGCAGGGCCCAGAGGAGCAGCAGGAGCCTGACGGCCCAAGTTTTCCAGCGCAAAGTCAATCCCACAAGCTGAAGCGGATGATGTGAAAGACCGCGGCGATCCCGTCTCTCCAGGTGATCTTTTTGCCGTGCGCGTAATCCCGGCCGTGGTACTGGATGGGCACCTCGTAGATGCGGCAGCGCTTCTTGGCGATCTTGGCGGTGAGCTCCGGTTCCACCCCGAAGCGGTTGCATTTGATGGTAATATCTTTCAAGACCTCCGCCTTAAAGACCTTATAGCCCACCTCCATGTCTGAAAGATTGATATTAGTGAACATGTTGGAGAGCGTGGTGACCATCTTGTTGCCCATATAGTGCCAGAAGAACAGGACCCGGTGAGGACGTCCGCCGATGAGGCGGCTGCCGTAGACCACGTCCGCGACGTCCTCTTCGATGGGCGCCAGCAGGGCCGGGTAATCTGCGGGGCGGTATTCCAGGTCCGCATCCTGAATGATCACCACCTCGCCCCGCACCTGGGCGAAGCCGGTGCGCAGGGCTGCGCCTTTGCCCTGATTACGTTCGTGAAAAAAAGCCCGGACGTTGTCATATTGTTCCACCAACCGCGCCAGGATATCCCGGGAGCCATCCGTGGACGCGTCATCCACCGCGATAATTTCTTTCTCGTATGGGGTCTCCTGAACCAGCCGGAAAATCTCCTCCAGGGTGTCTTTCTCGTTGTACACCGGAATGACAATGCTCAGCTTCATGGGTGATAGGCCGCTCCTGTATCATGCGCCTCGGTGTCTGTGGGTGAAAATAAACCTCGCCCCCCAGCCGCCTGGACCGCCAAGATTAATCTTTTTATTATAGAGCTTAATTAAAAGAAATGGTTAGATTTCTTCTCAGCTATCAGCCGCCGATGCTGACCATGGCCCGGCCGGGCAGAAAATCGTCTCTGGCCACTACCTTCCGGCGCCTGGCTTCTTGAAAAATCTCCCCCAGGGCGGCATCGGTGGCCCCCCGCCGCAGCGGTCCTTTCAGGTCCAGGGCCGCGGCCCCGAAAAGACAAGGACGCAAGTAACCCGCGGCCGTCAGCCGGAGGCGATTGCAGGCGTGGCATTGATGTTCGCTGACAGTGCTGATAAAACCCATCTCCCCCTGGAAACCGGGGAAGCGGACAATGCGGGCGGGACCGGCATCAACCTCCGGGGCCACCGACTCCCCCGGCCCCAAAGAGGCCAGCCGCCGGCGCACCTCGGCCATGGGGAGAAAATGGCGGGCCCATTTCTCCCGGGATATTGCGGGCATGAATTCAATGAACCGCACCTGGAAGGGGCGTTCCCGGGCCAGGTGGACAAAATCCCACAACTCGTCGTCGTTCAAATCCTGCAACACCACACAATTGATCTTTATGGGCTTAAATCCCAGGGATGCAGCCTTCTCCAGGCTGCTAATCACTTCCTGGAAATTATCACTGCCGGTGAGTTCCCGGTAGCGGTCCCGCCTCATGGTATCCAGGCTCAGGTTGAGGTGACGCAAGCCGCTGGCGTGGAGGGCCGCAGCCAGGTCTCCCAGGAGCACGCCATTGGTGGTGAGGCAGACTTCCTGGAGTCCTGGCACCTGATGCAGCCTCTGGATGAAATCCACCACTCCCCGGCGCACCAGGGGCTCACCCCCGGTGACCCGGATCTTGCGGAGGCCCTGGGTCACCGCCACCCTGGCCAGGTGCAGCATCTCCTCGTAACGGAGGATCTCCGGCGCGGGCAGCTTCTCCCATTCCCCCCCGGGAATGCAATAAAAACAACGGAGATTGCAGCGGTCGGTAATGGAAAGCCGCAGGTAATTGACATTATTGAGCAAGATATTCTCCGCCAGCGGGGCAGGACCCGGGGTCCTTAACCATTCCCCTAAAACCCTCAAAAATCCAAATTAAACAGGACGTCGCCCCCAGAGTTGCGCCGCCCCACCTGGGATTCCACACTGAGGTACTTGTTCACCTTATATTCCAGGCGCACCTGGTTGGTATCGTCCCGGTAGAGGGGACTGGTCTTGCGCTCAAAGGTAACGGTGAGATCTTTGGTAATGGGCTTGGCGATGCCCATGGTTTGCCGTCCTTCAGACTGGCCGCTTTTTAAAGAAACATTCCCCACCAGGGGGAAATCCTTCCCCAGGATCTCCTGGATTTTCTGGGCGGTGACTCCTCCCAGGATACCCAGGGCCTGTTGGCCCACAGTGAGATATTCTTCCCGGGTGAGGGTCTGGGCGGGACGGCCGAACATCAGGTAGGCCAGCATATCCGGGGGAGATAAGGGGGGGATGCTCTCCATCTTCACCTGGGGCTTGTTCGCGGGGCCGGAGGCGTTCAGAATCAAGGTAATACCGGCTATCTCGTGGGTAGCCCGGCCTTCAAGGGTCACCTCTCCCTGGGGTTGTCCCGGGAAGCGGATCTCGCCCCGTTCTATTTTGAAAGGGCGCCTCTGCAGTTCATAGGTGCCCTGCAGGGTGCGCAGGGTTCCGGACATGTAGGTCGGCTCCCCCCGCCGTTTCTGGGCCTTGAGGGTCCCGGCCAATTCCACCCGCAGGCGTTTGTCAATGATCCAGGCGCCGCCGGGCGCTTCCAGGGTGACATCCATCAGGAAATTGTCCTCCAGGGCCGGTTCCCCGGCCTTAGGGGCCTTGGCCCCCGGGGGCGGCGGCGGTGTTTTCAAAACGATGTCCGGATGAATGCCGGTCTGAAAGAAGCTGGGGTGAAAAGAGGCCTTGGAGACCAGTAGCCGCCCTTGCAGAAGGGGTGCGGCACTGGGGCCGGTTAAGGTAACGCTGCCGCTGCCGAAGGCTTCGGCGCCGCCTCGCCCCAGGGCTTGGAAATCCTGGAGTTGGGCACGGATATCCAACTTTTGCGGCCAAAACGCGGCCATGGTGATGGAGCCGTGGATGTGGGCCGTACCGCCGCTCTCCAGGGCGATATCCGGAATGACCAGCTTTCCCCCTTGCAGGGAGGCTTCCCCCGGCAGGAGCTTGAACGGCGTGCCCGCCACCCGGAGCTGCAGCGTTCCCTCCCCCCAACGGATGGTGCCGGACACCCGGGGGTGGCGGGGATTCCCCTGCCATTGGGCCTTAATAGTAAGGGCCCCCTGGGCGCTCTGCACCGCCGGAGTAAGGGCGGTGAGCAAAGCCAGATTGGCGTTTTCGCCCTGGACCCGAAAATCCAGGTCCCGCTCCCCCCAATCCCATTTCAGGGGGCTGAAGGACAGCCTTAGGGGAATCTTGCCGTCCCAAATGAGACGGGGCCCTGAGGGTTTCTCTTCCACGCTTCCCTTCAAGAGAAGGTTCTCTTCCCGGTAAGTTAATGAGGTTTGCAGCGCGCGGAAGGGAAAGCCCCCCCATTTACCGGGTCCCCAGGTAAACTGGCCCTGCATGGCGGGATGCTGGAGACTGCCGGTGAGATCAATCTGGCCCTGGATCTTTCCTTCCAGGGAAGCCCCTTTGATGTCCAAGAGACTGGCGGGCAGGTCCACGGCCTCCAGGCGGGCGGCCAGTTCATCGCCCCGGGCTTGGGCTCTGAGGGTGAGGCGGCCAGCATTGACGCGCCAGGTGGCCGGAGCCAATTCCAGGCCGGGCTGAAAACGGAGGTTGATGGTGCTGGTGTTCACCGCCGAGACCTTGGGAGTGTCCAGACTGCAGCGCTGTAAGGTAAGGACGCGGGGTTGGGCCAGGAGATCGGCGGCTCCCTGTATCTCCGCCCGGAGCCCCTGAGGGGAGGACGCGGTGAAACGGAGTTGCCACTTGCCCCCCTGCCCCTGGCTGTGGAAGGCAGCCTGGGAAAAGACCCCGGCCGGAGTCTTGAGGCCCTGGCCGTGAATCTCCAGACTGCCGGCAGAGGGCGGCCAGCCGGTGCCCGCGGCCTTGAGGTCAACTTTTTCCCAGGCGAAATCTTGCCAGGAAAGCCTCTGCCCCTGGCCCTGGAAGGTAAATTGGGGCGCGGCCCAAGGGCCTTTCCACGCGCCCTCCCCGGCCACCCGTCCCCGCAAGGACGCGGGCAGGAGCGGCCAGGCGCCGTCCAGGATCAGGCTCCCTTTACCTTGCAGATCCACTCCCTGGGGGTCAATTGTCCCTTTCAGGTCCGCGGCCAGGGTCCCCAATTTGACTTGGGCTTGGGCAATCTCCAGCCTGGGGCCTTTTAAGGAGACGCGGGCCCGCAGGTCTTTCAGGGGCTGCTGCCCCCACTGCCCCCGGGCTTCCAGGTCCCCGGCAATCACCAGGGGCGCAGCCGGAAGGGCGCCCGGCAGTTGGAATTTTCCGGAAAATTTGCCGCTTACCAGGCTGCCGGCAGCCGCGGGTAACCCCCAGAGCTCGGGCCGGAAGCCTTCAGCCTGGATCTTCACCTCCCCGGCCCGGGAAGACAGTAAGGGGCCGGCCAGCGTGGCGTTCAGGGCCCCGAAGTTGCCCCGCAAGTCCCCTTGCAGCCGCTGCTCCCGGGCATTGGCCTTCAAGGTGAGCCGCAGTTGCTCCACCTTGGCCGTCTGGTAGCTGAAAGCGCGGCCTTGGAGGGTGCACTCCAGGTTCCGGGGGGGCCAGGACAGACCTGCGCCCTGCAAGCGGAGCTGCAGCCCCAGGGGCGGCAGGTTTTTCAGCCTGGCAGCCCAGGTGCCTTCACCGGGGGCCAATATTTGGGGCTGGAGGCCCTTGAGGTCCAGGTCCAGATCATAGTTCCACTCCCCGGCCTGATGCCGCACCTGGCTTTTAAAAGAGTATCCGGCCTGGGTCAAAGGACCTTCGCCGCTGATTTGCAGTTGGGAAGGAGTGCCGGTGAGTTGAAACTTTCCCGCCAGATTCAGGGAGCCGGGCCAGTGCCCCCAGACGCGGCGCATCTCTGCTCCGGGGATGGGGCCCACCTCCCCCACCAGCTTGCACAGGGGCTCGGGATCGCCAAAACGCACTTCTCCCGCCAGGGACACCAGGCCGCGGTCCGCTGCGGTGACCGACAAGGACAACAGATTAAGGAGGTTGGAGCCATAAGTGCAGCGGGTTTGCAGGCCCAACCGGCCCCAGGGCGTCTCCCCGCTCAAGGAGGCCCGGCGCACCAGGATGGCCTGATCAGGCTGCTTGGGATGAAGCACGGTGAGAATGAGTTGCAAGTCCAGGTCCCGGTAATGTTGGGTAGTACCGGCCCGGGTCAGGGCAACTTCTCCACCCTTGATGGTAATCTGGGGAAAATCAATGGTGTTAAAAGGCGGAGGCGGCTTGGGGCGGAAGAAGTTGCTGACGTTCCAGCGGCCTTCCCGGTCTTCAGTGAGAGTGAGGTGAGGGTCGTGAATGGCCAGGTTGGCGATCACCGGCTGCAGTTTCACAAAGGAGAGAAGGGAAAAACGGATCTCCACCCCCCCGGCCCGGAGCACCTGCCCCTGGCGGCCCCGCACGGTCACCCCCCGGAAATGGAAGCCGGTGAGGTAGTTGCCCCGCACCTCCCGGACTTCGATCTCCCCGTAGATGCGGCTCTGGGCAAAGTCCACCAGGCGGTGGCCGCCCCAGGTCCAGACCGCGTCCGTTTGCAAAAGCGGCCACAGGGCCAGGGCCCCCGCGATCACCACCGCGGCCAGGGCCAGGAGGAGATACCGGAAACGCCGCATGGTTTATTTTAGCACATTGCGGCTTCTGAACAAAGGGATTGGTAAGCAATCCCGTCATGTAGGGCGGGAAAGCGAAGCGCATCCCGCCTTTAGGTTGCCACTACTGGTCCAATTACCCCTTTCAGCAAAATGTGGAGCAGGCGCCCTCGCCTGCTCCCCAACGAAGGGGAAACAGCCGGGGGCGGCTGTTCCACATGAGTAAGCCGACGAATTTTCAGAGCAGTCGCTCATGAGCCGCTGGCTCTCTCAAAAGAATGAAAAGGCTGGTGGGGCGGGCCTCCGTGCCCGCCAAGCGACTGGCGGCCAGGGACGGCCGCCCCACCATTTAATGCTGTTTATGAATTTTTCGTAACGGTTCCTCATGGGCCTGAGGCCCACCCGTAAATCATGGAAAGTTATGCAGAGTTATGGTGGGCAGTGCCCACCCTACATAAAACTTTTCGTAACAGAGGGAAAAGATAGTGACCTCTGCATTAATAATCATGGGGAATGTGAAGTTATAGAAAATATACCGTCTATAAAGCGAGGTAGTCCAACGGCGGGATGCGCTGCGCTTTCCCGCCCTACAATTCTTCTGTCAAAACGCCTGGCCGATGGTGAAATGGAAGCGGTAGCCGTCCCGGGTAGGGTCGATGGGGTTCAAGGGGAAGCCCACGTCCACGCCGATGGGGCCGATGATGGTTTGATAACGCAGGCCGACACCGGAACTGTATTTAATCTGCCCCACATCAATGTCCTTGATATCCAGGTAGACATTGCCGAAATCCAGGAAGGCCACGGCCCGGAATTCCTTATAAATGGGGATGCGGGCCTCCAGGCTCCCTTCCAGGAGGGCTTGCCCGCCGATGGGGTTGCCGCTGGCGTCCCGGGGACCCAGATAATCCAGGCGGTAGCCCCGGACGCTGTTATAGCCTCCCGCGAAAAAGCGCCGGAAGATGGGAATATCCGAGGTGGACTGAATGGGGTCGATGATCCCGAATTTAAGCTTGCCCGCCAGGATGTAGTCCGTGTTCCCCAGGCTCTGGTAGCGCCGCACTTCGGCGATGGTGCGCACAAATTGAATCTGGGAGCCCAGGAAAGTGGGGGCCAATTCCTGGTTCAGAAAAAGCTGGCCCCCCCGGTGGGGGTCGGCCACGTTGTCCATGGTTTCCTGGCGCAGGCCCACCAGGGCCATGGAGGCCCGATAGAGTTTCCCGGGCTGGGTTGATTGGCTGAGGATGGCCAGGGTATCCTCCGAGATATTGAAGGGCCGGGTGAACTCCAGGCCGTGGCCCACGTAGCCCCGGAACTTCCAGGGCAGGTCCCTTTCCAGGCGGGCCTGGGAAAAATAGGCCTTATCGGTGAATCCCGGCAGGTAGCGCCGCACCCAGCCGGTCTGGTAGACGAAATCGAAATTGCTGCCCCAGACCAGGGGATTGAGGAAGGTGCCTTCCACCCGGTATTCCAGGCGGGAGAACTTGGTGTCCACGTCCAGCATGCGGCCGCCGCCGGCCAGGTTGCGGAAGCGCACGGCCAGGCGGGCCCGGAACTGGTCCTCATCCCCATAGCCCAGGCCCACCTTGAGAGACCGCTTTTTCTTTTCCTGGACTTTAACGGTGACGGGGATGTGGCGCTCGGTTTCCGGCACTTCCTCGGGAGTCAGGTTGACGCTCTGGAACAGGTCCAGGCCGTAGATGCGCTGTTGGCTGTCGTAGAGTTCCTTAAAGGAAAAGGGCTCGCCCTTCTTAAAGGTAATTTTATGGAGGATCACCCGTTTGGGGGTTTCGGGTTCGCCCTTGACCGTGACCGCGCCGAAATAGCACAAGGGGCCGGCTTTGGTGGCCACCTCCACCTGGGCGGTGTTTTTTTCTTCATCCAGGAGAACCCGGCCCTGGACCTGGGCCCGGGGATAGCCGTGATCCAACAGGTAGTTCAGGTACAGGCGTTTCAGGGCTTCATATTTTTCCTCAGTGAACCTCTCCCCCACTTTCAACAGAGTTTTGGAATTCAGTCCGGCCAGGGCTGAGGCCGGGAAGCCGACCGCGGTATCCGCCTCCACCCGGGTCACCAGCACCTCGGGGCCCTCTTCGATGATAATCTTCACTTCCGCCTGGTGGTCCTTGATCTCCACCTGGGAGGTAATGCGGGCGTGATAGAATCCATGGCTGCGGTAGAGGCCTTTCAGGCGCTCCAGGTCGTCTTTCAGTTCCTGGGGTTTAAATACCGGGGGCTTTTTCCAGGGCCAGAAGGAAGGGAGGGGAGTGATCAGTTCCTCCTTGATATCTTTCTTGGGCACGGCCTTGGCGCCGATGATTTGCAGGGATCGGACCGTGACGGGTTTCTCGGGGGCGCTGGTGGCGCTGGCCCCCAGGTTCCCGGGGGCGGCCAGCCAGATAAGGGCCGCCAGGCCGAGGACTCCAGGGAGAAAAAGTAACCGCGGCCGGTTCCAGGGAAGGCAGCCTGTCACTTTTCCCCCTCCATCCCTATTTTTCCCCAGGAACCCGTAGCCAGGCATCTGACCGTTATGCCCCCCTTAATGCGACTTTTTGCCGCGGGGTCCGATCTCTGGAAACAATTGGGGCTGCCGCGTCTTGCGGCTGGAGGCGGCCCAGGACTCTTGCCGGGGCTCCAGTATATCCGGGGTGAGGGCCTGAACCAAGGGAGAAAGAAGGGTGCGCCGTTTTTTCCCCCACAGGCTCCGGGTCCGGGCCCGGGTCAGGAAGACCTGCCGGGAAGCCCGGGTGAGGCCCACATAAAAGAGGCGATTCTCCTCCTCCGGATCCTGATAGCCGTCGCCCTCCGGTTCCCAGGGCAGCAAGCCCGCCTCGCACCCGGCAATGAAGACATAAGGAAATTCCAGGCCCTTGGCTGCGTGCAGGGTGAGGAGCTTCACCTTTTCCGCGGCCAGATCCAAACCGTCTAATTCCGGACCCACACTCTCCCGGGGGAGTTGGCAGGGGATGCCCTGGGCGGTAAGGTGCCGCTCCAACTCCGGGCCCAGGGCATGGAGACGGTAGAGCACCGCCACATCCCGGAACCCGGCTTTCTCCTCGGGGCTCCGGTGCCGCACTGCGGCGTCCTCCAGGGCCAGGTGGCTCAGGCCCCCCACCAGTCTCTCAATTTCTTTGGCAATGGCCCGGGCTTCCGCGGCCTCCGTGGCCCGCTCCAAGAGCAGCACCGGCTGATCCCCGTCTTGATGGGTTCTCATGGAGCCGACCGCCGCCCCCGCCCTTTTCCGGACTTGCCGGGCGGCCTCCAAAACCGGGGGCGGGAGGCGATAGGTCTCCTCGAAATTGAGGGTCACCGCGTCCGGCCAATCCTGGCGGAAATGGGCGAAATACCGGGGTGAGGCGCCCCGGAAACCATAGATGGCCTGATCCGGGTCGCCGATGACCATGATCTCCGCCCCAGGCCCGGCCAGGGCTCGAAATAAACGGTATTGGGCCGCATTCAGGTCCTGGTATTCATCCACCAACAGATGGCGGCAGCGCCGCCGGTAGGCCTCCTGCATTCCCGGCCGCCGGGTGAGCAGCAGGGTGGGCCGGGCGATCAGGTCCTCATAGTCCCAAAGTCCTTCCCGGCGGAGCAGGGCCTCATAGTCTTGGAAGGCCACCGCGTCCGGTTCGTTAACTGCACCCAGGTCCTCCGGGTATTTAAGGGCTTGTTTCCACTCCATGATGCGGTCATCCAACCGGCCTGCAGGAACTTTATGTTTTTTGGCAGCTTGGCGCAGCAATTGGCGCCGCTGCTCTTCATCCGCCACTTCCCGGCCCTCTTCTTGAGCCGCCAGGATCTGATGGCCCAAGGCATGGAAGGTTTTGATGGTCAGGCGCTCCAGGCCCGGAAAATCCGGGAGCAGGCCCTGAATGCGGGCCTCCATCTCCCCCGCGGCCTGGCGGGTGAAGGTGAGGGCCAGGATCTCCTCCGGAGGCACCCGGCGCCCGGCCAGCAAATGGGCCAGACGATGGGTCAGGGCCCGGGTTTTGCCGGTGCCCGGACCGGCATGGACGATGAGGGGCGGACCGGCATGGAGCACGGCCTGCCTTTGGGCCGGGTTCAGGCCCGCCAGCCAGGGATCGGCCGGGATTTCCGGGGCCGGCTCCGAAACCGCGTGACTGCGGGCATCCTCAGGCTTGCTCTCCTGGGGGGCCGAAGGAGCGGGACCGGGCGGAGGCCCAGGGGCCGGAGGGCTCCAGAGGGCCCCCTGCCCTAAAATTTCTTGGCGTTCCTCCGGGGTGAAGAGGCGAATCTCCCCATAGACCCCGTCATAGCCCGGGGCAATATGCACCCGGCCCTGGCGCATCTTGTCCATCCCGTAGGCCAGCAGGCTTCCTCCCTCCCGGGCCAGGTCCTCAAGAGAAGCGCGGCGCAGAATCTCCAACTCCGGCCCCAGTTTTTCCAGGACCCGGAAGTATAGGTGGTTCACCTTTTTGGTGCCGGGGTTGGCCTCCAGCACCTGGCCCAGCACCTCCGGCAGAGGAATCAGGGACTCAAAAGGCCGGGCCTGGGGTGGCTGCTCCCCGGGCCGCCGGTCCGCCAGGTCCTGGACCCGGTGCATCACCCCGTAAGTCAGGGGTTTGCGGCATTGGGGACATTTCCCCCCCCAGGCCGCGGTTTCTTCCGGAGTGGCCCGCAGGCCGCAAGCCCGGTGGCCGTCCAGATGGTATTTACCTTCCTGGGGGAAAAATTCAATGGTGCCCCCAAAACCGGCCTTGGTGCGCAACGCCCGGGCCAGGTCCGGAAAAGTAGGGGGCACCAGGAAAATGTTGGCCTCCCGGGCCAGTTTCTGGGGGGAATGGGCATCGGAGTTGGAGACCAACAAAAAACGGTCCAGGCTGCTTACCCGCCAGTTCATGGCCGGGTCGGAAGAAAGCCCGGTCTCCAGGGCGTGGATCCGGGAAGTATGCTCCTCAAAACATTCTTCCAGGGAATCGAAGCCGCTCTTGGCCCCCAGCACGGAAAACCAGGGGGTCCAAATGTGGGCGGGAATCACCAAGGCCGTAGGGTCGATCTCCAGGGCCAATTCCAGGATGTATTTGGCGTCCAGGCCCAGGATGGGACGGCCGTCCGCGGTGACGTTCCCCAGGCGCCCCAGACGGGCCGAAAACTTCTGGGCCGCCTCCAGGCTGGGGAGCAGCAGCAACAGGTGCACCTTGCGGACCTGCCCCCCCTTTTTGTAGATGCAGCTCACCTCGCCGGTGATGACGAAACGCACCGCCGGCACCCGATCCCAAAGGGGACCCTGGAGTTGCAGGGGCAGGGCCAAATCCGGCTTCAGCTCGTAAGTCCCCGGGGCCACCGGCTCCAACCTGGCGGCCAACTCCTTAAGCCACTCCGGGTGGGTGCAATCCCCGGTGCCCACCACCTGCACCCCTTTATAACGGCCCCAGAGATCCAGATGTTCCAGGTCCGCGGCTTTACCGGTGGCTATGGAAAAGCGGGAATGGAGGTGCAGGTCGGCGATCACTTCCATGGGTTGTCAACTTATCACAAAAGCCGGGGGGATGCCAGAGAAGCGAACCCTAGCGAAATTCCCGGGGCCCCCTGGACGGTAAAAAAAATGATGCTTACTTATAAACCAAGGCAATTCGCCGCGAGAAGGGTATGGACCACCAGAGGTAAATGCCCCTGCTAGATTTTTAATCGCGGTGGCGGGGAACGACCCAGCCAGAAAGTAAAGGAGACCTAGACCATGTTCAAAGCTATCAGCGCGGTGGTAATGTCGTTACTGCTTCTCGTGTTCCTGTCGGGTTGCGGCCAGTCGGACCAGCCGGCCAAGCAACAACAGCCGGCAAAAACAGAGCACCCAAAGGCGGCACCGGCACAGCCGGGACAACCGAAGGCGGAGCCGGCACAGCCGGCACAACCGAAGGCGGAGCCGGCACAGCCGGCACAACCGAAGGCGGAGCATCCCCAGGGACAGCAGCCAAAACCGGATCACCCGAAGCACGAGCACCCTAAGTAAGGTCCGTGCTCTTTAACGGGGCCTCGTGGCCCAGGTAAGGAATTTCTATGAGCTGGCAAAGGCTATTAGCGGCGGCGGTAGTGGTTTGCCTGGTGTTCGCCGGTTGCGGGCAAAAAGCGGGGGAAGACGGGCCCGGCGCGGCTGCCCCCCCAGTGCCCGACTTGGTAACCACCGATATTCAGAGAGCCATCGAGAGTCACATCGAAGAGCAGGTCCGCCAGGGCGGGGGATATTTTAAGCTTCCATTTCACAGCCAGGAACTCCGTCTCAAGCTGGTCCGGGTCCACACCGAATACCTGTCCAAACTGGGCCCGCACCGCTATTTCGCCTGCGTGGACCTGGCGGACGTTAGCGGCGACGTGTACGACGTTGATTTCTTTCTGGCCGGTGATCCAGGGGCGATGCAGGTCACCGAGACGACCGTCCATAAGCTAAACGGCCGGCCCTTCTACGCCTGGGAGCAAAAAAGCGACGGCACCTGGCAGCGACTCCCCACGAAAGAAGCTAACGAAAGCCTCCTGGGGGTCATCAGAGATCACGACGAGTTCGAGTTTCTCTACCAGGTCACCCTGCCCGAGATAACCGGTGCCGCCCGTATGTGGCTGCCTTTGGCGGCCACGGACTCCTTCCAGACCGTGAAGGTTAAATCCATCAAGGCTCCGGGGAAACAAAGCGTATTGCCGGAGCGTGAATACGGCGACAGAGTCCTTTTCCTGGAGCTTGGCCCGGAAGACAGCGGTAAAACCGTGGAGATCCGCTATCAGGTACAGCGCCGGGAGAAGGCAGCCTATGCAGCCGCGACCTCCGACCAAAGGAAATATCTGAACCCGGAGCGTCTGGTGCCAACTAATGAGGATTTCCGCCGCATCGCCGCGGAGGTTGTTAAGGGCAAGAAGGGCGATCTGGTGCGCGCCCGGGCGCTCTATGACCACGTCATCGACCGCATGCGCTATATCAAGCACGGCAACGGCTGGGGTAAAGGCGACGCCGTCTACGCGTGCAACGCCCGCACCGGCAACTGCACGGACTTCCATTCCTACTTCATTGCCCTGGCCAGGGCGATGGGCATCCCGGCGCGCTTTGCCATCGGCGCGGCCATCCCTTCGGAGCGGAACGAGGGTGGAGTGGACGGCTATCACTGCTGGGCGGAGTTCTTTGCCGAGGGCAAGTGGTGGCCCGTGGACATCAGCGAGGGCAACAAATATACGGCTCTGGCCACCTACTACTTCGGCCACCATCCGGCCAACCGCTTCGAACTCAGCCGCGGCCGGGACCTGGTATTGGAACCTGGGCCTGCTTCCGGCCCCATCAATTTTCTGGCCTATCCCGTGCTGGAAATAGGCGGCAAGCCGGCAAAGGCAGCGGTGGGGTTCTCCTTTAAGAGAAGCGACCACCGCGGTTAGCTTCACCATGCCGGTGTGCTTGGAAAGACAAAGGATTTTGGCGTGGCGGCTGCAAGGAAGAAGGCGGGCGAGTGGAACGGCTGGACAAATTTGATCACCGCCAGCCGCTGGCGACCTGGCCCAGGAAACTGCCCGGGGACAAAGAAATCGCGGCTTGTTGCGCCTGACAGGGTGAAGGCACCAACGCCCGGGTGGCCCAGGAACTGGAGGGGTTGGGGTTTTCCCGGGCTGACCTGCTGGTTAATGGGTTGGCAGGTCTGAAAAGGGAAGGAATACCCCATGGTGCTTAAGAAGCTGGAATAAGAGACCTCTGCGAAAGTCTCAGGTGGAACAGCCGCCCTCGGCTGTTCACCCTTAATTTAGTAGCAGGCGGGGGCGCCTGCTCCACATTTAGATTAAAAAAAGAGTAATCGAGACTTTCGCAGAGGTCTCAATAAGGAGCATGGTCCTCATGGGGTTGCGGGAGCCCTCCATAAACAGGTTTGGGGGCGGCGTCCGCCACTTCCCTGGATGGCGCTCCGGGGTCGCATAATAGACAAAAACCGCGCGGCCAGGTTCCCTGAAGGCGGGGCACAAATGAATAGTTTCACAAGCTGTAAACATAAAAAAGCCCCCGCTTCCCGGGGGCTTGGCAGATACAATGACGGTTTATAATGACGCCTTGGCAGGCCAGGCCGGTCGTGATTCCTTCTCAAAATACGGCTTGAAGACATCTTCATCCAGGCGAAGCATCAGACTGCCGCACTGGGTGCAGAGAGCCGTATGGTCATCCAAACCGGCCACCCTTTGATCCCGACTTCTACAGTCGACGCATTGATAATCGTAAATCGGCATAAACTCTCCCCCTTTGCTAACTATTTAAAGTAGCAATAATCATGCCCGATATCAGAATCAAGGGGGGTAATTATTTTTTTATAGAAATTTTAAGCAAATAGCTTCACAATTAGATCCATCCGGCTGCCGGAAAATCCCGGTATGGTGTGGGGGATAATTGACATATGTTACCTTTTGCATCATGGGCTTTGGTATATTCACCCCATTTTCTGGAAAGCGCGGCCAGTCTGTAAAGGAGGCTAAGTGTCTGTTATAAAGAACAAAAGACGCACAAAAATCATCTGCACCCTGGGTCCGTCCTGCGAGGGCGAGGTCCTTCTCAGATTGCTCAAAGCCGGGATGAACGTGGCCCGCCTCAATTTCTCCCACGGCACCCTGGAGGAGCACGAGGCCTGGATTCACAGGGTCCGGGAGGCCGCAGACCATTTGGGACAGCCGGTGGCCATCCTCCAGGACCTGGCCGGGCCCAAGCTGCGCATTGGCGAATTCCCCGGCGGACAGGTGACGCTGCAAGAAGGGCAGGACTTCTCTCTGTGCACCCGGCCCCGCCTCGGTGACGAAACCGGCGTGTGGGTGGATTTTCCTCAGATTATCGATGATATCCCCCCTGGGGCCATGATTCTCCTGGCTGATGGGCAGATAGAACTCCGGGTGGAAGGCCAGGGGGCAGACGCCCTCCACTGCCGGGTTCTGGCGGGTGGGGTGTTACGCTCACATGCAGGGGTCAATTTCCCCTCCCATTCCCTGTCAATACCCGCCCTTACTGCCAAGGACCGGGAGGATCTCCTCTTTGGTGTAAAGATGGGAGTGGATTACATCGCCCTCTCCTATGTGCGTTCTCCCCAGGACGTACTGGAGGCCCGGGACGCGCTCCGTTCCCTGGGTGCAGACCTCCCCATCATCGCCAAGATAGAAAAGCATGAAGCCCTGGAACACGTAGATGATATCCTCAAGGTAGCCGACGGTTTGATGGTGGCCCGGGGGGACCTGGGGCTGGAAGTGCCCCTGGAGCGGGTGCCGGTGATCCAAAAAGAACTCATCGCCGCGGCCAACCACGCGGCCAAACCGGTGATCACCGCCACCCAGATGCTGCTGTCCATGGTGACCCATTCCCATCCCAGCCGGGCCGAGGCCACGGACGTGGCCAACGCCATTCTGGACGGCACCGACGGGGTGATGCTGTCGGAAGAAACCGCCACCGGCCATTATCCGGTGGAAGCGGTCAATTTCCTGGATCAGGTGAGCCGGGTCACCGAGGCTCACTTCCCTTACGTGCAGTGGTTTCGGGAACGGACGCCCCAGGGACTACAGGACATCTCGGAGGCCATCAGCTACGCGGCCTGCGAAATGGCCCTGGAACTGGACGCCGGGGCCATCCTCACCAGCACGGACCATGGCGGCACCGCCCGCCTCATCAGCCGCCTGCGGCCCCGGGCTCCCATCATTGCCGTCACCCCCCGGCCAGAAACCTGGCGGCGCCTCAGTTTGGTATGGGGGGTTTTTCCCCTCCTGACTCCTCAAATTGAGAATACCGATCACATGCTCCAGGTGGTGGAGGAGGAGGCCCGGAAGGCCGGCTGGCTCAAGACCGGGGAGCGGGTGGTGATCACCGCCGGCACCCCCATCGGCGCCCGGGGCACCACCAACCTCATCAAGGCGGACATTATCAATTAGAGAAATTATGTAACATATTGACCATTAACCAGACAAAAATGAAAACCGTCGGCCCCAACGGAGGAGATAATGCCTGAACCTTTGGGATCTTTTACTTTCGTGCTCCACTCCCATCTGCCCTATGTTATCGGTCACGGACGCTGGCCCCACGGCATGGACTGGCTCAACGAAGCCGCGGCGGAATCCTATATCCCCCTGCTCCAGGTCTTTAACCGCCTGGCCGGGGAAGGGGGACCCACCGGGGTGACTTTGGGCGTCACTCCCATCCTGGCGGAGATGCTGGCCTCCGAGGCCTTCCGGGTGGAGTTCAAGGATTACCTTAATAACAAGGTGGAGGCGGCCCGGGAGGACCTGGCCGCGTTCCAGCGGCTGGGGGAGAAGCATTTCGCCATGGTGGCCCGGATGTGGGAGGGCCATTACGGGGAACTGAAAAGGGTCTTCTGCCAGGACTTCCAGGAAGACCTCCTGGGGGTGTGCCGGCGGCTGATGGCTCAAGGCCATCTGGAAGTGATCACTTCCGCGGCCACCCACGGCTATCTGCCCCTTTTGGGACGGGACACCGCGGTGCAGGCCCAGGTGAAGCAAGGGGTGGCCGCCTACCGCCGCCACTTCGGCCGGGAGCCCCGGGGTTTCTGGCTGCCGGAATGCGCCTACCGGCCCCGCTACGAGTGGCTGCCCCCCCTGAAGGGCATCACCACTGAGCCCGTACTCCGCAAGGGAGTGGAGGAGTTCCTGTCCGAAAACGGTCTCCGCTATTTCCTCATCGATTCCCACCTCCTCAAGGGGGGCAAGGCCATCGGCGTGTACAAGGATCGCTTTGAGGCCCTGGAGCGCCTCTGGGAGCGGTTCGCGGCCCAATACCAGGAGCGGCCTGAAGACCAGGAAAAGTCCCCTTACCTCCCCTACCTGGTGAGTTCCGCGCCGGAAACCAAGCGGCCGGAGGCCATCTTCACCCGGGACCCCAAGACCGGCCTCCAGGTTTGGAGCGGCGAGTGGGGTTATCCCGGTGACGGCAATTACCTGGATTTTCATAAAAAACGTTTCCCCGGGGGCCTGCGCTACTGGCGGGTGACCAGCGCCAAGGCCGATCTGGCGGACAAAGGCCCCTACCATCCGGAATGGGTCACGGACCGTATCCACTCCCAGGCGGACCACTTTGTCTCCCTGATCCACGACCTCCTGGCGGAATTCCGGGCCGCCCACAAGCAGCCCGGCATCATCGTTTCTCCCTACGACACCGAGCTGTTCGGCCACTGGTGGTTCGAGGGCCCGGAATGGCTGTACCAGGTGTTGAGCCGGCTGCAAAAAAGCAACCGGGTGGCCCTGACCTCCGCGGGCAGCTTTTTGGAAGAGGCCGCGCCCCTGGCCGTCATCTCCCTGCCGGAAGGCTCCTGGGGGGAGGGGGGCTATCACTGGATCTGGCTCAATGAGATGAATGACTGGACCTGGCGGCACATCTATCCCGCGGAGCAGGAGATGGAAGAGCTGGCCCGGAAGTGGGCCGGCGACCCTGACCCCCGGCTTCAGGACCTGCTAAGGCAATGCGGCCGCAGCCTCTTTCTCCTGGAGGCCTCGGACTGGCAGTTTCTCATCAGCACCTTCTCGGCCAGGGATTATGCGGAGCTGCGGCTGGTGATGCATCATGACGATTTCCGGCGCCTGGCGGCCATGACCCGGCAGTATGCCGCGGACCGGGACCTGTCCCCGGAAGATTGGAATTTCCTGCAGCTCTGCCGGGAGCGGGACGCCATCTTCCCGGATATCGACCCCCGGTGGTGGGCGAAGGTGCAATACCCGCCGGAGTAATGAGTTCAAAGTTCCAGGTTCCAAGTTCCAGGTTCCAAGTCTGGTAGCCACTGGCTTCAGCCTGCGCGGTGCCCCGGCTGAAAATACTGATGATCGGTATTTTACTCGTTCCCAAGTTGCACTTGGGAACGAGGGGGGCATTGATTTCTGAAGAGGTGATGCCCGCCGTGGGGTTTTTGCCACTAAGGATAGATGATTGTGGTTTTTTTGCCACAAGCAGGAAAGGCCGGGCTTGCCTCTTAAGGGTCCCGAAGTGTCGGATTTCCCGCGTCTCTTCAGACCGTTAACCCTCACCTGCGCCTCAGGAGCGAAATTGCCACCGCCTGGTATAGGGATTGCACCGTTAAAGGTCATGTTCTGGCAAAAGACCTTGGCGCGTCCCTTAAAATTTGCCGGTATCGGCCTCCACGGGGGCCGGCCGGTGTCAGTGGCCATGCATCCGGCCCAGGCTAATCAGGGGCTGCGGTTCGTGCGCACGGATCTTCCCGGGCGCCCCCAGATCCTGGCCCATTACTCCCGGGTGGTGGATACCACCCGGGCCACCACCCTGGGGGAGGGAGACTGCACCCTGTCCACTGTGGAACACCTCCTGGCCGCGTTGCGGGGGCTGGGGGTGGACAACGCCCTGATCCACGTGGAAGGCCCCGAACTCCCCATCATGGACGGCAGCGCTGCCCCCTTTGCCCGGCTCCTGACGGAGACGGGTCTCCGTTCCCTGCCCTGGCCCCGGGCCCATCTTTTGATCGAGCGGCCCGTGGAGTTGCGGGCAGGAGACCAATGGATGCGGGTGAGTCCTGGAGAGCCCCGCATCACCTATGCCATTGATTTTCCTCATCCTTTAATCCGCCGCCAGCGCTTTACCGTCCCCATGAAACCCGGAGCCTTCCGCCGGGAGATCGCTCCGGCCCGCACCTTCGGCTTTTTAAAAGAGGTGGAATACCTTAAGGCCCAGGGCCTGGCCCTGGGAGGGTCCCTGGACAACGCCGTGGTCCTGGACGACGCCGGGGTCTTGAATCCGGACGGCTTCAGGTTCCCGGAAGAATGCGTGCGCCATAAGATCCTGGACGCGGTGGGGGACCTGGCCCTGTTGGGCTTGCCCCTGCTGGGACGCCTGGAGGTGGCCCGGGGGAGCCACGCCCTGCACCTCCGCTTTCTGGAGGCCCTGATGGCCCGGGAAGACGCCTGGCGCCTCTGGGTGCCATCCGCCCGGGAGCGGGACACCCGGCCCCGCTGGGCCCCCGCGCCCCTCTGGGAGGGCGTGCCGGCTTAAAGACGGTTTTCGGTTTTCGGTTTTCAGTTTTCCGTGGGCAGGCCATTAATTGGCCTGCCTTTTAATTTTTTTTAGGTTATTTGTCGCAGGGGGGCTTTCGTCTGCATGATTATTCCTTCCGTGCAGATGGAGAAGAGCATTGCTTGATAAGTCATTTCATGTTGAAGTCTCTGCAAAGTCAAATGTCGAACAGCCGCCCCGGCTGTTCCGCCTCATATAGGAGCAGGCGGGGGCGCCTGCTCCACATTTTGGGTTTTCTCAACTCGTTCCCAAGTTGCACTTGGGAACGATAATGGACGCCAAGCTCAGCTTGGCTTGCAAGTTTATGGCGTTCCCAAGCACAGCTTGGGAACGAGGAAATCAAGACCATCTTCCCCTTTTTTTAATTCCTCGACAGCGCCAGCCTTTGTGCTACAATCGCAGAATGCAACAGACACCTTCCTGCCTTGCTCCATTATTTTTCCGTAAGTATTTTACCCTGTTAAAACCCATAACCACCGCCATCATTCTCGCCTTTCTGGCCGGCTGTGCGCCGGCGCTGCTGCCGCCCGCGCCGCCGCCGGTGGTGGTGGAGCCTCCGCCCCCTCCCCCGCCGGAGCCCACGGTTGGCCTGCCTAAGGTCCATGATCCCCGCTTCACCCGCCTGGATACCGTGGCCGCGCAGGAATTGGCGGCCGGCCACGTGCCCGGCGCGGTCATTTTTGTGGGCCACCAGGGCCAGATCGTCTACCACCGGGCCCTGGGCCAGCGGACCGTGGAGCCCTATCTCCAGGCCATGACCGAGGACACCGTCTTTGATCTCGCCTCCCTCACCAAGGTGGTGGCCACCACCACGGCCATCATGAAGCTGCATGACGCAGGCCGCTTAAGGCTGGACGATACCGTGGCCAAATACTGGCCGGAATTCGCGGCTAACGGCAAAGGCCGGATCACCGTGCGGCAACTTTTGACCCACACCTCCGGGTTGCGGGCCGAGGTCAATTCCCGGGTGCGCTGGTCCGGCTACGAGGGCGCCATGGCGGCCATCGCCGCGGATAAGACGGTGACGCCCCCCGGCACTGCATTCCGGTACAGCGACGCCAATTTCATCGCCCTGGGGGAGATCGTGCACCGGGTCTCGGGCCTGCCCCTGGACGTCTACTGCGCCCGGGAGATTTTCCGGCCCCTGGGCCTCAAGGATACGGCTTTCCGGCCCAAGGGCAGCCTGAAAGGCCGCATCGCGCCCACGGACCTGCGCTGGGGCAAGGTGCATGATCCCACGGCCTGGCGCATGGGCGGGGTGGCCGGCAACGCCGGGGTGTTTTCCACCGCGGACGACCTGGCCGTCTTTGTGCAGATGCTCCTGGATAACGGCGTCAGCCGGGGCCGGCAGATCCTTAGTCCCGGAGCGGTGGCCGCGATGATCAAACCCTGCACCATTCCGGGGAACGCCACCCGCCGGGGCCTGGGCTGGGATATCTGCTCCCCTTACAGCCGGGTCTTCAACGGCGCCTTCCCCATGGGCTCCTTCGGGCACACCGGCTATACCGGCACCTCCCTGTGGATCGATCCCAAATCCAAGACCTTCCTGATCATCCTTACCAACCGCCTCCACCCCCACGGCAAAGGCCAGGTCAAGGCCCTGCGGGCCCGCATTTCCGCGGCGGTAGCCCAGGCCATCCCCCTGGGAAAACCCGCGACGGCCGCGTTAGGGGGCGTGGAGCCGGTAATGGCGGGCCGCGGCGCCAGCGATACCCCGGATAAGGTGAAAAGCGGCCTGGAAGTCCTGGCCGCGTCCGGCTTCGCCCCCCTCAAAGGCAAAAATATCGGGGTGATCACCAATCACACGGGGATTGATGCCCAGAGACGCTCCACGCTGAAGCTCCTGCTCCAGGCCCCGGGGGTGAAGGTCAAGGCCATTTTCAGCCCGGAGCACGGGCTGTCCGGCAAGCTGGACGAGAAGGTGGCTTCCGGCCGGGACGCCGCCACCGGCCTGCACGTTTACAGCCTGTACGGGAAGACCATGCGGCCTACGGCGGCGATGCTTCAAGGTCTGGACGCCCTGGTTTACGACATCCAGGACGTGGGCGCGCGCTTCTATACTTATATCACCACCATGGCCTACGCCATGGAGGCCGCGGCCGCCCGCGGGCTGGAATTTTACGTGCTGGACCGGCCCGACCCCATTAACGCCGCGCAGGTGCAAGGCCCGGTGCTGGACCCGGATTTGTGTTCCTTTATCGGATATTGCTCCATGCCGGTGCGTTACGGCATGACCGCGGGGGAGATGGCCCAGCTCTTTAATCGGGAACGGCACATCGGCGCCAGATTGCAGGTGGTGAAGATGGAAGGCTATCGCCGGGAGGCCTGGTTCGACCAAACCGGTCTGCCCTGGGTTAATCCCTCCCCCAATCTCCGGTCGCTCACCCAGGCGATTCTTTACCCCGGTGTCGGCCTGGTGGAATCCGCCAATATCAGCGTGGGCCGGGGCACGGCCGCGCCTTTTGAGGTCATCGGCGCTCCGTGGATTGCCGGCTCGAAATTGGCCGGTTATCTCCGCCAGCGCCACCTTGCCGGAATCGAGTTTGAACCTGTGACCTTTGTGCCCGCCAGCAACCGTTTCCGGGGCCAGAGGTGCGGAGGGGTGCGCTTTCACGTGACCGACCGGGCCGCCCTGGACAGCCCGGCTTTGGGAATCGAATTGCTCGCAGCCTTGCACCGCTTTTACCCCCGGGAGTTTCAAATCGACCGGACCCTGGGCATGATCGGCTCCCGGGAAGTTCTCCGGGCCATCAAAAACGGCGATGATCCCCGGAACATTAAACAGAGGTGGCAGGCTTCCTTGGAGTCCTTCCGCCGCGTGCGCGCCAAGTATCTGCTCTACTGAAAATTTATTTAACCAATGGTGTGCGCGGAAAGGGCCTTAGAGCAAGAGTTCCAGCCCGCACTCCGAACCCCGGCCTCTCCCCCTAACCTGGCATTTTAGGTTTCTCCGGATGACGTCGCGCCACTGGCAATTAATAGCCTGTCTTGTTCTAGTTCTGGTCACCTTGGCCGCGTTTGGGAGAGTAGTCAACCATCAGTTCATCCAGTTTGACGACCTTTATTACCTTACCGAAAATCCCGGGGTCAGGGAAGGCGTCACCCTGAAAAGCCTCAGTTGGGCAATGACCACCACCCGGGCCGGCAATTGGGTGCCCCTGACCTGGCTCTCCCACCTGCTGGACGTCCAGATCTTCGGGCTGCGCCCCGGGGGGCATCATCTCACCAGTTTAGTCTTCCACATCGCCAACACCCTGCTGTTATTCCTGTGGCTGCTGCGGGCCACCCGCTCCCTGGGGCCCGCCTTCCTGGCGGCGGCCCTCTTTGCCTGGCATCCCCTCCACGTGGAGCCGGTGGCCTGGGCTGCGGCCCGGAAAGACGTCCTGAGCACCTTTTTCTGGCTCCTCACCCTGTGGGCCTATCTGCGGTACGGGGAACGCCCGGGCTGGGGCAGGTACGCGCTGGTGCTCCTCTGTTTCCTCTTGGGGCTGCTGGCCAAACCCATGCTGGTGACCTTGCCCTTAGTCCTTCTCTTGCTGGATTATTGGCCCCTGGGCCGCTGGGGGTCCAGGGGAATAGCCCCCAGGACCTTGATCCTGGAGAAATTGCCCCTCCTGGTCCTGGCCGCGCTTTTTGGCCTTGTCACCCTCCATGCCCAAAAGGCAGTGGGAGCCATGGCCCCGCTGGGGGAAATTTCTCTGGGCGGCCGCGTCGCCACCGCGTTGGTGGCCTATGTGTGGTATCCCCTGAAGATGTTCTGGCCCACGGGCCTGGCCGTGCTCTATCCCCACCCGGTGGACGCCCTGCCCCTGTGGCAGGCGGTGTTCGCCGGCGTCATCCTGGCCCTGGTCTCCATCCTGGTTGTCTGGCGGGCCCGGCGATATCCCTATCTGTTGGTGGGCTGGCTTTGGTACTTGGGGACCCTTCTGCCGGTCATCGGCCTGGTGCAAGTGGGCAACCAGGCCTGGGCGGACCGCTACACCTACGTGCCCCTCATCGGCCTCTTTATTATGGCGGCTTGGGGGGCCAGGGATTTGACCGCGGGCCTGCCCGGAGCCAGGATTATCCGCCCCCTGGGGGCCGGAATTATGCTCACCGCTTTGCTAATCTTAACCATGCACCAGGTCAGCTTATGGCGGGACTCCGTAACTCTGTTTGAGTATACCCTGGCCGTCACCGCGGACAACTTCGTGATCCATCATGACCTGGGGGTGGCCCTGGCGGCCCGGGGCCAGAGGGACCAGGCGGCCCCCCACTTCTTCGAGGCCTTGCGCCTCAATCCCTATAATGCCCGGGCCCAGAACCAGCGGGGGGAAGACCTGGTGGCCCAGGGCAAAATTGCGGAAGGTATTGCCAGATTCCGGGCAGCCATCAAGCTTAAACCGGATTTTGTGGCCGCCTATAACAACCTGGGATTGGCTTATGCCCGCCAGGGGGAGATGGACCAGGCCCTGGCCATGTTCCAGAAGACCATTGCCCTGGACCCTAATTTCGCCCTGGGCTATAAAAATTTGGGATTGGTCCTGGCATGCCAGGGGAAGAAGCAGGAAGCCAGGAAAATGTTGGAGAAAGCGGTGCGAATAAACCCACATGACCAAGAGGGGAAAAATATTTTGCAGGAATTCGAGAACCAAGAAATTGATTGAAAATATAGTATTTATGTGTATTTTTAAGATCTTATGTTGCCTCATTTATGATTTATATTGAGAGGAAATTTTTTGCCCTTATATAAAAATATTGACAGGCGATTTATCTAATGGCATGAAAATGGACATTATTTCGGCATATTGCATGCCACCTGTTTTATGTTTTCTTGGAATTTTTCCCTAGTAAGGTATTTTTTTCACAAAAAAATATGGAAGTCTTGATACCATCAGTGGTATCATTATCTTTAAGGATATCCCCAGGGATGCCGAGAAAAGATAAAGAATGGCTAATTCTGAACATAAAAAACCCTGGGGTCGAAATCCTTTGGGATGATTTTGTTTGGGTCCTAACAAATCATTTTGGATTCAAGAAAATAAATAAGCCTGGATCTCGTAGAGTCTTCGTCAAAGGAACTGTTGTATTCAACGCCCATGAGCCCCATGGAAGAAAGCCTATTGTCCATAGGATGGATCGGAAAAGAGCTATTGAGGCAATTGAGGCTTCCCAGGCGGAGGAGGCGGAAGGATGAAAATTAAGGCAAGGGAAAAATCAGAGATTAGGAAGAAAGATTTAAATTATTATATGAGTCTTGAATATCCTATAACTCTCGAAGAATTTGAGGAAAACGGGAAAAAGCGATATTCTCTCTCGATTACCGACCTTCGGGGATGCGGGGCTGAAGGTGATACTCTGGAAGAAGCACGGAGAAAATTGGAGGAGGCAAAGGAAGATTGGATAAGTGTTAGTTTGGATGAAGGATTGCCAATCCCCGGACCGGTGGCCGAAGATGAATTTAGTGGTAAGTTTCTTTTAAGAATTCCTCCAAAGCTGCACATGAGACTTTCGAAGCTTGCTGAGAAAGCGGGTGTGAGTCTCAATCAATTCATTCGCTCAATCTTAGAAGAGGCAGTTAAAAATGAGTCTCTAATGGCAAAACTTGACTTAATTGTGGATTCTTTAAATGAATTAAAGGCAGAATTACGAAGCCAAAAATCTATATCCACGACAGAAGCTCCAATTATTCCTTTACCCAAAAGGTGGGAAGCCCCTAAATCAACTTGGACACATTAAAGGAACAAAGATAATGCAAACGAGACATTTAGTAGGGGAGAAAGCTAAGGTAGATATTAAAGCTGTTTCTCGGGCTATCAAACAATTGGAGGTTGAAAATGTTTTTCTCTTAGAGGCAAAAATCAAAAGCGATCCTTCTACTCGGTCACCTAGAGGCGTTAGCCTAACATATAACTTCGATGTTGAGATTCTAAAGAGAGAGAAAGAAAAGTTACAAATTGCTTGTCATTTCACTATATCAGCTATACGTAAAGATAACCCCGATAATCCATTAATGAATATTGAAGCTAAATTTGCCATAGAATATTTTATACAGAATCCTAAAAAACTAAAAGAAAATGATATTGATGATTTTATTAAAATTGATCCTGTTGATACTGCGTGGCCCTACTGGAGAGAATTTGTTCAAAATCTGACATCAAGAATGGGATTCCCTGCACTAACAATTCCCATTATAAAGTTTGATTTTCAAAACATAGAAAGATCTCCTCGAAGAGCAATCTCAAAAAAGAAAGTTTCCAAATCTGATTAGATCATTTTTAATATGTCTTAGAGCCTCCAGCGGTTTATATCGATATCGAGGAAATATATATTTGCTTAATCCTCAGTCATTGACAATTCCTCTTTCTATTCTTTAAACAATTCCGTACTCAAATACCTCTCCCCGGTGCTGGGGAGGATGATCGCAATAAGTTTCCCCTGATTCTCCGGGCGGGCCGCGACTTGCAGGGCAGCCCAGACCGCGGCTCCCGAGGAAATGCCGCAAAGGATGCCCTCTTCTTTCGCCACTCTCCGCGCCGTCTCAAACGCCTCGTCGTTGCTGACGGTGATGATCTCGTCAATAATCCTGGTGTTTAAAATCTCCGGCACAAACCCCGCGCCGATGCCCTGAATCTTGTGGGGGCCGGGGGCGCTGCCGGAGAGCACCGGCGAGGCCGCGGGCTCCACGGCTATGGCCTGGAACCCGGGCTTCCGGGCCTTGATCACCTCCGCCACCCCGGTGATGGTGCCCCCGGTGCCCACCCCGGAGATAAGGATGTCCACCGCGCCGTTGGTGTCCCGCCAGATCTCCTCCGCGGTGGTGCGGCGGTGGATTTCCGGGTTGGCGGGGTTGGCGAACTGGTTGGGCATGAACGCGCCGGGAGTCTCCGCCAGAATTTCCCGGGCCCGGTTGATGGCGCCGGTCATGCCCTGGGCCCCGGGGGTGAGGACCAACTCCGCGCCCAGGTGTTGCAGCAATTTTCTTCTTTCTACACTCATGGTCTCCGGCATGGTGAGGAGCAGGCGGTATTTCCTCGCCGCGCAGACAAAGGCCAGGGCAATGCCGGTGTTGCCGCTGGTGGGCTCGACGATGAGGGTGTCCGTCTTGATTAGGCCCCGGGCCTCGCCGGCCTGGATCATGGCCGCGCCGATGCGATCCTTGACGCTCCCCAGGGGGTTCATGGACTCCAGCTTCCCCAGGATAAGGCCCGGCAGCCCCCGGCCGATGGTATTGAGCCGCACCAGAGGGGTGGAGGAGGAACCCACCACCTGGACAATGCTGTCAAAGATGTTGCTCATGTGCGGACCTTTCTTTATGTAAGCAGTAAGCAGTGAGCAGTAAGCAGTTAAGACAGTGCCTCGATAGACATCGGCTTTTACTGCTCACTGCTCACCGCTCACTGCTCCCCTTATAAACCAGCTCCGGCTTCTTCAAAAAGACCTTGGTGTCCGGGGGCACCGACTCCGTGATCCAGACGTTGCCGCCGATGGTGCTCCGGGCGCCGATGACCGTCTCGCCTCCCAGGATGGTGGCCTGGGCGTAGATAATCACGTCGTCCTGCACCGTGGGGTGGCGTTTTTTCGTACGCAGCGCCTCCACCGCGTCCTTGGGCAGGGACAGGGCCCCCAGGGTCACCCCCTGGTAGAGGCGCACCCTCTCGCCGATCTCCGTGGTCTCGCCGATCACCACCCCGGTGCCGTGATCGATGAAGAAGCTTTTGCCGATGTGCGCGCCCGGATGGATATCGATTCCCGTCTGGTGGTGGGCGTATTCGGTCATGATCCGGGGCATCAGGGGAATGCCCTGCTCCCAGAGCTGATGGGCCACCCGGTAGACAGTGATGGCCCAGAGCCCGGGATAGCTGAAAATGATCTCATCATAGCTCTTGGCCGCGGGGTCCCCTTCATACGCGGCCCGGACGTCCGTGGCCAAAATACCCCGGAGACGGGGCAACTCCCGCAGGAAGCGGATGGCCTCTTCCTGGCCCCGTTCCTCGCAATGGGTGCAGTCCAAATTATAACGCAGGCATTCGTGGCGGATGGCCAGGGCGATCTGTTCGGAGAGGACCTCAAAAAACCCCACCGCCTCCTGGCCGAAATAATAAGCCAGGTTGACCGCATCCACCCGGTGGCGGATGAAGTAGCCGGGAAACAACAGGCGCCGGGCCCGGTGGAGGATGTCGATGATGGCTTCCCGGGAAGGGATGGGCTCCGGGCCCACGTGGTCGAAACAATCATCCCGCTGGCAGGAGAGCACCAGCTCATTGACGATCTCCGGGATCTCCTCCCGGTATTGGCGGGTGGCCTTCACCTCGATTTTGCAGCGTTCCGGGTCGGTTTCTTTGCTCATGGGCTTTTCACCCCTCCACCCGGGCGCAAACCGCGTCCCCCACTTCCCAGTAAGGGGACAAGGCCCGGAGATTCTCGATGATCCCCGGCAGGGTGCCGATGACGAAGTCGATTTCCTTTTCCGTGTTATAGATGCTGAGGCTGAAGCGGATGGAGCCGTGGGCCATGGTGAAGGGCACGCCCATGGCCCGGAGCACGTGGGAGGGCTGCAGGGACCCGGAAGTGCAGGCGGAGCCGGAAGAAGCGCAGATGGCGTATTCATCCAGCCTGAGCAAAATGGCCTCCCCCTCCACAAATTCAAAACTGATGTTGCTGGTATTGGGAAGGCGGTGCACCCGGTCGCCGTTCACCCGGCAGCGGGGAATGCTGTCCAGCAAGGCGTTTTCCAGCTTGTCCCGCAATTCCTTGACCACGGTGTTCTCCGTGGTCAGCTTCTGGGCCGCCAGGTCGCAGGCCAGGCCCAGGGCGATGATGCTGGGGACGTTTTCCGTACCCCCCCGGCGTCCCTTTTCCTGGTGGCCGCCGATGAGGAAGGGGGAAAAGCGGGTGCCTTTGCGCACGTAAAGCGCACCCACCCCCTTGGGCGCATGCAGCTTATGGCCGGAAATGGAAAGCATGTCAATGGCGCTATTTTTCAGGTCAATGGGGATCTTGCCCACGGCCTGCACCGCGTCCGTGTGAAAGAGGATGCCCCGGTTGCGGGCCAGGGTGGCGGCCTCCTCCACCGGGAAGATCACCCCGGTTTCGTTGTTGGCCCACATCATACTGACGATGGCCGTATCCGGGGAGAGGCTTTTGGCGTATTGCTCCAGATGGAGGCGGCCTTCGCTGTCCACCGGGATTTCCGTCACCCGGTAGCCTTCCTGGGCCAGACGGGCCGCCAGGGAGTGGACCGCGGGGTGCTCCACCCGGGTGGTGACGATATGGCGCTTCCCGGGATTGGTGGCCAGGGCCGAGCGGATGGCCGTATTGTCGCTCTCCGTGCCGCAACTGGTGAAGATAATTTCCTCCGGCGCGGCGCCGATGATTTTGGCCACCTGCTCCCGGGCCTGGCGGACTTTTCGTCCTACCTGGCCCCCGAAGGTATGCATACTGGAGGGATTGCCGTAAAAGTTTTGGAGATAAGGGAGCATCTCCTCCAGAACTTCCGGGGCCACCCGGGTGGTGGCGTTGTTATCCAGGTAGATGGCATTCACGAGGTTACCTCCTCCACTTCCAGCTCCGGCCAGACCAGTTCCCGGAGTTTGGCCTCCACCACCTGTTTCAGGGTCAGATGGGAGGCGGCGCAGGAGGCGCAGGCCCCCCGGGTGGCCACCAGCACCCGGTTGCCCACCACGTCGATGAGTTCCAGGTCGCCCCCGTCCTGCTGCAGCGCCGGCCGGATCTCCCGGTCGATGGTCTCTTCGATCATCTTGATCTTCTGGATGTTGGAGAGCTTGGGCCGGGTTACCACCTTGCCCTCGGACCGCACCCGGTCGATGATCTCCTGGATGGCTTCGTGGCAGTTGCCGCAGCCGCCCCCGGCCTTGGTGTAATTGGTCACTTCCTCAATGGTCCGTAGGTTGTTTTCCCGGACCACCCGGGCGATCTCCTCTTCCGTGACCCCGAAGCACTCGCAGACGATCTTGCCTTCTTCCGTGGGCGCGGGTTCGCCCCGGTAGTGGGCGATGGCCGCCTCCAGGGCCTCCCGGCCCATCACCGAGCAGTGCATCTTTTCCTCGGGAAGGCCCCCCAGAAAGTTGGCGATGTCCTGGTTGCTGATCTTGGCGGCCTCTTCCACGGTCTTGCCCTTGATCATCTCGGTGAGCGCGGAGGCCGAAGCAATGGCGCTGGCGCAGCCGAAGGTCTTGAACCTGGCGTCCTGGATGCGCCCCTGGTCATCCAACTTGAAGGTAAGTTTCAGCGCGTCGCCGCAGGCCAGGGAGCCCACCGTAGCCGCGCCGTCGGGGTTCTCCACTTCGCCTACGTTCCGGGGATTGAGAAAGTGCTCTTTGACCTTGTCCGTATATTCCCACATGGGCGAACTCCTTGAGGCGGATCACTTCCGGGCAGTTGGCCCGGAAGGCTAAGTATATTTTTTTAATATAGTTCGGACCGCGATAAAAAACAATGGCCGTGGGCAGCACTGTCCGAGAAGTTTTGGCAACGGGAGGAGGGGAAGGAGGGACGCTTTACCGGCCGCCTCCGCCCCGGGGGTGGCGGGAGGCGGCCGTGGCTGCGACGGCACCGGGCGCAGTTGTTGCCGAAAACCTCCCACCCTGCTTAAAGAGCGCATCCGGGACCGGCCCCTGGGCCAGGGCCGGGCCGGTTGCAATACCAAGTCGAGACCTCTGCGAAAGTCTCATGTGGAACAGCCGCCCTCGGCTGTTCACGCTTCATTTGGTAGCAGGCGGGGGCGCCTGCTCCACATTTAGATTAAAAAAGAGTAATCGAGACTTTCGCAGAGGTCTCAAGTCGCAATCAGACGACGAGGAATAGTAGGGGCGCACCCGCGTGTGCGCCCTCTCCAGGGCGGACACGCGGGTCCGCTACAGAAACATTGCCGTTAGAGTGCGACTCGGTATCAGCAGCAAAAGGATCATTCCCAAGGCCGGGGCCGGTCATCCGGGACGGCCGGCGGCAGCCCCAGGGACGGGGCGGGGGTCAGCAGCTCCTGGATATGATAAGGGTCTTTAAACTCCTGTTCCGGCTTGAAGTTCAGTATCTTGACGCCGCGCTTCTGGAGGTATTTGGCCAGATCCAGATTGATATCCACCGAAATATCCTCCCAGAAGACCACGATCTGGCGCAAAAGTCCCGAGGCTTTTTCGGCAAAGGCCACCGCGTCCCCGCAAATCCGGGCCGCTTCCGTGGGGTTATGGAAGCCCGCGGAGTTCTCCGCGCCGATGTAGTTAAGGCGGTAGAAGGCCTCCGCGTACAGGTCTTTGGCCTTATCATACCATTCCTGGTTGATCCTTCTGCCGTCAGCCCTGGCCCGGTGGGCGATCTCAAAGAGCTTGGCCGCCACCGCGGTGGCGTAACCCGCCCGGTTCAAGAGGGAAGTGGTGCGGTCCTGGATGGCGAGGACCCGGGCCTTCAGCCAGTCCGCGCTCTGTGCGTGGCATTGCTGGCAGGCCGCCATACCCTGGGCCAGGGGGCTGCCCAGGTTGTGGTTGGAAATCTTGTTCGCGCCCACCCGCATATACTGCATATGGCAGTCCGCACAAGCAACCCCGGCCTGCCAATGGGTGCTGTTTCGGGAATAGACCTCGTATTCGGGGTGCCGGGAGAATCCCAGTTTGAAACCGGTGACCGCCTGCTGCCACTCCAGATAAGCAGGATCACTCTTGATCACCTTGATGATGTTTTCGATGGAGATGTCCCCTTCTTTGCTGCCCTGCCAGGGAAAGAAGACGCCGGTGGAATTCATGTCCTTATCTTTTTTAATGACATAGCTCACGTGGCACTGGGCGCAAACCAGGGTGCGCTTCTCCTGGCGGGTGGCGGTCTTGGGGTCTTTGCCGATATCGGTCAGGGCTTTTTGCAGGGTCCAGCGGGAGAACTGCAAGTCCATGGTCTTATTGTCGTGACAATCGAGGCACATCACTCCCTGCCGCTGGAACTGGACGGGAATCTTGGCATGGACATCCAGGTAGGGGTCTTTAAAATAATTTGCCCCCAATTCCTCCTTCAGCTTGGGTGCGAAAGGCGTCTTGCAGGTGAGGCAGACGCCCCCGGCCTTGAGCCGGGAGGGATCGATCTCCAACTGGTCGATGAGCATGTAGTGGTGGCCCCGGATTTCATTGTACTCCACCCCGAATCCCCAACCGTTGAAAAGCAAGGCCAGGTAGGGATATTCGCTGAGCTTGTCGAACTTGCCGACACTGAAAAGCAGCGGCAGTTCGGGATATTGCCGGCGGACCTCTTCGAACTTGTCGTTGCGGATCCAGCCTCGGCGGTATTTGCTGCCGGGCGGGTTGGGCTCCTTGCTCTGGAGCCAGGAATCGTACTCCAGGGGATAGACCCGGCCCCAGACCGCGGGGTCGTACTCGCCGTCCGGGATGGCCGCGGTTTTCACCGGTTCCGGTTTCTGGGGGGAGCACCCCCATAGAAAGAAAAACCCTCCTGCCAAGACCGTGGTCCAGACGATAACGAGCGCCGCGTTCCTTTTCATCATCTCATCCATCCTTCCAACACCAGATTCGGTCTCCACTGCCACCAATGGACCATTGCCGCGCGTATTCCCGCTGATGCAGTTTAGAGAAATAGACATTAATTAGTCAAGATGAGTTAACTTGATTGCTTCTTGGTATAAGGAGGGGGTACGAGGAAGGCAACCTACGTGGCAGTGAGCAGTAAAACCTTACCTATCCGGCTCATTTTTATACTGCTCACTGCTCACTGCTTACTGCTTACTTCCCCCGGAGGGGCTGCACCATCTCCGGGGTGACGCCCGGGGCCTGATTGCCCCAGGCCTGGCGGATATAGGTAACCGCGGCCGCGATCTCCTGATCTGCCAGTCTATCTTTCCACGCGGGCATCCGCCCCAATTTCCCTTTGCGCCCGTTGAGCACCAGGGCGATTACCGGCCGGGGGTCGCCCACCACCAAGGGGTTTTTCTGCAAAGCGGGGAAGGTGCCAGGCAGGCCTTCGCCGCTGGCGCGGTGGCATTGGGCGCAATGCTCTGCAAAGACGCCCTTGCCTTGCTGAAAAAGCTCCTCGCCCCCCTGGGCCTTAAGCAAACCGGCCCCGGCCAGTACGAAACAGACCAGGGCCAGCACCACCAAATTTTTCATCTAACCGTCCTATTTCCCCAGAGAGGCCGCAGGGGTCAGCATCTCCTGGATGCCGAAGGGGTCTTTGAATTCCAGTTCCGGCCTGAAATTCAGCGGCTTCACGCCCCGCTTGTTGAGGTACTTGGCCAATTCCAGATTGATGTTCTCCGGCACCTGCACCCCGGCCTGGATCAAAGCTTGGCGCAGGAGGGCTTCCGCTTTGCCGGCCTGGGCCACGGCATCTCCCAGGATGCGCATACCTTCCACAGGGTTGTGGAAGCCCACGGAGTTCTCGGCGCCCATGTAATTAACCCGGTAGAAGGCCTCGAGATAAAGGTCTTTGGCTCGGTCATACAGGCCCTTGTCGATATTTTTCCCTTCGGCCTGGGCCTTGTGGGCCGTCTCCAAGAGCTTGGCCGCCACGGCGGTGGCATACCCCGCCCGGTTTAACAGGGACACGGTGCGGTCCTGGATGCCGTAGACCCGGGTCCGAAGCCATTCGGAAGTCTCCGCGTGGCACTGCTGGCAGGCCCGCAGATCGGTCTTCAGGGGACTCGTGACGTCGTGGTCGGACACCTTGTTGGCCCCCACCCGGACGTAAGGCATGTGGCAGTCGGCGCAGGCGGCCCCGGCCTGCCAGTGGGTGCCGCCCCGGCTGAAGAATTCGTATTCCGGATGGCGGATGAAGGCCAGTTTAAAGCCAGTGACGTTCTGTTTCCACTCCAGGAGTTTGGGGTCATTCTTGATGACTTTGATGATATTTTCGATGGAGATGTCCCCTTCCTTGCTCCCCTGCCAAGGAAAGAAGAGACCCACGGAATTCATTTTTTCGTCTTTGGGAATATTGTAAGTGACATGGCACTGGGCGCACACCAGGCTGCGCATCTGCTGGCGGGTTGCCTTCTCCCAATCAATGCCCGCAAAAGGGAAGGACCGTTGGGCCACCGGGTGGGTGATGGCCAGGGCCATGGTCTTGTTGTCGTGGCAATCCACACAGGAGACGCCGTACTTCTGGTATTCCTTGGGGATCTTGGCATGGACGTCGAGATAGGGGAGTTTAAAGTAATCCACCCCCATCTCCTTTTCCAGTTTGGGAGCGTAGAACGATTTGCAGCTCAGGCAGACGCCCCCGGCCTTGAGGCGGGAAGGGTCGATCTCCAACTGGTCGATGATCATGTAGTGGTGGCCCCGGGGCTCGTTGTACTCGATGCCAAAGCCCCAGCCGTTGAACAACAGGGCCATGAAGGGGAATTCGCTGAGCTTGTCGTAAACCACCAGGTCGGTGTCCCACCCCTTTTTATACTTGCTTTTGCCCGGGGCCTTGGGCTCCTGGGTCTTCTTCCAGAGGTCGTATTCCAGGGGATAGGCCTGGCCCCAAACCTTGGGGTCGTATTCGCCGTCAGGGATGCTCACCGGCTTTACGGGCTCCGTTTTGGGGGGGGAGCAGGCGTAAAGGAATAAGAGCATTCCCGCCACCATCACCGCCAGAATCATAAAAATCAGCGCCCTTGGTTTCATAAGGTCTCCCATCCCTGAATGTTTTTATGAAAAAATAGGGACACTTCCTATTTTTTTGCAAAGGATTTTAAATTGGCGTAGATAATTTTAGAAAAATTGGAAGCGTCCCTATTTTCCTCTGGTTAAAATGGCCCCGGTGTGTTTATGGGTCATTTTCCGGTGGCAATCCCAGCACTGCCGGTCTTCATTAATACGGGAAATAATTTCGGCATGGCACCGGCGGCAATTATCATTGACGACCATGGCGCCGTGCTTGGAGATGCGGATGGTCTCGGAGACCATGCCGGTATGGAATTTTGCCGCGTCCTTGACCCCGTCCAGGGTCTTCCAGACCAGATGCCGGGCAAAGGTGTCGTTGGGCAGGTGGCAATCTACGCAAGTTATGCGGGCGTGTGCGCCGGAGTGGAACCAGGTTTCGTATTCCCTCTCCAGCACATGGCAGGAACCGCAGAATTCCGGGGTTTCGGACTTAGCGTAAAGGCCGGGTGGGCCGAAGGCCAAAAACCCACCCCCGGCCAGAAGAAAGATTACCAGGATTAAAAGGTAGAGGAAAAATTTCTTTTTCTTGGCCGGGCTCATTGGCAAGAGACCTTATGAAGATCGAGCATCATACCTTTACCCAGTCTGAGGCTAATTCCCGCTGCGGCCTTGATAAATCATTAATCATGGATAAAATTTAGTCAAGGGAAAGGGGCAAGGATTTTTTTCTTTTTAACGCCAAAGACTTCCCCGATGCAGAGAGAGATAATTTTTTTCTTTACCTTCAAGCCGATTTTATTTATTATTTAGGTCAATTAGCCCATTGGCGGCCTAAGCCCGGCCTATTGCGGCGGGGAAAGGCAGTCCAATCCAAGGAGTATCCCGGGATGAATAAATCGCAGCTCATCGAGGCCCTGGCCAAAGCGGAGAATCTCACTCTCAAGAAAGCGGAAATGGTGGTCAACGCCATGTTCGAGAACATGGCGGAAGCCCTGGTGCAAAAGGAACGCATTGAGATTCGCGGCTTTGGCAGCTTTAAAGTCAAATTCTACAACGGTTACAAAGGCCGCAACCCCAAGACCGGAGACCTCATCGAGGTGGAGGGCAAAAAATTGCCCTTCTTTAAGGTCGGCAAAGAGCTGCGGGAACGCGTCGATCGCTGAGCATTTTTACCTGGCCGTGCTAGACGGGGAGCTAGCGGTGCCCTGTGACCCGAAAGCCGCTTACGCGGGGTTGAAGTCCTTTCCGAGGGTTGCAGCGCATCCGGGGACGGCTGTCCCGGGCGGCGGATTGGACCCCACGCAACAGACGCTGGTGAACCCCGTCAGGTCCGGAAGGAAGCAGCGGTAAATCAGGCGGTCTGTGTCGCGGCGGCTGCTAATCCTTAAACCCCCGGTCGGTCCCTCCGGTTGAGGCGGATTCGAAGACGGGTGCACGGCCAGGCTAATCTTGTCACTTCCCATATTCCACTTTCCCCACAAAAAGAAAGTCTATTTATCGTTCCCAAGCTCTGCTTGGGAACGCCATTGGCTGCGAAACCCCTGCTTCCCTTTAAATAAGCGCCAAGAAAAAGCAGGAGCTTTTACCCCTATTTGGATTCCCAAACAGAAGCTTGGGACCAGACTATACCTTATACCATGTTCGCATTGTAGGGGCGGGTTTTAAACCCGCCCCTACAAGTGATATCAATATGTTAGCATGTTAGTTTGTTTCATTTCAAAGCGAACATGGTATTATACGATCAAAACATGGAGGCATTAAGATATGTCCATGGATCCAGAGCTATGGTTACAGCAATGCCGAATTTATCAAAATAAGGACAAAGAAGAGGTCACTCTTGCTTATGCTGATGAGGATAGTTTCTATAACACCTTGGACAGGTATATTTTTGACGGCTATAAATTAAAAATTTATTTTCTTAACACCAAACTCGCCAAAGGTTCCTCTCTCTTTGAAAGAATTATATCATGTTTAAATGGCCAAACATTAATTGATGACTATAAAAATATTTATAATAGTCTTTACAACATCTTGGAATTTGGTAGTCAAGAAGATTTTATTGAAGTTTTGAGGCAATATATCGAAACCAACAATAAAATATATAATACTTATTTGTTAAACTATGATGCGACAGCGGACGGGCAGCCTATTCTCTGCTTGGAGCCGGCAGGGGGAGGATTGCCCTCGGCCTCATTCACCATTGATATTTAGGATGAAAAATGGCAGGCCATCATTTTGATCTCCTTTTCAAACCGGCTGCCGTAGCCATCATCGGGGCCAGCCCCAAAGAAAACAGCATCGGCCGGGCCTTGTTGGCGAATCTCCGCCAGGCCGCCTTTCCCGGGCCCATTTACCCCATCAATCCCAAATACTCAGAGATTTTGCAAGTACCGGCCTATCCCTCAGTGCTGGCGGTGGACCAACCCATCGACCTGGCCCTCATTGCCATTCCCATCAAAGATGTGCCTGTTGTCTTCCAGGAATGCGGACAGGCCGGGGTCAGGGCAGCCATCATCATCTCTTCCGGGGGCAAAGAGATAGGCCCCGCAGGAGAGAAAATGGAGGCGGCCATCGAGGAGGAGGCCGCCAAATATGGCATCCGTTACTTAGGACCAAATTCCTGGGGCGCGCTTTGCCCCCCGGCGAATTTTCACGGGACCTTCGCCCCCCGTTTTGCCCGCCTGGGTTCTCTGGCCTTCATCTCCCAAAGCGGCGCCTTGAGCAGTTCCATCATCGGCTGGGCTTCCCTGAAAAATTTCGGCTTCAGCCACTTCATCAGCCTGGGCTCGGGGACCAATATCGACTTTGCCGATCTCATCGATTATCTGGGCAATGATGATAAGGCCCGGAGCATCATTATCTACATGGAAACCCTGTCCCACCACCGCAAGTTTATGAGCGCGGCCCGCTCCGTTTCCCGGATCAAGCCCGTTATCGTCATCAAGGCCGGCCGCAGCCTGGCGGGCGCCCGGGCGGCCGCCTCCCACACGGGAGTTCTGGCGGGAGAGGATGCCGCGTACAATGCCGCGTTCCGCCGGGCCGGCATTATCCGGGTGGATACCATCGGCCAGCTCTTCGACTGTGCGGAGGCCTTGGGGAAAGTCCAGCGTCCGGTGAAGGGGGCCTTGGGGATCATCACCAATGCCGGGGGCGCCGGGGTCATGGCGGTGGATGCCCTCGGCCGCTGGAAGATCCCGCCTCCCACCCTCAGCCCTGAGACCCTCCAGAGATTAAACGAATTTTTGCCGGCCAACTGGAGCCGGGGCAATCCCCTGGATATCCTGGGCGACGCCAGCCCGGAGAGATACGGCCGGGCGGTGCGGATCTGCCTGGAGGCCCCGGAATTCGCGGGCCTGGTGGTCATCTTATCGCCCCTGGCCCTAACCGACCCCACGGGCGTCGCCCGGGTGGTGGCGGCCGACGCCGCGGCCCAGGCCAAACCGGTCTTCGCGGTCTGGATGGGAGGGGCAGAAGTGCTGGAGGGGATAAACATCCTGAATGACGCCAGCATCCCCACCTTCGAGACCCCGGAGGCCGCGGTGGACACCTTTATGCAAATGTATCTCTATTCCCGGAATCTGGAGCTGCTCCAGGAGACCCCGCGCCGGCTCCCTTACGAACTCAAGGTGAACACCAAACAGGCCCGCTCCTTTATCGACCAATGTCTGGAGCCCAGGCCCCGCACTCTCACGGAAATAGAATCCAAGGCCATCCTCTCGGCCTACGGCATTCCCGTCAATCCCACCATCGCCGCCGCCTCCGGAGCAGAGGCGGTAAGAGCGGCGCAAGCCATCGGCTATCCCGTGGTTTTAAAAGTCAATTCCCCCGACATCACCCATAAATCCGACGTCCAGGGAGGGGTGCTTTTCTACCTCCGTAACGACCAGGAGGTCCTGGCCGCGTTTGCGCAGATAATGACGGAAGCCAGGAGCCACAATGCCGACGCCCGTATTTTGGGGGTGACGGTGCAGTCCCAGGAAGGGGAGGCGGATTGCGAAATACTCCTGGGCAGTAAAAGAGATCAGGACTTCGGCCCCCTCATTCTCTTCGGCCTGGGAGGCACGTTTACCGAGGTGATGGAGGATTGGGCCATTGATCTGCCCCCTCTGAATCTCCACCTGGCCCGCCGTTTGATGGAGAGGACCAGGGTATATCGCATCCTGCAAGGTTATCGCCACCTCCCCCCGGCCGACCTGGATCTTTTGGGAGAGATCCTGGTGCGGCTATCCCAATTAGTCACCGACTTCCCGGAAATCGTGGAGCTGGATATCAACCCCCTGCTCCTGGTGCACGGTAGAATAGTGGCCGTGGATGCCCGGATGACCATCGAACCCAGCCCGGTGCCCGCGCCCCGGCATCTGGCCATCAGCCCCTATCCCAACCAATATGAGAGCGATTGGCTGATGCGGGATGGCACTCCCGTGCTGCTGCGGCCCATGAAGCCGGAAGATGAACCCCTGGTGGCCGACTTTCTCCATAAATGCTCGGACGACACCATCTATTTCCGCTATTTCCAGTTAATCAAGAATTGGACTCATGAAATGCTGATCCGCTTCACCCAGAATGATTATGACCGGGAACTCGGCTTGATGGCCATCGGCCAGCCGCCCAGTCCGGAAGTGATGATGGGGGTAGGCCGCCTGGTCATCGACCGGCAGCAGCGGACCGCAGAATTTGCGGTGATCGTGGCCGATCCCTGGCAGGGCAAGGGTCTGGGGCCGAAATTGCTGGAGCAGGTCATTGCCATTGCCCGGGATCAAGAGGTAAGGCTCTTGTGGGGGGAGGTCCTGTCTGCCAACCAACCCATGCTGGATTTGGCTAAAAAGATAGGCTTTGCTCTCAAGAGGGATGACGCCGGGGTGGTCAAAATAGAAATGGCCTTGTAATACCATGTTCGCATTGTAGGGGCGGGTTTCAAACCCGCCCCTACGAGTGATGTCAATATGTTAGCGTGTTAGTTTGTTTCATTTCTAAGCGAACAGGGTATAATTCTTCGGCCGCGCGTCCATTCCCTGTGCCATTGAAGATTCCGGGCGATTCTGCCCGGGGACTTGGGCCTGCTTCCGCTCTCATACCAGTTCGCCATCAAAAGGCATTGAACCGTAGGGGCGAATCTGGTATTCCCCCTGTGGGGACGGGCGAACACCAGGTTCGCCCCTACAGAAAAATTGCTGTTAGATTTCGATTTGCCATCAGAAATTATCAAGGCTGCCCGGGTGGTTATCAGAAGAGGCAGTAAATGGTGGTGCCCCCACCAAAATATTTTCCCCTGGGGCGGTGGGGCATGGGGACAATATTTCCGTTATTTTTTAGATTTCGTTATGAGCACAGGCCAAATTGCCGTCAAAAAAGGCCAAAAAAGCTAGCCCTCAGCAAATAGCCTTAAATAATGTAAATATTCCTCCGCTAGGAGTCTTAAGAAATATTTGGGGTTTGCCGATAAAACATTAGTGAAGGACTAGTAAATTTATAAAACAGTGAAAATTTTTTTAAAGGATGCTCCGGCCCGGCAGCCGGGGGGATGATGGAGCGAAACCTATGGATTTTAACAGAATCAAAATATTCAATATCCGTTATGAGGGTTACGCTGACGGCTCGATAAAGTTTTTCAGCGATTTGATCAAAGAACTCACCGGATATTCCAAGGAGGAATTTGGGGAGGGGACCGTCACCTGGACGGGTATTATGCATCCGGAGGACTTGCCGGCTGCTAAACAAGCTATTAAAGAGGCCTTAAAGGGGGATAAAACTTACGAGCGGGAATACCGGATTACTACCAAAACCGGGGAGATTAAATGGATCCTGGAGTTGAGCCAGATAATCTGTGACCAGGATGGCAAAATAAAATCCATTTCCGGTATTCTTCTGGACACCACCTATCAAAAAACCATGGAACTGGAAGATGCTCGCTGTCGCAAGCTGGAGGGCAAATATCTTAATTTCATGTTGGCCAATGAAGAATTTGGCCTGAGGGTGGACAAGATCAGAGAAATTATCCAATTGATGGACATCACCGCAGTGCCCAATGCCCCAGAATTCGTCAAGGGAGTAATAAACTTGCGGGGGAAGGTAATCCCGGTGGTCAATCTTGGGCTTAAGCTTGGCTTACCCGATAACGCCAGTAATCATCAGACCTGTATCATCATTACGGAAATGCCTGGGAATCGGGGCCTGGCCGGCATTATCGCCGATGCCGTCTCCGATATCTCCTATATTAACGGCACGGACATCGATGATTATGTCCAAAATAACTTACACGCGGATTATATTTTCGGCATGGCCAAGACCAGCAGGGGGGTGAGAATCCTCCTGGATATTGACCGGACCCTGAATCCCGACGAATTGACCCTGGGGGAATGAGGTTCAGTGGCCGCCCTCTCCGAATAATGGCCGGCGGTCTTAATATTACTCGGAGCAATAAGTGATTTGCATTTGCTGTCATTCTGAGGCCCCGCAGGGGCCGAAGAATCTAGACCTTTCGCTTCGCTCAGGGTGACAAAAAAGCAATTTATTTTGTGCTCCGACTAATAATTTTTTCCCCAATTATTATTCCTCTGGCATCACCATTGGCGCAAAAAAGCCCTGATGCTTATCTCATCAGGGCTTTTTTATCTCCAACCTTTTGACGGGGCGATTAGCTATTTTCGAAAAAACTGGAGGCGGCATCCGGATTCGAACCGGAGAATAACGGTTTTGCAGACCGTTGCCTTACCACTTGGCTATGCCGCCCAAAAAAAATGGAGCGGGAAACGGGATTTGAACCCGCGACTTCGACCTTGGCAAGGTCGCACTCTACCGCTGAGTTATTCCCGCTCGTTGGTAATATATAATTTTTGCAAAAATCCCGGCCTTGTCAAGGGAAAAAAAGAGGTTTTTACCACAGAGGCACAGAGAGCACAGAGGTTCACAGAGAAATAATTGATCCTTGGCGCGGAAGCGCCAAGGATCAAAAAACTCTGTGCAACTCCGTGTCCTCTGTGTCTCTGTGGTGAAGTTTTTTCACTCCTCCTCCCCGGAGCCGAACAGTCCCAATTGGGGCACTTCCTTGCCGGCGCGCCGCCGGTGCCGGGCCAGCCGGGGGAGGCCCGCGGGGTCCAGGGTGCCGGCTTCCAGGTTCTCCAGCACTTCCTGGGCCCGGGCGATCACCGGCGCGGGCACTCCCGCCAGTTTCGCCACCTGGAGGCCGTAACTCTGGGAGGCCGCGCCCGGGGCCAGCCGGTGCAGAAAGACGATCTGGCCTGCGGCTTCCGCCACCAGGACCTGGAAATTGCGCACCCGGGCCTTAAGGCGGCTCAAGGCGGTGAGTTCCTGATAGTGCGTGGCAAACAGGGTCTTGACGCCCGCACCCCCCAGGTCGTGGAGATTTTCCGCCACCGCCCAGGCCAGGGCCAACCCGTCGAAGGTGGAGGTGCCCCGGCCGATTTCATCCAGGATCACCAGGCTCCGGGGGGTGGCCTGATGCAGGATGCGGGCGGTTTCGTGCATCTCCACCAAAAAAGTGCTCTGGCCCCGGCCGATGTCATCCACTGCGCCCACCCGGGTGAAGATGCGGTCGGTGAGCCCCACCACCGCTTCTTTAGCGGGCACGAAGCTCCCCATCTGGGCCAGGAGCACGGTCAGGGCCACCTGCCTTAAGATGGTGGATTTGCCGGACATATTGGGCCCGGTGACAATGAGCACCTGGGATTCTCCGTCCAGGGCGATATCGTTGGGCACGAAACTGCCCGGCGGCAGGGTGCGCTCGATCACCGGATGGCGGCTGCCGGTGATCTGCAGCACCGGCTCCGCCACCACCCGGGGACGGCAGTAGCGGTTGAGGGCCGCCACCTCCGCCAGGGCCGCGAGCACGTCCAGGCGTGCCAGGGCCGCGGCCACCTTCTTGAGGCGGAGGGCTTCCGCGCCCAGGCCGCGGCGCAGTTCCTGGAAGAGCTCCACCTCCCGTTGCAGGCGGGCCTCCTCCGCGCCCAGGACCCGGGCCTCGTATTCCTTGAGGTCCGCGGTGATGAAACGCTCCGCGTTCACCAGGGTCTGCTTGCGGATATAGTCCGGAGGCACCCGGTCCAAATTGGCCCGGGAGACCTCCAGATAATAGCCGAAAACCTTGTTGTACCGGACCTTCAGGGAGTTGATGCCCGAGCGGGCCCTTTCTTTGCCTTCCAGGCGGGCGATCCAGTCTTTGCCTTCCCGGCCCAATTGCAGGAGCTCGTCCAACTCCGGATCATAGCCCTCCCGGATGATGCCCCCGGCTTGCAGGTTAGCCGGCGGGTCGTCCGCCAGGGCCCGGGAGATCAGGGCCTCCAGATCCTCCAGATTTTCCAGGTCGCCGGCCAGTTCCCCCACCAGCGGGGGCAGCTTCCCGGCTAGCAATTCCCGGAGCCGGGGTAGGCGCCCCAGGGCCTGGCCCACCGCGGCCACCTCCCGGGGCATGGCCTGCTCCAAGGCCAGGCGGGCGGTGAGGCGCTCCAGGTCACCCAGCCCCTTCAGGGTCTGCCGCCACTGCTGCCGCAGCAAAATGTTTTCCTGAAAAAACTGCACCCCTTCCAGGCGGGCCTCGATCCGGGCCAGATCCTCCAGGGGGTAACGCAGCCAGTTCCCCAGACAGCGGCTGCCCATGGGGGTGATGGCCGTATCCAGCACCTCCAGGAGGGAGCCCTGGCGGGAACGGCTGCGCCAGGTCTCAAAGATCTCCAGGTGCCGCAAGGTGGCTTCGTCCAGCCCCAGGTAGTCCTCCCGGCTGAAGGGCAGCAGCCGGTCAATATGCGGCAGGGAAGGATGGTGGGAATCCTGAAGGTAGCGGAGAATGGCCCCGGCCGCGGCTACCCCGGGGCGATAGGCGTCCAGGCCATAGCCGTCCAGGAACAGGGTCTTAAACTGCCGCCCCAACTCCTGGCGCGCGGCCTGGAGTTCGAAGGCGTAAGGCGCCATGGTCCGGCGGGTGGGCGGGGCATCAAAGGGAAAGAGCGCGGCCTCCAGAAACTTGGCGTCCAGGTCTTCCGATACCAGGATTTCCGCGGGCTTTAAACGCCAGAGTTCATCCCCCAGGGGGTCGGCGCCCTCCCCTTCCGTGAGACGGAATTCCCCGGTGGACAACTCCAGGAAGGCCAGCCCCCACCTGCGCCCTTTAAGGGCCACCGCGGCCAGGTAATTGTCCCGGCGGCCGTCCAGGGCCTCCGGGTCCACCAGGGTGCCCCGGGTGAGGATGCGGGTCACCTCCCGGCGCACCAGCCCCCGGGCCTGGGCCGGGTCCTCCACCTGGTCGCAGACCACCACCTTGAAACCCTGGTCCAGGAGGCGGGAGATATAGCTCTGGGCCGCATGGATGGGAAAACCGGCCATGGGGATGCGCTCTTCCCCCTGGCGGCTGCGGCTGGTGAGGACGATATTCAGGGCCCCGGCCCCTTTCTCCGCGTCCTCGAAGAACATCTCGTAGAAATCCCCCATCTGGAAGAGCACCAGGGCATCGGCGTACCTGGACTTGACCTCCAGATACTGCCTGAGCATGGGGGTGATCTTGTCGGCAGGGGCCTCGGACATGAAAGTGAGCAGTGAGCTGTGAGCAGTAAGCAGTAAAAGACAACGCCTATCCGGCTATCTCTTCTTAATGCGTACCGCTTACTAATTTATTGTTAGATGAATTGAGCTGTGACCAATAAGCTGTGAGCAGTAAAAGACAAGGCCTATCCGGCCTCTTTTTTCGTACTGCTCGCTGCTCACTGCTTACTGCTTACTAACTCATTCAGACCGGGGGACGATCTCGGGTTCCCGCACGGGGATATCCTCGGCCACGGCCGCGGAGGCCCGTTTGAGCTCCTGGCCCACGATCTCCAGGTTATGTTTCAAGGTGCGGATGGTCTGGCGCTGTTTGAAGAGTTCGTAGAGGCCGTAAAGGGAGGCGGTGAACACCCCCAGGAAAAAGGTGAACAGGATGAGGATCCATAAGGGGATCGAGGCGCTGTAAAAGGAGCGGAAATATAGATCCAGCTTCAATTGGAGGGTGCGTTCCAGCACCTCTTTGTTCTGGATGATGAAGATGATCCCCAAGATTCCCAAGAGGGAGGAAAAAATCACTTTGAAGAAGCGCATGCCTGATCCTCGTCTGTCAGGGCCTGGAAGTGCGGGGCCAGGCGCTCATAAGTCTCCCGGAAATGTTCTGGAATCACCCGCACATCGGCAAAGACCGGGATGAAATTGGTGTCCCCGTTCCACCGGGGCACCACGTGGAAATGGAGGTGGCTTTCCACCCCCGCGCCGGCCACTATCCCCAGGTTAAGGCCCACATTGAAGCCGTCGGGCCGCATTACCCGCCGCAAAACGGCCAGGGACTCCCTAAGCTTCAATTGCAGGTCCAGGAGTTCCTCCGGGGTCAGGTCCTCCAGACCGGGCTGGTGCCTGAGGGGCGAAATCAGCAGGTGGCCGTTGATATAGGGGTACTTGTTCATCATTACCCGGGTGAGGCGGCCGCTGAAGAGCACCAGCCGCTCTTTCAGGTCCTCCCCGGGTTGCGGGCAAAAAATGCAGCCCTGGGTTTTGTCTTCCCCCAAGATATATTCCATGCGCCAGGGGGCCCAAAGGACTTTCATGGCCGCTGCCTGTCCCCCTCCCCCGCTGTGGAACAATCATGCATAAAAAAGAAATATAGCACGATTGGTTAAAGATTCAAGGGCTTTTGTGCGAGCAGTGAGCGGTGAGCAGTGAGCAGTAAAAATATGCCCGACCGGAATCTTTGTTTTGTCCTGAAAAGTCCTAAGCGGTAGCGCAGGCTTTCCAGCCTGTGCGAAATAACTGGGCGGGCGAGACGCCCGCCCTACCATCTTTTATGGTTTTACAGGTGGGGCATATAGCCCATGAATGATACTGTTTTCGGTTTTCGGTTTTCAGTTTTCGGTTAAAAGATTGTCAATTATCAATAAGTTAGTGGTTTGGTTTGTTGCAGCAGAATCCGAACTTGGTATGACTGGTCTGAAAAGTTCAATAAACCAGCAATGAGGTGAGGCGGCCGTCCCTGGCCGCCGGTCGCTTGGCGGGCACGGAGGGCCGCCCACCAGCCTTTTCATGCTTTAAGGGTGGGCCAATCGCCCATGAAAAACTGCTTACTGCTTACTGCTCACTGCTCACTGCTTACTGCTTACCGCTCACTGCTCACTCCTCACTGCTTACAGCTTACTGCTCACTGCTCACTGCTCACTGCTCACTGCTTACTGCTCACTGCTTACAGGGAGAAGGCCGCCTTAATCCGCCCCACTTCCTCCTTCCGGTGGTTCAGGATGAGGGGTTGGGCATAAGGGGCCAGGGCCTCCCGGGCAGCGGGGGTGAGGACCCCCAACTGTTCCAGGACCGCCACCACCGTGGGGTTCAGGGCCCGGGCGGCGCCGTCTTCGATCTTCAGAGCCACCCCCAGACCGCCCTCCTTCAGGGCCAGGGCGTAACCCCCTTCGGCCCCGGACTTGGCAAAGACCTTAGCCGGCAGGGCCGTCATGACCTCGGTGTCCAGGCGGCCGTCCCCGGCAATATGCCGGGGATGGGACAAAATCGCGTCCAGGAGCTTGCCCCCCGGGGACCCGGGTTGGGACCCGGCCAGGCGGGCGTAGCCCAGGGCGATGTTTTTCAGGGGCACATAGAAAACCGGCGCGCCGCAACCGTCGATGGCCACCTTGATCTCCTCCCGGGGCAGGCCCACCATGCGGCCCACGGTGCCCAGAATGAGGTGCTGCACCGGGTGGTCCACGGCCAGGTAATTTTCCAGGGGCCAATTATGGTGCACGCACAGGGCCAGCATGGCCGTGTGCTTGCCCGCGCAGGTGTTGTGCAAAGGCGTGGGCTTTATCCCGGCCTTGGTCAGGGCCTGGGCGGTGGGGCGGTGCAGGGGGGGGTGGACGCCGCACTGCAGCGCCTCCGGGTTGAGCCCCAGCCTTTCCAAGGCCCGGGTCACCAGGTCCGCCTGGAAATCCTGGCCGGACAGGGACCCGGAGAACAGGGCCAGTTCCGCGGCCCCGAACCCGAAGGCCTCCGCGGCCCCGGTGGATAAAAGGGCCAGGGCCTGGAAGGGCTTGGCCAGGGAGCGCATGCAGACCAGGGCCTCCGGGTCGCCCGCGTGTTTAATCAGGCTGCCCCGGGGGTCCACCACCGCGATCTGCCCCCGGTGGCGGGACTCCACCGCGGGCCCCCGGGTCACTTCCACTAAGACGGGTGCATCCATATTTTTCTCCTATAAATATTTAACCACAGAGGCACAAAGAGCACAGAGTTCCCCAGAGAATTAAAGACATTTTGCCTTGGCCAGCCAAGGCAAAAATATATTTACTCTGTGTATCTCTGTGTCCTCTGTGTCTCCGTGGTGAATCTTTATTGATTCAAACGCCAATCATAGGTCTGATAGGTCACCTTCAGGCTGTCCGCGCGCTCTTCAATAAAGACGCGATCCTCTTGATTGTCTAAATAACCGGCAATATACCGCAGGCGTTCAGCCTGGCCGGCCCCGAAGTCCGGGCCGTACCACTTGAAGATGCTGGACAGGGAAATTTTCCCCTGGTCCCGGTCCAGGGCCACGGCGCTGGAGTTGATGAAGGAGCGGCTGGCGGTGTCCAGTTCCCACTCCAAGTTTTCCGGGGTATAGACGTCAATGAAGGGGCAGGACGCGGAGCCGCACACCAGGGTGAAGTGGATGCGGGGGTCCAGGGGCTCGACCCTGAAATTAAGGCGCGGGTCGCCGCCGCGAAACCGCCGGAACAAGGAATAAGGCGGGCGGCGGTTGCCCCGGAGCAGGCCGTGTTCGATGTCGTCGGGGCTGAAGGGGTAGCCGCCGATTTGGTAATAGATTCCCCGGAAAAAGTTGAAGACCTCCTTCACCGAATCCCTAAGGCCCAGGGCAATCACCCCGTGGATGACGATGACGTTATAGAGGTTGATCCAGAAGGCGATTTTCTCTTCCCGGCGGGCCAGCAGGCCCAAATCCATGGCCTTGAGATTATTACTCAACTGCCGGTGGGCCTGGTAGACCTCGGAATCTTTCAGGCGCTCATAGGCCACCCGGCCGGTACCGGTCTCGAAAGACTCGGCCTTGAGGCGGTCCATACTCCTTTTCAACTGCACGGCCATTTCCTGGGGGAGGATGTCCCCCCGGGGGGCGCCGTCATTTAACAGAATCTTCTTGAAGATATATCTGGGCATGGGTTTTAAGCTCTCAGCTTTCAGATAGAAAATGCAGGGCGGGCATGGCCCGCCAAGTCTTAGTTACCTAATCAAGGACGGCTCCTGACTGTCATAAATCTGCGCTGGGGCGTTCAGTGGGGTGTGGGTCCCCACCCCATATCTTTTCCAAGGGCCCCATTCTTGGCGGCGCAGAAAACGCCCCCACATTACTACTCACAGTCCCAGGGCGTCTCTGGCTTGATTGCCCAGGCGGCAGAGCAGCAGCAGCAGCAGCAGGCGGTCCCGGAAAAGGAAATCACCCCGGTAATTGCAGACCTCGCAGAGTTTCATCTGCCGGTTCTTCCGGGCCAGGTTTCGCCGATACCTGGCGGGGAGAGTACCGGAATAAATCTCTGACAGGCTTGCTTGCATCACATTACCAAAGATTACTTCCCACTGCCAGTCACAGCAACAAAGCACCACGTCGCCGTTAAAGTGAACATAGAGATGATGAAAAGGGCGGACGCAAGATTTCCGCAACGGCGCCGGCAGGGCGCCGGGGATATTGCCCGCCCAATTTTCCGCGGTGTCTTCCTGTCACCAGGTCTTGTCGTCGATGGCGATCTCCCGCCTGATTTGGCCATGCTCAGGGCGAACCATGCGCGCCAAACGGCCTTTGATAAATTTCAGATCAGGCCGCCTCCCCACCATTTCTCTCACTATCCCCCGGATTCGGGAAACTTGAGCCTGGTCGTCATAACAATTAATGATCAATTTGTGGAGCCCAGCCTCAAATAACGCCAGCCCCTTCTCCACCGTTAAAGGGTCACCATTGGTCTGAATCAGCAGCTTGGCCCGGGGCAACGTCGCCCGCGCCATGGACAATAACTGGGGCAAGCGGTTATCTAACAGCGGCTCGCCTTGCAGATAAGGGGAAAACCGCCCGGCAAAACCCAGGGCCGCAAGCTCATCTAATACCCTTTGGAAGGTCTCCAGGGACATGAATTCGAGCTGGCGGGGAAATTTCTCGCTGGGGCAGAAGGCGCAAGAGCGGTTGCACTTATTGATGGTTTGCACCTGCACATGTTTTATTTCCCAAGGCAAAGTCACAATCGCCTCACCACCTGCTATAAACCCAGGCCGGCGATCTGATAGGAAAACTTATAGCCCAGGGCCTGGGCCTTTTCTTCCACCGCTTTCCGGATTTTGCCCCACTCAAACCGGTATTGATAGTTTTCCCCGAAAAGGCGGGACTGCTCCTCAATGGTGCCTTCCCGGGGCCCCAGGCCCTGCTTGTAGGTCTCTTTTTTAAAACCGAAACCCGGGCTGGTGTCTAGGTCTCCGGAAGAAAGTCCCCAACCGCTCTCTTTGAGCATCTCCGTAAATCGCAGTTCTTTATTGGCCTCGTCAATGGCGAACTTGGCCCGGTAAAGCAATTTCTTCCGGGACAGCCACGCCTTCCGTTCCGCCACCACGCATTCCAGGGTATAGACGCCTTTGCTTTCTTTCAGGTCCCCGCCGACCTCAGCCGCGATTTTGCCGATTTCCTCCACCAGGCTCATGCCTCGAATCCTTCCTGTGACACATGGTTATTAACTGCCGCCCGGCCCCCAGGAGGATTAAAACTTCACTTTGGGCGCAGCCTTCTCGGCCTCCGGGATCTGGTAGTATTCGGCCTTGGTGACCCCCGCGAGGCCGGCAAAGAACCGGCCGAACACCGTGCGGATGTAGGTATTCAGGGTGCGCACCGCGTCGTTGTACCGTTTTCTCTCCACGGAGATGCGGTTTTCGGTGCCCTCCAGGCTGTCCATCATCTTTAGGAAGGTTTCGTTGGCCTTAAGCTGGGGATAGGTCTCCCGCAACAATAAGAGCCGGGAGAGGGCCCGCTCCAGCCCCGCGGAAGCCTCAATCTTGCCTTTGACGTCCGGGGCCTGAAAGTATTTGGTGCGGGCGTCGGCAAGGTGCTCGAAGATCCCCTTTTCATGGGCCGCGTAGCCTTTGACCGTCTCCACCAGATTGGGGATGAGATCATAGCGCCTCTTCAGTTGATTCTCCACCTGGGCCCAGGCGGTCTTGACGTTTTCATCCAGGGCCACCACCCGGTTGTAGCCGCTGACCATCCAACCGCCGGCGATCAGCACCACGCCGAGTATTACACCCAGGACGACAAGCAGGCTCTTATTCATCCAATTTTCCTTTCAATGAAGTTGAAGTGGTCGAAATTACCGAGGTCACCAATCCCCGGAAGCGCCGCCGCCGCCAAAATCACCGCCGCCGCCGCTAAAACCGCCGGAGCCTCCCCCCCCGGATGACCAGCCGCCGGATGACCAGCCGCCGCCCCAGAATCCCCCGCTATCATCCCTGGCACCTCTCCCCTTGAGCTTCCTGGCAAGCCACCAGATTAAAATAATGGGCCCGGCGATTACTGCAAGGATAACTAACAGCAGAATTGTCCGGTTTGATCCTTCCTCCTCTGTTGGAGGCGCAACCTCAACACCGGCGCCACTGGTAATTTTATTGATGATCGCGGTTGCCGCCGCCACGATCCCCCCGGCGAAATCCCCTTTTTTGAAGTGCGGCACCAGGTATTGCCTGCCGATGCTGCCCACCAGGCTGTCCGGCAGGGCGCCTTCCAGGCCGTAGCCCACTTCGATGCGGTACTTACGGTCTTTAACGGCCACGGTAAGAAGCACCCCGTTGTCCTTGCCCTTCTGGCCAATGCCCCATTTCACCGCGGTTTGGTGGGAAAAGTATTCAATGGGCTCCCCTTCCAGGGAATTGATGGTGAGGACCACCATCTGGGCGGTGGTCTTGGCCTCCAGGTCGCGGAGCATGGCATTGAGCCTGGCCCGGGTGGCGGCATCCATGACTCCCGCCAGGTCCACCACGTATTGGTCAGGGTGGGCTGGAATAGGCGGCGTTACCGCCGTCGCCAGACACGGGTAAGCCCAAAATAACAGGATAAACAGAAGCTTGCTGATGATCTTAGATTTGCAGGCCATCCACCACCTCGGCCAATCTTTCCGTGGCCCGGTAAAATTTCCCGAACATTTGGGAGATTTCCTCTGGGGAGGGCTGGGCCAGGTTCTTCTTGAGGGCATAGATTTCTTCAAAGACCGCGGTCTCCAGGCCGGTCGCTTGGGTCAATTCCTCCAGGGTCTTTTTCACGCCCCCGGCCGGCTCCCGGCCCAACAAAGACAAAATCCCCCGGAACAGGGGCAGATAGCCGGCGAAATGGCGGACAATATCCCCGGCCAGGACCTTTCTATCCCCCATGGCCGAGACATAAATCCGGTGCAGCCAGATCAATTTCCCCTTGAGCTCCCGCTCGCACTGGTAGCGAAGCTCCTGCCGGTCGATCTCCAGCCCGGCCAACAGGTCTTCGCCGTACAGGACTTGATGCAGCAATTTGAAGTTGAGAAATTCCAGGGGAAAGACGTCCACGGAATTGCAGAGGTAAGTGGAGTCCATAATCAGGGGCGCGGCCATACCCTGCTTGCCGTATTTGCGGCCCAGGGGCGCCAGGACATCCAGGAATGACAGGTCCATCTTTTTAAGGATAATCACGCTGTCGATCTTGGCGGCCCCTTCCCGGTAATCCTCGGTCAAGACGCCGCCCACCAAATACAGGGAGTGGATCTGGGCCGCGGCGGCTTCCAGGATCTCCTGGAAAAAAGGAGAAATTTTCCCCTGCAGGGAGGGAGTCAAATTCTCGGTCTGCAAAACGGTCATGGGGAGCCTCCGGAATGGTTACCACTATCATAATCATTTTGTCAGCAATGGGCCAGCCGGTCAATCATCGGGGTTTACCAAATACCTAAAAGAACATCCGGGATTGTCAGGGAAAAACCTCTTATTAGAGACCTCTGCGAAAGTCTCAATTACTCTTTTTTAAATCTAAATGTGGAGCAGGCGCCCCCGCCTGCTACCAAATGAAGGGTGAACAGCCGAGGGCGGCTGTTCCACATGAGATTTTCGCATAGGTCTCTATTGGGAACTTAAGAAGATCTCTGAAATCCGTCCCGAATTAAGGGCATGTCTACCGCCACCAGGCGGCATAGAGCAAAGCCAGGGTCATGGCCAGCCCCACCAGGGCGTGGGTCTGGATGGTGAGGGCCTGGGCCGGGATGAACTCCGGCTCCGTGGGGGGGACCCTCCAGGCTTTGCTAATGGCCTGAACCGCCAGGGGCAGGGCGACGAAGGCCGCGACCAGCAGGTCCGGCAGGCGGAAGGCCTCCAGGAGAAAAAAGATACTGGCAAAGGGGGCCAGCATCAGCACGGCGTAAACCCGGCGGGCCTGGCGCAGGCCCAGGCGCACCACCAGTTGGTTTTTCCCCGCCTCCGCGTCCGCCTTGAGGTCCGGGAATTCGTTGATCCAAAGGATGGCGGTGATGAGGAAGGCCAGGGGCAGGCCCACGGCCAGGCCCACCGGCCTCAGGCTGCCCGTCTGCACATAATAGGCCCCCCAGGTGAGGAGGGGGCCAAAGGCCAGGAAGATGGCGGCTTCTCCCAGGCCCGCGCTCATCAACTGCACCGGCGAGGCGGAATAGACATATCCGGCCAGGAAGCCCAGGGTCCCGATCACCGCCACCCAGGGACGGCCCAGGAAGATCAAGGCCAGGCCGCAGAGGCCGCCTAAGGCCAGGAAGAGAAAGGCCATGAACCTGACAGTGTCGGCGCTCAACTCCTGGTTCTGGATCACCCGGCTGCCGCCGCTGAACGGGGTCACATGGACATTCAGGGGGTCGCTGCCAAAGGAATCATAATAATCATTGAGAAGATTGGCCCCCAGGTGGAGCCCGGCCACCCCCAGAAAGGTGAGGCCCAGGAGCATGGGACTCCAGGTCCCCTGATCCCGGTAAGCCAGGGCCCCGGCCACCGCCACCGGCAAGAGTGAGCCGGTTAAAAACGGCAGCCTGAGCGCGCGCACGTATGCCTGCAAAAAAACCATGCTATCTCCAGTGGTTGCCTGAGTATAGGGTCTGGTCCCCTTCCTGTCAACGCCGGGTCCGGGAAAATTTCGTTGCAGGACGGGGCGAGACAGGTTAAAGAAAAGTGATATTTTGAGGGAGGGGACTGGGAGTCAGGGAGCAGTGAGCAGGGGCCAGAGGTCAGGGGCCAGGGATCAGGGGCCAGTAAATCAATCGCCACATCTTAGATGTTTTCAACTTTGAACCTTGAACTTTGAACTTTTTCTTTAGTTTTACTGCTTACTGCTAATCCCCGTCCCCTCCCCTCAATTCAACTTACTCAGGAGGATTATCGACATGGGTCGCCCAAAGATTACCGTGGTGGGCGCGGGCAATGTGGGGGCCACCTGCGCCCATTGGGCCGCGGCCCGGGGCCTGGCGGACGTGGTGTTGGTGGACGTAGTGGAGGGCATGCCCCAAGGCAAGGCCCTGGATCTGATGCAGGCCCGGCCCATTTTCGGCTTTAACGTGGACGTGGTGGGCGCCAACGACTATGAAGCCACCAGGGGTTCCAAGGTCGTGATCATCACTGCGGGCATTCCCCGCAAACCCGGGATGAGCCGGGAAGACCTGATCAATACCAACAAGAATATCGTGGCCGCGGTGACCAAAGAGGTGGTGGCCAAATCCCCCAACACCTTTATCATTGTGGTGGCCAATCCCCTGGACGCCATGTGCTACGTGGCCTACAAGGTGAGCGGTTTTCCCCGCAAAAGGGTGATGGGCATGGCCGGGATTCTGGATACCGCCCGTTTCCGCTGCTTCATCGCCATGGAATTGAAGGTGGCGGTGGAGGAGATCCAGGCCATGGTCCTGGGGGGGCATGGGGATGACATGGTGCCGGTGGTCAGCGCCACCAACATCTCCGGAGTGCCCCTGACCAGCCTGCTCTCCAAGAAGCGCATCGACGCGCTGGTGGAGCGTACCCGCAAAGGCGGGGGCGAAATCGTGGCGCTCCTGAAAACCGGCTCGGCCTTTTATGCCCCCGCGGCCGCGGCGGTGCAGATGGCCGAAGCCATCCTCATGGACCAAAAGCGCGTGGTGCCCGTGTCCGCCTACCTCACCGGGGAATACGGCCTCCAGGACCTCTACTTCGGAGTGCCGGTCATCCTGGGCGCGGGCGGCATTGAAAAGATCATCCCCCTGAAATTGTCCCAGGAAGAGGAAGCCATGCTGCAAAAGTCCGCGGCTGCGGTGGCCAAGACCCGGGACGACCTGAAGATGTGAGTCCAGTAGGGTTTTTTGGGGGCCAAGGATGTGGAAGAAGCGCCCTTGCCTGTTCAGGAACAGCCGGGGGCGCCGGTTTCATCTTCCTGGCCCCTAACCCTGCCTTCAAACTGACTTTTTTTCCAGAATCCCATTTAAGTTAAGGTTTCATACCGTCGATAACTAGATATACCCCCGGTTTTAGGGGTAGCGGTCCAGTTATGGGCCGCGTCCCCGCACCGGCCGGAATCCCCATAGTTTTCAATGTCAGAGAGGCGGGTGGACCCCGGTCCGCCCGGCAATTTGCGGGAAAGGTGCCATATGGGTAAGGAAAAACCTGTGGAATTAAGTCTGGAGTTGGGTGAGGGCGCCTGCCGGGTGATGGTGGACGGCCTGGCCCTGAATATCAGCCTGAAAGCCCCCCGGGGAGGCATGCCCTTGGCCCCGCCGTCCCAGCTTCCCGCGGCCGCCCCGCTTCCCCAGTTGCCCCATGGCAATGGCGCCGAACCCCAACGGCTGTTGGAAGAATTGGATTATTACCGCCAGATTTCCCATGACATCTACGACGAATTGGGACAGTTGGCCAAAAAGCTCAATGTCTCCCTCCAAGACCTGACGGTGGCGGACGTAGTCAGCAGCCAGATGGACTCACCGGGTGAACACCTGGACCAGGCCCGGATTCAGGTGAACGATGTCTTGGAGATGACGGAAAAGGCCACCCTCAATATCCTGGATCTGGTGGAGCAGATCCGGGAAGACTGCGAGGACGTGCGCCAGCAGATCATCAGCCTGGGCGCCCACGAAGACGAATGGGTGGCCCCCGCTGCCCCTGGAGGCTGGGGGGAGGAAACCAGGGCGCTGATGGCGGAGATCTTGGCCCAGGGCGAAGAATTGAACCGCCAGTTTCAGGCTCAGTCCGAGGACGCCCCTCCCGCCGCGGTGGAGGCAGGCAGCAGCCTCCATTTTCCCCTGGCGGAGATACTGCAGATAGTCCTGGAGTTCTGCGGCAATGAGGCCCTGAAGCAGCACCTGAAAGCGGTGATCGCCAAACAAGGGGAAATCTTCCCCACCCAGGAAGTGGAAGGCGCCATCGCCAAGCTGGCCGCCAGCCAGCCGGAGGAAGACGGCTTCTCCCAGCTCCCGGTGGAAGAGATCCTGAAAATCTTGCAAGGCGCCTGCCAGGATAACCGCTTCAAAGATCTGTTTGCCAAGATGCTGGCCTCAGCCGGAAAACTCTTTCCCATGCCCGTGCTGCCCCTGGAGGGCCACCCCGTGGACGCGGCTGCGGCGGCCCCGGCCCCAACCCCGGCCGCGCCCCAGAAACCGAGTTTCCTGCCCCTCTGGGAAGATTTTTTCCAGAAGGTGCAGAAATTGGCGGCCCAGGCCGAGGCGCCCCCGGAGGTCCCGGCCCCCACGGAAAACTCCATCGAGGCGGAAGAGGTTCAGAAAACCATCGGCGTCCTGGACCGCATCACTGCTTCCCTGTCCCGGATTATGGAACTCCTGGCTTTCCAGGATCTCTCCGGGCAAAGGCTCCTCCAAGTTCTGAAACTCTTGCGCCAGATCCAATTGCAGATTCTCACCATGGTGGTGGCCGCAGGCACCAAGCTGAAAAAGAAGTCCGAACAGAAAGGCCTCACCCTGGAAGAAAGCGGCCTTCTGGCTCAGGATGAAATCGACCGCCTGATGGTGACCGTGACTCCCCCCTCCTCCTCCCCTGAGGCCCCCACAGCGGCCGAGGAAGCCCAGGTCCTGGACCAGGAGGCTATCAACGAGCTTCTCACCAACATGGGTTTTTAAACCCCTGTCGGCACAAGTATTGCATATTATCGGCGTGAGGATAGTTCATGGTTCGCACGTCAATAATTGCCGCCGCCGCGGGTTTAAACCGCTCTTCTTCCAGCCCCATGGGGCCGGCCATGTTAGCCGGCGGTTCCCGGGGGGGCGCTTCCGCCTTCTCCCAACTCCTGACTCAGGCCTTAATGAACCGGCAGGATAGGCCCCGGTCGGTAAACGGCGGACGGCAAGAATTTCCCGGCGCCCTACGGGAACTGGGAAATGCCCACCTGTCCTCCATGCTCACCCGCTCCGCGTTGGGACGCTCATCCTCCGGCGCACTGCGTCGCGTCGCCAGCAGCTCCGCCTATGGTTCGGAAGCGGAGCGCCTCTTCAGCTCCGGCCGGTCCAAGGGCGGACGGCCGCTGGACCCCCAGGTCTTCGAGGGCCTGATCAAGCAGGCCGCGGCCCGCCACCAGGTGCCCGAAGAACTGGTGAAGGCGGTAATCAAGGTGGAGAGCAACTTTAATCCCCAGGCCACTTCCCACATGGGGGCCATGGGCCTGATGCAGTTGATGCCGGGGACGGCCCGGGACCTGGGGGTGCAGCGGCCCTATGACCCCGCGGAAAACATCAACGGCGGCACCAAATATCTCCGGGAACTTCTGGATCGTTACGACGGCAACGTGCCCATGGCCGTGGCTGCCTACAACTGCGGCATGGCCAATGTGGAAAAAGGCCGCCTCCCCGAGGAGACCCGCAATTATCTAAAATTGGTGAGCCGGCACTATAACGGCCGCCAGGTCCTTCCCAAGGCCAAAGCCATCCCTGCGGCCCCCGCTCCCTCCACCACCCAGGAAACGTCCCTAACCTCCGCATAATAATTTCCTCAGGCCAGACCCTCCATGAGCCTTTCTCCTGCCCCGGGCCGCGGTCTGTCTTCTTATCCGGTTCGGGAAAATTAATTAAGCTTCCTTCTAAATTTCCGATAAGTTATTAGGGTAATTTTATCCCCGGAGTGTCTATTTGCGTGGCGCGCCAGGGTGACAATCCATCGGGCCCTCACGACCAACCCCAATATTGAAAAGGATTTTAGGGAACCGGCCGGGGAGTGGCCTTTCCCAGTCGGAGAAATTGGTTTTGGTCCCAGGCCGATCCCACAAGCAAGCCGGTCTTCAGGCCGTCTGGCAATTTCCAGGATTTTTCCAGTATGGATAAGGCCACTATTTTCGGGCTGCTATTGGCCGCTGCGGCCTTAATCGGGGGCCATTTCCTGGAAGGCGGCACCCTGGGCATGATCCTGCAGCTCACCGCCATGATCATTGTCTTTGGGGGCACCTTCGCCGCGGTTTCCATCAGTTTTCCCCCCTCGCAACTGCGCCAGGCCTGGCAGGAGTTTCACCAGATCTTCCGGGAGCCCCAGGACGAAGGCCCCGCTTATCTGGCCCGGATCATCGAATTCGCTTATCGGGGGCGGCGGGAAGGTATGCTCTCCCTGGAGAAAGACCTGCCCAAAATCTCCGATCCCTTCTTCCGCCGGGGCTTGCAATTGGTCATCGACGGCCATAACCACCAGAAGATCCGGGAGGTTCTGGAGGTCGAACTGGAGCACCTGGAGGAGAGCGGACTGGTCCCGGCCCGGGTCTTCGAAACTGCCGGGGGTTATGCTCCCACCATCGGCATTCTGGGCGCGGTCTTGGGACTCATCCACGTGATGCAGCACCTTACCGACCCGGCCAAACTGGGAGTGGGAGTGGCAGTGGCCTTTGTGGCCACGGTCTATGGCGTGGCCTCTGCCAATCTCTTCTTCCTGCCCATCGGCCACAAGCTGAAGTTGCGGAACCAGAAGCGGATGTTGGTCAAAGAGATGGTCATGGCCGGGATTCTGGGCCTGGCCCATGGGGATCACCCCCGGCTCATCGAAGAGAAACTGCGGGGGTTCCTAGTGGAGGACTCTTCCCAGAACCTCGCCGGGGGCGGAAGGGTGAGAAACCTGCAACCGCGCCCCGCCAAAAAGGCCAAGCCCCATGAGACTGCGGCGCGCTCGACCAAGTAAGGACGAAAAGGGCACCAGCCATGAACGCTGGCTGGTATCCTATGCCGATTTCGTCACTCTGCTCCTGGCCTTTTTCGTCACCATGTATGCCATCAACCGCCTGGACAGTGAAAAACTGGTCGTGGCCCAGCAATCCATTAATCGCGCCCTCAACGCCCCCGTCTTTCTTGGGGGCTTTCCCATGGACCCGGGCCTGGACAAAAGCACTTCCGGCCTCAGCGGCGACCTGGTGGGCGCCACTCTGGTGCGCACTCCCCCATCCAGCCAGATGGAAGAAGTCACCAAGACCGTGCAAGGTGAATTGCAGGAAAAGATTGACAAGGGGGAGGTCAATCTCCTGCACACCGGCAAAGGGCTGATCTTGAGGCTGCCGGAATTCCTCTTTTTTGATTCCGGACAGGCGACCGTCAGGCTGGAGGCCAAACCGCTGTTGGATAAGCTGGCCGGAATCTTAAAACTCATTCCCAATCAAGTTATCATTGAAGGACATACCGACAACCGTCCCATTCACACCCCCCAATTCCCCTCCAATTGGGAACTCTCCACGGCCCGGGCCGCGGCCCTGGTGCGCTACTTTATCGAAGAGCACCATCTGGACCCGACGCGCTTTGGGGCTGCGGGATACGGAGAATTCCACCCCGTGGCGGATAATAGCGACGATCAGGGGCGTCAAGCCAACCGGCGGGTGGAGATGATTATCAGACCCATGGAGAAGTCCATCAAACCGCGGTTAAGTGCAGGGCATTAAGAAGGTCCAAGGGAAGCGTTCATTTCTTGAAGAGGGTTTCCATGATCCTGATGACCGCCGGCCCCAGGATCACCACCATGATGGCGGGGAAGATAAAGAGGATCAAGGGGAAGATCAACTTGACCGGAGTTTTGGCCGCCAGTTCCTCCAGTTTCTGGCGGCGGGTGGTGCGCAGGGTCTCGGATTGCACCTTCAGAGCGGTGGCCACGCTGGTGCCGAAGCGGTCACTCTGAATGAGGATGGAACAGAGGGAGGCCAATTCATCCACTCCGGTTCGATCCGCCAGATTGCGGAGGGCTTGCTCCCTTTCCAACCCGGCGTTGATCTCCAGATTGACCAGGTTAAACTCCTTGGCCAGGGACGGGCTGCTCACCATAAAGTCATCCGACACCCTTTTTAAGGCGGCATTCAGACCCTGTCCGGCTTCCACGCACACTACCAGGAGGTCCAGGGCATCGGGCAGGGCCTGTTTGATCTTCTTTTGCCTGGCGTCCACCAGGTGTGACAATATGAGGGTAGGAATAAAATACCCCCCCATAAATAAAAGATAGATGAGTACGACCAACACTATTTTACTGTGGCCCCGGCCCCAGAGCAGGGGCATGATCAGGATGGGCAGGGCCAGGGGCAAACCAATTTTTAACCCCAGGAAGATGGCCATGGCCCGCTCACTGTAGATGCCGGCCTGCACCATCTTCTTTTTAATCTCCTTGACCTTGGAGCTGTCTTTTTGTATCCCCAGTTTGCCTTCAAACTTTTTCACCAACTCTGGAGGTAAAACCGCAGGGGAATCGTCAGGGGGGCGCCACTCCGCCTTGGTCTGCACCTCCAACCGTTTCCGTATCCGGGAGCCGTTCAAATGGAAAAAAGACGCCAGGGAGCCGATACACGCGGCAATTAGGAGACCGAACAATAAAGGTGCCAGGGACATGTTCTTCTTCTTCTTTAAACCTTAATGTTGACGATCTTGCGGATGCAAAGCATGCCCAGGACCTGGAAGGTCAGGGCTATCATAGTCATCGTTTTCCCCAGGGGATGGTTAACCAGAAGTTTGATGTATTCAGGGTTCAGCTTTAAAATGGCCAGGGCCAAAGCCGGCGGCAGTCCCATCAGCACCCATCCGGACAGGCGGCCTTCTGCAGTCAGGGCCTTGATTTGATTGCGCAATTTAAACCGCTCCCGGATCAGGTTGGCGATCTTTTCCAAAATCTCGGTTAGATTGCCGCCGGTCTCCCGTTGAATCATCACCGCGGTGGTGAAATAGCGGAGGTCCCGCAAATCCATACGGGCACAGAGATTGAGGAGCGCAGTGTTCAAATCCAGGCCGTGGTTATATTCCTTGAAGGTCTTAAAGAATTCGATGCCGATGGGGTTTTCCATTTCCGAAGCCACCAGTTGCAGTCCGGAGGCGAAGGCGTGCCCGGCTTTCAGCCCCCGGGCCAATAAGTCCAGGGCTTCGGGGAGCTGCTTCTCAAACTTCTTCAGGCGCCGTTTTTTCTTGAACTTCAAGAACCAGTAGGGGAGGAGCAAGCCCGCGCACCCGCCCCCAAAGCCTCCCAGGGTTCCGAATTTAAAAGAGACGATACATAGCCCCACCGCGGCCGCCAGAAGAGTGAGGAGCACGAAGTGTCCCACGGACCAAGTCACTCCTGCCTGGGCCAGCAAAGTCTTCACCTGCTCCAGCCGTTGAACCCTTTTCAAGGTCTGTTGCAGCAGGGGAATACCGCTTAAGCCGTCCGGCTTCAGCAGGGATTCTTGGGGCATCTTACTGACGTCCAGCGTCTGGAGGAATTTGATGCGTTTTTGCAGGCGCTTCTGGTGACGCCGTTGGCTATCGGCAAAGACCCAGAACACCCCCTCCAACAAACAGAGGAAACATAAAAAGATCAGCAAAACCAGGAGGCTCGGCATTTCCCCGCTGATGACGCTGGAGATAATTTTAGAGAACATAGCCAACTCCGGCCGCTAACATTTTCTGGTGGCGTCGCAGCCTTCCCCCGGCCAAAGCCTCCGGGGGAGCCCTGGGATTATTATCCCCACCGGCTTTTAGAGCCTGGCGGTTTCCCGGAAGACCTGCGCCGGCAATTGCACGCCCATGGCCTCCAGGCGTTTCATGAATTTGGGGCGGATGCCGGTGGTGATGAAGCGCCCCTTGACCCGGTGTTCCTCGTCAACTCCCATCAGGTCAAAGGCAAAAATCTCCTGGACGGTGATGATGTCCCCCTCCATGCCGATGATTTCATGGAGGCCCATCATCTTGCGGCTGCCGTCGCTCAAGCGGGCGATTTGGATGACCACATCCACCGCGGAGGAGATTTGATGGCGAATGGCCTTATCCGGAATGTTCAACCCCGCCATGGAGACCATGGTTTCCAGACGGGTCAAGGCATCCCGGGGGGAGTTGGCGTGGATCGTGGCCAGGGAGCCGTCATGGCCGGTGTTCATGGCCTGGAGCATATCCAGAGCCTCTCCGGAGCGCACCTCCCCCAAGATGATACGATCCGGCCGCATCCGCAAAGCGTTTTTCACCAAATCCCGCTGCGTGATTTCCCCCATGCCTTCCAGGTTGGCGGGGCGGGTTTCCAGGCGGACGATATGTTCCTGCTGTAATTGCAGCTCCGCGGAATCCTCAATAGTGACAATGCGCTCGTTATTGGGGATAAAACTGGAGAGCACATTCAAAAAGGTGGTCTTACCGGTACCGGTGCCGCCGGAGATGAGGATATTGAGCCGGGCCTGGACCATGGCCTCCAGAACCAGGGCGATCTCCTGGGTGATGGAGCCGAACTGGATCAGATTGGCGATGCGGATGGGGTCCCGGGCGAATTTACGGATGGACAGCGCCGGGCCATCCAGGGCCAGGGGCGGAATAATGGCGTTCACCCGGGAGCCGTCCGGCAGCCGGGCATCCACCATGGGGCTGGACTCATCGACCCGCCGGCCCACCCCGGAAGCGATTTTCTCGATGATCTTCAGGAGGTGGGCGTTATCGTTGAAACGGACGGGGGAACGTTCCAGTTTGCCCTTGCGCTCGATAAAGACCTGGTCGAAGCCGTTCACCAGGATATCATTCACCGTATGGTCATGCAGCAAGGGCTCCAGCGGGCCGTAACCCAACAACTCGTCCCGGATCTCCTTGCACAACCTCTCCTTTTCGGGCAGGGGGAGGGCCAGATTTTCTTCCGTCAGGATGATCTCCACCCCCCGGCGCAAGTCCTCCTGCAATATCTTGTCTTCCGCCTCGGAGAGGCGGGAGAGGTCCAACAGGTTGATGAGCCGGTGGTGGATCTTGGCCTTCAGCTCGTTGAAGGCGTTTTCCTTTTTCAGGTCCTCACTACGGCCGGAGGCCACCGCCCCCCGGTCCCCGGGGGTCCTCTCCCGGATTCGGGCCATGATCCCCATAGCTAATCCTTCCTCACCAAACGTCTGATCCAACCCAGGCCATGGCCATTCCCCCGGGAGGAGTCATCTCCCAAAAGCTTGGTGACAATGGCCCGCAAATCCTGACACACGGGATGACGGGGCGCCATTTCCCATAAGGGCCGGCCCTCATTGATACTGCGCCCCACCTGCACGGGATCAAAAATGATTTTATTGCTGATTTCCCGCCCCAGGAAGCCCACCACCTCGCTCTCTCCCAAATCCCCCCGTTTTTGCCAGGAGTTGAGGATCACCTCGGACCTGACCCCCCCCAGATCCAGGAGATGGAGCAAGTCCAGCAACTTCTTGGCATTGGAGAGGGCCGGGATGGAAGGGTTGGTCACCAGCAGGATGTCATCCGACAATTCCAGAGCCCTTAGGGTGACTTCATCCATCTGATGGCAGCAATCCACCAAAATCCAGCTAAAAACTCGGAGATTCTTCAAATAGTGGAGAATTTTTCCCAAATGCTCCGGAGTGACCGCTTCGGCCTCCTCCAGCCGGGCTGGGGCCGGCAAGATGCTAAGATACTTATCGTAAGGATGGAAAAGGCTCTGCAGGTAAGAGCTGTCGATACGTTCGAAATTCTCGATCACGTCGATAATGGTATATTTGGGCCGGGCATCAAAAAAATAGACCACCTGGCCATAGCGCAGATCCAAATCCACTACCAGGACCTGGCTCTTCTGCTCCTGCCCCAAAAGGTGGGCCACATTGGTGGTGAGAAAGGTATTGCCCACTCCTCCCTTGCTGCCCAGAAAGGAAACCACCCGAGTAGTTTCCGCCAGTTCCAGGTTGGTATCGGGGCGGGGCAGCCGGTCAATGGCCTCCTGGAATTCTTCCGGCCGGATGGGGAAGGCGAAACATTCCTTAACCCCCAGGCGCAGGGCCTTCCACAGGCTGTTGGTGGTGATTTCGTGCAAGAACAGGAATATGGAGGGGCTTTTCGGATCGGCCGCGGTCTTTTCGATCCAGCGGTCTAGCTTGGCATCATCTTCCTGGTATTCCAGAAAGACTACATCTGTCCCAGAGTTGACCTCTGGCGGCAGTTTAGCCAAGCCCTGGGTTTCCACCAACATCCCCTGACGGGACGAGTTGATGATTTTCTGAAGATATTCTCCATTCTCTTTGGAATGGTAGTAGAGACAAAAACGGATGGCCATCTCCTCGTTCCATCCCTGGGGTGGATCGGCCGCGGCAATAAACTATTCCCGGCGCAAGGACTGCTTATCTAGATGCTACGCTACTTTCAGGACAGGCAAACTCGTTTTTTCTATCACTCTGAACGGAGCCCCCGGGTCTATTTCGGGGAACCATCCGGACTCTGCGCTTCACTCAAAATCATATTTGCCTTTTTACTCTCCAGCGGGCTGGCGCTCTCCACTGTCTTGCGCCGGATGACCTGCACGGTGGGGCCTTCCTCGTCGTCATCAGTCATGGCCCCTGAAGGGGAGCTCTTGAACAACCGGGAAGTCTTCATCCCTTTGGTGGTCACCGGGGCTTCATCCTTCTGGCTGCGGAGCACCAGGGACAGGTGTCCTTCCTGGGCGGCCAGGGCCAGACGCTCTCCTTCCACCGGATTAACCTCCAGGGTGACGGTGGGAACCACCTGGGGTTTGCCATCCGGTTGCTTTTCAATAATTTTTTGACCGGTGCCCAACACCCGCAAATTTTCCAGCACCACCCGGGCAAAAGGATCTTTGCTGAAATCCCCCCGGTTGATGGAAGCCACCACGTCCACCCGGTTATTGGGGACGACAAAGCCGGCCACCCCCGAAGCTTCATCCACCTTGACGGTCATGGCCCGCTTGCCGGGGGTTACCAAGGCGGTCATGCCGGCAGGCGTGCCCTGGGGAGCCAGCTTGGGCTCCAGTATAGGCTCTCCGGCCCCCATGGGGAGAACCGTTACCCGGCCCGCCGCCTCCTCCACCGTGGCGAAACCACCTTTGGGGGCCCGGTCCTGGGGCCACTGGACCACACTTAATTGGTCAGCCCGCAGGGCCGTGGCCACCTCAATCTCTTTGGCCGCCACCACCACCGGGGCCGTCGGTGAAGCAGGGGCCTGGACCTGCCGCTGGGATTGTTTCTTCATCCAACCCAGGGCCATAAAGGTGGCGGTGGCCCCGAAGACCAAGGCCATGAGCAGCCATAACCAGGGAGGTAAACGACGCATACCGGTCACTCCATACGCATTACGGTTTCACTTGCCAGGTTGAGGGTGCTTGGCAAACTCACCCCTCCAAGGTAGCAACTATTAAGAATCTTGGACAAAACAACATATTGATAAGTATAGTTTATCGCCACGTCCAAGTTGCTGCCGCTGCCCCCCCCCGCTCCGGTAACCGCCACGTTGGCGGTGCTGGTCAAGCCGCACTGGTTCAAAAAATTTTGCACTACTTGTTGAATCTCCGTGGTGGTCCTCCGGGGGGTGCAATAGACCACACCGAACCTGGCTCCTTCCCGGCTGGCGTGGGTCAGCATACTTTGGGTATAGAGAATCAGCCCGAATTCCACTATGGCGAAGAGCACGGCGATAAATAAGGGAGCCATGATGGCGAATTCGACCGCGCTGGCCCCCCGCTGGCTCTGATCCTTGCTCCCCATGATCCCTCCTAGAGAAAAAGAGCCCCTTAATCAGGGAAAAGGCCCCGTGCCACTCCCGGTTTCGGGGTAGCAGGGGCCCGTTCCCTGCATCTCCCTAAATTAGCAGAGCGCTTAGCTGCCGGTGCCGATGGAACCGGCGACCCCGCTGAACAGCTGGGCCAGGTTGCCTCCCAAGAGGGTTACTGCGCCGATAATAACCGCGGCGATCAAGGCCACCAGCAGGCCGTATTCCACTGCACTGGCACCTTCTTCTTCCTTAAGAAAATTCTTAACTTTGGTGAGCAGGCTCTTCATTTTTCCTTCTCCTTTGGCATGTCGGTGATAGATTGGCACATTAGGGTCAATTCACGTGACTGCGTGGCTAAATAATTATTTGATCCTCACCTCCCTTTGCCACTACCCTTTTTTTCCGGCTCACCGAGCTCACCAAAGAAACGGCCCAGGATCATGGGAGTCTGGGCGTTATTCCTTTTTGGGTGTCCACTTCGGCAATCCCGCTACCTTAACCCGGAGGTCTTAGGCCGGTGACTTTGCGTCCTACGCTTTCGCGCTAGTTTGCCTTTCTCGGTGGCCTCCTTAACTTCTTGTGAATATTATCGGCACGTTTTTTTCCCGGCTTTAATAATCCCTGATTTTTCTTCAGGGATCTCCTGGGCCCAGTCTTAAAGTTTTGCCCCCGATAGGCCGATTTTTGGGAAGTAATGCCACTGTCCATACCCCGGACAGGGAGGCCAAGTTAATATGGAAATGCGTTCCCAGACCGCGGTGGCGGCTGAAAAAACCGGAGCCGAATCCCCCTGGCTCAGCCGGCCTCAACCCCAGTCTTTAAAGGATTTAGGGGTGCCGGAGATCTTTCTGGCCAATCTTGCCTTGAAGCACTGCTTTTATCTGGATGTCTTCATCTTGGCGGATCTGGTGGAGCGCCTGAAACTGCCCCCCACCATCCTCACCCAGTTGCTGGATTATCTCCGGAAGGAAAAATACGTGGAAGTACGGGGGCCTGACGCCTTGCGGCCGGTGGCCAGTCCCTTGAGTCTGGCCCATCGCTATGCCCTCACCGACGGGGGCAAACGCCGGGCCGGCCAGCTCCTGGAATATGACGCCTATGTGGGGCCCGCGCCCATCAGCCTGGAAGATTACTGGCATCAGGTTAAATTGCAGAGCATTCAGCTCACCAGCGTCACTCCCCCCCGGCTGCAACAAGCCTTCCAAAACCTGGTGATCTCTCCGGAACTCCTGGGCCAACTGGGACCGGCCGCGGTCAGCGGCAAGCCCTTGTTTCTCTATGGACCCCCGGGAAACGGTAAAACCACCATCGCCCTGCGTCTGGGAAGTATCTGGGATGACGCCATCCTGGTGCCCTATGCCATGTATGTGGAAGGCAACGTCATCCGCGTCTTTGATGAAGTGACCCACCAGATCTTTGACGACCCTAATCCCGACACCACCGGGGACCGCCGCTGGGTGAGGAGCCGCCGTCCTGCGGTGCTGGTGGGTGGAGAACTCACTCTGGCCATGTTGGACTTAGCCTTCAATCCCACCCTGAAATATTATGAGGCGCCGTTACAACTGAAGGCTAATAACGGCATGTTCATTGTCGACGACTTCGGCCGGCAGCAGGTTTCCCCCCAGGAACTACTCAACCGCTGGATCATCCCCCTGGAAAACCGCCAGGACTTCCTCTGCCTCCATACCGGCCATAAGTTCAGCATCCCCTTCGATCAGTTTCTGGTCTTCGCCACCAACCTGGAGCCCCGCACCCTGGTGGACGACGCTTTCTTAAGGCGCATCCGCTCCAAGGTCAAGGTGACCCATGTTAACCGGGACCAATTTATCGAGATTTTCAAAATCAACTGCCAACACTATCAGATCGCCTATGACCCGGACGCGGTGGAATATCTGCTGCAAAACTATTATGACCACAACCAGCACTCCATGGACGCCTGCCATCCCCGGGACTTGCTGGAGCAAATAATTGATTATAGCCGCTTCAATCAGTTGCCTCCGGTTCTTTCCCGGGATAACCTGGACCGGGCCTGCCGCATCTATTTTGTTTATTAAGAAATAAGAAAGAGTCCGGAGCCCTGAAAATGCTAGGCCGACGGATCACGCCCTGGCCAGATTCCGGCCCTAAGGCCGCGCAGGACAACCCATGAAAGATGCAAAGCTGGATTGGCCTTGGCTCTTCTCCAGATTTACCGCCATCTCCCTGCCCCTGTTAGTGATCATTTACTTCCTGATGTGGGCTTACTGGATAGCCACCGGTGCCGGCTTGCTGGACCGGGCCGGCAACCCCATAGGCGGGGATTACTCCTTGTTTTGGACCGCCGCCTCCCTGGCCCGCCAGGGAGACGCGGCCGCGGTTTACGACTTCCACCGTCTCAGGGCCGCAGAGTTGGCGGTTTTCGGGAAGGAAATCGCGTTTCCCTTCCCCTACCCTCCCACCTTTTTGTTGCTGCTGCTCCCCTTGGGCATGTTGCCCTATCTGCCGTCCCTGGCTCTTTGGCTGACCGTTACCGGGGGTGGTTACCTATGGTTGATCCGCCGTATCGCGCCCCATCCCCGGATCATCTGGCTGGCTCTGGCCTTCCCCGGCACCTTCCAGAACCTGGGTTTCGGGCAAAATGGCTGGCTTTCCACCCTGTTTCTGGGTGGAGGCTTATTGCTCCTGGACCGGTCGCCCCTGGTGGCGGGGGCCCTTTTCGGCCTCCTGACCTATAAGCCGCATCTGGCTGCCCTGATCCCGGTGGCCCTGGTGGCCGCCCGGCGCTGGCGGGCCCTCCTGGCCATGGGACTGTCCACCGCGGCCTTCATCCTGATCAGTGTCCTGGTGTTGGGGGGAGAAGCCTGGGTCAGCTTTTTAAACAACATGCAGGTGGCGCTCAAAGACCTGGAGAGGTGCAATTTTGCCTTGATTCATAAGATGCCCTCTGTTTTCCCGGCGATGATCCTGGCTGGGGCAGGAATTACCACCGCCCGCGTCCTGCAAGGCGCGGCCATGCTGGTGGCGGCCGCGGCCGTGGCCTGGATCTGGCGGCGGGGGGCTGCTCCGCCCCTACGCAATGCCGTCCTGGTCCTGGGTATCCTCTTATTCGTACCTTATGGCTTTATTTATGACCTGGCCCTCCTGGCCCTGCCCCTGGCCTGGCTGGGTTGGGAAGGATACCAGCGGGGATGGCTGCCAGGCGAGAAAACCATCCTCCTTCTCGGGTTTTTTACCCCCCTGGTGGCCCCCGGCGTGGCCCAGGCCACCCACGTGCAGCCGGCCCCCCTGATCCTGGGCGCGCTCCTGTTTCTGGCCTGGCGCCGCGCGGCCCTCGAGTCTCCATCTACTCCCCTGGAGAGAGTAACCACTGAGCCCGGCGACACTTCCCCCGGCCTCTCCTCCAATCCCCTGAGGGCTAAGGAGGGCTCATGAGAAATCTGCATCTCGATTGGCATTGGGTGCGAGACCGGCTCCTGGTGGTCTTCCCTCTCCTCTGCCTGGCTTTCTACCTGGCCATCTGGGGCCATTGGCTGCTCACTGTCTATAACCCCCGGGGGGGCTATCCCCTGGGGCAGGATTTCTCCTATTGTTGGTCTGCCGCCACCCTGGCCTGGCAAGGTGAGGCCGGCGCGGTTTACGATTATGCCCGGCTGGCCGCGTTGGAGCGGGCGCATTTCGGGGTTAACGCCCTCCTGCCCTGGCTCTATCCGCCCACCTACCTGCTGCTGCTGTTGCCCTTCGGCTTATTGCCCTACCATGCTGCCTTGGCCGTTTGGCTGGGCGCCACGCTGAGCGGCTATCTGTTCATCATCCGGCGCATCGCCCCCCATCCCCGGACCATCTGGCTGGCCCTGGCCTTTCCCGGCATCTTCATGAACCTGTTCTATGGCCAAAACGGCTTCCTTTCCGGCATTTTCCTGGGGGGGGGCCTCCTCCTGCTGGACCGTTCCCCTGGGGCCGCGGGCCTGCTTTTGGCCCTCCTCACTTATAAGCCGCATCTGGCGGTATTGGTGCCGCTGGCCCTGGCGGCGGGAAGGTGCTGGCGGGCCCTGCTGGCCATGGTGGCCGGGACTGCTGCCCTAACCTTGGCCGCCACCCTGGCCCTGGGCACCCAACCCTGGGTGGCCTTCATCAGCCACATTTTTACGGCCGTAAAAACTTTGGAGGCCGGGGGCTTGAAAATATTTTTGATCATGTCCAGCGTGTCTTCCGCGGTCCTGCTAAGGGGGGGCGGCGCGGTCAGCGCCGGCCTTCTCCAAGGCGCCACCATGTTGATCGCGGCCTCTATGGTGGTCTGGGTCTGGCGGCGGGGAGCCGCCCCTCCCATTGGCTGCGCCGCCCTGGTCCTGGGCATTCTCCTGTTTGTTCCTTATAGCTTTGTCTACGATCTGGCCCTCCTGGCCCTGCCCCTGGCCTGGCTGGGATGGGACGGCCATACCCGGGGCTGGCTGCCCGGGGAAAAGACCTGCTTGGCGCTAGGTTGGCTTACCCCCCTCGTTGCTCCCCTGCTGGCCCAGGCTGCTTCGCTGCAAATCAGCCCCCTGATCATCGGCGCCCTGATGTACCTGGCCCTGCGCCGGGCCGCCCATGAATTTCCCTCCCGCACCTTAGCCCCGAAGATGATGGGGCCAGGGGTTAAGACCAGCCAACCCGGATAATACCATGTTCACATTGTAGGGGCGGGTTTTAAACCCGCCCCTACAAGTGATATCAATATGTTAGCATGTTATTTTGTTTCATTTCAAAGCGAACATGGTATAATTCCCACTCACCTCCACTTTTTAATTCCTTGCTGCTCCTCCTGAAGAATAATTGCCTGCTATTTTATATTCTTGACTTAAGTCATGGGACTGCGGAGAGGGCCGGATTATTTTATAATTAAACCAGGGCGGCTTTACTGAGCCCCAGGTCCTTGGGAAAAGGCAGCCGCCCCTATACTTCTTAATTCAGGAAAACAAAATCATGGAACGACGTCCGATAGTGCGCATCGATCAGGAAAAGTGCGATGGCTGCGGCCTCTGCGTTCCTTCCTGTGCGGAAGGGGCCATTCAGATCGTGGACGGCAAGGCTCAGTTGCTGGCTGACCGTTTTTGCGACGGCCTGGGGGCCTGTCTGGGGGAATGCCCCCAGGGGGCCCTGATCATCGAAGAAAGGGAAGCGGAGTCCTTCGAGGGTCCGGCCCCGGGCTCCCCGGCCCATCAGTCTCCGGCTCATCAGCCCGCGCCGGCTCCGGAGCCGGAGGCCTTTGTCTGCCCGGGCAGCCGCATGCAGCAGTTCCAGCGGCCGCAGGTTGTCCCGGAAGGCGGCGTCTCGGCCCTGGGCCATTGGCCCATAAAGCTGCATCTGGTGCAACCCAAGGCCCCGTTTTTTAAGGACGCGTCCCTGCTGGTGGCCGCGGACTGCGCCCCCTTTGCCGGGGGGGATTTCCACTCCCGCTATCTCCAGGGCCGGGCCCTGGTTTGCGGTTGCCCCAAGTTCGACAACGTCGAGGCCCATGCGGCCAAGTTGACGGAGATTCTAAGGCAAAACGACGTTAAGGAAATCACCATCGTCAATATGGAAGTCCCCTGCTGCTTCGGGCTGGTGCAGATTGTGCGCCAGGCCTTGCAGGCCTCCGGCAAAGAGCTGCCGGTCACCATCTGCACCCTGGGGACCACCGGCCAATTGCTGCAGCAGCAAAAGATCAAGGGGAAATGAGGCAGAGCCATGGAACAGATGAAATGCCCCGGTCAGGATACCCGCTTCTGGAAGCCCGATGATATCTTTGTGGCCCAGTGCCCCAAATGCGGGGCGGAGATCGAGTTCTTCAAAGACGACGCGCGGCGGCGCTGCGCCTGGTGCGGCCACATGTTTTACAATCCCAAGATCTCCCTGGGCTGCGCCGAATGGTGCCAGTACGCGGAAAAGTGCGTCCCCGAACTGATGCAGGAAAAAAAGGCCGCGCAGAACTTTCGAGAGCGGCTGGCGGAGTTAGTGCATTCTCTCCTGCAAGACTCCGAGGATTGGGAGCGCACGGAAAAAGGGATGCAGTACGCCCTGGACCTCCTCAAATCCGAAGGGGGCGACCCCCGGGTGGTCCTGGCCGCGGTCCTGCTCCACCGGGTGCCGGCAGAAAAGGCCAGAAGCCTCTTGGCAGAACTGGAGGCCGATGAGGACACCACCGGGGCCGTCCTGGAACTCCTGGCAGGACAAGGCTCGGAGCGGGACCTGAACCGGCAACTCTATGAGGACACGCTGGCTTTACTGACGCCCCAGGACCACCCCCACCTCCACACCCGCACCGCCCAGCGCCTGGCGGCAGGGGGATGAGACTGTTATTGGGGGAAGGGAGGGACCTTGGGCCCCTCCACCTTCCCCATCTAGGCGCTATCATTAAGACTATCTAGAATATTTATAATGTTTATTGAAATGATAAATATAGCAGATAGCGACACCAATGAGTGCGTTCCTGGCCCAGATAGCCCATGGAGATTTTCCGAAACTTCAAGGACAATATGAATCGTCATTCCTGATGGCAAAATCTGGTGACTTCTTTGGGGATATTTTCGAGGGAAACAACTTTATCCACTCCTCCCAGTTTGATGGCTTCCTGGGGCATGCCAAAGACGACGCAGGATTTCTCATCCTGGGCAATGGTCGCGGCCCCGGCTTCCTTCATTTCCCGCATACCCCTGGCGCCATCATCTCCCATACCGGTCATAATGACACCCACGGCATTTTTGCCGGCATAGCGCGCCGCGGAGCGGAATAATACATCCACCGACGGCCGATGCCGACAAACCAGCGGCCCGTCTTTGATTTCTACAAAGTAGCGGGCGCCGCTGCGCTTCAATAATATATGACGATTGCCCGGAGCAATCAGGGCGCGGCCCCGGATAACGGTATCATTATTTTCAGCCTCCTTGACCGAGAGGCGGCAGAGCCCATCCAGGCGTCTGGCAAAGGCCGCGGTAAAATGCTCCGGCATATGCTGGACGATAACCATCCCGGGCGCGTCCGGAGGGAAGGTCTCCAGGAAAAATCTCAAGGCCTCGGTGCCGCCGGTGGACGCGCCCACGGCCACCACCTTTTCGGTGGTTTGCATCATCGCCTGGTTGGTGGGTCTGTGTAAGACGGCATCTGCGGTAAGTTTGGGCTCGATCTTCGCGCGTTCTTCAATATGCCTGACCTTGGCCATGGCTGCGGCTTTGACCGCATCGCAGATACGTACTCTCGATTCCTCCAGGAATCTCTTGGTGCCGATCCAGGGCTTCTGGATAATTTCCACCGCCCCGTATTCCAGGGCTTGCAGCGCGGTTTCGGATTTGTTTTCCACCAGAGAGGAACAGATGACCACCGGCAGGGGATTTTGGCTCATTATCTTTTGGAGAAACGTTAAGCCATCCATCCGGGGCATTTCCACGTCCAGGGTGATGACGTCGGGGACCCGCCGGCGCAGCTTATCGGCGGCAATAAACGGATCGGAAGCGGTATCCATCACCTCTATCTGCGGATCTGCGGATAAGATGGAAGTCAATGTCTGCCGGACCAGGGCAGAATCATCGACTATGAGAACTTTGATTTTCCGTTGCATCTACCCGGCACTTCCTTTTCCTTAACACTCTTGACTCAGCCAGCACACTTTTTCAATCTTTTTCACCAGGACCTTGCCGCAGTGGGCAAAGAAAAAGATTTTCTGACCCATTTCGCCGCCGAGATGGGAGGCCTTTAAATTGAGTCCGTGCGCTCGTACCAATTCCAGGGCTTTCTTAATATTTTGCTGGCCGATGGTTGCTCTGTGAACACTGCCTTTATCATATTCAAACAGGTCCGCGCCGCCAAAGAGCTTGACCTGCACCCGATCCATTTTGACGCTCCTTGACTGAAATTGTTCCAGCATCCAGAAAAAGGCGCCGTCCACATATTTGCATCTATTCTGTTGGCCGTTGGTGGTGGGTAAGAGGGCATGGCTGATGGCTCCGAGACGAAGTCCCGGGTCGAAAAAAATTATGGAAACACAAGATCCCAGGGTAGTGGTCACCAGCACCGGCTGATCGCTGAGATAGACTTCCGCGGGCTTCAAGAAGATTATGGGCAGTTCCGAGTGCAGGGGGTTCATGATATTTTCTGATAAATTGTGGGCGCGGCCTGGATCAGCGGTAAATCCAAGCCGTGGAGGGTTTCGGAGTGTCCCACAAACAGGAAGCCACCTTTGGTCAGATGCCGGCAGAACCGGTTCAACACCATTAATTGGGTGGGCCTGTTGAAATAAATGAGCACATTCCGGCAAAAAATCACTGCCTGGGGTACCTTTTGCCCAAAATCATCGGCCATGAGATTGAGGTGTTGAAATTTCACCAGGTCCCGCAATTCCGGGGCGATGCGCACCAGCCCTTTTTTCCGGTCCTTGCTGCGCAACAGGTATTTCTGACGCCAGGGAGGGGGGATAGGTTCGACTTTTTCATGCTCGTAAATGGCCCGCCTGGCCGAATCCAGGACCTTCGTGGAAATATCCGTGGCCAGAATCTGGAAATCAATACTCATGACATTACTGGCAAACTCGCTCAAACACATGGCCAGGCTGTAGGGCTCCTCGCCGGTGGAGCAGCCCGCGCTCCAGACATTTAATCTCGACTTTAACCCCAGGCCGTAAACCTCCAGCAAGTGCGGGATGGCCCTCTGGGCCAGATAGGCAAAATGTTGGGGCTCCCTTAGAAAATCGGTCTTGTTGGTGGTCACCGCATCTATCATGTGGAGGTATTCCGGGTCCAGATGGTTACGGCTGAAGATATATTCGCAATATTCCCCGAAGTCGCTCAGTCCCAAGGCGCGCAGGCGCTTCCGCAGCCGGCCTTCCAGCATGGTCTTCTTGGCGGGGGGCAATTTGATGCCGCATCTTTCGCTGATAAAGGAACTTAAGCGGCGGAAGTCGCGGTCAGTCATCACCGCCGTATAAATGCTCTTGGTAGAAGTGACGCCAAGGTTTCCGGATGACATGGGATTATAGCTTTTGTTCAGAATTTTGTGGCGGCAATTGCCCGTTGCAGAGGCACAGCCTTCTCTGCGCCCTCTGCGTCTTCGCGGTTAAAAAGATGCACCGCCAAGGCGCAGAGAGCGCAGGGATAAAAAAGTCCTAATACCTCTCAAATTCGGCGTCTTGCCCGTTGCTCTTTTCCCTGCCCAGGTCCAGGGCGATGCCCTTGATCTCAGGTTCGCCGATTACCTGGGACGGATGAATTTTTCCGGACATTCTCCTCTGTTTGGGAGACCACTTCTCCGCCTCAGACCGGGGCAGCTTTTTGGGATGGGGCAAAGTTTTGGTGAAGTCGGGTTCTGCTCCCGCAATCCTAAAGAAGCCGATGGTATTTTGGAGTTGTTCGGCTTGGCCTAACAACTCCTCGGAGGTGGAGGCCATCTCTTCGGAAGCAGCCGCGTTTTGTTGAATAACCTGGTCCAATTGCTGGATGGCGCCGTTGATCTGGTTCGCCCCGGACCGCTGTTCATTGCTGGCCGCGTTGATCTCCTGCACCAGGTCCGCGGTTTTCTGAATATCCGGCACGATCTTTGTCAGCATTTCCCCGGCCCTTTCTGCGACTTCCACACTGGACGCGGAGAGTTTGTTGATCTCCCCCGCGGCCGTCTGGCTGCGCTCCGCCAGCTTGCGCACCTCGGCGGCCACCACCGCGAAGCCTTTGCCGTGCTCCCCGGCCCGGGCCGCTTCGATGGCCGCGTTCAGGGCCAGCAGATTGGTCTGGCGGGCGATCTCTTCAATGATGGAAATCCTGCTGGCGATCTCTTTCATGGCGGCGACGGTCTCGGTGACCGCGCTGCCTCCCTCTTTGGTGTCCTCTGCGGCCTTGAGCGCGATCTTCTCGGTCTGTTGGGCATTGTCGGAGTTTTGCCTGATATTCGCGGCCATTTGCTCCATGGACGAGGACACCTCTTCCACCGACGCGGATTGCTCCGTTGCGCCCTGGGAGAGCTGCTGGGAACTGGCGCTCAGTTCCTGGCTGCCGGCCATGACTTGACGGGCCGCGGTCTGAATATTGGCCACCACCTCGGAAAGGCCGCCCACCATTTGGGCCAGGGCCTGCATCAATTTATCCTGGGAGGAGCGCTCCACCACCGTGACGGTCAGGTTGCCGTTGGCCAGTTCCGAGGCCACCTGGGTCACTTCGTTCATGGAATTGATGAGAACGTTCAGATTATTTTTGATTTCGTTGAAATCACCTTGATATTCAGCGGTAATGTGGGGCGGAAGGTCGCCTTTGCTGACGCGCTCCACGTACTCCGCGGCCATTCTTAAGGGTTCGATTACCGCGTCCAGGGTTCTGTTCACCCCGGAGATGATTTTGCCGTAGTCGCCTCCATGTTGGGCCGCGTCGGCCCGGGTCGCGAGTTTGCCCTCCACCGCGGCCTGGGCCAGAAGATCGGCGTCCTGGACCAGATTGCTGATGGCCTCGATGGTGCCGGCCAGCCCTGCATTGATCTTCCGGAAATTCTCTCCCACCGTCCGGGTGTCTTCATCGGTGGCCGCGGTGGCGGTATCGATCTCTAGATCACCCTGGGCCACTTTACCCAGATTGACCACCAGTTTATCCACTTCCCGGGCCTGGTACTCCGCCTGTTTCTGGGCCAGGCGCGCCGCCTTTTTAATGGCCGTCAGGTCCGTGATGATTTCCAGGGCGCCGATAATCTTGCCTTCCAGATCACGAACGGGAACGCCGGTGTAGGAAATGTCAAAGTGCTGCCCCTGGGGGTGGGCGTCCGTCTCCGCGGTGGTTTCCTGGCCCCGCTGCATGCACTGGCTGCAGGCGCATCTTTCCGTCCGGCAATGGGAGGTCTTGAAGTGATCGTAGCATTTGGTGCCCACGAGGGCCTGGGGAGAGAGGCCGGTTAGGCTGGCTCCCACCCGGTTGATGTATTTCAAAGTGAATTCCCGGTCCACGATCAGGGCCGGGGCCGGCATGGAATCCAGGTGGCCGACGATGGAATCGATGGTGCCGTTTACCCCTTCAATAATTCGGCGGAAATCACCTTGATGCCTGCCCGCGTCGGCCCGGGTCCCCAAATTGCCTTCCACCGCGGCCTCGGCCAGGGCGTGGGCATCGGCAATCAGGGCGTTGACGTTATCGATGCAACTGTTCAGGTTGTTTTTGATCTCGTTGAAATCGCCTTTATATTCCTCGGTGATCCTGGCGGGAATATCCCCTTTGCCGATCCGGTCGATATATTCCGCGGTGACGTTGATGGGAGCCACAAACGCGTCGATCAACTTGTTGATATCGGTAAGCAGCAGGCCCCATGCGCCCTGATAATCCGCGGCATTGCCCCGGGCATCCAGTTTGCCGTCCTGGGTCGCCTGGATCAAGGTCCCGGTCTCCTGGAGCAAACCTTTGATGGTCTTCAGCAGGGCGTCGAATGATTGGGCCAGCATGCCGATTTCGTCTCGGGTATCGGCTTCGATGGTGACATTTACCTCCCCGGCCGCCAGTTTATCCGCGGCCGCGGCCAGTTTTTGCACCGGCTTGCTGATTATCCGGGCCATTACCAATCCCAGAAACACTCCAATCAAAACTCCCGCGCCAATAATCGCAAACATGGTCAAACGGCTGTGGGCGTATATGGCCCCGCTTTCATCGTACAGCCTTTTGGCGTTGGTTTCTTTATTTTTGGTCAGTTCGGCAAACAGAGACTCCACCGCGTGTAATTTTTCTCTCCCCTTGACCTGGGCCAGGGTAGTGGATTCCCTTTCCTTGGCCAGACCATCTGTTTTGGCCAGTTCAATAACTTTATGACTGACCTCCCGGTACTCTTCCCAGGCTTTGTTAACCTTGGAGAAGAGCTCTTTCGCCTTCTCGCTGACAAATAAGGGCCTGGCCTTGGCAATGTCCTCCAGCATGGCCTTTTCATGGTCGTTCATTCTTTGGAGAAATCTCTTCCGATCAGCCTCCGATGCTGCCAGGAGAAAATCTTTTTCATTTCTTTCAAAATCCTTTAGCCGAAGATCAGCCTCCTTGATATAGGAAATCCCCATGGTTTCCCGCTCATAAAGGATATCGAGCATCCCGTTTATCTTGGCCATGTTGGCTATGCCGAAGTATCCCACTATGGCGGTGATGGCGCTGAGGGCCAGAAAGGAGGCAATCAGCTTATGGCCGATTTTGAGATTGCAGAACCATTTCATGTTGTTTCCCTCTGTGAGATAAGGTTAAATCAACTCGGGCCCGCCCCCGGGCTCCCCGAAGCTACTCGTTTTGAGCCAGGGGCAATGGCTCGCCGCCCATTTGTTGGGCCAGGGCGAATTCCTCAGCCAAAAATACCTTGTCGATATCCAGGATAATGATGAACTCATCATCCTTTTTGCCCATTCCCTTGATAAATTTGGTGTTCAAACGAGTCCCTATCCGGGGGGGCGGTTCAATCTGTCCGGGGCCCAATTCCATCACCTCCTGGACCGAATCCACCAGGGCCCCCAGCACCGTAGTCTCGCCGTCCAGTTCGATTTCCACGATGATAATGCAGGTGTTCACCGTAGTTTCGGCCTTGCTCAGGCCGAATTTGAGGCGCATGTCCACCACCGGCACCACACTGCCCCGGAGGTTGATCACCCCCAGCATAAAATCCGGGGTTTGGGGCACCTTGGTTACCTTGGTGAAATCCAGGACCTCCCGCACTTTGGAGATATCCAGGGCAAATATCTCTTCTTCGAGTTTAAAAGTCAGGTACTGAGTGGTTTCCGTGATTACTGGGACACTCATGCTCTTAACCTCCTAATATTTCTCAAATTCTGCGTCTTCCCCGTTGCCCTTGTGTCCGCTCAGGTCCAGGGAGATGCCTTTAATCTCATCTTCGCCAGCGGGGCCGCCGATTAGCTGCGCCGGGTGGATCTTCCCGGGCTTTCCGGGCGTCTTGGAAGACCGCCGCTCCACTCCAGCCTTGGGCAGCATTTTTCCGGAGTGCAAAGATTTGGTGAATCCGGATTCCTCCGAGGAGGCGATCTTGAAAAAGGCGATGGTATTCTGGAGTTGTTCGGCTTGGCTTAACAACTCCTCCGCGGTGGAAGCCATCTCCTCGGACGCGGCCGAGTTTTGCTGAATGACCTGGTCCAATTGCTGGATGGCGCCGTTGATCTGGTTCGCCCCGGACCGCTGTTCATTGCTGGCCGCGTTGATCTCCTGCACCAGGTCCGCGGTTTTTTGAATATCCGGGACGATCTTGACCAGCATTTCCCCGGCCCTTTCCGCGACTTCCACACTGGACGCAGAGAGTTTGTTGATCTCCCCCGCGGCCGTCTGGCTGCGTTCCGCCAGCTTACGCACCTCGGCGGCCACCACCGCGAAGCCTTTGCCGTGCTCCCCGGCGCGAGCCGCTTCAATGGCCGCGTTCAGGGCCAGCAGATTGGTCTGGCGGGCGATCTCTTCAATGATGGAAATCTTGCTGGCGATCTCTTTCATGGCGGCGACGGTCTCGGTGACCGCGCTGCCTCCCTCTTTGGCGTCCTCCGCGGCCTTGAGCCCGATCTTCTCGGTCTGTTGGGCATTGTCCGAGTTTTGCTTGATGTTCGCGGCCATCTGCTCCATGGACGAAGACACTTCTTCCACCGACGCGGATTGCTCCGTCGCACCCTGGGAGAGCTGCTGGGCGCTGGAACTTACCTCCTGGCTGCCGGAGGTGACTTGATGGGCTGCGGTTTGGATGCCGGCCACCACCCCGGTAATGGCTTTGGTCGTGGCGGCCAACGCTTCATTGATCTTCCGGAAATTCTCTCCCACCGTCCGGGTGTCTTCATCCGTGGCCGCGACGTTAGTATCCAGCCGCATATCACCTTGGGCCAACTTGGCCAGATTGACCATCAGCTTATCCACCTCCAGGGCCTGGTAATCGGCCTGTTTTTGAGCCAGGCGGGCCGCCTTTTTAATGGCCGTCAGGTCCGTGATAATTTCTATGGCCCCGATAATCTTGCCGTCCAGATCTTTGATGGGAACGCCGGTGTAGGAAATGTCAAAGTGCTGCCCCTGGGGGTGGGCCTCGGTCTCCGCGGTGGTCTCCTGGCCCCGCTGCATGCACTGGCCCGTGGCGCATCTTTCCGTCCGGCAATCCGGGGTTTTGAAATGATCGTAGCATTTAGTGCCCACGAGGGCCTGGGGAGAGAGGCCGGTTAGGCTGGCGCCCACCCGGTTGATGTATTTCAAAGTGAATTCCCGGTCTATGATCAAGGCCGGGGCCGGCATGGAATCAAGATGGCCGACCACGGAATCGATGGTGCCGTTTACCCCTTCAATGATTTTGCGAAAATCACCTTGATGCCTGCCCGCGTCGGCCCGGGTCCCCAAATTGCCTTCCACCGCAGCCATGGCCAGGGCGTAGGCATCGGCAATCAAGGCGTTGATGTTATCGATGCAATTATTCAGATTGTTTTTGATCTCGTTGAAATCGCCCTTATATGCGTCGGTGATCTTGGCGGGAATATCCCCTTTGCCGATGCGGTCGATGTATTCCGCAGTGACGTTGATGGGCCCCACAAACGCGTCTATAAGACTGTTGATGCTGCAGATCAGGTCGCTCCAGGCCCCCTGATAATCCGCGGCATTGCCCCGGGCATCCAATTTGCCGTCCTGGGTCGCCTGGATCAGCTTCTCGGTCTCACCGAGCAAGTCCTTGATGATCTTCAACAGAACCTCAAATGAGCGGGTCAGCATGCCGATTTCGTCTTTGGTGTCCGCCTGGATATCGATGGTTAAAACCCCGGCCGCCAGTTTATTGGCGGCCGCGGCCAGTTTCTGCACCGGCTTGTTGATGCTCCGGGTGACCAGAAAGCTGATCAACGCGGCCAAGATCGTGGAGATCACCAGGAAGAGGATTATCAGGTTGCGGGCGCCGTGGTAGGAAGCATTGGCATCCTTGCCCGCTTTTTCCATCAGCCCGGCTTGAAATTTGATAAGATTGCCGACTTCCTGCAGATAATTATCTTGCAAGGGCCGCATTTTGGTGGAAAGATCTTTACTGGCTTGTTCCTTCCGGCCGGCTTCGATCAGGGGGATGAGGTCATTCAGCCCCTGGACGTAAGCGGCCCGGGCCTCGGTAACCCTTTTGAGTATGGCTTTTCCCTCCGCCGAGGCGATGGTCTTGGTCAGCTCATCTCCTTTCCGGGCAATGATCTCCCGGCACTCGCCTATCCTTTTCAACTCCTGTTTTACGACGCCTTCATCATAGAGCAGGGCATCGCGCAGGCGGCGGGCCACTTCATTGATAGTGTCAAACATTTCATTAGCCTGGACGGCCTTGGGCCAGCGGTCCTGGACCAAAATTGTCAACCCCTCATTAAAGGATGACAACCGGGAGATGGCAAAGACCCCCAAGATGATTGCCAACATGCTCACCATGGTGAAACTCAGTCCCAACCTGAGGCCGATCTTCATGTTTTTAAACATCTTGAACATTTTGTTCTCCCTTCTGAAAATATTTAGCAACAATAAAACGCTCTATATTTAAAAGGAGCGATCGCCATAACGAGGAAACAACTATGCAGGAACTTAAAAAAACGAATAGCCCGCCCCTGCGCGTTATGGCTCCACACCGTTGTCTATTAAGTGAATCAATTGCATCCGGGATCTTCCACCTTTCGAAATAATTGGGCGTCTCCTGCTACTTGCTGAAATAGATGCGCTACTTCCCCGGGGAGTTTTTGGGTCTGTTCGGTGGCAAAAAAACCGCCGGGCGCCAGCGTCTGATGAAACAATTTGATCACCGCCACCCGTGCCGGAGCCGGGAAGTGCAAAAGCACGTTTTTGCACAGAACCAGGCTGAAGTTCCCGCCCACGGGCTGCAAAGAAAGGAGATCGTGCCGCTGGAAAACGACCCGGGAGGTAATGCCTTTGACCAGCCGAAAATAGCCGGACGTCTGCCCGGGCTGGAAATACTTGTTAAATATGTCTCGGGGGATTCTCTTGACCTGGTCCTCGGGATATTCCCCCGTATTGATAATGCTTTCAAAGAGATTGGATTCATCGACATCCGTGGCTTGGATCTGCAGGTTGCCGAAGGCGAATTTCCCCAGGTTTTCCGCAAACAACATGGCCAGGGAATAAGGCTCCTGTCCCATGGCGCAACCCGCGTCCCAGACGCGTATCCGGCTGCGGCCCAAAACCTCCGGGACCATTTGTCTGACGACATTCTCCAGGGTGTGTAAGTCTCTGAAAAAATAGGTAAACGCCATTTTTATGACCCTGCTCCGGACTTATTCTTGACAAAAGTCTTCAATCAAGATAAGCCGCCCTGGTCTCCAATGCCTCGTTGTGCATCAGTTGCGGCACGTCAAGGATTAAAGCCACTGTGCCATCCCCCAGTATAGTGGCGCCCGATATGCCTTCCACTTGGTTAAAAATTCGGCCCAATGATTTGATTACGGTTTGTTGTTCGCCGATGACATTGTCCACAATGAAACCGACTCTATTGTTATCCACTTCCGTAATAACAATCTGTTCAATTAGAGGCGGTGTCCCGTTGATCTTAAAGCGCTCCCTGAGGGGGATATAAGACACAATCTCGCCCCGGACATTGGCAATCTTATGACCATGGGCCTTGGCTACGTCTTCTCTGGTCAATTCCACGCATTCGGTAACCACTGATAAAGGCAATACAAAAAAATCATCATCAATCGTTACCAGCAGTCCTTCTATAATCGCCAGAGTAAGGGGCAACTTGATGGTGATGGCGGTCCCCACCCCTTGCCGGCTGTCGATCTCAATGGATCCCCGCAAGGCCTCAATGGCCTTCTTCACCACATCCATGCCCACTCCCCGGCCCGAGACGTTGGTGATCTCGCTGGCGGTGGAAAATCCGGGAGCCATGATGAACGCGAACAGCTCTCTTTCCGGGATCTCCGCTTCCGGGGCCAGCCAGCCCAAGTCCACGGCCTTAAGCCGGATGGCTACTTTGTCTAAGCCGATGCCGTCATCCTCGACCTGGATGACCACCTGGGCCCCGGAATGGCTGGCCGTGAGAGTTAATTTCCCTTTTCTGGGTTTGCCGACTTGCTCGCGTGCCTCCGGCGGTTCAATGCCGTGATCGATACTATTGCGAATCAAGTGCACCAGGGGATCGTTAAGCCGTTCGAGCACGGTTTTGTCCAATTCCGTTTCCGCGCCGATGGTCACCAGATCGACTTCCCGGCCCAGTTCGGCGGACAGATCCCGGACCAGACGCTGGAATTTCGCGAATAGCGTGCCAATGGGGAGCATGCGGATGTTTAGGGCGTTGTCCCGCAGTTCTCCCGTCAACCGTTCCACTTCTTCGGCAATGGAGAGCAGTTGCGGATCCCGGAGAGAGTCCGCAGTCTGGCTGAGACGCGCCTGGACGGTCACCAATTCCCCCACCAGGTCCACCAGTTTGTCCAGCTTCGCCGCGGGGACCCGGATGCTCCCCGCAGATTGGGCCTCTTGCCTCTTTTTTTGCATCTCCCGGACATGTTGTTGTTCCGCCAGCGCGGACTGAATCTGATCACCACTCACCAATTTCGCCTGGACCAGGTCTTCCCCGATCAAGCGACGCTGGTTAAGCACCTGATTCAGCGCGTCTGCATCCAACTCACCCCGGTCCACCAGGATTTCGCCCAACCTTTTGTAGCTGATATCCGTGTCCGCGCCCGGGCCGTCGTCAATAACCTCAATGGTCAGGTCGCTGTCGTTGGCCACAAAGATGAAGACATCCTGAATGGCATCCATCCCGCGCGAGGTGGTGAGGAAAATATCCCAGGCGGTATAACAATGTTCCGGATTGATTTCCGAAATGGAGGGGATAGCTTCGGCCTGGGCAATGACGCGGCATTCGCCCAACTCGCGCAATTCATTGAAGAGAGCGAGGGGATTGGTGCCGGTCAGAAATATATCCGCTGACGGACGGAAACGGATCCTGTAAGTTGCGGCCCTGCCCGGGGAGGGAAGCGCTTCCGGCTCCGGGGAGGGGGGCGGCGGGGGCTGATATGCATCGCCTTCTTCCCGGATGACCGGAATCAATTCCCGAATTGCCGCAATAATCATTTCCCTCTTAGACGCAGCCCCTGGTTCAGTGCCCTCAAGTAAGGCCCTAATCTCATCACGGGCCGCCAGACTTAAATCCACCAGTTCCTTGGTGACTTCCAGATGTCCATTCCGAACCAGGTCAAAAGCGGTTTCCACCTCATGGGTGAAAGAGGCGATCTTTTCGAAGCCGAACATGGCCCCGGACCCCTTGATAGTGTGCAAGGCCCGGAAAACCCGGCCCATCAGTTCGCGGTCTTCCGGGGTTTGCTCCAACTCCAGCAGGGCATTTTCCAGCTCTGCCAGCAGTTCATAGGCTTCCTCTTTGAAAGTTTCCTGGTGTTTGTCCTTCATCCCAGGACCTTTTTGACCACGGCCACCAGTTGCTCCGGTTTAAAGGGTTTGACGATCCAACCGGTGGCGCCGGCTGCTTTGCCTTCCTGCTTTTTCTCTACCTGTGATTCGGTGGTAAGCATGACAATGGGAATAAACTTGTACCTGGCATTAGCCCGGAGCTGGCGAATCAACCCGATACCGTCCAGATTAGGCATATTCAGGTCGGTGATCACCATGTGGATGGCCAGGCCATTGAGTTTTGAAAGCGCGTCATTGCCGTCCGTGGCGGTGATTACTTCATAGCCCGCTTGTTGCAGGGTGAAGTTGACCATTTGGCGCACGCTGGCGGAGTCGTCCACTGTCATAATGACTTTGCCCATTACCTCCAACCCTCCTTCCAGATGCAAGTTTGCCGGACATCCAGGATGCAGCCTTCCTGTCGGACAAATCCCGCGGCCAAAACCGTTTGCCGGAGAGAGTCCGGGCGATGGCCGTCTATCGTCAAGTTTTTCTTCTCTTTAACCGCAGTGCGGTGAACCGAGCAAAGCAGTTGCAAGAAGGAAATATCCACCTCGGTGACGTTTTCAAAGACCAGATGTAAACGATCCAGCCGGTTTAATGACTCCATTAAGAACATCTTTAATTCGGCCGCCCGCTCTATAGTAAGGCTCCCTTCAAACCTTAATGCCTTATCTGTTGACTCTTCCAGTCTAAGCTCCATAACCTGGCCTCTTTCTAAAACAATTCCACGTTATCACCAAGATCATCTTCTTTATCTTTTTCACTCTCATGGACTGAAACGTCCTTACTTTGAACTTGTGATAAAATGGACTTGGGTTTGAGAATTGGTTGAGGCGCGGCTGTAGACATATGCACCAGCCTCTCTGCTTTCATGGTGTAATTGTTCTTTAGAGTTTCAACTTCTAGATTCCCCGCTCTTTCCAATCCGTTCAGAGCTTGCGATCCGAAGCGCTCACTTAATTCGTTCAAGTCCGCTAAAATGCGGTTAATTGCCGCGGCCGCCCGTTCATGGACATTGATTCCTTCACAGGACCTGTGAAGATCGTCGGAGAGGAGACTGCCCTTTTCTTGCACCTGCTTTAAATCGGAGTGAGCTTTTATATCCAAAGCGCGGAGAGACTGCAATATTGCTCCTGTATCATTAATTAATAAAGACACTTCCATGTCTGATTCATCCTTATCGCTACTGTCAGTAACATTTAATTCTTGGGCAGTAGAAATAATGGACTCCAGTTTTTGCGATACCGTGACCGTCTGTTGCCGGGTATCCCCCACCAGGCGTTGAATACCCTCCGCCAATACTCCCAGAGCGGCTCCCTCCTCGCCCAGATGCGCGGCCTTGATGCAGGCGTTAAGGGCAATGCGCTCGATGGCAATCTCTATCGCCTCAATATCCCGCAAACAGGAAGCCATATCGCCAATGGCCGGAGCCACCGAACTCATCAACAACGCCAGATCATAACTGGCCGAGCCGTATTGGCGCAGGCCCGAGGAAATTTCAGCCAGATGTCTCTCCATCTCCACCAAGAATGAGTGTTCCTCCTCAGTATTGGCGCTGGATAACTCTTGGGTATTATGCGATATTTCCATGATGTTACGGGAGATGCCCATTAAATTATCAATAATGCTGCTCACCGAGTGCAGCAGTTTGTCTCTGGCCGAGGCAAGTTGGGCTTCCTGGATTCTACAAACATCAATTACCGACATTATGGCGCTCTTCTTTGTTGCCGTTCCTGGAATTTTTTTGGATACCGGCCTTGAGACTAACAATAGCCTCTTTCACGTGATCAATTTGCTGCCTCGTTATGTCATGAAACTGTAATAAAGTAACGATCTGGTCAATGTTGTTGTAGATTTGGTTATATTTATCAGCGACATGGGATGCTAAAGAAGATGACCGGCGATGTTTTCCTTTCAGAGAATTAAGGCTATCAGTAGTGTTCTGAATCATTCTATGGATTTGGTCTTGCTGCAACTCTTTAATAGTAGAAGCATTCGTCAAGCTATGTTGAATCAACGAAGCCAATGACTGCGACTGAGAGAGTATTTTGTTGGACTTGGCTTCTATATCTTTGGCCAACTCATTGACCTGGTTGGCTAAGACGGCGAAATCTTCGCCGATAATGCCCACATGCGCACTCTCGACCCGGGTAAAAACCCCCAGCATTAATAACGTTTTCACTATTTTCATAAATCCCCGTAGGGATTGTTCCACCCCGGTCAATATCGCCATAATTTGTTTGAGACCTTCGGTCCGGCACTCGCATTCACTCCCCAGATCGCCGATCCGGGCAAACATCCGGCTTAATTTATCGATGGCGTTATTAATCTCGACGCCAGTCATAAGACCGGCCGCGGCTGCCGACGTTTCCGAAATCTCCCGGGCCCGGCGGGAAAAATCCTGTAAGTCATCGCCTATAGCCAGAAAATCACCTTCGGTGTCCGCATTCAGCATCTCCAGTTTTTGGGCCATGTCATTTAGGCCGATACTCAATTCATTTGGGGTCCGATTAAACTTGAACTTGCGAAATAACTGGGTAAGTGGGTTTCTTGAGCCAAGATGAAGAGACATTCTTGCCTCCTATGGCAATTTCCCTATCCCTGGAATCAAACCGCTACTTGGCATATAAAGTTTAAGGCATTAAAAGGGCAATTGTATTTAACCATTCTCCAGCGGCACCAGAGATATATCGGTCATAAGGGCAAAACGAATTAGATTTTGCCCGCATTTTTGACCCCGAAAAATCGGAATTATCGCCCGGGAATTTATCGGGTCCACAGCCGCCGCAACCAAATTTATAGGGAAATATGGCGACGCGATGGGAAGGAATTGACTTTGAAATTTTAGAAAAACAGACAATGCGGTTTAAGTTTTAAAGAAAGAAATTAGGCCGAAATTGAACTCGGTCCCCGGGGTTTTTAGTGAGGGAGTCAAGAAAGGGAACCTAGGCTTGTGAGCCCCAAGGGCGAAAACGATTGATGCGGGGAGAAGGTGGAGCTTTTGAACCTAGGTTCAACTAATAGAACCAGGAAGGGATTCAAGACAGCTTGCCAACCCTCTCACTTATCACCTGCCCGCAAAAAAGCAGATATGACAAAGTTTTCTCTCAGCCCCCCCTCACCCTACCCCTCTCCCCCCGCTGGGGGGAGAGGGGACAAGAGGAAAGAACTTTTGGCAAATGCTATAACCCCTTGAGGTAAAACTTAGGGGTTGGGCCTCTGGCCCCGGCAATAAAAAATTTATATGCTAAAAAAATGTCACCAAGGGAACTCCCGCCACCGGATTCAGTTCAAAAAATCCTCATCTGGCATCAGGGTGCGCTGGGGGACCTACTGCTAGCAGGGCCGGCCCTGGCGGCCATCAGACGCTACTATCCCGGGGCCCGGATCACGGCCCTGGGTCAGCCCCGGGTCTGGGCCCTCCTCACCCCCACCCTCTACCTGGAGGCTGTCTGGGACAGCGCCGCGGCCTCCTGGTCCCCCTTATTCGCGCCGGACTCTCCCCTGCCCCCGGCCCTGATGGAGCGTCTCGCGGCCTGCCAACTGGCCCTGGTCTTCAGCCCCCGGCCCCACCCTACCCTGCTGTCCCGGCTGGCCCAGGCCGGCATAGCCGCGGTGCATTGGCTGCCTTCCTGGCCCACCGCAGGAGAAGAGGCGGTAGGGACCTTCCTGGCCGCGGCTTTGAGAAGTCTGGGAGTTCCTTGCACCGATGATGCTTTTCACCTGAAAATCGGAGACGCTTGGCAGGATCAGGCCCCCCTTTTATCGGGTCCCGGCCCCTTCCTGGCGGTGGCCCCGGGGAGCGGCCAGGCCCGTAAAAACTGGCCCCTGGCCCATTATTATGAGGTGACCCGGGCCCTGGCCTGGGAGCACGGCATGGGGGTGATCTGGCTGGCGGGCCCCGCGGAGGAACCTATCCTTCCTTACCTGCGGGGATTGGCCGCGGCCCAGGACCATCTCCTGTTGGCGAATCTCCCCCTGACCGCGGTGGCCACCACTTTGGCCCGCTGCCGTCTTTATCTGGGGGGGGACAGCGGCCTGACCCATCTGGCCGCGGCCGTGGGAGTTCCGGGGGTCCTGGCCCTGTTCGGCCCCACCGACCCCCGGGTCTGGGCCCCCCGGGGCGAAGGCGTCCGGGTTTTGGCCGGGCCCTGTCCCCAGGCGCCTTGCGCCGCAGGCCGGGAGATCGCCTGCCAGGAGCCCCGGTGCCTGGAAGACCTCACCCCTAACCTGGTTTTGGCAGCCGCCGCCGTTTTGCTTAAGGGTGGTTAAAATATTTGGCCTGTTCCGGTTTCGGGTTCAGAATCAGGACGCCCGTCAGAAAAAGCCTCTCCCTGGATTTACTGGCGGCCTTCGGTACAAATAATTGAACCATCACCCCTGATTGCCGTTCCGGCTAATCTGATAAAAGCCGCGTATTTCCTTAACTTTGGAGATAATATGGAAAATGGCACCAATAGTGCAGTAATTATATGCAGGTTACCCCCGTATACCCCAAACCATATTCTCCTTTCTCCATAAAATGACCGGGCTTCCCCCTCCCGGTCATTTTTTTTGGTTTTCGTTAGCAAAGAATAACTAAATTCTCCGCATTAATCCCCTCTCCCCCTGCCTTCCGGCGTCTTTCGGAAATATTCCTTGACCTCTTGAAGACCGTGGGCCGGCACGCTAATCCCCTCACGCATTCGCCTCAGGCGCCAAGCCGCGTCCCGGGCCCGGGGAGCCAGGGCTGGGTCCCCGGCCAACAACCGGGCGCTCTCCCCAGCAGCGTCCCAGTTATTGCAGATGAGTAAAAGATCGGCCCCCGCGGCCAAGGCTTCCCGGGCTGCCTGGGCCACCGGCAGTTGCGAGGCGATGGCCCCCATTTCCAGGTCGTCGGTGATGATCACCCCTTGGAACTTCAACCGGCGGCGCAGCCAATCCTGCAAGGCCACGGCCGACAGGGTGGCGGCCCGGTTATCCCATGGGGGCACCAGCAGATGGGCGGTCATGACGGCCGGCACCCCGCAGGCCGCGGCCTCCCGGAAAGTGACCAGGTCCGCCTCTCGCTTGGCATCCCCGGACAGGGCCTGGGGCAGAACCTCATGGGAATCGGCCATGGTGTCGCCTAAGCCCGGGAAATGCTTGGCCACCGGGATAACCCCGCCGGCCAAATAGCCTCTCATGGCCGCCAGCCCAAACCGGGCCGCCCTCTCCGGGTCAGAGCTGTAAGCCCGGTGCCACAAGGGGCAGGCAGGTGACCGGGGGACGTCCAGGACCGGCGCCAGGTTCATATTGATCCCCACCAGGGCCAGTTCCCTGGCTACCCGCCGGGACAAATCCTCCACCTCTTCCGGAGTGGCGGTAATACCCAAATCCCGGGCCGGGGGGATGATGGTGAAAGGGGCCTTCAGGCGCTGCACCGGGCCGCCCTCCTGGTCCACGGCGATGAGCAGGGGCAGCCCCGCCGCGGCCAAGGCCTCCTGCTGCAGGTCCCGGCACAGCTCCCAGACCTGCTCCGGGCTCTCGACATTGCGGGCGAAAAGGATAATGCCGCCCACCTGCAGGTCCCGCACCAATTCCCGGGCCACCGCGTCCACCCGGGGTCCGGGGAGGCCCACCATGAGCAGTTGGCCCCAGAAAGAGGGAGAGTTTAGGTCCTGAAGAGCCATTTATACCTCCACCGCCATTTTTCTATCACAAACCTCCGCAAATAGGGAATCTCCGGAGAGAACCCTCACGGTGGCCTAGATAAAAAGCCTCCCATAGGATTAGGTCAATACCCTGCCTCACCGGCAGCCCCGCTTGCCTGGGGGGAAAGGACGGGAAAACCGGGGATAAATAAAAATCTTTTAGCCCTTTTCGCCTTTTCCCTTTTCATTTTTTCGTCCCCGGTTCTATCCCCAGGCCCATCCTTCTATATAGCCCCGGTCTCTTCTTCTTGACAGGTCGGGGGGGGTTTAATAGAATAAACTCTGTTTCTGCAAAAATACCAGAAAATACTATTAGTTGAATATTTGGGAAAATTTTCTCATGAGCGACCCCCCGGCCCAGATTTTGGTAATCGACGACGACAAGGTGATGCGGGATGCCTGTTATCAAATCCTTTCCCGCCAGGGATACCGGGTGGAAATGGCCCCCAGCGCCCGCCAGGGGCTGGCTTTGCTGGAAAAGATCTCCTTTGACGCGGTCCTCCTGGATTTGGTGATGCCCGACGTGGACGGCCTGGAAACCCTGAAGAGAATCAGGGCCATCGACCCGGAAAGCGAGGTGATCATCATCACCGGCTACGGCACTATTCAGTCCGCGGTGGAATCCATCAAGGCCGGAGCCTTCCATTTTCTCTCCAAGCCCTTCACCCCCGACGACCTCCGGCATCTGGTGGGCCGGGCCCTGGAAAAACGGCGGGTCAACCTGGAGAACCTTTACCTGCGCCAGGAACTAAAGAAGGATGAACGCTCCGTGTTGGTTTACGAGGGCGAGCCCATGGAACGCATCATGGATATGGTGACCCGGGTGGCGCCCACGGACAGCACGGTCCTCTTAACCGGGGAATCGGGCACCGGCAAAGGACTGGTGGCCAGCAAGATTCACCAGTTAAGCCAACGCACCCGCCGCCCTTTCATCACCGTGGACTGCGGCACCCTGGTGGAGACCCTGTTCGAAAGCGAGCTTTTCGGCCACGTCAAGGGCTCCTTCACCGGCGCGGACGCCAACAAGATCGGCAAATTCGAACTGGCCCAGCACGGCACCCTGTTTTTCGACGAAATCAGCAACATCGGCCTGGAGGTGCAGGCCAAGCTGCTCCGGGCGGTGGAGGAGCGCAAGATCTCCAAGGTGGGCAGCCACCGGGTCATCACCGTGGACGTGCGGATTATCGCCGCCACCAACAAAGACCTCACCAAGGCCATCAAAGATGGCTCCTTCCGGGAGGACCTGTTCTACCGCCTCAATGTGGTGCTCATCCAGATGCCCCCCTTAAGGGAGCGGAAAAACGACATCCCCCTGCTGGCCCAGCACTTCCTGGAAAAATACAACGCCCGCCTCCGGAAACACTTGGAGGGCATCGCCCCGGAAGCCCTGGAACTTCTGGTGCGCCATGATTGGCCCGGCAATGTCCGGGAACTGGAAAACACGGTGGAACGTCTGGTGGTGCTCAGTTCCGGCCCCTTGATCGAGACCGGGGACCTGGTCTTTGCCGGCACCATCCTGTCCCAGGCCGCAGAGGGGTCCTCACTTTCCCTCAAGGACCTGGAACGGGACCATATCATCCAGACCCTGCAGCGCTTCGACGGGCATAAAAGCGAGACCGCCCGGGCCTTGGGCATCGACCGCAAGACCCTGCGGGAGAAACTGCGGCGGTATAATATCGAATAATACTGTTTTCCGTTTTCTGTTTTCTGTTTTCTGTTAAAAGCTCTTTAATAATCGCGAAGTTGCCAATTTGATCTATTGCCGCAGAACTTTTGACGGAAGACGGAAGACGTAAGACAGAAAACGGAATTATCCTTGATCGGCCTCATCCTCATCTACGGCGCCGGCAGCCTGGTCTCCCAGGTCCTGATCCTCCGGGAACTCCTGGTTCTGGCCCAGGGGCAGGAACTGAAACTGGCCCTGGGCCTTTGGTGCTGGCTCTTCTGGACCGGCCTGGGGAGCCTCCTGGGGGGGCGGCTGGCGTCCCGCTATCCCCCCGCCACCGTCCAGTTGGGAACGCTCCTCTTTCTTCTGGCCTGGCTGCTGCCCGCCACCATCCTGGCCACCAAAGCCCTGCCCCTTCTGGCCCCCCGGCCCTGGGGCCAGTCCCTGCCCCCGGGCACCGCGCTTCTCCTTTTCCTGACCTTACTGGCTCCCTTCGGACTGGTCTCCGGTTTCTTTTTTCCCTGGGCCTGCCGGGTTCTGGCGGGGTCCACACCCCAGGGAGCGGTGGGCCGGGTTTACTACCTGGAGGCCCTGGGCGCGGCCCTGGGGGTCTGCCTGCTGCAGCTCCTGCTCCTGGGCCGCTATTCCACCCTGGCTCTCAGCCTGGGCTGCGGTTTGCTCATGGCCCTGGCCGCCTGGCTCCTGGCCCCGCCCCGGAGGCGGGTCTCCCGGCTGGCCGCGGCTATGGGACTGTTCCTCCTGGCCGGGGCCTTTATTTTTCATCCCCAATTGGAAAGGCTGAGCCGCGGTTGGCAATGGCCCGGCCGTCAGGTCCTGGCCAGCGTGGACAGCCCTTACGCCCGCCTCACGGCCACCCGGGAGGGGGAGCAGGTCAGCTTCTTTGCCAACAGCCTGTGGCTGTTCACCTCTCCGGACCCCTTAAACGCCGAATACCAGACGCAATTCGCCCTCCTGGAGCATCCCCGGCCCCAGCGGGTCCTGCTCCTGGGGGGCGGAGCCCCGGGATTGGCGCCGGAGGTCCTCAAGACCGCCACGGTCTCCCATCTGGATTATGTGGAACTGGACCCCCAACTGGTGGCCTTGGGCCGGCAGGTCCTGGCCTCACCGCTGGATGACCCCAAAGTGCGGATCATCCATCAGGATGCCCGCCGGTATCTGAGCACCACCAAGGATCGCTATGATGTCATCCTCATGGCCCTGCCGGAACCCCAAAACGCCCAGTTGAACCGCTATTACACCCGGGAGTTTTTTGCCATTGCCGCCCGGCGCCTGGAACCCCGGGGGGTCTTCAGTTTCTATCTGGCCGGTTCCCCAACCAGCCTCCAGCCCCTGCGGGCCGCGTATCTGGGACTGGCCTACCACACCTTGCGCCAGGTCTTCCCGGAGGTTCTGGTATTGCCGGGAGTACGGGCCCGCTTTTTCGCCAGCCCCACCCCCGGGACCCTGGTGGCGGACCCGGAGGTCCTGGTCTCCCGGATCGCCGCGCGCCATTTGCAGTTGGACTACGTCCGGGAATATTACCTCCTCCAGGACCTGTCCCGGCCCCGGCAGGAGTACCTGCGCCGGGTCCTGGAAAGCCAGCCCCCGGAGGTGAATACCGACCTCAATCCCCGCTGCTATTTCTATGATCTGGCCCTGAGCGGGGTGCAGGAACGGCTGCCCTTGCAGGAAGTCCTGCTCTTCCTCAAGGACCGGTCTCCTGCCGGCCTCTGGGCCGCCATCGGCTTGGCCACTCTGCTGCTAGCCGCCCTTCTGCGCACGCGGCCCGGACCCCGATATTTCTATCAAGTGGTGATCATGGGCCTGGGAACCATGACCCTGGAAATCGTGATTTTGATTTTTTTTCAGATCCAGTTGGGTTCTCTGTACCGGCAGTTGGGCCTGTTGATCGCCGCGTTCATGGCGGGGATGGCCGCGGGCGGGGCCTGGGGGGTTAGGGCGGTGAAGTCCGGGGCCGCTCCCGGTTCCGGAGGAGGACGCGCCCGGGCCTTGGCAATTTTGACGCTCCTGCAGGGGGGCCTGGCGGCCCTGGCTCTGACTTTGGCCCTGGCCCTGCCTTTCGTCATCGGTTACTCCTGGGCGGGCAGGGAATGGGCGCTACAGACGGGTTACCTGGTGCTGCTGGCCCTGGCGGGCGGTTTGGGCGGGGCCGTGTTTGCCGGCAGCGCCGCGCTCTGGGTCCAGACCCGGCCGGACGCCGGGACCCGGGGGGGAGTCCTCTATGCCGCGGACCTGTTGGGGGCCACCGTGGGCTCCCTGGGGATCAGCCTGGTGGTGCTGCCGGTCTGGGGCCTGGCGCCCACCCTGTATCTGGTGGCCGCGCTGCATGCCGGCGCGGCCCTGATGCTGGCCGGCAGCCGCGTTTGAAACCGATCTTGCAGTCAAATGGCGGCAGAGGCTTCCAGACTGTGAGCCCGCCTAGTATCATCGGTCCCAGCAGGGCTTAACTGTCGACCCGGGATGCTATCGGGTGTGGACCCTGCTGGGAAATAGTGTCTGTCCCTATTTTATTTCTATAACAATTATTATTTATTATAATTCTCCTCTCATTTTCTTAAGCGATTTCTTACAATTCATACACCAATCTCCCAGACCTCCATCTTCAATATAAGCCATTAACATATCACTATTACACTGCGGACAAGAATTACCAGTCTTAGCTTGTTCATGAGATAATTCACTATTAGTTGTAGGACAAAAAAATCCGTTTACTAAAAACCATATTCCCTCTCTTTGTACCACTAAAAATTTTGCAACACCTCTTCCTCCATTAAAATTTATAAAAGCTTCAACAAGAGCTGTACAATCATCAAGAAATTTATGTAAAAAAGAAAAACTTGACCATTGTCTATGATCTACCCCAGAACCCCAAAAAAAATTAGTGCCTAACCAGAATTCCCTGAATGTTTTAAGGTCACGAAATTGATATCTTCCTCCGGGATTGTTTATCCCTAACTTTTGTGCATTATCAGTAAGTATGTTATAAGAACGCTCAAAAAGTCCAAGCTTAATTGATTTAAGGAAGGAATTGACTGCTTTAGTGGGACTTTTTAAACTTTGTGGAAATATCAATAAATATAGTAGCCCATTTAAATAAATAATAATACCATATATATGGGTAGCAAATAGGCCCCATATAATTTTAAAAATAAAACTACTAAATACTGGATCATGCCATGGTAAGTAAAGCGATCCTCCCCTATGATACTTTCCAAAATAATGAAATCCATAACTTATGGATAATAACACTACTATAAATATTATGATATTTAAGTAATTTCCAATCCATTTAGGTTCATGGGAAAATCTAACAGAATAATACAAATTTACAAAAAATATAATAATAAGCAATAATAAACCAAAAGAAATAGCTAATTTAGGGATTATCTCATTTATATATCTTTTTCTAGCCCTTGATATATCATTTACCTGATGGTTCTTTGGGTCTGTAGAGAAATGACACCCCGGTAAATCATACAAAGTAACCTCTTCCATGGATCATCCCCCTCAAATCAATGGAAATTATCAATCAGCTAAAACCATTCGCATAAGATAATCAGTCTCTTGAGCATTTCTCAGCGATGTAGAACTGTATACTTTTCATCACACGTTTAACGGCAGTGTAGTCAGGTCCCAGGCTCGTTCTCAATCGTTCTATTGCTTGGAGATAATCAAATTAGGGAAAGACACTTTTTGACCCTTGAACTTTCCGATTTTTGCTGGTTAGCAAAAAACCAAATGCCTGTCAATAAAAAAACCCCCGCCTCCGTCAAGGAGGCGGGGGTGGTGCTATGGGAAATAAATCGGGCGGCGTCCCCCACTTTCCCATGCAGTCGCCCGCGTAGTATCAGCGGCCACAGGCGGGACGCCCGCGCAACCGGCATAACTACCGTGTTCGGAATGGGATTGGGTGTGACCCCCTTTCCCATTCCCATTTCTATCCCCTATTTCCCAAGCTCCATTCCGGTGGGGGAATTTCAATGGTGGTCATTTGGGCCTCGGCCTCAAAGGGAACCTCAGTCTTCAATAAATCTTCAGCCCCGATCTTCAGGGATGCCAATAACTTTTCCTTGGTTTTCTCTTGCGCGTTGACTCCGGGAAGATCGATAAGCCACCCTATCCACCAGTCACCACTTTTCTTAATCATAGCCCTGAATTTCATTATTTCACCCATGGGATATCCAGGTCTTTGCAAATCTTCCTGGCCAGTTCATCTACTATTTGGTTATGCCGAGGAACCAAAGTTTTCAAGTTTCCCCTCTGATAGATGGAATGCCGACCGCCTTCCCTGAGAAAGAAGGCACCATGCTCCGTTAGATGCCGTATCAAGGTTTTTCGCTTCACTAAATGCAAATGTAATAAAAAAAGCCCGGACTTTCAAGTCCATAAATAAGGGGACATTTTACTCAATTAATCATTTTTTTCTTTGGGGCATGGGTTTTATTTACGGAGGATAAGTATGGTGTCCCTTGCTTTGGGGCGCCGCGCAGGTTTCCCGGGGAACCCCTTGCATCCCCCCTGGAGAGTTCTTATTCTTATCTTAACCATGGTCTTTCCTGCGGGTGAACCTTGACGATCTGGCGGGAGCGGACGATTCCTGCCGACGTTAGCCGCGAAGGCGGGAAGGAGGCCGAAAATGCCACAGCCGGTGACAGCCAAACGGGCCTGGGCCGTGAGTTATACGCCCCAATACCTCCTGGAAATGGGGCAAGAGTATGACAACGACCGCCTGGGACAATTAAATGAGCATCTGGCCAAAGGGGATTACGCCCTGCTGAGCGACGACACCCAGGGATTTCCCGGGGATTTGGTGATTGATTTCCCCGCGGCTTCGGAGCAGCCTTATACGGCTATTATCCAGGTGTCGGCTTCCTAGCCTGGCAAGCAAACGCCGCCTCCAGGGAAAAAAACCGGAGCAGAGGGTAAATCTGTGCCTTCTGGATTTTGACGGAAAGAGGGTCTGCCTGGACCCAGAGGGGAGCCCTTACCCTCTCTTGTCTGGTGATTCAGGCTTGAACCAAGCCTGGCCTCATTTCCCTCAGCAACCACCCCATCTGGAGACCACCAAAAAAATGATGGCAATCAGGAGAAACCATTCCATTTGCTAATTTCCTTGGGTAGGGGCGGACCGACGTGTCCGCTCTGGTGGGAGTTGTAAACCTGGGTGCGCCCCGGCAATATCAGTTTTTTTCCCCTTCCAGGCGCATCTTCAGTTCTTTGTTCTGCCGCACCATTTCCCGCCAACGCATGGCTTTATCAATGGCCAGGAGAATCTGCTCCTTGCGGAAGGGCTTGGTGATAAAGTCAAACGCGCCCTGGGCCATGGCTTCTTCCGCGGATTCCAGGGAGCCGTAGGCAGTGATGACTATGACCAGGGCGTCTTCATCCATTTTCCGGGCCGCAGTCAGGAGCTCCATGCCGTCCATGCCCGGCATCTTGAGATCGGTGAGGATCAGGTCGAACCGGTCCTTTCCCAGGAACTCGGCTGCCTCCAGGGGGTTATTGGTGGCGGTGACCTGATGGTCGGAATAACCTTCGATGATCATTTTCAGCAAGGCCAACATATCCAATTCGTCATCCACGGCCAGAATGCGTCCCATCCTTTACGGACCTCCTTAATTAATCACGGCTCTCAGCAAAGAATTCCTGGTAGTAATGATCCACGGCCCCCTCGGAGAGCATGCTCATATCCAGTTGTTTGCTGACCATCATCAGCCTTCCCAGGAGTTCCAGCTTCTCCTCCAGGATGGCCGCATCATAGCCGTTGATGCGGGCGGTCAGGGAATCTTCTTTGAGCTCCACCCGAAACTCCAGGCGCTGCAGCACCTTGGACAGAAACCGCACCCGGCGGCGCCGCCGCTCCATTTCCGCGCCCCCGCCATAAAAGGTGAGGCTCACGTAGCTCTCTTCCGGGGCCCCCAAGAAGGACTCGATGGTGGCGAAATGGAACCCCAGGCGATTGGAGAGGTTGAGATAATCCCCGGCAATGATGGCAAAGTTTTTTTCGTGGAGGCGCTCCCGGATATTGGTATCGGTGGCCGCGTTCATCACCACCGACATGAACCCGGCCAAATCCACGGGCCGGGGGCCCCGCCAGCCTGCAGCCTCCACCCCCCGCCAATAGGCCACAAAGGGCCGGGAGCGCAGATGCTCAGGTTTGACCACCCCCAGGCTCTTGGCCTCCGGGGCCAGGCCCCCGCCCAGGTCGATGACATAGATCTCCAGGGGCAGATTGCTGCTCAGCCGCCGGCTGCCGTCCTCCTCCGGACCCTGGGCCGAAATCTGAAAGAGTTCCCACATGGCCTTTTCATGGCCAAAGCGGGTCAGGTCATGATAGGTGGTGCAGTTCTCAGCCCGGAAGTTCTCGGCCCGGGGGTCCAGCAGATGCAAAGGGGTAATGTGCTTCAAGACCCGCTCCAGCACCTTCCAGGCCCGGCTCTGACGCAGGACCTGGTCTCCCGGCGGCGGCTTCAGCAGTTCCTCGCGCTTCCCTGCATAGACATTGCCGTAATAGGCATCCACGGTCACCAGGGCCCCCGGCTGCAGCCGCTGGCTGGCGTCTTTGGCCCCGAAAACCGCGGGCACCCCCGCCTCCCGCAGCACCGTGGCCAGATGCGTAGTGGGGCTGCCCGTCTCGCAGACCACGGCCGCCACCCGGCCCACCGCCAGGGCGTATTCCGGCAAGGCCTGGCGGGTCACCAGCACCGTACCCTGGGGCACGTCCTGGATATGGTGTTCATCCAACAGAAACACCGGCCCCGCAGCCGCGCCCCGGGAGGCAATGGTGCCTTCCTCCAAAAGGACCTCCGCGTCCTTAAGCCGGGGGGGCAGGTATTCTATCTTTAGCTGCCGGCTGACCCGGAGGGGCCTGGCCTGCAGGAGGTAAATCCTGCCCTCAGCGCTCATGGCCCATTCGATATCCTGGGGCAGACCGAAATGCTTTTCCAGGGCCACCCCCAGGTGATGGAGGGCCAGTACCTGGCTTTCCTCCAAGCAGGCGCCCTTTCTCTCCGGAGGCGTTTCCAGATCCAGGACTCCCCCTTCCGGGGCCGCCAGATGCATGCGGGTCTTTTCCCCCACCTTCCGGGCCACAATTTGCTCGTTCTCCACCCGGTAGATATCCGGCTCCACCACTCCCCCCACGGCCAGGGAACCCAGGCCGCAAACCGCGTTGATAATGGCGGCTTCGCCCCCCTGCCGGGGGTCTGCGGTATAGAGCACTCCCGCGGAGCGGGCCTCCACCATCTCCATGACCGCCACGCCCATGGCCAGCTCCTGATAGGCAAAGCCGCTGGTATGGCAGTAGTAGAGAACCCGGGGGGTGAATTGGCTGGCCAGCACCTCTTTGTAAGATTCCTCCACCTTCTCCCGGGGCACATTGAGAAAGGTTTCAAACTGGCCGGCAAAACTGAAAAGGCTGTCTTCCTGGAGTGCGGAGCTGCGCACCGCCACCCGGGGGCCCAGGGACTCCAGATGTTGGGCCAGGGCCAGGGAAAGCTGCGGCGGCAGTTCCTGGGCCATGACCCGCTCTCTGATATCTTTCCCTGCTTCCTTCAAGCTCTCCAGATCCCGGATATGGGAACGCCGGATCTGTTCCCGGATATATTCTTCCAGACCCGACTGTTCAAAGAAGAGCTTTTGTGCATAGGCGCTCACCGCAAAGCCTTGGGGCACCGGCAACCCCAGACGCACCAAGTCCCCCAACTTTTCGGCCTTGGCCCCAAAAAAATGACCCTCCCGGACCTCCCCCAGGGGCAAGACCAGGGGCCCCGGCCGCATGGGGGCGCCGGCCAGTTCCTGGACAATTTTCGCCTCCACCTGGCGGCGGGCTTCCTCCAGGGCCGGATAACGGCCCCCGGACATGGCCTTCAGGGCCGTAACCATGGCCGCCACCTCCTGGCCCAAACGTTGGCAGGCATTGCGCACATAGTGCATATCAAACAGGAAACCTTCGTTCATCTTCACCTGGAGGTCGGTGACCATGGTGAGGATGGCGCTGTTGGCGGCCAGCAGGCGTTTGTAATGGCGGTAGCGTTCCAGGAGAGCGGGTGGCGGGGCCAGGGAAACGGGCTTGCCTGGAAGCTGGCGCTTTCCTGTGAGCCATTTTTTTAACTTTCCCAGGGCCATAACCGCCGGATATTTCCTTAGGAGTTTCTAATGCCATTATAAAATAAAACATTACCGGCTGCCACCACAAGCCATATTGCGATCTTCTCCCAGGGCTTTTTGAAGAAGAAGGCTAAAAGCCGGCCCCGGCCTGAGGGGCTTGCCTCAGGTCCCTGGTCCCGGCGCCGGCCTGCAAATGGACCGGGCATATCGCCAAATCACAAAAATTTATTGACATTGTAAGGGTTTTACGATTTTATGGGCATGGCTCAGGGAGGTTCTTAATGCTTCGGTTTGGAGGTCCAAATGCCCCAATGTCCCCATTGTCAAGCCGAATATGAACAAGGCCAACGGTATTGTAAGATCTGCGGGAGTTTTCTTATGCATCCGGAGACAGGGGACACTTTTTGCCCCCAGTGCGACATCAGGGTCTCCTCCCGCCAGGAATTCTGCCATGAATGTGATGCGCCCCTGAAGGGCCAGGCAGCCGCATCCCCGGCGGAAACGCCGGCCGGGGAACCCGCTCCGGCCCCAGCCGACGCGGGCGCCGCGCCCGCGGCTCCGGCCAAAGGGCCCGCGCCGGCGTTGATCGGCCTTCTCATCGGTGCCGGGGTCATCATCCTCATTCTCTTAGTCGTGATTTTCAGCCGCACGCAGACACCATCACCGCCGTCTCCCCCGGCCGCCCCGAAAGCGGAAGCCCCGGCGCCCCCGGCCGCGGCCCCGGCTCCTCCGGCAGCAGCTCCGGCCCCGGCTCCTTCTGCTCCGGCACCAGAGGCCCAGGCCCCGAGTCTTAAAGAGCAGTTGCAGGCCGTGCTGGCCAATATGCGGGCGGCCAGACTGAATAAAGACATCATTCAATTATTGAATTGCTATTCCCTGACTTTCCCGGACCTGGAAGAGAAACGGCGGGAGACCTTGAAGTCCTGGGAGAATTACGATTATACCAACATGGTTTTCACCATCGATGAGGTGCAGCCGTTGGACGCGGATAACGCCAATGTCAAGGTTACCTGGTACGTGGACTTTAAAAACCGCCGCACCGGGGAATTAGTCAGCTCCACGCAAGCCTTTCAAGTGCGGTTTGCCAAGGAGCTGGGGCAATGGCGCATCCGCGCCGTGGAAGAGAGCGAATAAGGAGAGCTTCATGGGACATTACCATCGCCTCAGGGGCCTGCTGCTGGGAGTTATGATCCTCGCCATGCTATGCGGTTGTGAGCCGCCCCGCACCTATTCGGTGCCTCCCGCCTATTACTACGTGGTGCCCACCACCTCCTATCTGCGCTCCTGTGCCAGCTATGCGGAGGAATGTTATATCATCGCCCAGGTATTCAGCGGCGACCGGGTCCTCGTCCTGGACCGCAACGACTACAACTGGGCCCGGGTACAGTTGGACCGCAGCGGCGTCGTCGGCTGGATTCCCGGTGATTTGATCACCCCCAGTCCCGTGCCCACAGCCTTTTATGTGGCCTGGTCCAATGTCTATCTTCGGGACTGCTCTGACTACAACTGCCGCTCCCTGGAGCTGCTCTACCGGGGCGACCGGGTGGATAAGATCGACCAAGACTACCGCGGCTGGTGGCGGGTCAGATCCATCAAGTCCGGCATCATCGGCTGGATTCCTGCGCCCGCGGTATCTCCCAGCCCCGGGCCCCCTTATTATTACGTGGCCGTGAGCGGCTTATCCTTGCGGGCCGGCCCCAGCACCGGCAACCGTATTCTCACCACCCTGCACCTCAACGATCGGGTGGAGATTCTGGGCGCCAATGCCGCGGGCTGGTCCCAGGTTCGCGACCTGCGCACCAATATCATCGGCTGGGTCGCGTCCCGCTATCTGGAATCCTTTCCGGTGAGCCATTCCCGGCCCGTGCCTAAAAAGACTCGGGCTCCCGCCAAGGAGAAAGAGCCTGCACCTCAGGAAAAACCTGGGGCGCCGAAGGCCATGTAAAGAACGGTTTTTAGTTTTTGGTTTTTAGTTTTTGGTAAAATACAAGATTAAAAAAGGGGCCCGGCGATGCTGTCCGGGTCCCTTTTGTTACTCAGGCTCGTGGGGAGGTGGGGATGGCGGCCCCAGTTTTCCAGCCGGTGCGGCCCCATCCCCACTATTCAGAATACGGTTTATACCATGTTCGCATTGTAGGGGCGGGTTTTAAACCCGCCCCTACATGTGATATCAATATGTTAGCATGTTAGTTTGTTTCATTTCAAAGCGAACATGGTATTACTTCTTCCCTCCCAAAGTTTCAGCAATGAGGTCTTCGCTGGCGGAATAGGGGTCGGTGCGCTTCTCCAGGATTTCTTGCAGTATCTCCTCCATGCGGCCATTTAAGGAGAGTTGGGCCACCAGTTCCCGGAAGACCCCCTCCTTCAGCAATTCCAGGAATTCCTGGCGGACTCGCTGATATCGGGCGGCAACCAGGGCCTCCCCCTCATTTTTCTTAAGGTATTCTTGATGTTCCCGCACCCCGGCCAGCAATTCCTGGATTCCCCGGTCTTCCTTGGCCTGGGTCAGAAAGACCTTGGGCTTCCAGGATTTGGTCTTGCGGATGCTTTGCAACTCCAACATCTGCAACAGGTCCTGGTAAGTGCGGGAGGCCCCCTCCCGGTCGGCCTTGTTGACCACCAGGATATCGGCCACCTCCAGGATGCCGGCCTTGATGGCCTGGATGTCGTCCCCCAGCCCCGGGACGGTGACCACCACCGTGGTGTAAGCGGTAGCCGCGATCTCCACTTCGTCCTGGCCCACGCCCACGGTCTCCACCAGGATGTAGTCCTTGCCCATGGCGTCCAAGACGGTGATCACCGCCCGGGAGGAGGCGGTGAGTCCGCCGAAATGGCCACGGGTGGCCAGGGAACGGATAAAGACACCTTCATCCAGAGCGTGGCGTTGCATGCGGATGCGGTCTCCCAGGATGGCCCCCCCGGAAAAAGGGCTGGTGGGGTCCACCGCCACCACCCCCACGGTCCGGTCTTCCTGGCGCAGGTATTGGATCAGGCGGTCGGTCAGGGTGCTTTTGCCCACTCCTGGAGAGCCGGTGATGCCGATAATGTGGGCCCGGCCACTGTGGGGGTAAAGCTTTTTTAAGACCTCCCGGGCCACAGGGACGCCGTCATCCAGATCCCGCATCAGCCGGGCCGCGGCTCGCACCTCTCCCTGTAAAATCTGCTGCACCACCTGGGGGACATGGTCCATGGTTCCTCCAAGAAAAACGGGCAAGGCAGGCATCACGGCCGCTTTCCCGATGCCTTTATTTATAAGGGAGGAACGCGGGAATGGCAAAGAAAAAGCAGAATCGCTGCTATCTAGCGGCGGAGGGAGGAGGCGGAGGAGGGGACCAGGAGCAGGCCGGGCGGAAAAACCCCGCACTCCGGAAACCTTGGCCCCTCACCCCGCAACGCTAGGGGCGACCGTGGCGGGGGCGCCCCTAAAGATAGTGTTCTTGAGATTAATAGGGCTAAACCAGTTATGGACCTATACCACCAATGAGCCCAGGTTCTTCCGGGGAGTGAGGGTTTGGTCCTCCAGCACCTCTTTTAACTCTCCCCTCTTTGACTTCTGGCAGACTTCCTCCCAGGCGTCCCGCAGGCGGCCGAGAATTTTGATCACCTCATCCACGGCCGCGGTGTCCCAATTAAGATTGGCCCGGGTCAGGTGGGCGCTCATGAAGTTATAGAGATGAAAGAGATTTGCGGCCACCTCCTTGCCTTCCTTGAAGTTAAGGGAGCCGTTGAGCTCGGCGATGATGTCCAGGGCCTTGCTCATATACAGCCCCTTGCCGGAGGCGTCCTGGGCAGCCATCTTCTCTTTCGCCTGGTTCAAAAACGTGATGGCCCCATCGTAGAGCATGACCACCAGTTGCAGCCGGTCGGCGGTGCTCACCTGGGTAGAGATGTACTGCTTGTGGACGATTTGGGTTTGCATGGGCCACTAACCTCCTGGTTTCTTGGTTCCTAAGTTGTTTTTTCTCCGCGCCTGCCGCGTTTACTAGCTGCTATTGTTGTTTAACTTGGCCAGTTGTTGGGATAAATACTCGGATTGTTGGTTGAGCGTCGAGAGGATGGAGTCTACATTGGCAAATTGTGTCGTGAGACGGCTGCGTATGCCATCCACCCGCCGCTGTTCGGCTTCGATCTTTTCGTCGATGCTGTCGATGATGTCCTGGTAATTATTGATGAGAATATTTAGGGGACCGGAAGTCACGCTCAAAAGATCGTCCAACTTTTCGGAAAACTGACCGCTCTTCCCCATCTGCAGCCGCACGGTGCCGCTGTAGTTGCCGTCCACCAGGTTGATCTTCACCGCCAAACCGTATTCCGGATAGCCACTTTGGCCGGTAAGGGTGTCCCCGGAGATGGTGGCCGCATGGCCGTTGATGGTCCCCCCCGTCAAGACGCCCCCGGATACCGTGGCCGTCACTTCATAAATTCCCGGCTCGGTGATGCCGGGAATAGCACTGTAATAAGTGATATTGCCGGAGGTGTCGTCGCTGACCCCCTGGAAATAAGCGGCCATCAGATTGGCCACCCCATCCGGGTTGTCATTGAGGGCCTCTTCCAGCGCGGTGTCGTCGATGAGCAGTTGCCCGAAAGTATCCGAAGACTCATCGCTGTCGGTGGTGATGCCGATCATCGCCAGGTTGAGATAAGGGTCGTCGGGGTCTTGAAAACCGGGGGCATTGCCGGTGCCGATGGAGTTCAGCGCGCTTTTGACAATTTCCACCGCGTAATTGCCCAGGAGGATGCCGGCCTGGCCGGTAGTGCTGTCGTACTTGGTCTGTTCCTTGATGTTGGCCACCACGTCGTTATATTGTTCCACCAGGCTTTCGATCTTATCCTGCATGGCCGAGGTATCGTCGGTAATGGTCACCTGGACCGCGGTGGCGGAGCTGCTCACCAGTTTAAGGGTCACCCCGGTAATCACGTCACTGATGGTATTGGTGGAGCGTTCAATCCAGGTCCCGGGGGGATAGCCGTCCACCCTGATCTGGGCATCCTGGGCCGCCTGGGTTTGGGTAAAAGTGGTGGATTCAAAATTTTCCGTGCCCCCGGTGCCGTCCAGGGTGGTGAGGGCGTCATCGATGGTGATGGAATTGGTGCTCCCGGTATCCTTGCCCTGGAGCAGCAGGCGGTAGCGAGTGGCCCCGTAAGACGCGCCCATGTCCATAACCGTGGCGGTCACCCCGGGGTTGGCACCGCTGGAGTTGATGGCGCTGGCCAGGTCCGCCAGGGTGGCCCCGTCAGCCACGGAGATGGACACCGCCGCGCCACCGGCATAGCTGAACGCAAAGACCTTGGCGCTGCCGCTGCTGTTGATCACGGTAGTGCTGGCGGCCAGCCCCTGATGAGCCTCCACCTCGTTTTGGGCCAGTTGGTTCACCAGGACCGAGTGGGTCCCTGAACTGGCGGTGGTGGAGGCCGACACCGTGAGGACACTGGTATCGCTGCTGGCGGCCGTTTTGTCCACGAACTGGGTCAAAGTGTCCATACTCGCGGCCAACGTTCTGAAATCAGTCAGCTTGGTGTTTAAGGTCTCCAGAGCGGTAATTTTATCATTCCATTCCGACTTCCAGGACTCGTAGCGATTGATGCTGGCGCTCTCCACCGACACCAGTTTATCGATAATGCTTTGAAAATCGACGGAGGACCCCAAGCCGGAAAAAGTAATGGAAGGTTGATAATAACTGGTGACGCCAGATATACCCGAACTAGTGGCCATGTGCGGCTCCTGTCTTTGCCTTTGCCGTTATTGGCCTTTGAGACTGCAAAGGCTATACCAAATGGTATGAAGCCGCGGGCTCAGTATTTGCGGGTGTCTGAGGGTAGAGGGGATGGGGATGGGGCAGGGAAGAATTTTCCTCCCTGCCCCGGCAAGAGGTTAACTTAACCGCCCATGAGCTGCAGGGCCAACTGCGGCAGGCTGTTGGCCTGGGCCAACATGGCCACGCCGGCCTGCACCAGGATCTGGTTGCGGGTAAATTCCGTCATCTCCGTGGCCACGTCCACGTCGGAGATCCGGGATTCCGCCGACTGCAGGTTCTCCGCCTGGATGGACAAGTTGGAGACGGTATTGGCCAGCCGGTTCGCCAAGGCGCCCAGATTGGCCCGGACATTGTCCTTGGTGGCGATGGCGCTGTCCAGGGCCTCCAGGGAGTTCTGCGCCGCAGACTGCGTGCTGATGGTGTAGCCCGCAGAGCTTACGGTGGTATCCTTGGCGTTCCCCACGCCCAGGGCGGAAGCGGTGGCGGTGTCGATCTTCACGTAGTAGTAGTCTTCCGCCGAGCTGTTGCCGGTGCCGAAGTGGATCTTCATCTGGTTGCCGGACCCGCCGTCCAAACCGGTGCCGGAGAGGCTGCCGTCCAGCAGCTTCACCCCGTTGAAGTCCGTGGCATTGGCGATCCGGGTGATTTCCGAAGCCATGGCCTGGTATTCACTGTCCATGATCAGGCGCTGGGCCGTGGTGTAAGTGCCGGTGGCCGCTTGTTCCGCCAGCTCCTTCATCCGGGTCAGCTTCTCGTCGATAACCGACAGCGCGCCATCCGCAGTTTGAATCATGGAGATGGCGTCGTTGGCGTTCCGCACCCCCTGGTTCAGGACCTTGATATCCGTGCGCATCATTTCCCGGACCGCCAGACCGGCGGCGTCGTCCATGGCGCTGTTGATCCTTAGACCTGAAGCCAAGCGTTGTACGGAGGTGGCCAAACGGCTGTAGGAGACGTTGAGGGACCTGGAGGCGTTCATAGCCATCAGGTTGTGGTTAATAACTAAACTCATAAGCATATCCTCCTTGAATTGAATAAAACCGCATCCTTGCGATTACCGGGCAGGCCTCCGGCGGGCATTTGTCCCACCCCCTTCCCCCGCTCTGCTTGGGCCTTTCTCGGTTTCGTTTAATTTATCGGCATTTGGCTCTGAAACTTTAGGTTCCGCTAAATAACTTTTTTGGTGAGTAAATAATTAATCCTAAGTTTTCTAGGCTTCATACTTTCAGCAGCATTCTCGCAAACCCTTCATTAACCAACCCATTCTATAATTTATTCTTCATAATCATGATGTTATCTCGTTCGATTAATTGTCTACTAGCATCTTCGACAACATGCTGCCATTAAAAAGGAATGTTATTAAACTGTCTATCAATTTAATTAAATTGTAATATAGATTTAACTTAATTATGAGTTAATTATGATTTAACTTTAACATTGTTTAACTTTGTTAAAATGAATTATAACTTATTTATAACTTGATTTATTTAACCGCAAGTTCAAACCTGTTTTCAAGACAGGCCCAGGGCCTCACTCTGCCGAAAGCCTCCCTCCACCCCGAAAATGGCTTTTATAAAGGGAGCTTTTTAAGGTAGAATAGAGTCGCCATTTGCGGGGAGGACCATGGGCACACCTTTATCTCGGCTCTACCAGCTTTTTTCCCATGAAGATCGTCTCCTGATCCTCATTAACGCCGACCCGGATTCCATTGCCAGCGCCCTGGCTTTGAAGCGCCTGTTGTGGCGCCGGGTCTCCGCCTGTGTCATCTCCCCTATCCAGCCCCTCACTCGGGCCCAGAACAAGCGGATGGTGGAGCTTTTGGGGATCAGGCTGACTCCCTACCCGGAGGTCAATCCCGCCGAGTTCAACTGCAAGGCCCTGGTGGACAACCAGCCGGGCCACCATGAAACCTTTGCCGCCCACCAGTACGACGCGGTCATCGACCACCATCCCCGGCTGCCGGAGACTGCGGCCAAACTGGTGGATATCCGGCCCGAATACGGCGCCAACTCCAGCATCATGACTGAGTACCTGCGGGCCGCGCGCATCAAGCCCTCCCTGAAACTGGCCACCGCCCTTTACTACGGCATCAAGACCGACACCGCCAATTTCGAGCGGCCGGCCATTGAGGCCGACGTCCGGGCCTTCCACTACCTCTTCGGTTTCACCCGCCGCGTCCTGGTGCGGCGCCTGGAGTTCGCGGAGTTCAACATCTCCATGTTGAAATACTTCCAAATAGCCTTCAGCCGCTACCGGCTGCGCCACCAGCGGATGTACGCCTTCCTGGGGCCGGTGAGCACCCCCGATATCCTGGTGATCCTGGCCGACTTCTTCCTCCGGGCCCAGGAGATCTCCTGGACCGTCGTCGGCGGCCTCTACCAGGATAAACTGGTGGTCATCTTCCGCAACGACGGGCTCAGTAAGAACGCCGGGGCCCTGGCCCGGAAGGCCTTCGGCAAACTGGGCTCCGCGGGCGGCCACGCCTCCAGCGCCCGGGCCGAGGTCCTCCTGGAGTTCCTCAAGGAAAAGTTCACACCCCAAGACACCTGGACCAAGTGGCAGGACTTTATCATCCGGCGGGTGGAGGGGCGGGGCCGCCTGCAACTGACCGAGGAGCAGATCGAAATCTCCCGCCGCCGCGCGGACTGGTCGGCCTTTGAGTGATAAGGATGTGGGGGGAGGGGCCAGGGACTAAAGGCGGGCGGGGACGCCCGCCCTACGGCTCCCTGCCCCTCACCCCACACCCCCTCTACCCAACCCGCATATTTATTCATTCTCGTTTCCACGCTACCGATTGGAAATGAGGAAAAAGGGGGAAATGGCAAATGCCCGAAAAAGGAATTATCGAACCTTGCCTTTTAAAAGGTGAGGATTTACCAGGGGAAACGCCTTTATATCAATACCTATCAATTGAAAAGTTCCTTTATCTAAGGGTATGGAAGCGAGTAACTTTTAGCAGAATTACGTCTTGGCTCGACGCCTACGAGGGATTTCGCTTTGATTATTTTAATAAATTCCTTAGTGTTCCAGAATTCGCAGATAATAAAAACGATGATTTTTTTGGAAGCTGTTGGAGCCTTCAAAATGAAGATATTTGCCTGTTTGTGGATAGTAGAGAATATGAAGCTGCACTTGAGGAACTTAAAAAAGAGGGGTCTGCCTCAATGTGGGAAGCTTACTGTAGGTATGGTGGGGTACGTATTAAGACAACTATTAACAAATTAAATGAATTATTTGCAACGAAACTCTCGGAATGTAAGTTGTTAAGGAGAGGAAAAGTATATTACGAACCAAAAGAAATATATAATACTATAGAAGGAATTTCTACATTTTTTGCCAAACCAATATCATTTCGACATGAATCAGAATATAGATATATCTTGTTGCCTAATAAACCAAAAGACGAAAAATTGATATATTTTGAAATAGGTGATCTATTCCATTTAATAGATGAAATACTTGTTGCTCCAGCCACAAAAGCAAATAAGTGGATCAGCAGAACTCTTTATAATATCGGGGTTGGTATATCTATTGCTCCTCATAGAGAAGAAAACGTCAAGAATGGAAAACAATTCTGCAGAATATCTCAGTTATATGGCAAAATTTCAGAAGATACTGACCACTTTGATATGGTCTAATGCTTGTTCCGCCAAGGTCCACCGGCGGGACGCCTGGGCCACCGGCCGTTACCTTTCTCCCCTAATTTCATTCCCCTCTAATACGATTAATTAACCCGGACACGGACACCGGTTCGGTGACCGGCAAGATTTTCACCCGGCCCCCGTAGGTCTGGACGATCTCCCTCCCGGCCACTTCTTGCTCCGGGTAATTGCTGCCCTTGGTGAGGATGTCCGGCTGCAGGTTTTGCAAAATCTCCGGGAGCTGGCTGCTGTCGAAGAGGGCGACGTAATCCACCACTTCCAGGGCCGCGAGGATGCGCAGGCGCTGCTCTTCGCCGATGACCGGACGGCCCTCCCCTTTCACCCGGGCCACCGAGGCGTCGGCGTCCAAGGCCACCACCAGGATATCCCCCAGCCGCCGGGAGTCTTCCAGGAACTTGATGTGCCCCGCATGGAGCAGGTCGAAGCAGCCGTTGGTGAACACCACCTTCTTGCCCTGGGTCCGGAGGTGGGAAATCAAAAAGCCCAAGTCTTTGAGGGTGACGATCTTTTCCTCCAGGTGCACGTGGCCCCGGAGTTCCCGCTCCATCTCGGAGCGGAGGATGGGCGCGGTGCCTTTTTTGGTGACCACCACGCCCGCGGCCAGATTCGCCAGGGCCGCGGCCACGGCCGGGTCGCCCCATTGGGCCAGCCCCAGGGCCAAAACCGCCACCACCGTGTCCCCGGCGCCGGAGACATCGAAGACCTCCCTGGGGGTGCGGGCCGGGATGCGCAAGGCCCCGTCCTCCCGGATCAGGGTCATACCTTCCGCTCCCTGGGTGATGAGGAGGGCTTTAAGGCCCAGACGCTCCCGGAGTTCCGCGCCTTTTTTCGCCAGCTCCTCCCGGGAAGTCAAAGGGTGGCCGCACACCTGCTCCATTTCCTTCTGGTTGGGGGTGATGACCGTGGCCCCGGCATAAGGGGAGTAATCCGCGCCCTTGGGGTCCACCACCACCGGCAGGTTCCGGTCCCGGGCGCGGCGGATGACCTCTGGCAGCAAGGCCGGGGTGAGAACGCCCTTGCCGTAATCGGAGAGGATGAGGGCGTGCAGGGAAGGAAGCAGGGTGTCTAAACGGTCCAAGGCCCACTCCTCGAAGGAGGGAGGGCCGGGGATCCGGGTTTCCCGGTCGATGCGCACCACCTGCTGCTGGTTGGCGAAGACCCGGGTCTTGCGGGTGGTGCGGCGCTGGGCATCGCCATAGAGGCCTTGGGGGTCAATCCCCAGGCGGCGCAGTTCCTCCTGCAGGAGGCCGGCGGGATTGTCCTCCCCCACCAGGGCCAGGACCTCCACCCCCGCCCCCAAGGCCACCAGGTTGTTGGCCACGTTGCCGGCGCCGCCCAGAGTCCGGGTCTCCCGCTCCACATCCACCACCGCCACCGGCGCTTCCGGCGAGATGCGCTCCACCCGGCCCCAGATATATTCGTCCAGCATGAAATCCCCCAGCACCAGGACCCTGAGGTCAGAGAACCTGTCCAGGGGCAGGTCCCGGAGCCGCTCCCAGGAAACCCCGGGGTTATTCTGGCTGTGGAGGCTTTCTAAGTCCACGGTACTCAAGTCAGTTTCTGGCCGATGTAGAAATAGGCAAACCCTAGCTTCTCCAGTTTTTCCGGGTTATAGAGGTTACGGCCGTCGAAGATGACCGGGCTCTTCATTAAAGACCGCATTCTCTCAAAATCGGGCTCCCGGAACTTGGTCCATTCGGTGCAGATGATGAGGGCATCGGCCCCCTCCAGGGCCTCGTAGCTGGTCTTGGCAAAACTGAGGCCCTGATCATCCCCCAAATATTTCTGGGTGGCCGTCATGGCTTCCGGATCATGGGCCTGGAGGCGTGCTCCGGCTTCCTGCAATTTCTCGATAATAGTAAGGGCCGGGGCCTCCCTAATGTCATCGGTCTGAGGCTTGAAGGACAGGCCCCAGATGGCAAAGACCCTGCCGTTGAGGTCACCCTGGTAATAATTGGAGATCAGTTCGAAGAAGAGTTGCCGCTGGTCCTGGTTAACGGCCTCCGTGGCTTCCAGAATCCTGGGGGTATAACCCCGGGACCTGGCGGTATGAATCAGGGCCTGCATATCTTTGGGAAAACAGGAACCGCCATATCCCAATCCCGGGAAAAGGAAGAGATGGCCGATACGGCGGTCGGAACCGATACCCTGGCGCACCATGCTGATATTGGCCCCGGTGCGGCTGCAGATATGGGCCAGTTCGTTGATAAAGGAGATTTTGGTGGCCAGAAAGGCATTGGCCGCATACTTGGTCAACTCCGCGGAGACCACGTCCATGATGATCACGGGGTGGTTGGTGCGCACAAAGGGAGCATAGAGCTCCTTCATCAGCTCCCCCACCCGCACGTCGTCGCAACCGACCACGATGCGGTCCGGCTTCATAAAATCATCCAGAGCGGTGCCTTCCTTGAGAAATTCCGGGTTGGAAACCACGTCGAACTCGATCTCCTCCCCCCGGGCCTGCAATTCCTCCCGGATCACTTGCCGGACCAGGATCGCGGTGCCCACCGGCACCGTGGATTTTTCCACGATCACTTTGTAGCCGTTCATGTGGCGGCCGATTTCCCGGGCCACCTGCAAAACCATGGACAGATCCGCAGAACCGTCCCGGTCCTGGGGGGTGCCCACAGCAATGAAGACAATCAGGCTGCGCTGGACCGCGGCAGCCAGATCCGTGGTGAAAAAGAGGCGGCTTTCCTGGGTATTGCGCCGGACGTAATCTTCCAATCCCGGCTCATAGATGGGGATGATCCCCTGCTCCAGGGCCTCCACTTTGGCGGTATCCGCATCCACACAGGTTACTTCGTTTCCCATTTCCGCAAAGCAGGCCGCAGTCACCAGCCCCACATATCCTGCTCCCACCATAGCCAATTTCATAAAGGTACCTTACTCCTGATCGACATTAATATACGCCGGCCGACATGGCCTGCCTTTATTCGGTTTTCCCTTTCTCCTCGGAGAAATGCCCCGGCCCTTTTCTAAACCTTTCGCCAATGCCGGGGATAAAGAGGCTGACTCCAATGCGTTGATCATCAGGCCGGTCCGTATATGAAAGGACTAATCCCCAGCATTGGCGCTGGAACACCAGGCCATATTGCCTCTCCAATTTGTTGTTGGTCTCGAAGGTATTACTATATGTAACCCAGGTTTTCACCGAACGGAAGAGGTTGAGATAGGTGGCGACATTGATTTGTTTGGCGTAATCCTTGATGTAGAGAAAGCCCACATTGAACAGATGCTGGCGCTGCTGATCCAGGAACGATAATTTGAGATTCGTCCGGTTAAAACCCTCTTTATAGGTGGAGGTCCCCAGATCCAAACCCGTTACTATCCGGCGGAAGGGATAATATTCGATTTCCCCCAGGATATCCGAAAAACGGTGGTGATATTGGGGAGTGCCATCCAGACCCAGGCTGGTGGTGTTGAAAAACGCGCTTTGGCTCACACGTAACCACAATTTCTCCGATACCAGGGCCTGGCCCTGAGGATTGAGGCTGCGCGTCAGGAGGTGATTGCTGAAGCCATAGGTCAGGGCGTTAACTCCGCCGATGGGATCATCCCCGCTCTGGACCGGCAAATTGCGGTTGGCCCGCACCACCCAGCCGATATCGAAAGGGTCAAAGGCCGGAAAGCGGACGGGATCAAACCTGGGTATGTTCCAATAGGTGATTTCCGGACGCAAAATGTGCCGGTAAAAATTACTTGACTCAGAATCCCGGCCATAGTCCCGGGCCCAGGAGCTGGTCAGGGCAACCTTCGCATCAAACAATTGCCTTGATTGATAGGTGTCCTGGGGGCTGGAAGGGGTGGACTCGTCCACCACAAACAGGGTCTCCCGGAATCCTACCCGGCTGTTTACAGAAACGCTGGGCAGGGGCTGAACCTGCAATGAGACCTGGGGGTGCATATCCAGGCGGTGCCCCGCCAGGCCGTGTTCCTGATAGAAATAGGTATAGGAGGAATCCACCCCCAGCCGCAGCGGCAGGTTTCCCAAGGGCAGATCCAGGGTGCTTAAGGCCAGTTCGGGCAAACGATGGACAGCTCGAGGATCAAGGGTCTGCAGCCGCTGATAATAGCGGGTGAAGCCGGTGAAGTTGGCCCAGGAAAAGTTTTTGGCCAACAAGCCGGTGGAGACCCGGAAATTCACATCCTCCTGTTCCAGGTTGCGCCCGAAATCCCCCAGGAGTTCCCGGGAAAATCGATTGAGGCCCATATACCCGAAATTGAAGTCCTTCAAATAATTGAGGTCGCTCACCCGGTCCAGGGTCCCCCGCACCTGCCAGCCATCCCCCAGGGGCTGATTCACCATGCCGGCCACCCAATAGCGGTGGTTGACCGGCGCCTCGCCGGAGCCGTCGCTGAGGGTGAAGCCTCGAATGGTGAAGGCCGCGTCTTCATGGCCCCGGCGGCGGTACTCTCCACCCTGCATGTAACCGCGATTGGTGAGGATGGTCTGATACAAGGTGGCGTCCGATTGGTTGTTAATGGCCCAGTAGAGGGGCACTTCCACCACCGTGCCCCCGGCCCGGTGCTGCCCGTACTGGGGCAGCAGAAGGCCGCTTTGCCGCTCGGTCTGCACCGGCAGGATGGCAAAGGGGAAGTAAAAGACGGGCAAACCGGCCAGCTTGAGCACGGTATTTTGACTGGTGGAATAGCCCTCCAGGACCACTTGCAGTCGCCGGGCCGAAAAACTCCAAACCGGCTGGTCCGCATCGCAAGTGGTAACCGTGGAATTTTCCGCATAATAGGTATTTTCGCCGGTTTTGCGGATCAGGGAGCTTTTCACCTGGAAATGGTTTCTTTGGAGAAAGAGCCGGGCCCCTTTCATTTCGCCGGTGCGGGTGGCCAGGTTGAATTCACCCTCCTGTCCGGAGAAGATGTCCTCCCCCAGGACCAGGACGACGTTGCCCCGCAGCCTGGCGATCTTGGTGGTTTCGTTGACCTGCACCCAGTCCGCGGTGAGGCGGCGGTCACCCTGGCGGATATCCACCCGGCCCTGGGCGGTATAAGTGTGAGAGGGGGCGTCGTAGGTGATTGTTTCGGCGCGGATCCACCAGGGTCCGCCTTGAAGCGGCTCGGCCTTAAAGAGCTCCGTCTCCGCGGCCCCCGCCAGCCCGACGCTCAGAAAAAAGATGATGATCCCCCAGGCCCAGACCCGGTGCCGCCCCATGTTCCTCTCCTTTGGAGCTCCAGGCTCCAGAGTCGCGAGATAATACCACAGGGTCCGGCGTCTATCAAGAAAGTCGCGTCTCCCGGAAAATCTCTTCCTCCTTGTGTAACTATGAGATATTACATAATTAATATTGTGAGGAAAAATATTTCCCCAGATAATCCAGCCAAACCGGGAACTTGGGGCAGGGAGAAAAATTTTCCCGTCCCGGAAATATTCTGTGGGTAATCAGGCCCTGGGACCAGATTGCGCAGCCGGGGCGCCAAGGACCTGGAACAGGCGCGACGCCTGGGCAAGCCCCGGCCTCTCCCGGCAGCATCGATTTTTCGAGACTCCCGGATGGAGGGGGGCAGACCCCCGGGGCTAGAGGTCTGGCGCTTGCAGATGAGCCCTGCCTGGCTTATAATGACGCCAGAGTAGGAAAAAGCCTCAGGCCCAGGACCTTAACCGCCATATCCGTGGGCGCGGTGTCCCGGACCTGACGACTCCTTGAGATCCTCAAGCCCCCGTAGCTCAGTAATGGATAGAGCAAAGGATTCCTAATCCTTGTGTCCCGAGTTCGAGTCTCGGCGGGGGCGCCACTCTCAGGATTTTTGGTCAACGATATGGTCAACATTTTTCAGTTGACCGTCTAACCAGGCAGTGTAAAGGCTCATGGCTTGATGGAGGTCTTTTTCTGAGGGGGAGAGATAATGTGCGTCCATCCCTTGAAGGGAGTGGCCTAAAATCAGGTCCCGGTAAATCTTGTCCACGCCGGCGGCCAGCATGTGAGTCTTGACGGTTCGCCGAATGTCGTGAAAGATGATCCCCCCAGGAATATCCCGGCCACAGGTCAGCCCGGCCCTTTTACAGGCCGCGTGAAAGGACTTATTAAGCCCCCCCTCGCTGGTTATCGGCTTGCCCCGGTAGGTGAGCACAAATTTAAAATGGGGTGTGTTCCGGCGGTTTTCCTCCAGGAGCTTCTTGACGTGGTGATTGAGGGGAATCACCTTGGCCCGGCTTTCTTTGGTGAGGTCTGCCGGGAGCCGGATAACCCCCTTCTCCCGGTCGATATGTGACCACTGTAGGGTCCTGAGTTCTCCGGTTCTCATGCCGGTATGGTAAGCAACGGTGAGAATGTCTCTCAGGTGGGGGGCGGCCGCCTCCATCAGCAGGAGATATTCTTTAATCCCGATGATCTGCTTTCGGGCATTGGCGGCTTTTTTAAGCCGTCGTTTGACCAGTCGGAAAGCCTTGACCGTTTTCCCCTCCACCATGTCATTATCGAAAGCCTTGGTAATCATGGTCTTGGCAAGGCATAACTCCATATCGATGGTAGCCGGGGCCATGCCCTCGCTTTCCCGCTTATTTTGATACTCTTCCAGGTCCAGGGGTTTGAGGTCCCCCACCAGGACCTCGCCGAATTGCCGGTTGAAGTTCGCCAAGCCCTGGCGAACCCGGCTATAGGAAGCCAGTTTCTTGACCGCGGTCAAGTCGAGATACCACTCTGCGAGCTCGGAAAAGGTCATTTTCTCAGCAATGGCCCTTTCCAGAATCCCTGGTTTTTCTTTCTTTTGTGCCCGGCGCTTGCCTTCCGCAGCCCTGGCCTCTTCAATCCCAGCGGGCCGCCCATTGGGGTCATTCCCTACATACTCCCGGCGCTGCTTTCCGCCCGGGAGTCGATAGTTAACCCAAAAGCGCACCTTGCCGCCCTTCTTGGCCTTATCCAGGTCTCTTTCACAATGGGAGCAGTGTTTATTCTTAACTGCTTGTTTCCGGTGACACCATGGGCACTCAGCTAAGATTGACATTGTTCTACTCCATTTTATTGATTATTTCCCTATCCAAGAATAATTGGTCGTAGATTAATGAATTTATTTTATGAGTAGTCCTTGTCAATTCATCAGCATTAACCGCAAATGCCGATAAGATATATAGCATAGTAGAATCATATAATTCTGTAATTTCATTATTTGCTATTTTTTGACAATATGGGAAAGCATGATTTAATTTGCTAATTATATCGACAATCTTTTTAAATTCATCGGCCACCTGTTTCATAATCTTTTCTTTTTCCATTATAAGTCTCCTTTTTTGATTATAGGGGCAAGAGGCTATTCTGTGTCCAGTCTTATTAAATCAGTTTTTTTAACTTGGCCTCAGTTATGCCCAACTGCTTGAGAATAGCTGCCAAGGTGCCTTTCTTTTTTATCTTCCCCCTGGAAAATGTAGATATAAGCCGCCTATTTGTGGAGTCAAAAACCAGGATATGCTTACCGCCCTCTTTAATGACATACCCCAACTTTAAGGCCGCCTTACTAAGGTGCTTCCCGGTGTAGTTCATATCGCCTGGGTTTCCCCGGCTTTGGCGATCTGCCACTCCTTTTCTTGCTTAAGGCACAATTCAAGGGCATCAATGATATTATCAAGGGCCTCTTGCTCTGTTTCTCCCTCTGAGATTGCCGCCGGCTCCTCCACGCATTGCACCGTAAAACCGCCGTCCTCTAAGTCCGGGGTAAGTACCACGGTAAAAGGCCGGTTGTCTACCCGTACCCTTGTTTCTCTGGGTTTTGCCAGTTGCTTCACTTCTCCTTGCAAGTCCTCGATGATTTTTCCCAAAGCCACAGAAAAAACAAGTTGGCCTTGCTTGAGGGCATCTATAATTTTTTCCTGGTCCTTTTCGACGTTCATAACAAATAGGGTCTCCCCATCAGTTACAAATCGGAGTTCTGCCAGTGGTTGCCGCAGGTCCTTGAATTCATCCTGCTTTCTAAGCCAGGCCAAGGACTTACGAATTTTTTGCAGGCTTATTCCATCTTTCTTGAGTTTTTTGGCGACTCTCAGGGCAACTAAATCCTTAAAGGAATATTCCCGCCTGGAACCCTTCCCAGCGGCAGGCCCGAAAGGGATAACAACTCCGGTTGAGGCCCAATAGTCAATTTGCCTATAAGTTAATCCAGTTAAGGCTTCCACGGTTTTCTTGCCAAAGGTTTCTTCCATCGTTTCCTACCCTCCTTTAGGCTAATAATTACATTTAATGTAATTAATAATACCAGTCTTTGTCAATTAAAAAATATGAGAGGGAAAAATATTTAGGTAGAGTTGCCGTTTGGTCTGTAAAGGGTAAGGCCAGGGGCCGGGGTTTATCGTGTATCCTGGGGATTCTGGTGGGGTCAACTCTAAGAGAAACGGGGTCCATTCCCGATCTGACCATGAAAACCAGGAAGGGGCTTTCAGAGGTACTTTGTTTAGGACCGCCCCCCCCCCACGATCCCTAAGTATGCCCTTCCGTTCCAAGAAAAACCCTGACAAATGTCAGGAAATCAGAAAACCATATAAATCATTCGCAAATTCCCAAAAATCAAGTCCCCCCAAAGCAAGTAAAGCATGGCGGAATCCGGGAAGGAGCAGGTCGGCCAGCCAAATTTGCTCCTGAACCTAAAATCGAACCATATTCAGATGCAATGCGTTTTGCCCGTCTTGCCATCCACCATTCCCTCCCGATCCGCTCCGAGCCAGGGCTAAGAGTCGGGGTCCGCGGTTATCGCCCCGCCTGGGCCGCCTCAGAAGGCCGCTTGTGGGGTTCCTGGGCCTGGGCCTCATTCGCCTGGGCTATCAAATCCAGGATTTCTTGCTGTGTTGCTTCACTTGCCAGGTCCGTTAGACGAACCCGCTTCCACTTCCGTTTTCCCATGTGGTTTTCCTTCTAAAAAAAATGGGGGCGTCTTCTCGAAAACCGGAAAAAACAGTAGCGGCCAGTTTGATACTTTAACGGCCCGCCCCCATAAAGCCGAAGAAGGATTCCGCTACTGGTTGAGGGTTAAGGCCGCCTCGATGCCTGCATCTCCGCGGCCCGGGTTATTGTTAGGCCCGCCCGGTGACCGAAGCCAGGCGGGGCCGGGGTTTTAATTAGCCCGCCCTCTCAGAAAGGCAGACGAACGGGGAATATGTGCTAACTCCGTTTCTCCCCGTGACCGGAGCGGGCCACAGGGGGACGCCTTCAATGCGAAGTATGAAGCGAAAACAGAGCAAATCCCAATCGAAAAATAGGTGCATCGAGACGTCGGTTTTCATGCCCCCGGTTTTGAGGATCACCTGATACTGGCTGAGATCCGCCAAAATCAGGTCCCCCTTATCCCCCAGGGATTCGCAAGCCTGTGTCCAGACAATCGGCCTGCTCATAAGGCTGGCGTAGGGCTGGCTGGAAACCCCGCCCGCGGGGAGATATACCGGAATCGCTGTTATTCCTGCCGGAATGGTCATGCTCATAAATTGCGGCAGGATGTCCTTGTGAGAAAGCCAAATGGACCGGCCTTCACTTCCGGGGGCCAGACGGGACCACATTTTGCTGACGTTCTGGAAAATTATGGTATCCGCTTCCTGCCCGGTTTCCCCGGCTTCGCTTATTAGGGCGCTGGAATTGAGAATGCCCATGGGTTTGCCAGCACCGTCGCCTTGAATAATGGCGAGGTTAATTTTGAAATCGAAAATAGAGGTCACTTTGCGCCTCAGATAAGCGTCCAGGCTGGGCGCGTCCTCCAGGAGTTCCTCAGTGACCGGCACCAGGGCGGTGAGCTTGTGGAGGCGCTTGGTGGTATCCTTCAAATCAACCTTGCTCTGGGTAAGTTGGGTATTTTCGCCTTTCCAGTAGGCTTGCACACCGTTGGTAGCTTCCCAGGGTGCGCCGGTGTCCAAGACTTGAACGTAGGTATTGCCGGTGACCGGGACCACGTTACAATAAGAGAGCAATGCTCCTTCCGCGGCAACCGTGGAAAAGACTTCCGTGGACCATTGCGGGGGGACCAGGAAACCGCCGTCTGCCCCGGCGCCCTCAGTGCTCACCGTGGTGGGTGCGCCCATAATCAGCCGCGGGTCGATGCTGCCGCCCCGGGCGCAACTGTTTTTGACGCTTTGGAAGAATTCCCCGTCGTTCTTGAATTGAGCATAGCCCGGGGGGATGCTGGGGCTAATCTGCCGCCCCATGCTGTCAACGGAGACGTGGCCGTAGGGTCCACTGCCGGGAAAATCCGGTTGTGTCTTGCGGCCAGGGCCAGGTCCGGTTATATCCATTCCGGGGCCACCCACGCCCCACATTTGGTTTTCGATTTCCTCAGCTTCAGCAATCAGGCCGTTCACTTCGACCTGTTCAGAATCGGTCAAGGGCCGGTTTGCCAAGTCCGCAAGGTCTTGGATGCTCTGAGCTTTTTTGCCCAAAGCAATATATTTGTCTTTCAGCTTCTTATATTTCATGGGAATTTCCTCTTTTTCCGTAGATTTTTTGTCTGCCCTCTCTCACTGGTGCTGGCACCTTGGAGGGGTTGCCGGGGCCGCAGGCGATCCCGGTTTTTTGTTTTCGCCAGTCCAGGGCAGGGGGCAGGCCCCGAGCCGCTGGAGGTCTGGTTATAGAGGCCGGGCAACAAAAAAGACGGCGAATCCCGATGATTCCGGCACCGGAATTGCCGTCTCTTTTGTTCTTGCGCCGCCGTCAGATTGGCCGATCTTTGGGCGGACCCAGATTTTTAACTACCTATAAATGCCCTGGCTAAATTAGAGCTTGTTGCTCCTCTGGCGTCAAAAGCCTCCACCAGGAAGGAAGCCTGCCTGAGTTTGCAGTCTGGAAAATTTCCAGGGCTTCGGCGCCATGTTCCTCCAGGAGTTCACGGGCGTTTTTGGTCTGGTTTCCAAAAAGAAGCTCGCCGCGTTCCCCGCTCTTAATCGCTTCAAGAGCTTTTAAATCTCGGAGCAAACCCTCTCTCAAATAAGAATCATCATCCATCAAAAAGGCGATCTCTGCCGGGTGTAAATCGGCCTTCCGCAATGACATTTTCCGGGGTTTCCGGGGCATGGCTTAATACCTCCTGGGCTTCCGTGGTGAATCAGGAATTTCAAGGTCGAGATTGAGCTCCCGGGCGAGTCGGGCGAAAAGGACCTTGTGTTCCCGTTCCTCCCTTAGCGCCGGGTGCGGTTTAGTCTCGCCAAATCTGTTTTTCAGAAAGCATCCATCTTTCTTGAGTTGCTTTCTGCAAGCCTCTAATCGGTCCAGGGACTCGCACAATAAACGGAGTAGCTCGAATTGGTGTGATTCAAAGTCATAATCCTCCACCAAATCAGCCCATAGTTCTTTTGCCGCTTTGGAAAGATGTTTTGGTGCCGGTACAGCGATATTTTTAGGTTTTTTTAATGCCATTTCTGGCTTACCTCAAAATTCAAATCTGGTTGGGGGGGCGGCGTCGCGTCCGATGGACCGCCTCCGGTCGTGGAAAAGCAAAAAAAACAAAACTTTGATACCCCCCGTGGCTCTTTATCCATGCGGGTTTCCTGGCTTCAAGGTTAAGCAATCAGAATTGGCGAAGGTTTGCTGCCGCTCCGGTCGCCAGGAGGACACACCCGAAAACTGAGCCGCCCCCTTGCCCTTCGCGCCACAAGCGAGACCCATCATTGCTTTACCTCCAAGTCAGGATAGAGTTCTACCAGCCGCCGCCAATCGCAGGCCATGCACAGAGAACCGATGAAGCACACGCCGCCACACGTAGGGCAGTAGGACCGCAGGAAGTAAACAACATCGGGCTTATGGGCTTTCATAGCATCCATGAGAGGGCGAACCTGGGCCGGGTCGGGCTTGCCGGGGCCTTCATATTTGGCCTTAATTGTGTCGCCGCTCAATGTGAACCGGTAGCCCAAGTTGGCCAGCTTCCGCACCGCCTCAATGCCGGGGTTCATCACAAGGTCATCTCCTTTAGGTCGCCAGAAGATGGAGAAGAAAAACCATCGGTAGACACCGCAACAGTGCAACACTTACCATTATCTTCAATGGTTTCGCCATGTTGAACTGTTGCGCCTTCTGTTGCACCCCCTGTTGCAAGTGCAACACCGCAACAGGCCCTTAGCATTTCAGGATCGGGCAAACCTTGGGTCTCCGGCAGGGGTTCGCCAATTGCTAAGTCCCAAGGTTGGCCCTTCTTCGTCTCCCGGTTGACGATCCATCCCCGCTTAATGGCTGCATTCACTCGCCGGGAGGCAGTACCCCGGTTGATACCCAGGCGGGCCGCTAAGGTGGTAGCGGTGATGCTCATGCCCGCGTCCAGCATCTCTCCCACGGCTTGAACCGTGGCCTGTAGCTCTTTGGTGACTCCGGTCAAGGTAGCCTCGTACATTGGCCCCACTAGGTCAAAAACCGTTTCGTAATCCTCAATCTGGGCAATAACCCGGCCTTCCTTATCCCTCTGGCGGTACTGTTGGCGGATGATAGCCGTGGATTTGATCAGGGACGTAAGCCGGGCAAAGTCCCGCATGATACGCGTGGCCGTAGCCTTGCGGCCAATCTCAGCCGCAAGTTCCTTGATGAAGGGCACCGTGACTTCCCAGGGGGCCAGGGCTTGAAGGTAGCCTTGGAAGGCGATAAGCGCATCATCCGGGGCTGCGGCCCCATTCAGTTCAAGGTCAGCTTGGGCCAGAAGCGCCGCTTCAATCTTTTCCGGGGTATCGACCACGGGGAGAGAGAAAACGCGGGTGTCGAGTTGATACCCCAGGCGCCGGGTGGAAGTGGAGATCATCACCGTGGGTCCAGGCTTTTCCACTTCTTTGACGCAGTAATCGCCGGTTTCGGGATTCTTCACGGTCACCTTGTATTTCAGAGAGTGCTCCTGAAGGAGGTTGCGCACCGCCGATGCAGCCGGGTTATCCTCTCCTGCCGGGAGCGAATCGGCTTCCCCGAAAACAAGAACCCGGTGCTGCAAGTCGGCCTCATCGTAAATTAAAACCCTCGGGGAACCGGCATCTATGACATGGAACGCCTCTTCCGGCAGGAACCGCAGCACAACCGCCAAGAGATAGGATTTCCCGGCGCTGGCTTGGGCCACCAGAAGGAGATGCACCGGCATGGCTCCCGACCTCATCGCCAAAAGCCGGGACGTGGCGGCTATATAAACGATGAGGGGTTGTTTCACATCACCGCCAAACCCTTGAGAAAGAATGGCCTGGCGCACCAGGGCCAGGGGGTCCTGGGCTCCCAATATGGTACAAGCGGCCTCCCTGAGTTCCTTAATGCGGGTGTCCTGGGCCTCTTTCGCCAGCATTGCCGCGGGTATCGCCTGGGCCTTCAAGCTCTCTACCAAGGCGGGAATGTCCTCCCCCTGGATATGTGCTTGAGAGAGGTCTTTGAAGCCGTCTGGTGCTCGGATAACCATGAGACCAGGGAGAAATTTCACCAGCTTCAAGGGTAGTTCCGGAGCGTCCGGTTCTTGCCAGAGGTATACCCGAAGCCCTTGGAAGAGTTCGGCCCAATCAGGCCGGAAGGTAGTTTTCCCGGGAATACCGATAGCGGGAAGCCCATGGTACCAGCAGGTCCAGGAGTCGCTCTCTCCCTCCACCAGCAGGCGCCAACCCTTTTTGGCGGCTTCTTTCAGGCGCCAAAGACCATAGGGCAAAACCCGGTCACCTTTGCGCCACATGAACCGTTGTGACCCGTCCAGACTAAGGCGGTAGCGCAGCGCTGTCACTTCTCCGCCTGCGTTCATGTAAGGAATGGTCACACGGAAACCCCCCTGCACCTTCTTGTCGGCCAGGCCCAGGCCCTTTAGGAAGTCAACGGGAAGTTTTTTCGCTTCGGCCAGTTCCGGCAAAGTAAGCCCGAGGGGTGTTGCAGGGGTGTTGCGGGGTGTTGCAGCGGGGGGTGCAACACTCAAGTGATCTTTTTTGCTGGCCTTTTGAGGGGGTGTTGCACTGTTGCGCCCCCTACCGACAGTTTTTTCCCATTCCCCTTTTTGGGACAGGCACAAGCCCATGTCCTTCAGGGCACCAAGAACCTGATCCTGGGAGCATCCGTTAAAACAGTGAACCAAAATTTTACCGCCACCACTTTCGGATATAGAGAGGGAGGGCGTTTTATCTGTGCGCGCCGAGTCGTGCGCCGGGCAATGCACCAGACCCCGGGGCTGTCCGCAGGTGCAACCGGGCTGCCCACATCTAAGGGCCTCTCTGATTTTTTGATCAGTTACCATCGCCACTCCCTAGGCCGTCAATATAGCTGTCCAGGTCCTCTCTCCGGAAAAGCCGCCGGCCACCTACCTTGACCGATTTTACCGGGAAAGGTTTTGCTGCTCCGGCTCCTATGCCGTTTCGGATCGTGCGGGGGGAAAGGCCGATGTAGGTCGCAGCTTCCTCTATGGTCAAAAGCCGCCTGTTGGCAACCCCCAGCATTTCCCGGAGGCCCTTCAATTCCTTTAAGATTGTCTGGAGGTCTGCGTTCATATCAGTTAACTGGACGATGAAGATCCTCAGTAATGTCCTGGAGTGATTTCCCCAAAATCAATTCAAAGGACCGAATCAGAAAGGCTAACCCTTTTACATCGCCACTGCTCACAACTCCGGTGAAAACACGGCATGTCTCCTGGAGGTAGGGTTTAAATTCCTGATAATACGCCTGGGCTTCAGCTTCATTTAGTGCGACGCGCATTGCAGACCTTCAAGGACCGTTTCAATTTCCTTACCCGAAAAATGAACGGCTTCGCCTGTTTTCAACTGCAATTTACTCTTGGCCTGGGAGAGGATCGTTTCAAATTCTTGCAAAAGCTGCTCTGCCAGATCATCGCCAGTGATAAGCTTGTTACCCTCAAAGCGAAATTCAGAATTTTGTGAAGGTGCAGGACGGCCAAAGACCTTAAGCCAAGCAAATTCCCAGGCCACTTGCTTCAGCACCTTATGAACGATGATAGTTGCCATAGGCAGGTGCATATCTACGGCTATTTTCTGAATTTCATCGATGAAACCTCGCGGCATCGCCAACCGTAGGGATAATGCTTCTTCAATGAGTTTTGAGGTGCTTAAATCCTCAGCCTTAGCGGCCATCTCTAATAGGCGTTTGCGCATTGGAGATAGGCGAAAAGAAATCGGCAAATCTTTTTCTTTTTTCATTTTTAGCCCCTTCCGAGGAATATAAATACATTGTAGTTGATTTTTGACTACATACAAGAGAAATTATAAACTACAATAAAAATTCTAGTCAACAAGGAATCCTTTGCGCCCGGTAGATTTTCTACCACATAGGGCGACATGGGACCGTGAGGGCGAAATGGTGCTTTTTGAATTGGTCAACTTGGTCAACACTTGGTCAACAAATCCCAAAAAATAACCTCCCATTTACTCAGTTTTTACCGAGTTGGCATAAATGGGGGGTCCTGGCGATAACCTCTTAAAATCTATCTTTCTTTATCTGTCTTAATTTGTCCTAATTTATCCTCCCTGATGGATTCCTAATCCTTGTGTCCCGAGTTCGAGTCTCGGCGGGGGTGCCATTGATTTTAAAGGGTTTGCTCAAATGGGCTGACCTTTTTTTATTTACAAGATGGTATTTTATCCCACTCATATCCCACCTTCAGGTTATCCCACAGGTTTTCATAGGACACCGGTCCGCGAAAAAATTTCTACAAGTGGGGCTGAGGGAAAAACCTGTGAGAAATATGTTTCGGCGTGGTTTCCACCTTGAAAACTCGACAAAATGACAAATAGCAAAAACTGCTTGACAATGGTAACGTTTATGTTACCATAATATATGCCGATAACCGTCAAAGAATATTTGGACGCAAAGGGAGAGTCACCCTTTGCCCGGTGGCATGATGGTTTGAACGCCATAGCCGCAGCCAAGGTAGCCACGGCGCTTTACCGTTTGGAGCAAGGCAATTTTTCCAGGGTTAAAGGCGTGGGCGGCGGCGTCTTCGAGTGCAAGATTGACTTTGGCCCCGGCTACCGGGTCTATTTCGGAAAGGACGGTGAAGCGCTAATTATCTTGCTTGGCGGCGGGTCGAAGAAAAGACAGCAGGCCGACATTACCGCGGCGCGGTCTTGCTGGGAAGATTACAAGAGGCGGAAACGATAGGAGGTGACTGTCATGGCTCTTACCAGAGAATTTCGCACCACTTTGCTGGAACGCGCCCAAAAGGACGCCGATTTTCGCAAAGCCATGCTCAAAGAGGGCATCGACACCATGCTTGCCGGTGACGTGGAAACCGGCAAGGCTATTCTGCGCGACTATATCAACGCGGCTGTGGGTTTTGGGCTTTTATCCGAAGCTACCCACATACCTACCAAAAGCCTTATGCGTATGTTTGGCCCCAAGGGAAACCCGCGGGCCGACAACCTATTTCAAATCATCAAACACCTGCAAGCCCTCGAAGGCATAAATTTGGAAGTGGCCCCGCGTTAACTGTCGGGTTATTGATATGAAATTAATACGAGATTGATACGAAATTGCTCTGATGCCGAGCTGCAATCTAACGGCAATTTTTTGTAGGGGCTAATCTTGTATTCGCCCGGCCTTCAGGGCGAACACAAGGTTCGCCCCTACGGTTCAACGTCTTTTGATTGCGACTTGGTATCAGTTGGCCCCGCGGCCCTGGCGTCTCTGGCGGAGTTCCGCCACTAACGCCGGGATAATTTCCCGGTAATCCCCCACCAGAGCGATATCCGCCAGGGCCAGGAGGGGGGCCTGGGGGTCGGTATTGATGGCCACCACCGTTTCCGCGCCCTCCATCCCCACCACGTGGTGGGACATGCCGGAGATGCCCACGCCGATATAAAGACGGGGCCTGACGGTCTTGCCGCTCTGGCCGATCATCTGCGCCTCCGCTGCCCAGCCTTCATCCACCGGCGGCCGGGTGGCCCCCACCGCGCCCCCCAAGAGGCCCGCCAGCTCTTCCAAAAGCCGCCAGCCTTCCCGGCCGCCGATGCCGAAGCCGCCGGCCACCACCACCTCCGCCTGTTCCAGGGGCAGGGTCCGGGGTTCTTCCCGGTGCACTTCCAGGACCCGGGGGCCGGAGACCTCCAGGTCCGGGCCGACGGCCAATGGGACCACCCGGCCGGACCTCGGTTCAGGCCCGAACTTTTGCATCACCCCGGGCATCACCGTGGCCATTTGGGGACGATGGACCGGGCACTTGATGGTGGCCACCACGCCGCCGCCCCAACCGGGGACCATCTGCAGCAGAAGGCCCTCCCCATCCACTTGGAGGTCGATGCAATGCGCGGAGAGGCCGGTTTCCAGGCGCGCCGCCAACCGGGGCGCCAGTTCCATGCCCATGGCCGTGGCCCCGAAGAGCATGATGGCAGGCTCGTACTCCCGGCAGGCCCGGGCCAAGACCTGGGTATAAGGCAGCAAGCGGTAGGGTTCCAGGCCCGGGTGTGCCGCCACCAGGACCAGATCGGCCCCGTGGGCGATAAGCCGGTCGGTCAAAGGGGCCACCTTGTCCCCCAGCAGCAAGGCGGCCACTGTGGCGCCCCGGGGCCCGGCCAGCTCCCGGGCCTTGCCCAGGAGTTCCAGGCCCACGTCGTGCAGCACCCCGCCTCGCTGCTCCATAAAAACCCAAATCTGCGGTTTTTCCATGTCAAGATTTCCTAAAGGGCAAATTTTAAGGAACAGATGGGCAGGTAAGCACCTTTCCATCTGCCCCTGCTGGTCTTTGGAAGCTTTGGACTACCTGGATTCCGACCCCTAAGGGTCTGAGGATTTATGCTGGGAAACCTCCCGGGGGCCATCGACTGTCACTGGCTCCAAATAGTCCATGTAGGCCCAGCCGACGATCCTGCCCCGCAAGTCCCGGATCCTCCCCCAGCCACCGGAGGTGTCCAGGAGTTCCACCTCGTCTTTGAAGTTGAGAGTGGCGATTGCCAGTGCAGACATGGTCGGGCTATTCCGGATCGTCAGTTCGTGGGTATTGACAAAATACTTGGGCAGGGATGGTGTCGGCACCGTCCCCTGTGGAGGAGAAGAGACTGCTGGCGCTGAGGTGGCCGCCAGTTTCTGGACTGCCGCGGCCTGAGGAGCCGGTGGGGCCGTTTGGGACGTAGACCTGGGGGGGGTGGCTGGAGTTTGCCCGGAAACCGTCAACCGCTGCAAGTAGCGCATGTTGGCCCAGGCGACGATTTTGCGCCGCTGGTGCCGTACTTTCCCCCAACCGCCGGAGGTGTCCAGGAGTTCCACCTCGTCATTGAAGCGGAGAATGGCAATGAGGGCGGCGGACGCGTCAGGGGCGTCCCGGACGACCAGGGCGTGGGTATTCACCAAATACCTGGGCCAGGATGGCGTTGGGGGCGTTGCTGCTGGTGGAGAAGATGCCGCCGGCGCGGCGGGGTCCGCGAGTTTCTGGGCTGCCGCCACCGGGGTAGCCGATGGGGCTTTTTCCGACGCGGGGCTAGGGTGGGCTGTAGGAGTTTTCCCCGAAACGGTGGGAGACGGCGGCGTCATCTTCACCTGGGGAGGTCCGGAACTGGTTTGGAAAAGGAAGACCACGAGCAGGACGGCGATAATCAAACCCGCGCCGCAGAAAATTACCGGGACTTTTAAAGGGAGCCACCAGGTCCTGGCCGGAGCCGGTGCAGGAGCCTCAGCACTCTCCGCCTGGCTGACGGTACACTTCTGGCAGATTTCCTCGGGAGTGTCCAGGCGGATGCCGCATTGGGGGCAAAAATGATCCTCCTCCTCCTTACCAGGAAGAGGGTTCGTGCAGGTTGTGCAATATTGCTGGCCCACCCAGACGGCCGCGTTGCAAAAAGGACACTGGGGCATAAAGTCCTCCGGATCAACTCCCGGCTTGCCGCCAAAGCCGCATTGGCCTCACCGCTCAAACTTACAACCGTTGCCCACAACTTACCCCGTTTCTCCGATAACTACGCGCTGACCAATATTTTTGGGAAATTATGTGACGGCTATTACTGTTACATATCTTAATTTCGGAATAAAGCAATTTTTAATTAAAAATCTATTATATATGCAGAACCTCAAAAAAGGAACCGCGGATCGCCTGTCGCTTACGATCTTTTAAGAGAGTTACACCATTGGGTCTCTGATACCAAGTCGCAAACAAACGGAATTTTTCGTCTGGCGGACCCATATGTCCACCCTAATGCGGGCGCATACACGAGTACCCCCCTACAAAGCCGTGCCTTTGGATTGCGACTTGAGACCTCTGGGAAAGTCTCATGTGGAACAACCGCCCTCGGCTGTTCACACTTCATCTAGTAGCAGGCGAGGGCGCCTGCTCCACATTTTGAGCAAAGAGAAAAGTAATTGAGACTTTCGCAGAGGTCTCGACTTGGTATGAGTTAATAATTAATGCGGGGAATGTCTAGTCCCGGGATGATCTTCTACAATTACTATATTAGGCTTTTACTAACTTCCCCCAGATGTGGGAGGGCTGGGGTGGTAATGGAATTTCCGGGGACCGCGCCCACTTACCCCCTCCCCACAGGTGAAGAGGAGCTTGAGGACCAGGATTCCATGAGGTAGAGATGATACTGTCATTAAATGAAACCCATGTGGTGTATCTTGTCAACCAGCAGCCGGGCCATCTCCTCGGGGTTGCCCTCCAGCCGCAGGCCCTGGCGGCCCTTTTGCCGGACCAGGAGGTCCGCCATCTGGGTGGGCGATCCTGTTAAACCTATCAGCGCTTTCTCCAGGTTCAAGTCCGCATTAGTCCAGATAGCCAACTCCCTTTTCTCCGCAGCCAGGATTTCGAGAAAACTGCTGAAGCGCGGCTTATTGGCCTCCTTGGTGAAGGAAAGGAGCAGGGGCGGCTCCGCCTCCAGGCGCATGCACCCCTGTTCGATTTTTTGAGTGACCATCAGCCCCTTTTCCTCCCTGAGTTCCATTTTGCTGACGTGCATGATGTTGGGAATCCCCAGGAGTTCGGCAATTTGGGAAGGAACCTGGGCGGTGGAGCCGTCCAGGGTGAAGTTGCCGCAGCAAATGAGGTCAAAAGGCTTAAGGCGGCGGATAGCCGCGGCCAGAATCCGGGAGGTGGCCAGGGTGTCCGAGCCCGCGAAGGCCGGGTCCGAAAGGAGCACCGCCCGGTCCGCGCCCAGGGCCAGGGCTTCCCGTAAAACCGGCTGCGCCGCAGGCGGGGCCATGGAGAGGATAACCACTTCCGCGGCCTGGGCGTCCTTAATTTCCAGGGCGGCTTCCAGGGCATGTTTGTCCAACGGGTTGATTACACTGGAAATACCCTCGCGAATCAACGTCTTGGTCACCGGGTCCAACCGGAGCCGGTCCCAGTCTTTAGGATCCGGCACCGGCTTGAGACAGACGATTATTCTTTCCATGGCCTCTGTTTCCTGAAAAGTTCCCAACGGCAGCACAGGTTTTCCAGCCTGTGCTGGTTACCCGGGCGGGCGGGGACGCCCGCCCCTACGTTCGCCTTTTCATGCTTTACGGATGGGCCTCAAGGCCGAGGAGGACTGCTCTAACTTTTCCTCTGGAAGGGTGCCAGGGCCGCCCGGCCCAGCACCACCTTGCCGATCTCCCCGGTGCCGCCCGCGGAGATGGTGACCATGGCGTCCCGGAGCAGGCGCTGCACCTTGTATTCTTTCATGATGCCGTAGGCCCCGTGAATTTCGATGGCCTTTTTGGCGCAGCGGGCCGCGGCGTCGCAAGTGTAGGATTTGGCCATGGCGCTTTCCGGGTCGAACCTCAGGTTCTGGTCCTTCATCCAGGAGGCCCGGTAGCACAGCAGCCGGCAAATATCCAACTCCGTATAAATCTCGGCCATGTAAAAGCTGATGGCCTGCAACGCGGCAATGGGTTTGCCGTAGAGGACCCGTTCGCTGGCGAACTTCCCGGCCTCCTCGTAGCAGGCCTGGAGAATCCCCAGGGCCGTGGCGGCCATGCCGGTTCTGCCGCTCTCGCTGACGGTCTTCAGAGTCACGCTCAGGCCCCCGCCCTCCTGGCCCAGAATATTTTCCTTGGGGATCTCGCAATTATCCATGACCAGCTCGCCGGTATTGGAACCCAGGAGACCGAATTTGTGCTCCTTCCGCCCGGTTTTGGCGCCGGGAGCGGTCTTGTCCACGATGAAACCCGAAAGACCTTTGGGCCCCTCCCCGGTGCGGGCGATCACCAGCCAATAATCGGAAGTATGAGAATTGGTGATGAAGCACTTCCTGCCGTTCAGAATCCATTTGTCGCCTTTCAACTCAGCCGTGGATTGCATCCCCAAAGGGTCCGATCCTCCGGAAGGTTCGGTGACCGCCACGCACCCCATGGTTTCGCCCCGGGCCAGGGGCGGGATATACTTCTTTTTCTGCTCCCCGGTGCCGAAATCGTTGAGCGCGGCCATGGCCATGTGGTGGACCTGCATACTCATGGGGATGGCGGCGCAGACCCGGCCCAACTCTTCCAGGACGATGGTTCTGGCCAGGTAGCCCAGGCCGACGCCCCCGTACTCCGGGGGAGTGATGATGCCCGTAATCCCCAGTTTGGCCATGGGTTTCAGCAAATCGATGGGAAACTCCCCGGTCTCCTCCATGGCCTCAATTTTCGGGGTAATCTCACTCTCCGCGAACTCCCTGGTGGACTTCCGGAGCAACTCTTCTCTTTCCGACAGCTTGAAATCCATCTGCTACCTCCTTTTTAGGTAGAGTTCTTGAAGCAGTTGGACTTATTACTGGGAGCATGAATTCATTTGCTTTTTCTGTCATTCTGAGGCCCCGAAGGGGCCGAAGAATCTAGACCCTTCGCTTCGCTCAGGGTGATAGAAAAGTAATTGATTTTGTGCTCCGAGTAATATTAGTCGTTTAAATCCTGAGTCAATGTCCAATACTCTTCGAGGCGCCAAAACGGATCGAGGTTTGGCATTTTTTATAAACTAATCATGTTCAAGAAGGCCAGAAGACCTTCGACGCTCTGATCCAGATGCTCCCTGGATTTATCCGCAGTATAGGCCACACAAGCTCCCAGCAGACCGGCAAAGATCATCTCCGCCACCACCCCCGTATCCACCCCGTTTTTCAGGGTCCCGGCTTGCTGCTCCTGGTCCAGGAGCCGCTGGAGCATGGCTTTGAACCTGCGGAAACCCTCGTTCACCGCCCGGGCCAGGTGGGGTTGCTGGTCGTTTAATTCCACCGCCAGGGCCACGAAGATGCAGCCTCCGGGAAAGTCTTCGAAGTTGGGCAGATAATGCTGCCGGTAGTTTTCCAGGATTTTTTTGATTTTATCCAGGGGACGGTCCCAGTGCTCCAGGCCCACCAGATTTTTCTGGCGCCAGATCTTCCGGGCTTCGCTCAGGGCCGCGAAAAACAGTTCTTCCTTGCTTTTGAAGTGGTTATAGAACCCCCCCTTGGAGGTGCCCACGGCTTCCAGGATGTCATTGATGGAGGTGCTCATAAATCCCTTGGTGGAAAATTGGCGAAGGGATTCATGAATAATCCTGTCTTTGAGGGACATGGGTTTCGCTCCTGCAAGCACCTGACAGACCAACCGGTTGGTCTGTACAATAATAGAGGCCGGACTTTTTGTCAAAGGTTTTTTCTGCATACAGTTTTTAGTTTTCATTTTTTATAAAGAAATAATGATTTTTATATCAGCATGTTATCCGCAATTTAAGGGACCCCAGGCCAATAATTATTAAAACTGTAATATTCCAAGTATTTTTATTAAAACTTAATCTTTGTGTTGACACTCCCTCCAGCCTTGCCTATATTCCTCCCCAGGTTTGCCGCTGCTGAGATTCTGATTTTCCCACGCCCCCCCTCCAGGAGGATGTTCCATGCCCAAACGGCCAGACATCAACAAGGTGATGATTATCGGCTCCGGTCCCATCATTATCGGCCAGGCCTGTGAGTTCGACTATTCCGGCACCCAGGCCTGCAAGGCCCTGCGGAAGCTGGGCTATGAGATTTGCCTGGTCAACTCCAACCCGGCCACCATCATGACCGACCCGGGCATGGCTGACGTCACCTATATCGAACCCCTGAATCTCGACTGCATGACGGAAATTATCAAAGCAGAGCGTCCCGACGCCCTGCTTCCCAATCTGGGGGGCCAATCCGGCCTCAATCTGTCCTCCGCGCTGGCCCGGGCCGGGGTCTTGGACCAATACGGCGTCCAGATCATTGGTGTGGAAGTGGACGCCATCAAGCGGGGTGAAGACCGCCAGGCCTTCAAGGACACCATGAACTCCCTGGGGTTGGAGATGCCCCAGAGCGCCATTGCCTTGAGCGTCGAGGAGGCGGAGCGCATCGCCGAGGAACTGGGCTACCCCCTGGTCATCCGCCCGGCCTACACCATGGGGGGCTGGGGCGGCGGCCACGTCTATAACCTGGAAGAGTTGCGCCTCATCGCCGCCCGGGGCCTGTCCGCCAGCATGGTGGGGCAGATCCTGGTGGAGGAGTCCGTACTGGGCTGGGAGGAATTGGAACTGGAGGTGGTGCGGGACGCCAAGAACCAGATGATCACCGTCTGTTTCATCGAGAACGTGGACGCCATGGGGGTGCACACCGGCGACTCCTACTGCACCGCGCCCATGCTCACCATCGACCCGAAACTGCAACAACGCCTGCAAAAATACTCCTATGCCATCGTCGAGGCCATCAAGGTCATCGGCGGCACCAACATCCAGTTCGCCCACGACCCCCAAACCGGCCGGGTGGTGGTCATCGAGATCAACCCCCGCACTTCCCGGTCCTCAGCCCTGGCCTCCAAGGCCACCGGGTTCCCCATCGCCTTTGTCTCTTCCCTTCTGGCCGGGGGCCTGACCCTGGACGAAATTCCTTATTGGCGCCTGGGGACCCTGGAAAAATACGAACCCTGGGGCGACTACGTGGTGGTGAAGTTTGCCCGCTGGGCCTTTGAAAAATTCCCCGGCGCGGAGGACAAGCTGGGCACCCAGATGAAGGCGGTGGGGGAGGTTATGAGCCTGGGCAAGACCTACAAGGAGGCCTTCCAGAAGTCCATCCGCTCCCTGGAGATCGGCCGCCACGGCCTGGGCTTCGCCAAAGACTTTCATCAGAAGAGCCTGGGAGAACTCCTGGAGCTACTCTGCCAGCCCTCCAGCGAGCGTCAGTTCATCATGTATGAAGCCCTCCGCAAGGGAGCCAGCTTCGAAGACCTCTTTAAGCGCACCCATATCAAAGAGTGGTTTATTGAACAGATGCGGGAGTTGGTGGAGTTGGAGGAAGAAGTCTTAACTTATCGCGAGAAAGAGCTCCCCGATGAACTGCTGGTGCGGGCCAAAAAAGACGGGTTTGCCGATAAGTATTTGGCCCAAATTCTGAAGACCCCGGAAACGAAAATTAGGGAGCAGCGCTACCGCCTGGGCCTGCGGCAGGCCTGGGACGCGGTGCCGGTGAGCGGGGTGGAGAACGCGGCTTATTACTATTCCACTTACAATGCCCCGGACCGGGTGGAAGTAAGCCAAAACCGCAAGATCATGGTCCTGGGCGGCGGCCCCAACCGCATCGGCCAGGGCATCGAGTTTGATTACTGCTGCGTGCACGCGGCGTTCGCCATCCGGGATGAGGGCCTGGAGTCCATCATGGTCAACTGCAACCCGGAAACCGTGTCCACGGATTACGACACCTCGGACAAGCTCTATTTCGAGCCCCTCACCGTGGAAGACGTGCTCAGCATCTACGAGAAGGAACAGCCCGAGGGCGTGATCGTCCAGTTCGGGGGCCAGACTCCTTTAAACATCGCCCAGGAGTTGGCCGCCGCGGGGGTCAGGATTCTCGGCACCAGCCCCGACGTCATCGACCTGGCCGAAGACCGGGACCGCTTCCGCCATACCATGCGCAAGCTGGGCATCCCCCAGCCCGAGAGCGGCATGGCCGGCACCTTTGAGGAGGCCCTGACCATCGCCCAGGAGATCGGCTATCCCCTCATGGTCCGCCCCTCCTACGTCCTGGGCGGCCGGGCCATGGAGGTGGTGCACGATGAAGAGATGCTCAAGCGCTACCTGGCGGCCGCGGTGGAGGTGAGCCCGGAGCGGCCCATCCTCATCGATAAGTTTCTGGAGAACGCCATCGAAGCCGAGGCCGACGCCATCGCCGACGGCACCGGCGCTTTCGTCCCCGCGGTCATGGAGCACATCGAGCTGGCGGGCGTCCATTCCGGCGACTCCGCCTGTGTCATTCCCCCCATCAGCATCCCCCCCAAGCATCTGGAGACCATCAACGAATACACCCGGCGCATCGCCATGGAGCTGCACGTCGTCGGTCTGATGAACATCCAGTACGCCATCGCCAACAATACGGTCTATGTCCTGGAAGCCAATCCCCGGGCCTCCCGCACCGTGCCCCTGGTCTCCAAGGTCTGCAACATCCCCATGGCCCGGCTGGCCACCCAGATTATGCTGGGGAAAAAGCTCTCCGACCTGAACCTCACCCGGAAGTCCATCCCCCACTTCGGGGTCAAGGAAGCGGTCTTCCCCTTCAACATGTTTCCGGAAGTCGACCCCCTCCTGGGTCCGGAAATGCGGTCCACCGGCGAAGTCCTGGGCATGGCCGACTCTTTCGGCCTGGCCTTCTATAAGGCCCAGGAGGCGGCGCAGCAGGTTCTCCCCTGCGAGGGCACCGTGCTCATCACCGTCTCCGAAACGGACCGGCCCGCGGTCCTGGAGGTGGCCCGGCAATTCCACCAACTGGGGTTCAAAATCCTGGCCACCCAGGGCACCCACAAGTTCCTGACGGATAAGGGCATCCCCGGGGATCAGGTGCTCAAATTGCATGAAGGCCGGCCTAACATCATAGACATCATCAAAAACCGGGAAATCCATCTGGTGGTCAACACCCCCGCGGGCAAATTGGGTAAATTTGACGACTCCTACATACGCAAGGCGGCCATCAAGTATAAAGTTCCCTACATCACTACCCTGGCCGGGGCCCTGGCCGCGGCCCGGGGCATCGCCGCGGCGCGCCGGCAACAGTACCAGGTCCGCTCCCTGCAGAGCCATCATGCCGGCATCAAATGATTGCCGCTAATTTTTTTATCTGCCCTTGAATTTCTCGGAGAAAAGAGGCCACCAGCGCGGCAAAAAATTCCAACTCCCGCCAGGAATCCAGCGCTTCCCTCCAGTTTAACTAATCTGCTCCTGCCTGCAATTTATCAGGCAAACCATCATGGCAAGTAATCCCTGCCCTCGAAAAGGCGGCAATCCGACTGGGCCTGTCCCAAATCGCCCTATTGGGAATTTTCAAAAATTATCAGCCGGGACAGTTAAGGGCATAACATCTGAGGCAGGCGCACATCTAAGCTATTAAGAAGAACCTGGGCGAGAGGCGGCCGGGAAGGGCATCATGGTTAGGAGGGAATATGAAATCTGAAAGAATAATGCGCCTGGCCGCGGCGGTCACGTTTTTGACTCTGGGGCTCCTGGGGCCGGCGGGCAGCCCGGCTGCGGGCCAGCCGGCTCCTGCGGCTCAGATCAAGGCCGTCCAGCAGATCAAAGTGCCGTCGGCCCGGCTCCGTACCGCCGCGCAGATGGCTGCGGCCGCCGCCTTGCAGCCGGCTGCGCCCTCACTGCCGCCCCGGCCGAAACCCTTTCTCACCCGCCAGGATACGACTGTCTATCGGCAGATGAAGGCCAAAGCGGCCCTAGGCGCCGGCCGGCCAACCCCGGCGGCCCCCCAGAGCGCCGTCCCCCTGGCCCCCATAACCAGTACGGTTAATTTTGATGGGGTCAACGCAGCCACCGCCGGCCATTACCCGCCGGATACCCACGGCGCGGCAGGCCGTAACTATTTTGCCCAGGTCACCAACACCCATCTCGATATCTATCAGAAGGCCGCCCCCTATACCCTGGTCCTCAGCATATCCACGGAGGCTTGGCTGGGAGCCGCGGCCGGCTATTTCGCCAACCCCCGGATGATCTACGACCCGGTTGATGACCGCTGGATCTTTTTGGTCACCCAATGGCGGACTCCGTCCGATCCTTCGCACCAGTACCTATATTTGGCGATCTCCTTAACCTCTGATCCTACGGGCAGTTTTTACCTTTACACCATCGATGTCAGCGATTACCGGGTGAGCGACAACACCCAGTGGGATTATCCCCAACTGGGTCTGGACCGCAACGCCATCATCATCACCGGGGACTTTTTTAATTTGAATACCGGCAACTATGTCGGCAGCCGCATGTTCTCCGTGGCCAAATCCCTGGTTTATAACGGCCAGGCCTTCGACTCGCCCCTTTTTACCGGCCTGGACGGCACCCTGGCGCCGCCCCTCGTCCTGGATGTGAATCCTTACAGTTTTCTGGTGGCGGCAGATTGGTATGCCCGCAATAATTATGTTACCCTCTATGCCTTGCAGGACTCCGGCACCAGTGCCCCCGTGTTATTCACCAACTATATCCCGGTGCCGACCTTTTGGCTGCCTCCCTATGCCGTCCAGCCCGGCACCAATCAGATGCTGGACACCCTGGACGCCCGTTTTGTCAACGCCAGCACCCAGATCGGCAATTCCCTCTTCCAGGTCCACACCGTTGCTTACAGCGGCCTGGCCACCCCCAGATTTTATGAATTCGACACGTTGAATAATAGCATCATCCAAAGCGGCATCTTTTACGGCAGCGCCACCTCCAACGACTTCAACGCCAGTATTGCCGCCAACCGCTACAAGGATGTCTTCGTCACCTGGTCTTCCGCAGATGCGCCCAATAGCGTCAACGCCCAGGTGCGCGTTGGCGGACGCCTATCTACCGATCCTCTGGGGGTCATCTCCAACGGCTCTTCTCTTTACGGCAGCGCTACGTATTTAACGGGTGAACCGGCGGCTTGGGATCCGTCCGTCCAACGCTGGGGGGACTATGCCGCGGTCTCCCTAGACCCCGCCGACCCCAGTGGGGCCACAGCCTGGATCGTTAACGAATATGTTCTCACCAACGACCTCTGGGGCAGCCGCATCGGCCGGATCAGTCTCCCCGCCCGCAGCGGCGCCACCCCAGCCGTTAATCTGCTGTTATTGCTGAACTGATTGAGAGCGGCGCGGCACGCAAACCAGGCCCCATTCCTGGAGCTTGGCGATGATCCGGTGCAGCAGCAGTTCCATTTTTCCCTGCAGCAAGGGGGAGAGTTCCAGGCCGGTTTCCAGGCTCAGGGGCTGGATGCCGATGAGGCAGACTTCCCGGGGTAAAACATCCAGGAGTTGGGCCGTGGCCAGGACGTCCATCAGCCCCAGGTGGTGCAGGGAATCCTTGGTGGCGAACAGGGCCGGAATCTCCCGGTTTTCCAGGACCCCGATATAGCCGGGCTCCTGGTGGAAATTCACCGCATCCACAAACAACACCCGGTCCCGGCCCTCTATGTAGGGCAGGAGGTCCAGGCCGCTGGTGCCGCCATCCACCACTTCCAGCTCCGGCGGCAGCTCCCAGCCCTTCTCCAGGGCCCGCACCGCCTGGACGCCCACCCCCTCATCCCGCATGAGGATGTTCCCGAGCCCTATCAGGCTGATCTTCTTATTCAATTTATCAACCTCTCATCCAGACAATACCAGGATGTCAAGATAATTTCACCACCAAGACACAAAGACACAAAGAATCACTAAGGATAAGAATTTATGGTTTGGCGCCTGGCGCCAAACCATAATTTTCTTTCTTGGTGAACCTTGGTGTCTTGGTGTCTTGGTGTCTTGGTGGTGAAAATCCTCTCCCGTTCAAGACCCGCGCCAGGGGGGAACCCCAGGTTCGCCCCAGGGGGTGGAAGGGTTACAGAGCCTTCACCCGGACGATAGGACGGCCCTGGGCGTCGGCGAGATGGATGGCACAGGCCAGGCATGGGTCGAAGGAGTGGACGGTGCGGAGCACCTCCAGTGGTTTCTCGGGGTCGGCCACCGGGTTGCCCACCAGGGAGGCCTCGTAAGGACCCGGGGCGTCGTTCTGATTGCGAGGCCCGGAGTTCCAGGTGGAAGGCACCACGCACTGGTAGTTCTTGATCTTGTTGTCCTCGATCACCACCCAGTGGGAGAGCACGCCCCGGGGCGCTTCGTGGAAGCCGAAGCCCCGGGACTCTCCCGGCTTGATGGGGTATTTGGTGCAGATGGCGAGATCGCCCTTGGCGATGTTGTCCACCAGGGCCTGCCACTGCTTATTCAACTCGTCGTAAAGCACCGCGCAGCGGATGGCCCGGGCCGCGTGGCGGCCGATGGTGGAGTGGAGGGCCTCCGGCCCCACCTTGGTCCCAGCCACCTTGCTGACGGTTTCCAGGACCAGGGTGGCGTATTTCTTGGTGGGTTCGTGGCCCGCGGCCAACATGCAGAGCACGTTGGCCAGGGGCCCCACCTGGGCCGGCTGGTCATAAAAGGACGGGGCCTTGACCCAGGAATACTTGCCGTCATCCTTAAAGCCGGTGTACTTGGGATCGGTGGTTTCGTCGTAAGGATGCTTGGTCCAATCGCCGTTGTACCAGGAGTGTTTGATGGACTCCTTGACGCCTTCCCGGAAGTAGTCGTCGTTATAAGAAGTGATGGGCTTGAAGGTCTTAAAATCGCCGTTGGCGATATAGCCGCCGGGGAGGCTGAAGACCGTGCCCTTGGTGTCCAGGGGCATATCGGGCACCGACAGGTAGTTGGTGACCCCGGCCCCGTACTTAGTCCAATCGGCGTACAGGGCGCCCACCGCGCAGACATCCACCAGGTAGACGTTCTTGACAAAGTCCCCCACTTCGTCGATGAGGGTCTTGAGGTAATAGAGCCGCTCCATGTTGAGGGCCGCGGGGGAGTCCAGGTTGATGGCGGTGGAGACGCCGCCGGGCACCAGGTTGGCGACGTGGGGGGTCTTGCTCCCCAGGATGGAGACGATCATGTTGGCCTTGCGCTGGTATTCCAGGGCCTGGAGGTAATGGGCCACGGCCAGCAGATTGACCTCCGGGGGCAGCTTCATGGCGGGGTGGCCCCAATAGCCGTTGGCGAAGATGCCCAACTGGCCCGAGGCGACAATGGCCTTGAGCTTGTCCTGCACCGCCTTCATCTCCTTGTAGTCGTTGCGGGGCCAGGGAGAGAGGCTGTCGGCCAATTGGGCGGCCTTTTTGGGGTCGGCCTTCACCGCCGAGGTGATATCCACCCAGTCCAGGGCGGAGAGGATATAAAAATGCACAATATGATCGTGCACCCCGTGGGCGGCCATGATGAGGTTGCGGATATACTGGCCGTTGAGGGGCACTTCCATCTTTAGGGCGTTCTCCACCGCCCGCACCGAGGTCAGGGCATGGACCGTGGTGCAGACCCCGCAGATCCGCTGGGTGAAGGTGGGGGCATCCCGGGGGTCCCGGCCCTGGAGAATGACCTCGATGCCGCGCCACATCTGGCCTGAGGACCAGGCGTTAGTGACCTTGCCGCCGTCGACTTCGCAATCTATGCGCAAATGTCCTTCGATCCGGGTGATGGGGTCGATGGTAATTCTTTTGGCCATGTTTACTTCTCCTTAAACCGTAAAATTAGGAGTGTGCAGCGGGCAGCACCGGGAATCTCTTGACGAAATAGAGATAGGCCATGAGTTCAAGAGCCACGATTCCCAAGGTGATCAATATTTCTGCCGTGGCCGGGAAATAATGCCACCCGGGGCCAGGGCTGTAGCCGATAAGAAAGGCATCGAAACGGTACAGGGAGCCCGCCAGGAGCATGGACACGGCCGCCAGGAAGAGAAAGCGGAGGTCCCGGCGCAGGCCCGGGCTCACCAGCAGCAAGACCGGCACCAGATACAAGAGGTTTTCCACGATCAGCATGACGCTCTGGAAACCGCTGGTAAAGACCGGGGCCTGACGAATTAGGAGATCGGCGAAACGGATGACCAGGTAGACCGCGGTGACCCAGGCCATGCACACGGAGAGCCGGCCCAGCATGGGGGTCTCATAGGGGCGCTTGAAGGCCAGGGAGGAGAGGATGGATTCGAACGCGGTCACTGCAAAGCCCATGGTAACGGCCGACAGCAGAAAAAAGAGCGGCAGCAGTTGGGTTTGCCAGAGAGGCGAGAGCTTGTAGCCGGCGATAATCATCAGGGTCCCCAGGGAGGACTGATGCATGGTGGGAAGGAGAATGCCCACCGCGGCGATGACCGGCAGCCAGCGCTCCAGGCGCTGCCGGGTGGCCACGGCTCTGGCGTTTTCGGGATATCTCTCCATCAAGGTGGGTAGCAGCTCAATCCATAGGACCACCACGTAGGCGGCGATGCACAGGGCCACTTCCACCAGGACGGAATTAAAGTTGACCGTCCAGGGCAGGAAGAGCTTATAGCCGTTCCAGTAGCGGCCGATGTCCAAAAAGATAGCCAGGCCCGCCAGGCTGTAGCCAAAGACGCTGGTGAGCACCGCGGAGCGCACCACCGGGTGGTACTCCCAGCGGTTGAAGGCATAGACCAGGATGGCCACCGCGTAGCCGCCACAGCCCAGGGCGGTGCCCACCAGGACGTCGTAAGTGATCCAGATGCCCCAGGGATAGCCGTCGCTCAGGTTGGTGACCGCGCCCAGGCCCGCGGCATAGCGGTAGAGCATGAGGATCACGCCGGTCAGGGCCAGGGCGGCCAGAACCAGAAAGGGCTTGGTGATCAGGTGGCCGCCCACCGGCTGCCAGGCGTGCACAGACCGGGCCTGCATCCCGGCCAGTGCCGACTTGCTGATCTTTTTGTTACCTGCGGATATATCCAATTCCGTCATTTTAGACTCCCAGTTTAGGGTAAATCGTGGCCGGTGGTGTTTTTATAAATCAGGTAAAAGAGGCCGCCCAAAAGGACATAGGGCAGGATCATGCCTTTATAAAGGGTATGATACAAGGTCTCGGAGCGGCTGGCCTGGGATTCGGGGGGCAACAGCGGGAAACCCAGTTTATTGAAGGGCACGTTGGCCAGCATGAGCACCTGGGTGCCGCCACCTTCCCTTTCCCCAAAGACATGATTCAGGTAAGGGGTCGCCTGGCGGCGGGTGGTATGCCGCGACTCCACCCTGTGCAAAGGGTATTCGGCAAACTCTCCCGGCTTGAATGACAGCCGCCTGTGGGCCTCTTCCCGGAGATGCTGCACGTTGCCGAAGATGGAGGCGCCGGTGGGACAGAACTCGCAGCAGGCCGAATAGCCCCCCTGGGCGATGAGGTGGTCGCAGAGCTGGCATTTGACGATCTGGGGAAAGGCCTGGTCCCACTGAAATTTGGGAATGTTATAAGGACAGGCCACCTGGCAGTAACGGCAGCCAATGCAGTTATCTTTGTCATACCGGACCAGCCCGGTTTGCTGATCTTTGGTGAGGGCCGACACCGGGCAGGCGGAGACGCAGGAAGGGTCGACGCAGTGCATACAGAACTGCCTGATAAAGGAATAGCCGTTGATCTCCTGATCTTTGGCCAGGCCCGTGCCATTTTTATAAAGTTTGATGATGTTTACGGTCTTGGCGGACAGATCCACGGGATCGTCCCAGAGGCTATCGGGGGTGCAAAGCTCCGGCGGCAGGTTGTTGGCTTTCTTGCATGCGGCCATGCAGGCCTTGCAGCCGATACACAAAGTGGCGTCATAAAGAATGCCCAAGGCGTCGGGCAGGCGCGGCACCGGCTCCCGGGCCAGGACCGGGGCCGGGCTGAGGTTCGAGGCCAGCGCCAGTCCGCCGCCCGCGGCGGCTTTGAGAAAATCTCTGCGGCTGAGTCCCATGGGCTATTCCTTCTTGGTCTCGGGGGCGTCGGACGGTTCTTTTTTGCCCAATTTCAAGGCGGCCACCGCGCCCGCGCCCACGGCCAGGCCGGCCAGGCCGGAAGCCACGGCCACCGCGGCAGTGGTGGGGCCGTGACCTTCCGGGGGGGCAATGGGAGGATAAGCGGTGGACGGGGTCAAACAGACCGATCCGCCTCCCGACCTGATGCCCTCAGTCCCTTGAAAGGGCACACCCGCGGGAGTGAAATACTTCAGGCTGGCCTGTTCCGGGATCGGCTTGGCAAAGCCCACGCCTTTCTCCGAGCAGCCGAAGCAGGGGCAGCCGGTGCCCACCGGCCAGCTCCGGGCGCCGACATCGCCGAAGAGTTGCTCCGGGCAATTGTTAAAGGTCTCAGGCCCTTTACAACCCATTTTGTAAAGGCACCAGCCCCGGCGATGGCCTTCGTCGCCAAACTCCAGGGCAAAACGGCCGGCATCGAAATGGGCCCGGCGCTCACAGCCCTCATGGATGAGCCGGCGGTAGGCGAATTTGGGACGGGCCTTATCGTCCAGGTCCGGCAGTTTCTTGAAGGTCAGGACATAAAGGACGGTGGAAAGAAAATTATATGGGTTCGGGGGGCAGCCCGGAATATTGATCACGGTGGATTTACCCCCCAGGGCCTCAGCCGCGGACACGGCCCCGGTGGGATTGGGAGAAGCCGAGGGCAGGCCGCCCCAGGAGGCGCAGGAGCCGATGGCGATAATCGCCCCGGCCTGGGGCGCGGTTTCTTTTAAAATTTGCAGCACCGGCTTGCCCCCCACCTGGCAGTAGATGCCCCCTTCCTTGGTGGGAATGGCGCCTTCCACCACCAGAATAAACTTGCCTTGGTTTTCCTGGAGAGATTGGTGTCTGGCCCCTTCCGCCAAGGCGCCCGCGGGGGTGCTCAGGGTCTCGTGGTAGTCCAGGGAGATGAGATCGAGAATGAGCTTTTCCACGGTGGGATGGGTGGCGCGGAGCAGGGTTTCGGAGCAGCCCGTGCACTCCTGGCCGGAGAGCCAGATGACCGGCGGCTTCTTGAGGTTGCTGGCCACGGCCTCGGCGATTTTGACCCCCATGCCCAGGGGCAGTCCCATGCCGGCTGCCGCCACGGCACAGAACTTCAGAAAATCGCGGCGGGAGACCAGGCCCAAATGTTCGGGTAAGTGATCAAAATTCCTATCCTTCATACACCCTCCGCCTGAATAATTTAGACGTATTTGTGATAAAAAGTTTAATAGTTATGAACAATCGCTCAATATCTTTAATCGTAATGTGTAACAGAAATTCTGTCCAAGTATATTAAGTTTAAGCTATTACCAAGATTCCTCACCATAGTCAAAAAGAAATTTACTTGTGCAGTTTTTAACATGTACAGGTTTAGATGAGCCTTAAGCCCGGTCCGATAAGTTGCCGGAAACCCTGATCTGCCTTGTGACTCCAGACCAGGCAGTCAATAATACCATGTTCGCATTGTAGGGGCGGGTTTTAAACCCGCCCCTACAAGTGATATCAATATGTTAGCATGTTAGTTTGTTTCATTTCAAAGCGAACATGGTATAACCCCAGGATAGTCCTGCCCCTGAGGATGACAGCCCTTCTCTGGCCCTGCCGACGGCAAGGTTGCTGCTGCACCCGGACCAATACCGGCATAGCTTGTAAAAACTTGCCTGGGATCCCAAGATTTTCCCCCAAGAAGTCCCTTGATTTTTGAATTTTCGGTCTCATTATTATAGAAACACTCTCTTCTATCCAAAAAAAGGGGGGTAATCAGCTCTCCAGGTTCTCCATCCCTTGACCGGAGGGGAGGGGATTTCATTCTTGAATTGCCTGGGGCAAGAAGGAATTAACCATGAAAACCGTTCTACCGTTATTGACACTGGCCTTTATCTTCATCCTGGCGGTGGGCTTGCTCCACGCCGGCAGCCAGCCCCAGGGGCAAGCAGCCAAGGGGGCCGCCGTGGAAGGGAATTCTAAAAAATTGCATACCGCCACCTTTGCCGGCGGCTGCTTCTGGTGTGTGGAATCGGACTTTGAGAAAGTCCCGGGGGTGGCGGAGGCCATTTCCGGCTATACCGGCGGCCGGGGGGAAAACCCCAATTATGACAATTACGCGGGGAAAGGACATGTGGAGGCGGTCCAGGTGCTCTATGATCCGGCCCAAGTCACTTATCAACAACTGCTGCACTATTTCTGGAGGCACATTGACCCCACGGACCCGGGAGGCCAGTTTGTGGACCGGGGCCCCCAGTACCGCGGGGCCATCTTCTACCATGATGAGGCACAGAAACATCTAGCCGCGGAATCGAAGAAAGAACTGGAGAAATCCGGCAGGTTTAAGAAACCCATCGTCACCGAAATCCTCCCCGCCACCAAGTTTTACCGGGCTGAGGCCTACCACCAGGACTACTATAAAACCCACGGGGTCAAATACAAATATTACCGCTGGAATTCCGGCCGGGATCAATTTCTGCAGGAGGTCTGGGGAGAAGAAAAAAAGGCGGAAAACCCCGGCAATACCTTTCTTAAGGACGCCTGGGCGGAGGAAAAGGGGACAGAAAAAACCGGCAACCCGTCCCCCCATCCCGGGAAGTATGGTAAACCCAGCGAGGCAGTGCTCCGGGAAAAGTTAACCCCCTTACAGTATCAGGTGACCCAGCAGGAAGGCACGGAGCCGGCCTTCAACAACGAATATTGGGATAATAAAAAGGAAGGCATTTACGTGGACATCGTCTCCGGAGAGCCCCTGTTCAGTTCCCTGGATAAATACGACTCCGGGACCGGCTGGCCCAGTTACACCAAACCCCTGGCCCCGGAAAACATCGTCACCCGGAAAGACCGGCGCCTGTTTATGGTGCGCACCGAGGTGCGGAGCAAGCACGGCGACTCCCATCTGGGCCATGTCTTTAACGACGGGCCGCCGCCCACCGGCCGGCGCTACTGCCTGAACTCCGCGGCCCTGCGCTTCATCCCCAAGGAGGACCTGGAAAAGGAAGGCTACGGCCAGTACCTGGAACTCTTTGAAAAAAGTAAATGAGTTGCAGGGGGGGGCTGGGTTCAGGGGCTGCTCCGGGCTGGAAAGCTGGTGCCGCCGGCTCCTGTCTTCCGCCCTCGGGATCGCTTAGGTCACACCCCCCTCAAACAGGGAGGTTCGGTCCTGGTAATTCCCCCCGGCCAATAATATCCACAAAAATAATAATAAATGCCGTCTCCCACGGAGAATTCCTTATAGGCCAGATAACCGCAGGAAAAGCAAATCCCGGGAATCTCCTCCAAGTCGGAGGAGGGAAGGCTATATTCGCCGGTGCGAAATTGTTCCAAAGCAATCATGGAGAAATCCCGGGCCAGATCATGGTCATTGGAGAGGTTCTTTATCCCCGGGAGAATCCAGAACCTCCCTGACTTTCTGCAGCAAGCCCACTAGCCGGAAGGGCTTGGCAATAAAATTGACATTAGCATCTAGCACCCCATGATGGACAATGGCGTTTTCCGTGTAGCCCGACATATAAAGCACCTTCATCTCGGGATGCAGGGAAGACAGACGTTCCGCCAAAGCGCTGCCGCTAATTTGGGGCATCACCACATCGGTCACCAATAAGTGGATGGGGCCCTCTTCCCTCTCACAAATCAGCAGGGCCTCACCGCCGTGGGCGGCTTCCAACACGGTAAACCCGTATTTGCGCAGGGCCGTGGAAATCAAATCCCGGAGAGCGGTGTCATCTTCCACCACCAGGATGGTTTCCTCCCCTCCCAAGGCGGCGGGAGGGGCTGCCTTGGGTTTCAGCTCCAGGACGGCTTCTTCCACCCGGGGGAGATAGATTTTGAAAGTTGTGCCTTTGCCGGGTTCGCTATAAACCCAAATATTGCCGCCACTCTGTTGGACAATACCGTAAACCGTGGCCAGACCCAGGCCGGTGCCCTTGCCGCTCTCCTTGGTGGTAAAAAAGGGTTCAAAAATATGGGACATGGTCTCGGCATCCATGCCCACGCCGGCGTCACTTATCCCCAGCATCACATAGGGACCGGGGTCAACGCCCACATGGCTCCGGGCATAAGCCTGGTCCAAATCAACATTGGCGGTTTCAAGGGTCAGGCTGCCGCCGTTGGGCATGGCGTCCCGGGCGTTTACCGCCAGGTTCATGATGATTTGCTCGATCTGCCCGGGGTCGGCCTTGACCGCGCCCAGTTTCTGGTCGATGACGGTCACCAGGTCAATGTCTTCGCCGATCAGGCGGCGCAGCATCTTGTCCATGTCCACCACCACTTCGTTGAGATTGATCAACTGGGGTTGCAGAATCTGCTTGCGGCTGAAGGCTAAAAGCTGATTGGTCAGCGAGGCTCCCCGGCTGGCGGCCTTGGCGATCTCGTTGATATAGGCGGAGAAAGGGTCTTCCTTCCGGAGATCCATCATCATTATCTCACCGTAGCCCATGATGGCGGTGAGGAGGTTGTTAAAATCGTGGGCCAGGCCCCCGGCCAGGATGCCCACCGCCTCCATCCTCTGGGCTTTGATAAGCTGGTCTGCCAGTTCCTTGCGTTCGGTGATATCAAAGAAGACCCCGCTGATATAATCGACTTTGCCGGCAGCATCCAGGATTAACCGGTTTCTGGCCTGTATCCAGCGGACCTCCCCGCTTTTTTTGCGGATACGATGCTCAGTGACATAGGAACCGTCGCCTCTTAGGGCCTCTCTAAATAGTTTTTTGGCTTGCTCCACGTCCTCCGGAAAAATCAGATCCAGCCAGGTTTTCCGCCGGGCATCGAATTCTTCTTTGGCATAGCCGGTGATAACTTCTATCTTCCGGTCAAAGCAATCCAGGCTCCAATCCGTATAGCCTTTATAAACCACCGCCGGGATCTGATCCACCAACTGGCGGTATTTTACTTCACCCTGCCGTAGCGCCTCCTCCGCCCGCTTGCGCTTGGTGATGTCGTGGCTCACCACCGCGGCATAAGCCACTTTCCCGTCTCTGTCATAATATGGGTTGTAGGAGACATGATAGCACCCCAGACCCCGCTTCCCGAAGTCAAACCAGCCTTCGAATTCCACCGTCTGGCCGGTAAAACAGCGGTCAAGATAGCCCTTGATGATTTTTTCAAAGGTGTCCGTTCCCCAAACATTGGTCACGCTGGTTCCCACCACTTCTTCCCTGGTCTTGCCGTGCGCCTGGCAATAAGCGGCGTTGGCCGCCTCATAGGTGTAATTGCGGTCGATCAACGTCATACAGTCGGTGGCGGTGTTGGCGATAAACTCATACTTCACCAAAGTATCCTCCGCCTGTTTGCGCGCGCTAATGTCAAAGAATACACCACTGATGTAATCAAAATTCCGGGCCCCGTCGTAAAAAATTTGGCCCATGGCCTGAACCCAGGCAATCCCTCCGCCCTTTTTCCGCAAGCGATATTCTCTTTCATAAGTCCGGATACCGGCCTTAATATCCTCCCGGGATTTGCGTTTGACCTCCGCTAAATCATCAGCCAGGATCACCTCGTCCCATTTTAATCTGCGGGAATCAAATTCTTCCTTGCGATAACCGGTCAGCGCCTCAATCTTGTTATCAAAGAAATCCACGCTCCAGTCCGCATAGCCTTTAAAGACCACCGCCGGGATTTGGTTCACCAGCAGCCGGTATTTCTCTTCGCTTTTCCGCAGCCCTTCCTCTGCCTGCTTACGTCCGGTTATGTCTATGCCCAGGCCCGTTAGACAAGGTTTGCCTTCCACCGTTATGCGCCTGCCGGTAAAAAAGTAAGGCACCTTCCCGCCCTCTTTTAAAACAAGCTCGGCTTCGGCAGTATTCTCTCCTTTTACAAAAACCCCCCTGATGGCCTGGTCAATGAGGGTCTTGTCCTCGCCTGCAAAAAAGTCTAACGGGCTAAGCTGTGCGAACTCCTCTCTGGTATACCCGGAGACCTGTTCGAAATTCCGGTTCCAGCGCAGGAAACGGCCTTGTTCGTCAAACAAATAAAAAACCCCAGGCAGGCTGTCGATGATGGCATCAGAGAAGACCTTCTCCTTCAGTAAGCTTTCCTCCGCCATTTTGCGTTCCGTAATGTCCAAGGCTGTAAAAGTGACGCCAGCGGCCAGGTTACCGGGGACTATAAGAGTGGAACTAAGGAGTACCTCAATAATAGAGCCGTCTTTCCGCCGCCAGCGGGTCTCCACCGTTCCCGTGCCTTTTTCCATAATTTGCCGGTATTTCTCCCTCCCCACAAAATCAAACTCCTCCTGGGTCGGGTATAACATCCTGGCCGATTGTCCCAGCAATTCCGGGGCAGAGTATCCGGTCATTTCTAAAAAACGGTCGTTGACTTCTCGAATCATGCGGTCCGCCACCACCCCTATACCCGTAGGGGCCGCCAAAAAGATGCTGCTCAGCTTTGCCTCCCGGTTTCGCAGCTCTTCCTCGGCCTGCTTATGGGGGGTAATATCAAAGGTGACGCCGCTGATATGGTCAACTTTACCCTCAGGGTCGCAAATTATCTGCCCCCGGCACTGGACCCAGCGAATCTCCCCGTTTTTCGTGCGAATGCGGTGCTCCCGCACAAAGGCGCCGTCCGATTTAAGGGCCTCGACGAAGATTTTCTTTGCATAATCCAGGTCTTCAGGCAGGATCACCTCGTCCCATCTGATACGGCGGGAATCAAAGTCGTCTTTGTTATAACCGGTAAGCGTCTCGACCTTGCTATCAAAGAAATCGACGCTCCAATCCCGGTATCCTTTAAAGACCACCGCGGGTAGCTGATTCACCAGCAACCTGTATTTCTTTTCGCTTTGGCGCAGCGCTTCCTCGTGGCGGCGCCGTTCCGTCAGGTCCCGGAAAATGCCGCAGATCAGTTTTTTGCCTCTCAGCTCAATGGCGCTGGCGCTGATTTCCACCGGAATGCGGCGGCCCGAGGAGTCAACCACAAAAATATCTTCAGTGATAATCCCCCTCATCTCACAGTGGGCCCGGAAAATATCCCGGTATCTCAAAGAGTCTTCCGGGGGATGTAATTGACTCTGGTGCAAGCCAATGATTTTTTCCAGGGGCAGGCCCAGTAGTTCCTGGGCCTGGGTATTGGCATCAATAATCACCCCGGTGTCCACTTCCGCAATGAAGATGGCGTCATTGGCGGCTTCCATCAATCGCCGGTATTTTTCTTCGCTCTCCTTGAGGGCCTCTTCCGCCTGCTTGCGGCTGGTGATGTCTTTGGCCAGGGCCAGACGCGCCCGCCGGCCATCAAAAGCAATCTCGTGGGAGACAATCTCGACGTTGATGATCTCCCCCGATTTCTTCACATGCCGCCATTCTCCCCAGTAACTTAGTCCCGGGGTCTCATCCCGAAGTTCCTTCACCCTCTCCAGGAGGCGGGGAAGATCTTCGGCAGGCCGGATCTCCTTAAGGGTCATGGCCAAAAATTCTTCCATGCTGTAGCCGTATAAGTCAATTGCCGCCCGGTTGACTTTGAGGAAGGCCAGACTTTCCAGGTCATAGACCCACATGGGCTGGGGGTTGCCCTCAAAAAGCAAGCGGTATTTGGCCTCCGACTCTCTCAGGGCCTCCCTTGCCTGGACGCGCGCGGTGACATCCCGGAAACTCCAGACCCGGCCCACAATGGTCCGGCCCAGGCGTTGAGGTTGGGAATAACGCTCAAAAACCCGTCCATCCTTAAATTCCAGGAGATCGTAACTCTCTGCCTCGGGCTGGCCGTATAACTCTCGCACTTTACTAAGAAAACCTTCAGGATCGGTCAATTGCTCCAGGACGAAGGCCAGGGCCCGATTATCATCCCGGGTCTCCAGGATTGACCCGGGAATCCGCCACATCCGGACAAATTTCTGATTATAGGCGACGATCTTCCCGGACCGATCAATCACCAGCAGGCCGTCGGCCGTGGACTCTAAAGTGGCCTGCAGCAGGGAAATGGACTGTTCCAGTTTATCCTCCACCTGCTTCCGCTCGTTAACTTCTTTTTCAAGCCTCCGGAGGGCGACGGCCATATCCGCGCGGGTCGCCTCATCGGCAGACAGGAGGTTTTCGATTTCCTGTTCCATGGATCGTGACGAGGTCCGCACCATAAACTCGTCATAGGGGTCGCCTTTGGCGATGAACCCGGTCTGGTCGGCCCAGCAGTTGGTCCCAAAGAGCTTGGTGCAGTAGCCCGCCAATTTCCCCGCCAGCATCCCGCTCCCCCAAGCGACACCCAGAGCTTTCTGATAGAGTCCCTCCCAACTGTCCGCCACCCGGAAGCAACACTCCCTTTTCTCCGTATCCATGGAGGTTAGCTCCCAGGCGCCCCAACCGGCCACCGCGGCAATATTGGCGATGGCCTTGAATCCCTGGGAAAAATCCGCAAACTGGGAAATCACCTGCCAATCTGTTTCCACGCTCTTACGCCCTTCGCTCTGCAGGGCCAGGAGGAAGCGCTGGGTTCCCACCATGGCCTGGACTCCGGACATCAGCCCGGCCAGGGTGGTATCCACCCACATCATGGCCACGGGCAACTTCTCGAAGGTGCAGGTGCCACCTTGGGGGTCCCACTCCATGTGGATTCCCGATACCAGAATGGTGTCGGGTTTCCCCCTGTCAAATCCGGCGGGCCTTTCTTCTGAAAAAAAAGCAGACCCCTTGCCGCCTTCCTCCTGGGTCTGCCGGCGCAACGCTTGCAGTTCTGCCAAGAGTTGCTCTTTGGTCTTGTCTTCGTCCTTCATTTTGGCCCCCTGCTGGATGACCGTAAAACAAGAATTATCTCAAAACATATTCACAAGTTAACATATTTTCTTTCCATATAAAACCAAATATTAATAGAAATATCTTATAATTTTTAATAGACCTCATCAAAAAAGTGTAGGACCTACTATTCGCCAAGTAGCGATGGACTTAGCATAAAATTTAAAATGGATTTTTTCCGGCAGACTTAACGCCACTTATCGAGAGTTAAGGTAGAGGCTATTCCCCGGGGACACCGGCGGGAAAGCCGGTGCCGCCTACCGCCGGGCAACCGGCATCAAGGCTTCACCTGCCGGTAGAAAAACCGCTTCGCCACTTCCGCGGAGCCGATGTACAGGAAAGAATCAGGCCGATGAGCGCCAGGAATTCCAGGGACAGGGGGTGGAAGTTGAAGAACACGGCCAGGGGGGTATAGGGGAAGGCAATGGTGGCCGCCACTACCAGCAGAGTGGCGGCCAGGAGATATTTCTCCGCCAGGCAAATGAGGGGCAATCTATCAGGCCGCGCCGGACACCGCCAGATGGCTTAAATCCCGTACCGCTTCCGCCAAAGTCGGCCTGAGGCTGATCAGACGCCGCTCGCCCCGCTTGATACTTACATAGTAGGCATCAGTGCCTTTCTCCAGGTCGATACATTTGACATAGGCATAACTCCACCCATTCTTACCCAGGAACTCTAAGGTTTTTTCCCAATCTTGCATCAAGGTCTCCTTACCTGGTATCCGGTGGTGGGTTTCTTGCCGCCCGGGGCTGCGGCTGTACCAATCTCGGAAAAAGCGGCTGGTGGGGGTAGGGGGAGGGGCTCACCGGCCCCTCCCCCTACGCTGGGACAGAAACCTCCTAGACCTCCTCTGCTTCATAAAATATAATATCCATATTATGGCGGTCAAAGGCCATGAGCGGCAATGGCAGTTAGCGGCACCAGGGGGAATTTTCCGGGCCCGGACTCACCAAATCCGCGTGGGGCGGGATTTTGCGGCGGCTCCCCAAGACCTCTGGGCATCAGGGTTTGAGAAGCAGTGATGACGGGGGTCAAATCAGGTTCGAGGCTGGAGGGCCCTACAGCCGATTGCATGAATCCTCAAATTTTCGACTATTTTTACAGGGACCGCGCCCGGGCCCCTGCATAATCGGCTATCCCATCGATTTCCCCTGTATTTATCGCCCCAATCTTTTTCTGGAGAGGGGATTGATAAGCGATTTTTCCAGGCGGCGATAGAGGGTGGAAGAGGAAGGAGAAAGAAAAAAGGGCGGGGACGCCCCTTTTATACCGTTTTCGGTTTTCGGTTTTCAGTTTTCGGTTAAAAGATTGTCAATTATCAATAAGTTAGTGGTTTGGTTTGTTGCAGTAGAATCCGAACTTGGTATAACCAGCATCCCCGCGGCCAGTCTTCTTAGCAGGCAGGAGTATAGTAAGCTATGCCATGGTCACGCCAACAGAGCTTGTAGGATGTGCCCTTAAAAGAAAAGAAGTGCCTCAGCACGGGAATCACCCTTTCCACCAGCCGGCCATGGATGGGGTGGGGCATAACCGCCGTCAACACCTGCGCGGGTTCACATGGGGGCATTGCTTGGAGATCAAAGCCATTTTCATCTAGCATTTTCTTTTACCTTTTGTTTTTTTTTACTCGGCCGCCAAGCAAGATTTTCAATACCAAGAGCTCCTGTTTTTTTAGACAGAAGCTCAAAAATATCCATCTTTCCTGGGGTCTCGAGTCGGAGTTTTTTGGGATCGGATTGGAGGTTGGTTGGGGTCGTGGAGGCCTTGCCCAGCGCTTCATTTCCTAAATAAATTTTAGCTATTATCTATCTATTTGTCAATTACTCTTTATAAACAAAAAATGATCCATAGGCAGCAGTTTTGCAGGAGGCTTTCACCGCAAACGGCACTCTCCCAATTCCCATACCTCCTCCTGAGTTCCGCCGTAATTGTTGGCCGGGTGGTCCAGGAAGTCACCTTGGAAGAGCCGGTGAATACAGAGGGGGTCGCGACACTTCACTCCACAGAAGAAACCCGCCAGGCTCCCATCCCGCAGCGCTACCACCCGGGTACGCCGGTCCAACACGCCCAGGGGGGTGGTGGGTCCAAAAATGCCGATGGTCCTGAGGCCCAGCTTGTCCGCCAGATGGAGGGGACCCGCGTCCACGCTGATGACCAAGTCGGATTTCTCCAGCAAATTCAGAAAAGCCGCGGACGCGGCTTGGCTCTTCTGGAAGATTAAGATTTTTTCCCGGCCTTTTAGCTGTTGTGCTTCTTGGGGAGGCACGGCGATGGTAATCTCGGCGTCAGGAAATCTTGCCCTGACCTGTTGCAGCAACTTATGGAGGTCGCCATTAACCAGGCTCTTGGCAATTGCCGTGGAAAAGGGGCAAATGACAATGCGATTAATATTCTCTAATTTCCAGGCCGGCATAATCCGATCTTCTTTCACCAGCCCTAAATAATCTCTGACCCGATCATACAGGTTGCCGATGCCATGAAACTTCGTATAAAAACTGTATTTATTGGCATAGCTAATAATGAATTTACTGTCATCACCGCTGCACCAGGGGTTGAATCCCAAATCTATTCTCTCTCTCTTCAATAATGAAATAATCTTAAGTAATTTTACGGGGTTTCGTCGTTTATTAAAGCTAATTATGGTTACGTTTCCGTTTAATAACTTCCGGGCATACGGATACATTTGTGGTGAAGTTACTAAAAAATATTTCTTATCAGGATATTTCTTAATAAACTCTGTTATGACGCTGAGGCTGATAATCGTGTCCCCATAGCGGCAAAAAAGAGCAAACAGGACCTTCCGGGCCGCTTCCAGGTCCCGGGGGGCGACCTCTCCTTCCATTTCCTGGAATTTCCGCAGTCTCCGCCGCAGCAAATAATTAATCATCGTGCCATCCCGCCAGGATCAGGGCTAAGCGTCAGTCATCGCGCCAAGATAAAAGCTATTCTATCTTTAATTGACTAAATTTTCCAGGTCTCAAACATTTTGGCGGGAAGAGAAAATTTAAGCAAGGGACGGCAAGGGCCTCTCGCTCCTGCCGCCCCAATTTCTCTCATGTATGAGGGTTCGCTGGCGGGGTGGGGAAGACGGGGAGGGCCCTGGCGGGGCGGGCGTCCCCGCCCGCCCTTAGTCCCAGGCCCCTACCTACCCCATGCAGCTCTTCAAGCCACCAGGGCCAGGTTCTGGAGCAGGGGCCGGGGGTCCACCAAGTGGCGGATGAACCAATCTTCATAATCCTCCGCGCCCAGGGCCAGGGCCAGGATTTCCGAAAAATGGAAAATCGGCAATTTGACCCGGGAGTTGCAACGGATCTCCAGGTTTAGCTGGCACATGGCGCAGGCCGTAACCAGGCAATGGGCCTCAGCCGTTACCGCGCTGTCAATAATCTCGTTGACCAGGGGGGTGACCAACTCCGGATCGGTGGCGGACAGAAAGGAACCGCAGCAGCGATGCGTATAGGCCCCGGTAATGGACTCCGCGCCCAGAACCGTGAGGATGTTTTCCATCTCCCCCTGGAAACATTTATCCCGCTCCAGGTCCGGGGGGCGGAAAACGGTGCAGCCGTAATAAGGCACAAACCTGAGACCTTTCAGGCTCCGCTTGACGCTTGCTTTCAAGCGGTCCAACCCGTAGCGCACCAGGACCTCCAGGAAGTGGATGATTTCCAGGTCCAGGGGAATGGGCCGGACCCAGAGTTCTTCCAATTCCCGGTGGGTTTCCGGGTCTTTCCGGAGGCAGTCCTGGGCGTAGCGCAGGTAGTGGAGGCAGCGGGGGCACATGGCCACCAGGGGCCGCCCCGCCGGGGCCAGGGACAGGTTCCGGGCCGCCATGCCCAGGGACAAATTCTTGCACAGGGTTTGGGCCGAAGCAGAGCCGCAGCAGTTCCAGTCTTCCAGTTCCACGAGATTCAGCCCCAGGATGCGGGCGGCCTTCATCATGGAAGCATTGCTTTCCGCGGCAGTGGTGGCCATGGAACAGCCGGGGAAGTAAGAAAATTGCAGTTGCGGGTGAGCGCTCATTTGCCTTCCCTCCAATAGCATTTCTTGAAGAGGTCTTCGATTTCTTTGATGGCCTTCACCCGGGAGGGCCGCAGCTCCAGTTTGCGTTTGGCCAGCATCTTCAGCCCGGTGTCCATATCTGAAAACCAGCGGCGGGTCTGCAATTTATAGCGCCACATGATCCCCAGCTTGTGAGCCCGGCCGTAGCGCTCCAGGGAGCGCAGGACCTCTTCATGAAAGTCCAGGATATTGGGTTTGGCGATGGCCACGCCCCGCTCCACGGCCAGGAGACGCAGAGTGCCCATCACCCCGGCCAGGTCGATGGCCATGGGGCATTGGCTGGAGCAGGTATGGCAGCCGGCGCAAACCCAGATGGTCTTGCACTCCAGGGCCTGCTGGTCCAGGCCGTATTGCAACAGGCGCAGGACCGCGTTGGGCGGATAGTCCATGGCCTGGACAAAGGGACAGCCATTGCCGCAGGCCCGGCACTGGTAACAGCGGTTGAAATCGGTACCGCTACGTTCCTTGACCTCGGCCAGAAGCGAGCGGTGCCGTTCCCCGGGGACGATAGCCGGCATGGGGGCAGCAATTTTCTTTTGGGGATTAGTGCGGTTCATGTTCCTGCATCCTCTCTTTGGGTTACCCGGCTCTCACGGCCCGGGGGCTTTTTGCCGCTTTTCCTGGTAATTCTTGATGGCCGGCGTCTGGACTTCCCCCCGGAGAGGAGTGGTGCCCCGGGTACTGGGGCAGCCCTCCCCAGATTGCGGCCACGATGCCGGTGTTGATCTGCTTCGCCTCCATCAGCTTCCGGCCTTTGGCCATCTCCCTCAACCTGGAGCAGACGCTCATGGGGGCCATTGCTTATCTTTGTTCGGGCTTGGTCTTCTTCAACAGATCGGCCAGGGTGATGGACTCCAGTCTCCCAAACAAGGCCTGGGCCGCCTCCCGCCAGATATGGCGGGTGGGGCAGGTTTCGGAGCGCGCGCATACGGCTTCATTATAGGAGCACTCCGTTAGGCTCGGGCCATTTTCCAGCAGGGCCACGATTTCACCCACGGTGATTTCCTCCGGGGGCTTGGCCAAAATGTGGCCGCCTTTCGGACCCCGCACACTTTTCACGTAACGGGCCTTTTTCAGGGGGATGATGATCTGTTCCAGATATTTCACGGAGATCCCCTGGCGCTGGGCGATCTTAATCAAATGGATGGGACCGTTATTATAATTCTCGGCCATGTCCAGCAACAGCCGGGTGCCGTATCTGCTTCTGGTGGAAAGTTTCATCTTTCTCCTCTTTATGTTTATGCCCCTGGGCTGGGGCCACTTTTTCCGTCATGCCAAGATAAGGAACGCAGCCGGTCACCGGCCGGGGGAAGTTGCCCCCAGGCCTGTGGCCCGCGTTCGACCTGGTTGTCTTAACTACCGGCAAAAACTGTAAACCTGGGTTACACCCGGGGCGATGCCCCACCCGGTTAGCAGCCGCGAACTCTTCAGGGCCTGGGACGGGCAGGGGTGACTGGTATTGGTGCCCATCCCCCGGCGTCTTATACCATGTTCGCATTGTAGGGGCGGGTTTTAAACCCGCCCCTACAAGTGATATCAATATGTTAGCATGTTATTTTGTTTCATTTCAAAGCGAACATGGTATTAGAATGAAAAGCAAGGCTTCACCGTTTAATAATACTTTATCGATCTATAATAATTCAGTATATAATAATACCCCATCAGCAGCCTGTCAACCTGGATCATAAATTTTTTTAGGGAAAATCGAAAAATGCAGGGGGGGCCGCCAGGTGACGGTCTTATTCCTGATGCAGGTCAATCACTTCAACTTGATATGATATTTCTCGATTTTGTGACCCAGGGTCTTGCGGTTGATGCCCAGGATGCGGGCCGCTTCCTGGCGCCGGCCCTTGGTGCGGCGCAGGACCAACTGAATGTAGCGTTTTTCCAATTCCTCCAGGGTGTACTCCCCGTCGGAAAAGACCTGGAATTCGCTCTGCCGCTGGGAGATAAAGCTGGGCAGGTGCTCCGGCTGGATAAAATCCCCGTCTTCCAGGATGACGATGCGCTCGATGGTGTGTTCCAGTTCCCGGACGTTGCCCGGCCAGGAATAGGCGCACAGCATCTTCAGGGCCTGGCTGGAGACCCCGGTGATCTCCCGGTTGCCCCGCTGCCGGTATTTTTCCAGGAAATGCTCCACCAGCAGGGGGATATCCCCGGTGCGTTCCCGGAGCGGCGGCAAATGGATGGGGATGACGCTGAGGCGGTAGAAGAGGTCCTCCCGGAAGGCGCCGGCCTTGATGGCGTCCTGCAGGTCCCGGTTGGAGGAGGCGATGATGCGAATGTCCAGTTTGATGCGTTTCTGGCTCCCCACCTTCATGAATTCCCGTTCCTGGATCACCCTGAGGAGCTTGGCCTGGATGTTGAGGCTGAGGTTGGTGATTTCGTCAAAGAAGAAGGTCCCGTGGTTGGCCAGTTCAAACAAGCCGTGCTTGGTCTGGTGGGCGCCGGTAAAGGAACCCTTGACGTGCCCGAAGAGTTCGCTCTCCAGCAGGGTCTCCACCAGGGCGGAGCAGTCCACCGGCACGAATTCCTTATCCCGGCGGGGACTGAGGTTATGAATGGCCCGGGCCGCCAGTTCTTTGCCGGTGCCGGACTCCCCGGTGAGGAGCACGGTGCTGTCGCTGGGCGCGGCCCGGCGGATCTTGGCGAAGACCTTCTGCATGGCCGGGCTCTGGCCGACAATGAAATCAATCCCCTGCTCCCGGCTCTCTTCCGGGGAGAGAGGGGCATGTCTCTGGGACAACAGGTCCTGGGCCTTCTCGATCAGGACCTCCAATTCATCTACCCGAAAAGGCTTCACCAGGTAATCCAGGGCCCCGTGCTTGATGCACTCCACCGCGCTCTGAATGGTGGGATAGCCGGTAATCATGATCACTTCGGTTTCCGGATATTCCCGGCGGATGATCTTGAGCAAGTCCACCCCATCCATATCCGGCAGTTTGATATCCAGGAGGACAATACCCGCGGGCTGGCGGGCCAGGAGACCCAGGGCCTCCCGGCCGTCAGCCGCGGTGGCCGCGGCGATTTTCTGTTTCTCCAACACCTGGGCGATACCCGTGCGAATCGCGGGTTCGTCATCCACTATCAGGATCTTACGGGTGAGGTCGAGCCGTTCCATGCTCTCCAGCCTTGCCTCTGTCTAGCCTAACCATTCGGATAATTCTGACACCATGACACTATCTGGGCAGCAAAACCCGGAAAGTGCTGCCCACTCCCAACCGGCTCTCCACTTCCACGGTCCCCCGGTGGGCGTCCACGATCCCCTTGACCAGGGCCAGGCCCAGGCCGGTGCCGATGACCTGCCGGGTGCGGGGATGCTTCACCCGGTAGAATTTATCGAAAATCTTGGAAATCTCCTCCGGCTCGATGCCGATGCCGGTATCCGCCACCCGCACTTCCACGTATTCCCCGTGGGAGAACCCGGAGATGGTGATCGCGCCGCCATCCGGGGAATAATTGATGGCGTTGCTCACCAGGTTGATGAAGACCTCCTCCATGCTGCGGCGGTCCACCCGGACCAGCGGCAGGTCTGAAGGAACGGACAGATTTAGGGTGATTTTCTGGTCCTCCGCCTTGACCCGCAGGAGTTCCACCACCTCCCGGAGCACCTCGCCCATTTGCAGGGGCAGCAGTTCCAACTGGCGGTAGCCTGCTTCGATCTTGGCAATGTCCAGGGATTCATTGATCAGCTCTATCAATCCCTGGATCTTGACCTGGGCCCGGCTCAGGAGTTCCCGCTGTTTGTCGGTCACCTCCCCGGCCAGGCCCTCCAGGATCACTTCATGCTGTAATTTAATGGCGGTCATGGGGGAACGCAACTCATGGGACACCATGTGCACGAACTCATTCTTCATGGCCTCCAGCTCTTTAAAGGCCGTGACATCATGGAAAACGGTCACCGTGCCCAGCATTTTCTCGTCCGGTCCGAAAAAGGGGGCGGACATGGCCCGGAGGTGGACCCGGCCCCGGCAGATTTCCTGGGACAGGCACTTGGCCGGCTCGGTCTCGGCCTGGGCGCACAACTCCGCAATCGCTTTCAGGAAAGACTGTTCGTCCAGACAGGCCGCCAGGGGGCTGGGTTGGGGCAAAGGCCCGGACAGACCCAGGAGCTGCATGAAGGTGGGGTTGCAGAGCACCACCTCCTGGTTGCGGTTGGTGACAAGCACTCCATCGGCCATGCAATTGACGATGGTATGCATCCGGCTCTGTTCCATGGCCAGGGTATAAAGGTTGCGGGCCGCCTCCTCCTGGAGCCGCACGGTCTCCCGCTCCAGTCGCTGCTTTTCCAGGGCCCTTTTAATGGCCAGGGTCAGGTGATCGACCCGGAAGGGCTTGGTGACAAAATCATACGCCCCTTTTTTCATGCATTCCACGGCGTCGGCCACGGTGCCGTGGCCGGTGATGATGATGATGGGCACATCCGGGTAGAGGCTGCCGGCTTCCTCCAGGACCTCCAGGGCCCCCATCACCGGCATCTTCAAGTCACAGAGAACCACATTCACCGGCTGAGCGCCCATCAGGTCCAGGGCCTCCCGGCCGCTGGCCGCGGTGGCCACCAAGTAGCCCTCGGGCTGCAACAGCAAGGTGCAGCCGTCCCGGATCACCTTTTCATCGTCCACCACCAGAACAGTGGCCTGTTCGTCCATGGCCCGATTTCCTCAATAAAGAGCCCAGTGAGAGTGATTCTGTATTTAATTGGGGAAAAAGGGGAAGAGGGGAAAAGGGAAATACTCCCCAGACAGCTTTTCTTTTACTTTTCCCCTTTCAACCTCTTCCCCTTTTAATTCTCCGACATCTCAAAAGGCATTTCCCGCTGTTCCGAAGAATCCAGGGGGAGTCTGACGGTGAAAATGGTGCCGCCCCCGGGCGCGCTGTCCACTTCGATGGTGCCTCCATGGCGCTGCAATACTCCATAGACAATGGACAGCCCCAAGCCTGTGCCTTTGCCCGGTGGCTTGGTGGTAAAGAAAGGCTCAAAGATTTTGCCTTTGATATCCTGGGGAATACCCGGGCCCGTGTCCCCAAAGGTCAAAACCACGCCCCCACCCGCGGCGGGGCGGCTGGAGAGGTGTATCTTACCCCGGCCGTTCATGGCGTCCGCGGCATTGAGCAGCAGATTGGTGATGACCTGCTGCAGTTGTCCCGGGTCGCCGATGATCTGCGGCAACTCCGGGTCCAAGTCCTGCTGGATCTCGATGTTGTGAAACAGGGACTGGTGCTTGATCAAATCCACGCAACGGCCGGCGATTTCGTTCAGGTCGAAAAGCGTTCTCTCACCCAGGGATTGCCGGCTGAATTCCAAAAGGCGGGTGACGATCTGCTGGCAGCGCACCGTCTGGCCGATGATCACCTCGAGGTTTTCCCTGACCTGGGCGTTCTCCTGCAGATCCCGCTTCAGGATTTCGGCATAGATGAGAATACCCGCCAAAGGATTGTTGATCTCGTGGGCCACGCCTGCGGCCAACCGGCCCAGGGAGGCGATCTTTTCCGCCTGCAGGAGCTGGGCCTGGCTTTCTTCCAGCTTCTTGGCCATGCGCCGGTGTTCCCGCAGGTCGGAGAAGATGCCGACACTGCCCATTTCCCGGTCTCCCTCCCGGACTATGGATGCGGAAAAATTAACGGGCACCTCCTCCCCATCCTTATTGATAAAGGTAATCTGGGTGGTTTCCAGGGTGCCCGGGGGGCCGTATTCATCGCTGCGCATACGGCGCATCATCTCCCGGGCCAAGTCCACGGGGTAAAAGGTGCGGAACACCCTGGGGTCGGCGATGACCTCCTCGGCCTTATAACCCAGGATGCGTTCCGCGCCCTTGCTGAAGATCAAGGGATCGCCCTTGGTGTCAATGACCACGATGCCGTCGAAGGAACTGCGGATGATGTTATTCAGAAAGACATTGGTCTTTTGCAGTTGGTCGTGGATCTTGATGCGGCCGGTGATGTCCCGGAGGTAGATGCAAGTAAGGGTATTTTTGCCGATTTTGGCGGCCCGCATGCAGGTTTCGAAATGGCGGCCCCCATCCTCGCCCCCCAATGGCTGCTCCAGGGAACTGCAGAATTGTGATTCTTCCTGGAGGCCCTCCGCCAGCATCCGGGTCAGGTCCTCCACCCGCTGGACATGCTGGGGCGTAAGTACATCAGCCAGATACAGGCCGATAAGCTCCTGCTTGGTCCGCCCGGTGATTTCCCCCATCCGGGAGTTGGCGAAGATGATGCGGTGGTTCTCGTCCACCATCAGGATGCCTTCCTGGGTCAGCTCCGTGAGGAGTTCAATCTTTTTTTCCGCTTCCACGATGGGGGTGATATCCCGGAGGGCCTCAAACCCGCCGATGACCCGCCCTGCGGGGTCGGTGATGATGGACGCGGAAACATTCACCTGAATTTCGTTCCCCTGGCGGTCCCAAACCACCCGCCGCAACCCGGATAGCGGTCTTTTCTGTTCCATGACCTGCTTCAAGACGCATTCGGAGGTGTTGCATTGCACGGTGTTGAGCATGGCGCCGCAGCTCATCCGGCCCACCACCTCGCTGCGGCTGTAACCGGTGAGCTTTTCCATGAGTTCGTTGATATGGGTGACCCGCAGTTCCGGGTCCACCATGAAAAAGGGCATGGGGAAATTTTCCAGGATACTGGATAAGGTGGCCAGTTGCAGTTGCACTACCGGATGGGCCTGCAGATCCTGTTGCACCTCCCGGAGCATCACGAAACAGCCCCCGGGCTTGCCCCCCGGGCCGCGGATGGGGCTGGCGGTCACCGACAAAGGCGCGGAGGTGGCCCAACCGGCCTGCAGGAGAAGGGGCGCGTCTTTCAGGCCTTCTCCGTATTGCAGACAACGTTCATGTCGCACTTTGCCGTCTAAGCTCAGGGGCATTCCCGTCAACTGGGAGCAGATAGGGCAAGGGTCCCCGATCCCCAGGGCTTCCCCGAAAAGGCTGGTCGCGGCCCGGTTTAAGTAGACCACCTTTTTCCGCGGATCGGTGATTAAGACGGCATAGGGATAATCTTCCAGCAGGGGCAGAAATGCCTCCCCCGGCAGGAGAGAGGCTGAACCCCGGCGGGTTCCCGATCCGCTTGGCATCTTGCTTTGCCTCGATTTCATGGCCTGTTCCTTCCGGGTCCGCTCAGGGGACGATCACAGGTTTTCGGGGCCTGGGCCCGGTCAAGGGAAGGGGCGTCTCAAAGGTCTCTGACAGGACCTGCATGGCCGCGTCCAATTCCTGCTGTTTGAGGACCCCGGAGATGGAAGACACCGTGCAACTCAGAGCCAGCAGCGACACCCGGGCCCTCCCCAGGGCCTCCAAAAAGGTGTCCACCACCCCGTAGCGGTCTCCGAAATGGGGGCCATGGAGAAAAACTCCGGCCACGGGGGTGAGCCGCATGGGCCTGATTTCCGGGAGGTGCCGCTGCAAAATGCGCCGCACCGCCGGTCCCTGGTCCCCTGCAGTCGGTTCCCGGAAGGTGCTGAAGGACAGCAAAAAATCCTTGCCTCCCAAGCCCGGGCTGGCCACCAGAAAAGGTATCTTCAGCCCCAACTCCCCGAATTCAATGAGCGCCTGGGCGAATCCTTCCAGAATGGCCGTGGAAGAGACCTGGCCCCCCCAGAGGTCCAGGTCCATCTGGGGGACAATCCAGTAGACCTTAATGACTTTCTCCTGGTAGGTGGCCACCACTTGTTGCACCAATTCTGCCGGCGGGGGCTGGGCCTCAAAAAAATCCCGGGGAGACGCGAAAGCGGGAAAATGAAAATGCTCGAAAATTTGCTCCACCGCCGTTTTCACTCTACGGGATGACAAGACCACCGAAATGGCGGAAGGAGAACTGGCCAGGCCGTGGAGGATTACCCGGGCCCGGGCCAGACTGCGGATAAAGGTGCCTAGAATTTCCGGGCGCTTCTCGTGGGGATAGACTGCGACAATGGCGGTGCCCCGCTGCAATTGCAGCGTACTCCTGGGACCCGCGCGGCGCTTGACCAGGGTAAAGGTCTCTTCCCCCATCTTGTCAGCCGTGCAAATAACCTGGCGATCCCCCGAAAGATGGGTAAAGAAGCTGAGGTTAATCTTTTTCTGGGCCAGGGGGGCGCAAATATCAGTGCTTAAACAGTTCTCCCCCATGGGGGAGGAGGACACCACGCAGGCGCCCTCCTCCTGGATTTTAAGGCCCCCGACTTTGATCCTTTTGAGTGCCTGGTTCAAGGGTCGTCAGGTACATGCCAGCCGCATTGAAGACAAGCAGGTTAAAGTAATCTTTCCACTGCCTCCACCAAGGTGGCCGCGTCTACGGGTTTGGGAATGAAATCTTCGGCTTCCACGGCCATGCCTTCCGCGTGGCTGTATGTCGTGGTGGGCACGGCTTCCCCCACCGCGGTGAGCAGCACCACCGGGATGCCCTTGGTGGCCTGATTGGCTTTCAATTCCTTACAGAGTTGGTAGCCGTTTTTCCGGGGCATCATCACGTCCAGCACCAGGACGTCCGGCCGGCGCTTTTTGACGGCTTCCTCGCCCTCGATGCCGTCATAGGCCTTTCCCACCTCATAGCCCTTGCTTTCCAAGATCATGGATACGGTTTCCACCAGATCAGGATCATCATCAACAATGAGCACATATTTTGCAGACATGATCTTTCCCCTTTCCATTATCCCATCTCCCCATGAACTTGTGAATCATAATTTACAAGGCATGGAATGAGATACTAATTCTGCTGTTTTGTCCTGGGAGACAAGCGCCCGGTCCGCCCGCCTAAGCGGCGAGTTGCGGCCGGGGATATAAGCCGATCCTTTGCACCATTTCCGGGACCTTCTCTTCCCACTCAATGGCCATGATGTGGAAGCCCCGGACCCCTTCCACTCCCTTCAACTCTTCCATCTGCTCGATGGCCAGGTTGATGCCTTCCTCGGCCTGCTTCTCCTTGGGCACGCCCGCCATGCGTTGGACGATGGCATCGGGGACGTCGATCCCCGGCACCCGGTTTTTCATATACTTGGCCATACCCACGTTTTTCATGGGGGTGATCCCCGCGAGGATGGCCACCTTTTCATGGAGCCCCCGGTCCACCATCATCTTCATGAAGGTCTTGAAGGTGTCCATGTTATAGATGCACTGGGTCTGCACGAACTGGACCCCCGCGGCCACTTTTTTGGCCAGCCGGGCCACGCGTAAGCCCACGTTGGGCCCGGCGAAGGGATTGGCCGCGGCGCCGATGTACATCTGGGGCTTCACCCCAAACTCATGGCCCCCCAGGAGCTTGCCTTCGTCCCGCATCATCCTCACCGTCAGGGCCAGTTGGGTGGAGTCCAGGTCGAAGACGTTGGCGCAACTGGAATGATCCCCGAAGTGTTGGTGGTCGCCGGTGAGGCAGAGGATGTTGTTGATCCCAAAGGACGCGGCCCCCAGGATATCGCTCTGCATGGCGATGCGGTTCCGGTCCCGGGTCACCATCTGCAAGACCGGCTCCAGGCCCATCTGCTTGATGCGGATGCACGCGGCCAGACTGCACAGGCGGCACACGGACGTCTGGTTGTCGGTGACGTTGATGGCGTCCACATAGTCCTTGATCAGGTTCGCCTTATGTTCGATCACCGCGCCGTCGGCGCTCCGGGGCGGCCCCACCTCCGAGGTCACGGCCAGGTGGCCCGCGTTAATCATTTTCTGGAGTTTGCTCGGGGTCTCAGCGCTCATATCCGTAAATCCTCTCTCACGATCTTGCGGGGTCCGCCATCCCGGGAAGTGGTCCAGTCCTTGGGCACGGTGGGCGTCTCAAAACGGTCCAACTGGCCCAGGGTTTTCAGCCGCTCGTAGATCAACTCCCAGCCGCAGGGGGTGTCCTTGCTCACCTCGCATTTGCCCCCTTCCGAGCCGCCGCAGGGGCCGTTCAACATGCGTTTGGAGCAGCGGGCGATGGGACAGACGCCGCCGGTCTCCGCCAGAATGCAGCGGCCGCAGGCCTGGCAGCGCTCCGAGTACAAGCCCCGCTCTTCATTGACGCCCAGGAAGCAGGTGTCCACCCCCGGGTAGACCACTTTCTTGTCATAAATCTCCGCCAGGTGCTGGATCCCCACCCCGCAGGCCAGGGACACCACCGCATCGTACTGGTCGATGCGGTCTGAAAGCTGGGCCAGATATTCTTTCTCGCACTGGCGGGTGAGGCTGGTTTCATCCACCTGGGCCTGTCTGCCGCCCTGAGTGAAGTAAAGTCGCAGGGCCGCGGCCAGCACCTTGGCCTCTTTCAGGCCGCCGGCTTCGCAGACGGTGACGCAGCCGTCACAGCCGGCGATCAACAGCTTCGTGCAATCCTGGACGTAGTTGATGATTTCTTCCATAGGTTTTGGTATGGCCTTGATCATGCGGCTACCTCCCCGGCGGCCCTAACGGCCGTGCCCTTGGCGAATCTGATGGGGCTAGGCCCCAATTCCATAATCTTGTTGGTCATTTCCCGGACAATCTCCGCGAATCTCCCCCCCATACCGGAGGAGAGGTTGTACATCCCTACCCGCTCGCCGCCGAGACCCACCCGGTCCAGGATTTCTTTGACCCGCTGCACCCTTTTCTTGGCGTAGAGATTGCCCGCCATATAGTGGCAATCCCCTTCCATACAGCCCACGACAATGACCCCATCCGCGCCCTGCTCAAAGGCCAGGAGCAGGTGAATGATGTCCACCTTGCCGGTGCAGGGGACCTCGATGATCCGGACGTTGGTGGGGTATTGCAGCCGCATCGAACCTGCCAGGTCCGCAGCGCTGTAAGCTCAGTAGTGGCAGCAGAATCCAACGATCTTCGGCTCAAAGTTATCCATTCTCCACTCCTCAGAATAAGGTTTTAATCTTGGCCTCGAGCTGGTCGTCCTCAAAATGGGCCACCTGGATCACCTTGGCCGGGCACTCCGAGGCGCAGGTGCCGCAACCCTGGCACAGGGCCGGGTTAATCTCGGAAACGTTGTCCGCGTTGATCTGGGGCACGTTATACGGGCAACTGCGGACGCAGACCAGGCAGGCGGCGCAGCGGTCCGGTTCCACGTGCGCGGTGACGCCGCTGATGGTCTGCCGGGTGTCCGCCAGGAAGGCCCCGGCCCGGGAGGCCGCGGCCATGGCCTGGGCGATGGACTCGCTGATGAGCTTGGGCGAATGGGCCATGCCGCAGAGGAAGATGCCCTCCGAGGCGAAGTCCACGGGCCGCAGCTTGGCGTGGGCCTCGATGAAGAACCCCGCGGCGTTCCTGGGGATCTTGAGCAGGGAGGCCAGTTCCTCGGTGTCGTTGGGCAGGGCCGCGGCGCTCAGGATCACCGCGTCCACCGGCATCTTGATGGGCCTCTCCAGCACGTGGTCCACGAAGGTGACGCTCAATTTGCCCCCCTCGTTTACCACCTGGGGCGGCTCTTCATGTTTGTAGCGGGAGAACATCACCCCCTTTTCCCGGGCCTCCCGGTAGTAATCCTCCAGGAAGCCGTAAGTGCGCATATCCCGGTAGAGGGTCATCACCTCCAGCTCGGGATTGAGTTCCTTCAGTTTGAGCGCGTATTTCACCGCGCCCTGGCAGCAGATGCGGCTGCAGTTGGGATTCTCCTCATTGCGGGAACCCACGCACTGGATCATCGCCACCCGCTGCCACTGGCCCGCTTCCCCGGGGCTCTGGTGGAGCAATTCCCCCAATTCCAACTGGGTCAGCACCCGGTGGTGCTCGCCGTAACCGAACTCCTTGGGCCGGTATTCCTGGGCCCCGGTGGCCACCACGGTGACGCCGTGGTCGATTTTGCGTTCATACATGGCCGGCCCCACCAGCACTTCCGTGGTGAAGTTGCCTTTATAGCCGCTGAAGCCCACCACCAGGGCCCCGGTGAGGACCTGGATCTTGCCGTGGGCCTTGACCTGGCCGATGAGTTCCTCCAGGTAGGCATGGACGTCCCGGCCTTCGATGGTGTGGTGGATCTTCCAGGCGTTGCCTCCCAGCCGGTCTTCCTTCTCCAGGACGATGGTCTCAAAACCCTGGTCCGCCAGGTTCAGGGCCGCGTTCAGGCCGGCGATGCCGCCGCCGATGACCAAGGCCCGCTGGTTGATGGTCAGGGGCTTTTCAGCCAGGGGCTTCAGAAGAGAAGCCCGGGCCACGGCCATGCGCACCAGGTCCCTGGCCTTGTCCGTGGCCTTGTCCGGCTCCTTCATGTGCACCCAGGAGTCCTGGTTACGGATGTTGGCCATCTCGAAGAGGTATTTATTTAAGCCCGCGTCGATCATGGTCTCCCGGAACAGGGCCTCATGGGTAATGGGGGTGCACGCGGCCACCACCACCCGGTTGAGATTCTCTTCCTCGATGATCTTGGTCATCTGCACCTGGGTGTCCTGGGAGCAGGTGAAGAGGTTGTCGGCCACGTAGACCACGTTGGGGAGCGTGGCCGCGTAGTCCCGGAGCCCCGGCACATCGATGATGCCGCCGATGTTGATGCCGCAGTTGCAGACAAAGACGCCGATGCGGGGCTGGTCCTCGGGGCCCAACTTTTTCTCCGGCGGCGCTACCCGGATCTTGGTTTGGGTCCAGCGGGCCTGGCCCAGGGTGGCGCTCACCGCGCCCGCGGCCGCGGAGGACTGCATCACCGATTCCGGGATGTCCTTGGGACCCTGCATGGCCCCGCAGGCGTAGATACCGGGCCGGGACGCGGACACGGGGGTGAAGGGCGCGGTATCCACGAAATCGTGGCGGTTGACCTGCACCTCCAGGGTCTGGGCCAACTGTTTGGCCCCGGGGCTCACCTCCATGGCCACGGACAGGACCACCATATCGAAGATTTCGCTCTTCTTTTCGCCGCTTTCGTCCGTATAGGTGATGCACAGATTGTCTTCCGGCGCAGGGTCGATGGTATGGATGCGGGAGCGGATGAACCGGACCCCGCTTTCATCTTTAGCCCGGTTGTAATACTGCTCAAAATCTTTCCCAAAGGTGCGCATGTCCATGAAAAAGATGGCCGCGTCCAGGTCGTAAGGCGCATGTTCCTTGGCGATCACCGCCTCTTTGATGGCGTACATGCAGCACACGGAAGAGCAATAAGAGTGGTGCTTCACGTCCCGGGAGCCCACACACTGCAGCCAGGCGATCTTTTGAGGCTCTTTATGGTCCGAAGGCCGCACCAGGTGGCCGCCAAAGGGCCCGGACGCGGAAAGGATGCGCTCGAACTCGAGCGAGGTGACCACATTGGGGAACCTGGCATACTGGTATGAAGCATATTTCCCGGGATCGAAGGTCTGAAAGCCCGGAGACATGATGACCGCGCCCACTTTGACCTCTTCCACCCGGGGCTTCTGGCTATGGTCCACGGCCCCGGCCTGGCAGGCGATCACACACTGCATGCACTCGGAGCAGACCCCGCAGTTGAGGCAGCGGCCCGCTTCCCGCTGGGCCTGTTCCGGGGTAAAACCCTTGGCGATTTCCTCAAAACAGGCGCAGGAATACTCCGGCGGCAGGGTGGGCATGACCTCCCGCAATTGGCCCTCCTCGTCCTTGGGGATCTCGGCCCAGCGCTGGTGAGCCTCCTCCCCTCCGGTGCGGCCTTCTTTCAGGTCCAGGCCCTGAAGATAGCGGTCCATGGATTCCGCGGCCTCGATGCCGCCCCCCACCGCCTCAATGGCGATCCAGGGGCCGGTGTGTACGTCGCCCGCGGCAAAGACCCCGGGCCGGGAGGTCTGGTAAGTCGTTTCGTCCACTTCGATGGTGCCCCAGCGGGAAAGATTGAGGCCGCAATCCTGCAAGGGCCCCTGGGCCGCTTCCTGGCCGATGGCCGGGACGATCATGTCCACGGGCAGCTCGAAGGTGGCGTTGGGGATGGGCACGGGTTTGCGGCGGCCCGAGGCGTCGGGCTCGCCCAGTTCCATCTTCTGGCAGATGAGGCCGATGGCCTTGCCCTCCGCGCCCACCACCACTTCCAGGGGCGCGGCCAGATAGATGATCTTCACGCCTTCGCAGAGGGCCTGCTCCACTTCATGCGCGAACGCGGGCATCTCCTCCCGGGAGCGGCGGTAGACGATGGTGACGTCGGCGCCCAGCCGCCGCGCGGTGCAGGCCACGTCAATGGCCACGTTGCCGCCGCCGATGACCGCCAGGCTCTTGCCGATCTCCTGGGGCTCGCCCAGGCTGTGCCTTCTTAAGAGATCCACGCCCTGGACCACGCCCGGAGCGCTCTCCCCGGGAATCCCCAGTGGTTTGCCCACGTGGCAGCCGATGCCCAGGAAGACGGCCTGGTAGCCTTCCTTAAAGAGCCCGTCCAGGGTGAAATCCCGGCCCAGCGCGGTGTTGGTCTTCAGTTCCACCCCCAGACGGAGGATGTTGTCGATTTCTTTATCCAAAACGTTTTTGGGCAGGCGGTAGTCGGGAATCCCCACCCGGAGCATGCCCCCGGCCTGGGGCAGGGCCTCGAAGATGACCGGGCGGTAGCCCTTGAGGGCCAGTTGGTAGGCGCAGCTCAGTCCCGCGGGCCCGGAGCCGACGATGGCGATCTTCTCGGGCCTCGCCTCCACCAGGGGCGGGGAGAAGCTCATCAAATCCACCTGGTCCGCGGCGAAGCGCTTCAAGGAGCAGATGGAGACCGCCTCGTCCATTTCCGCCCGGCGGCACTTGGATTCGCAGGGGTGGGGGCAGATCCGCCCCAAGACCCCGGGCAGGGGCAGGCGCTCCATGATGAGCTTCACCGCCTCTTCGTTCTTGCCCATCTTGATAAGCTGGACATATCCCTGGACGTTGATCTCCGCGGGGCAGGTCAGCGTGCAGGGGGCCCGGTCCAGCTTTTTGATGCCGAAGGCCGCGGGGATGGCCTGGGGATAGAGGCGGTAGGCCGCGTGCCAGTCGGCCAGGCCCATGTTGAACTCGTCGGGCATGACCACCGGGCAGGCGTTGGCGCATTCCCCGCAGCCGGTGCACTTGGCGGGATCGATGTAGCGGGGCTCCTTCTCCAGGGTCACCGTCAAGTTCCCCGGCTCCCCGCTGAGGCCCTTCACCTCCGTCAAGGTGTGGATCTTGATATTTAGATGGCGCCCGCATTCCACCAGCTTGGGCGAAATAATGCACATGGAACAGTCGTTGGTGGGAAAGGTCTTGTCCAACTGGGCCATGACCCCGCCGATGGCCGGCTTGGCCTCCACCAGATGCACGTAAAACCCGGAGTTGGCCAGATCCAGGGAGGCCTGGATGCCGGCCACGCCGCCGCCCACCACCATCACCGCGCCCATGGGAGCAGCCGCACCCTTGCCGTTGCCGCCCTGGGGGGATTTTTCCTTGGCCTTTTTTTCTTTTTCTTTGGGCATATCTTCGTCCCTGTAAGCGGTGCTCAGACCCCGGCTGCCGCCAGGATCGCCGGGAGTTTGTCTTCCCAGCCGATAGTGGAGATATTCACGCCCCGGCAGCCCTGTTTTTTGAACTCGGCCACCAGTTCCGCGGCTATTTGCACGCACTCCCGGACCCGGTCCGGCGCTTTCTGGATACGGTTGATAAACTCCTCAGGAATCTGTATATCTATGTGCCGGTTGATGTACTTGGCCATGCCCACGGACTTGAGGAGCAGCACCGTGGGGATGACCGCGGCCTGGCGTGCTTCCAGGCTTTCCTGGAGTTTGGCCAGGGCCCCGGGGTCAAAAATGGGTTGGGTGACAAAAAAGCCGGCGCCCGCGGCCATCTTTTGATCCATGGACGCCAGTTCCTGGTCCCACAGCTCGCCCCGGGGGGTCACTTTCATAGTGGAGCCCACCAGAAAACTGGGAGCGCCCTGGAGATCTATGCCGGCCAGATCCCGGCCGGATTGCAGGGTCTGGATGGCCCCCAGCAGTTCCAGGAGTTCCAGGTCGTTCACGGGCCGGGCCTTGTGATGATCCCCATGGGTGATTTCCTCCCCGGCCACCGCCATGACGTTGGGCACCCCCAAGGCCTGGGCCGCCAGGAGATCGCCCTGGATGGCCAGGCGGTTGCGGTCCCGGCAACAGACCTGCAGCACCGTTTCCAGACCCCGGCTCTGCAAGAGCAGGGCGCCGCCCAGGGAACTCATCTTCATCACCGCGTTGCTCATCTCCGGGATCACATACGCGTCCACTTTCCCCTTCACCGCCCAGGCGTTGGCGATCATGGCCACCGTGTCCGTGCCTTTGGGCGGCTCCATCTCCGCTAGGACTACGAATTCCCTTGCCGTCAGTTTCTCTTGTAATTGCATCGAACTCCCCTTTGGCATTATTGCGCGGCGCGCACCAAGGCGTTGGAGATTGCTAAGATGAGTTCATCCAGGCCAAACGAATTCACGTGATAATAGAAGATTCCTTTCTGACGGATCCGGCTTTCCTGTTCCGGGTTGTTTTCATCGGCGGTAATAATGATGGGCAATTTCCGGTGCAGCCCTTTGATAATGGAGATGGCCTCGTAACCCATATCTTCCGGGAGGTGCACGTCCATTACCAAGACGTTGATCTTTTCATTCTGGAGGGTCATGAGCACGTCTTTGATATTGTCCACGGTCTTGCATTGGTGGCCCTGCTCCGTCATCCAGGAGGACAGGCCCTGGGCCAGCTCGCAGCCGCGCTCGGCAATCAACAGCCTGCCACACTTTTCCGCCATCGCTGCACCTATGATGCTGCTAAGGGTTAGAAACGCCCTCCCACACTTCTGATCATAGAAATTTGGTATGCAATGCCTATGCCCGGCGAGGGGGAAGAATAAGTGCAGTAAATCACATGCAATTTGCCCGTGGGGGGGGAGGAAACGCTAACCGCGGAATGCGTAATTTCTGGCAGCGGCAGGATTAATTTATGGGGAATACAAGGTGTTATGGATTATGAGTAAAAATGCCACATAAGTTACTTCTTTACCAGGGTAAGAAGCCTTGAGGGCTGGGGGGTTGGGAAAACGGCTCCGGGAAGCGGCCTCTATGGTGGCAGTCCCAGGCCTTGAGCAACCTATTGAGTGAGGTGTAAAAGAGTCCGAAGTAACGTCAAGCGGATTGATACCCAGGAATCAGGAATTCCCCGGTAAGCAGGAGAGAGAAAAGGCTACTTTGCCTTTTTCACCTCCGCCTCCAGGACAGCCAGGCGTTCCTGCAAATCTTTGTCCCGCTGCCGGCGGGCGGTGACCTCCCGGATGATGGCCCCCACGCCCAGAATCCCGCCCGTCTTGTCCCCTATCGGGACAATGGTGAACTCAATGGAAATTCGGGACCCGTCCCGGCGTAAGGCGGGGACAGCCAGGAGGTCCTGGGCGTATTTGGTACTGCCGGAGGCCATGACCCGGCGGTAACCCTCGGCGTGCCGGGCCCGGAGGTTCTCGGGGATAATAATATCCAAGGGCTGGCCCAGGGCCTCAGCGACCGGGAAGCCGAACATGACCTCCGCGCCTCGGTTCCAGAGGCGGATGCGGCCTTCCGGGTCCGCAAAGATGATGGCGTCCCGGCTGTCTTCCACGATGCGGAGGCAGAGCCAATCGTGATCCAGGGTCATTTCTTCCTCTTGGGGACGATCCGGGGACGATAAAAAAGGCCCTCCTGAAACCCGGAAAGGCCCATAAAACCTGAGATTAATTTGGTGGAGGCGGCGGGAGTCGAACCCGATGCCCGATTAAAAATATACTATATTTAAAGAAGTTAGCAAACTATTTTTGACCCTGACCCTGTTTTGACCCTGAGAAGGGCAGGACCTTTCCTTTTAATTTTGCCTGGACCTGGCGGACATACTCAAGGTCCCGGTGGAAATATCTTTCAAAAGCGGCATTGGTGCTGTGGCCGGTCAGGGTCTTGACTTCCTCATAGGTGAGAGCTGACCGGGCCGCAGCGGTGGATGAATGGCGAGTGCCTCCGTATAGGTCCACTCCTTCAATCCCTAGGTTGGCGCAAGCTCGTTTCCACCACTTATATAAATATTTCTCCCCGAAAGCAGCTCCAGCAGAAAAACCCTTCCCGCCCCGCAGATGCCGGAAGAAGGGCAGGGAAGGAAGCGCCGGAAGCATTCCCCTGAGCATTTCGAGGTCATCGTCAAAGAGCGGGACCAGTTTGGGGTGTTTTTCCTTGGGGGTGGGAAAGACCAGGACGCCTTGCTCCAGGAGAATATCCTCCTCCTTCAGCCGTAATAATTCACCAGGGCGGATCGCCGGATACTCGCAAAGCAACTTGATCCCGATCCAGACCCGTCCCGGAGCGATTCGGGCCACCTCTGAGAGAATCGCAGCCTGGGTATCTTTATCCACGATCTTGCGCCAGCCGAGTTCAAAGGGGCACTCCGGAAAGTCCGGGAGCTCGGCGTGACTGATGACCTGGCGTTTCACCAGCCAAGACCAGAAATCGTTCAAGGCAGAGCGGATATTGGCCCGGGTTTTGGGGGAAACATCGGACTGAATTAACAGAAAGTCCTCAATTTCCGCATAACCAATATTCTTAACGTTTGCATCCCCCCAACAGGCATTTGCCCGTGCCATATAATTTCTCAGGTTTCCAAAGGACTTGGGCTTAACCCTCTGCCGCTTGATTTCCAGCCATTTTGCGCTGAGGACCTGGAAGGCCAGGGGCTTTTCCTTTATCTGGTAATCCCGGGGGTCAAAGGGATGGGCGGACAGGCCGCCCTTTTGGGCTCGGAGGCCTCCCAAGAACGCCTGGGCTGTCTGATAATCGGTAAACCGCCTGGTGATACCGCAAAATTTAACTTTAAATGCCGTGGCTCGCTGTGACTCATCTTCGACAGTTGCAAAAAAATAGTTTTGGTTTATTAATAGGTTAAGCCTTGTGAACAAAGCTTTACCACTACGCGCCGCTGCTCGGCGAGTCGGATTGCGGCTGCGGTTCCAGGGGGCT